>CALXVV010000023.1 GCA_944392205.1 uncultured Alphaproteobacteria bacterium | reverse complement strand
GTGTGGGCAAGTCTGATAATTGCTCTCAAAGAAAGAAGAATGCATTCTCTGGCGAGAAAGCTCAAGCAAACCAAACATGCTCATCTTGCCGACCTGAATACGAGAACGATCTTTTTTCAAGGCCTCTTTCATACGTTTTTCAACCGCATGGTTGTTGGCAGGCTCATCCATATCAATAAAGTCAATCACAACCAAGCCGGCCAAGTTGCGCATCCTAAGCTGACGAGCAATCTCATCACAAGCTTCCAAGTTGGTCTTGAGCGCGGTTTCTTCCAAATCTTTTTCTTTGGTGGCGCGTCCGGAGTTTACATCAATGGAAACGAGAGCCTCTGTCGGGTTGATAACCAAATATCCACCCGATTCCAATTGTGCGTTGGTGTCGTGCAATTTATCGAGCTGCCCTTCAACCTGAAAACGTTGGAACAAAGGCATATCGCTCTGGCGGTAGCTTTTAATTTTTTTCAAATTGTGCGGTGACAAAATGCGCAGGAAATCCCTGGCCGATTTATAAGCCTCTTCTCCGGCGACGATAATCTCAGAGGTGTCCTTGCTGTAAATATCGCGGAGTGCACGCTTAATCAGATTCCCTTCCTCATGAATAAGGGCCGGGGCTTTGGTCTTAAGCGAATCAAGCCTGATTTGGTTCCAGGTGCGGATAAGATAGTTGTAGTCACGCACAATTTCGGCCTTTGGCTTCTCTTCACCGGCGGTGCGGACAATGATAGACATATCAGCCGTCAACGGCAGTTCGCGGACAATACCTTTTAGACGGTTGCGGTCAGCGGCATTGGTAATCTTGCGGGAAACACCGCCGCTCTTGATGCGGTTAGGCATCAAGACGCAATAGCGCCCGGCCAAAGAAAGATAAGTTGTGAGAGCAGCACCTTTGTTGCCGCGCTCTTCTTTAACAACCTGCACCAAAAGAATTTGCCCTTCTTTGATGACATCTTGAATTTTATGACGGTGGAATAACTTGCGAGCGCGGATGAGCTTGCGTTGGAGTTCAAAATCCATCTCGGCATCATCGTCATCATCAATATCCATGTCATCATCAACCAGATTTTGCGGCTTTTCTTCTTTTTCCTCAATTTCCTCGCTGATGGAAGGGGCTTCACAACCGGCATCTTCGGTCAACACCTTAAGAGGGGCATCGGCCTTTTCTTCTTCCTTGCTTTCCGCCAGCTTTTCCTCTGCCACCTTCTGAGCAGCCGCTTCCAGCTCTTTTCTGGCCTCTTCTTGTTTGCGGATTCTCTTTTTTATCAAGCGTTTTTTCTGCGGATGTTTTTTATTGTTCTCCGCCTCTTCGGGTGCAGATGTCTCGGCCGCACCTTGCGCCTCAGCCTCTGAAGTCTCTGCGGCAGCACCGGATTCAACAACTTTTTCAGATGTGGGCTCAGCAACAGGCTCAGCAATCGGCTCTGCATTTCCTTCTTTGAGCGAAGTAGGGGATTCAATTTGCGGATTTTCCGCAGGCTCAGCCGTAGCTTGAGCTTCAGCTTCCGCAGCCTGGCGTGCCTTTTCGGCCTCTGCAGCCAAGCGCGCTTCTCTGGCGGCAGCTTTTTCTTTGCGGATACGCTCTCTTTCGGCCTCACGCTCTTTGATGGCTTGCTTTTTGTTCTCGATGATTTCATCAACTTCCTTATCGACAGCGGCCAATTCCTCTTCCGAAACATTGTAGTAATCGGGATGAATTTCGCCAAAAGCCATAAATCCGTGGCGGTTTCCGCCGTAGTCAATAAAACAAGCCTGGAGAGAAGGCTCCACTCGCATAACTTTTCCGAGATAAATATTACCTTTTATTTGTTTGCGGTGGGTTGTTTCAAACTCAACATCTTCCAACTTATTGCCATCCAATACAACCACGCGGGTTTCTTCAGGTTGGGTGGCATCAATCAACATTCTTTTAGTCATTAATAATCTCCGCTCTTGCTTATGCCATAAAGCATAAGCTCAAATATTTTACCAAGCTGGAGGGAACTTAAAGACAAACACAACTACCCTGATATTTTTTCAGGTCCAATAGTCTGCAATTTAAAAATCAAAAACAATTTCAATTTTCTAAACTCTTTAATTTGCGCAGGGGTTAAAATTTTTTCTTATTGATTATTGAGCCCCACGCCCAAAACCCGTCCAGCAAAAATTTGCTTACATGTATTTGCCGGAGAGCCGTCCTATCCTGATGATGAGGTGGCGGTACCAGATTTTGCCCTTGCAATTTTGTCTTTATACGAATAAAAAGGACGCATCCGATACATAGATTCCGACAAATCTTCCATCAGAATATACGTTTTGTTTTAAAACACAACAATAAAAATAACATCAGCGCATATTTTTATGTTTTTAAGAGATTGGTAAGAAGTATCGTGTATAGTTAAAATCAAATTTATGAGTCAAAGAGTGCTATAAACAAAGATGTTTCGGATATTTCAAACATTTCGATCTTGTATACTGCCGATATTTATTTGTGCAGCGGTTTTGTTTTGGAATATTGGGCAAGCCGTGGCCGGGCAAATTTCGGGACTGCGCATTGGTCAGGGCATCGGCACGGTAAGAATAGTTTTTGACGCCGATTCGAAGTTTGACTATAAAGTTTTTCTGCTTAAAGATCCCAATCGTTTAGTGGTGGATACTCAAAATATAGAGGTTAGTCCTCAGGTTGAAAAAGGGTGTGAACCCAACAGCTTTGTCTCTTCTGTTCGTCTGGGTACCACGGGAGTTGATGGAGTTAGAGTGGTTTTTGATTTGCAAAAGCCGGCCATCGTCAAAAAAGCATTTATGTTAGCTCCGCAAAGCAAATTCAGTTGGCGATTTGTGATTGATTTGGAAGTGGCAACGGAGCGGGAGTTTGCCGCCCATGTCGGCAATGATCATGCTTTTAGCAACGATTCTTACGACAGCAACAAAACCTCGGTGAAAAACGTATCATCATCAAAAGCATCCATTTCCCAGAGTAAAAGCAAAAAAGTTATTGTCTTGGATCCCGGCCACGGAGGAGTTGATCCGGGAGCCATCGGCGTTTCCGGCGCCTACGAGAAGAATATAACCCTGGCAATGGCCAGAGAGCTCAAGGAAGTCTTGGAAAAAGACAGTAACTATAAGGTTTACTTGACCCGCAACCGCGATGTCTTTATTCCCCTGCGCGATAGAGTAAAGATAGCCAGACGCTATGAGGCGGACTTATTCTTGTCTATTCACGCAGATAGTGCCGCCAACAAAAGAGCAACGGGTTTGTCGGTTTATACGCTCTCGGAAAAAGCCTCCGACAAAGAGGCTGCCGCCTTGGCTGAAAAAGAAAACAAAGCAGATATTGTCGCCGGCCTGAATTTTGCCGAGCACTCAAAAGAGGTGTCTGATGTTTTGCTGAATTTAGCTCAAAGAGAAACCCTGAACCGCTCTTCAGAGTTTGCCACTTTCATGGTTCAAGAAATGCGCAAATCTACTCACACATTGGACAACACGCACCGCTTTGCCGGTTTTGCGGTTTTGAAAGCCCCGGACGTTCCTTCTGTTTTGATGGAGTTGGGGTATCTTTCCAATCGTCAGGAGGAAAAATTGTTAAAGCAAAAATCCTACCGCAAAAAATTGGCAATTTCTGCCTCAAAAGCCATCGATAAATATTTTGACAACATGGAACACGCTTCTGTGTTTTAGTGTTTGACTCAAATAATTTTTTTATATATTAATGAACAGCACAAACGTCTTGTTTCTGATAAATTTTTCTAGGTCTACCATGTTTAAAACTCTGTCATCTCTGTTAAGCACATTTTTCTTCTTTGCGGTTATTGCATTGGTACTGGTCATCACTTCCGTATGGCAGATGTCGCAGGAGTTGCCAGATTATCTGCAACTGGCCAAATATGAACCGTCTGTCACCACCAGATTATACGCCGGTGACGGACAGCTGATGATGGAATACGCCGCAGAGAAACGCTTGTTTGTGCCGGAAGAAAAAATTCCGCCTCTGGTAAAAAATGCTTTCATTGCCGCCGAGGATAAAAAGTTTTACAGCCATTTCGGAGTGGACCCGATAGGGATTGTCAGAGCCTTTGCGGATAACCTGAAAAACATAGGCAGCGGCAGACGTCCGGCCGGCGCTTCCACCATCACCCAGCAGGTAGCCAAGAACTTTTTGCTTTCTTCAGAGCTTTCCTATAAGCGCAAGATAAAAGAGGCACTTCTTGCCATGCGTATGGAACAGGCCTTTACCAAACAGCATATTTTGGAATTATACTTAAACGAGATTTATCTGGGCAACCGTTCTTATGGCGTGGCCGCAGCCGCTTTGAATTATTTTGGTAAATCGTTAGATGAGCTTTCAATAGAGGAGGCCGCTTATTTGGCCGCTTTGCCCAAAGGTCCCAATAACTACAATCCCAGAACCAAATATGCAGCAGCAGTCGGACGCCGCAATTGGGTAATAGACCGCATGGTAGAAGACGGCTATGTCAGCGAAAAAGACGGGGAAGAAGCCAAGTCAAAACCTCTTGAGGTGATTGAGCGGCGGGGAGAATTTGTAAAAGACGCCGAATATTTCAGCGAGGAGGTAAGGCGTCGGGTTAACCGTAGTTTTGGTGAAGATGCCTTGTATGAAGGCGGATTACTGATTCGCACCACCTTGGACCCGAGATTACAGCAAATTGCCACCAAAGCCTTTGAGACAGAGTTGAGAAATTATGATACACGCCACGGCTGGCGCGGGCCCATCACCAATATTTCACTGGAAGGGAATTATCAGGAAGCCTTGAAAAAGGTAGAGGCTCCGGCAGGCAGGGAGAATAGTTGGATAAAAGCTGTCGTCACGAGTGTTTCCGATGCAGAGGCCAAAATAGAAACCGTTGATGGTGATAAAGGCGTCATTCCCATGAGCTTGCTCAAATGGGCCAGAAAGACGCTAAAAAAACAGGGAGTAGGGTATCAACCCAAAAAAGTGCAAGATGTTCTGCATCAAGGGGATGTAGTTTTGGTTGAGAAGCTTTCGGAAAAGGAGGCCGCAGCTAAAAAGCTTGCAAAAGACAGTTACTATTTGCGCCAAGTTCCCAATGTCGAAGGCGGCCTAATAGCTATTGATCCTCACACGGGAAAGATTTTGGCCATGGTCGGCGGCTACTCATTTAAGAAATCACAGTTTAACCGCGCCACCCAGGCCCTGCGCCAAACCGGGTCCGCCTTCAAACCGATTGTTTATTTAACGGCTCTTGATAATGGTTATTCGCCGACAGATTTGATTTTGGATGCGCCGTTTGTTTTAGACCAAGGCCCTGGTTTGCCGAAATGGAAGCCGGTTAACTATTCCAAAAAGTTTTATGGGCTGATGACTTTGCGCCAAGGTATCGAGAAATCAAGAAACCTAATGACAGTTCGTCTGGCGCAAGATGTCGGCATGGATAAGGTTGCGAAATACGCCAAAAAGATGGGGGTTAATGACCACTTGCCGCATTTGCTGTCCATGTCCTTGGGAGCTGGAGAAACCAGAGTAATAAATATGGCCACCGCCTATGGCATTATGGTCAACGGCGGCAAAAAGGCAGAGCCATACCTGATTGAACGTATTCAAGACCGCAACGGTAAAACGGTTTATCGCCATGACCGTAGAGCTTGCGAGGGATGCAAGGTCGCAAAATGGGAAAATCAACCTCTGCCGGAGTTGGAAGATAATCGTGAGCAAATCGTGGATCCCTTAAGTGCCTACCAGATGGTGAGCATTTTGGAAGGTGTCGTCCAATATGGCACCGGCTCTCGCTTGCGCAGTATTGGCAGACATTTAGCCGGCAAAACAGGAACCACCAATGATAACCAAGATTCTTGGTTTGTGGGATTTTCACCTGACCTGGTTGTTGCCGTATATGTTGGCTTTGATGAGCCCAGAAGCTTGGGGCGCTATGAAACCGGAGCGGCGTCTGCCTTGCCGATTTTCTACGAGTTCATGAAAGAGGCTCTGGCCAACCAACCGGATATTCCGTTCCGTATTCCGGCCGGCATCAAACTGGTGCGTGTTAACCATGATACGGGACGCCCGGCAAAACCGGATGATAAATCTGTAATCATTGAAGCCCTAAAACCGGAATTTAGCTTTGATGGTAACAATCAGCGTATTATCGGCAGTCCGGATGAGGAAGGAGAAGAGCAAGTACCTGTATTCAAAAATGATGATAATGATACAGTACAACTAGGGTCAGAGTATTAAAGAAAGCCTAAAAAACACCGCCGATAATTTGGGCGGTGTTTTTTTATTATTATTTTTCAAGGATAGCCAAACTTCGTTTATAAAAATCTCCCATATCAAACATTTGGTACCCAAGGTGGGAGAGATCCCATGCTAAGACAGAAGCTGTAGCGCCGGCTTCCATATAAACTCTCCAAGAGGTATCATATTTTTTTATATCCTCAACAAGTTCATCGTATGAAGCAAAAGCGTTTCGGTCCGGAATATATAAAAATTCTTTTTGAGAAACGCCGTCAAAGATATTAAGAGGATCCTGAATCAAAGGAGATTTTTTGTTGCACACAATCAAGATCTTTTGCTCATTCCACAAAGACTTCAAGCGATTGATACCTTCTTGAAGTAAGTCTCCATCCTTTTGAGTCGTGCGAATAACAAAATAAGCATCGCCATATTTTTCTTTTTTGAAAGAGACATGAGCCAAAACATCTTCAAGATTGCGAGTGCCATGATGCAAAAACCACTTATAGCCACCTTGTCCTTTTTCTAGCTTATAATTATTTAGACAAACCAAGCAATGCTCATCGGAGCCGTTCTCACAAATTTCTTTTAAGCGTAAAGCAAGTTTTTGGTCCACATCATTAAAAGAATTTCTTTTCCCGACAATGGTATTAAATTCGCCATCGCCAATTCTGGAAAAAGAGCGTGTCTTAAGAGCAATTTCCAAAGTTTCTCCAGGGGTTAAGACATCTGGATAAGATTGAAGGATTTGCTGGTATTTTTCCATATCTTGAGGAGAAAAGCTGATGACATCCCATTTTCTGGGCATGGAGGCCTTAAGCTTTTTTCTTAAATTTTTTGAAGGAACCAAATTGCAAAGAATTTTTTCGATTCTCCAGGCAACATATTTTGGAGTGATATTATATTTAATAGCCATTCTGTCGTCCCAGTACTGTTAATTATAAAACATAGGCTAAGTTCTTTGCCCCAAAGAGTCAAGACGCGTTTAATATCTTGTAAATAAAAAAGACTTGCTTTTAAAAAGCCGAGCGTTTAAGTTTAAGCTAAGTTTGTTTGAAAGAAATAATAATGCGATCAGAAATTTATGAATTAAGCGAAAATATCAAGCGGTCCTTACAGCTGCTGAGGAGGTCGCTTTGACTATGATAATGCCCTTTTAAGACAAGAGGAGTTAGCCTCTCTGACATCGGACGGCAACTTGTGGAATGATCCATCAGCCGCCAAAAAATTAATGAGCGAAAAAAATAACCTCGATTTTAATCTTGGTAACTTTGAGCGTATGCAAAAATCCTTAAACGATTTGTTGGAACTTTCAGAGCTGGCGGAGGCAGAAGGCGATGAAAGCATCATCACGGATGTAATAAATCAGCTAACGAGCTTGCAGGCAGAAGTAAAACACGGTGAGTTGGAGGCTCTGCTCTCAGGTGAGGTTGATGCCAATGATGCATATTTGGAAGTCCATGCCGGCAGCGGCGGCACAGAAGCTCAAGATTGGGCAGAAATGCTGCTTAGAATGTATTGCCGCTGGGCAGAGGCACACAAATACAAGGTTGAATATATAGAAGAAACCGAAGGGGAGGTTGCCGGTATCAAATCGGTGACCATAAAGATTTGCGGGCACAATGCCTATGGTTGGCTCAAATCAGAAAGCGGCGTACATCGTTTGGTGAGAATTTCCCCGTTTGACAGCAATGCACGTCGCCACACCAGCTTTGCCTCTGTCGGGGTTTACCCGGTCATAGATGATGAGATAGAAATAAACATCAATGAGGCAGATTGCCGAGTAGACACGTACAGGGCCTCGGGTGCCGGCGGACAGCATATTAACAAAACCGATTCTGCCGTGCGCATCACGCACATTCCGACCGGAATTGTGGTCCAGTGCCAAAACCAGCGTTCTCAATTTCAGAACCGAGAGGCAGCTTGGAATATGCTCAAGGCCAGACTATATGAATTAGAGCTAAAGAAGCGAGAGGCCGCCGCTGAAGAGCAAAGAGATTCGCTAAGTGATATTGGCTGGGGACACCAGATTCGCTCATATGTCCTGCAACCCTATAAGATGGTAAAAGATCTGCGCACCGGGGTTGAAACTTCGGATTGCAAAGCCGTTTTAGATGGAGATATAGATTTATTTTTGGCGGCGGCTTTGGCTGATAAGGTGGGGAACGAAACGCATGCTTAAGAAGTGGCTGAAAATAGTTTTGGGTCTATTTGTCTTGGGATATGTCGGCTTTTGCGGAGTGGTTTATTTTTGTCCGCAGTTATTCTTTTACGAGCCCTCTAATCAAGCATCAAGGTTGGAGGTGGCAAAAGCCAACGGCTATAAGGCCGAAAGAGTTGAATATCAGGCTCAAGACGGAACCAAACTTTATGGCTGGTATACACCTCCCAAGCCGGGAATGCCGATAATTGTTTTTATGCATGGCAATGCTTATAACATAGAAAAATTTTACCATAAATTAGTCCCCTTGGCGGATGCCGGCTATGGAACAATGTTGCCCGAATACAGAGGCTTTGGCGATGTTGAAGGAAAAATCACTCAAAAGGGTTTAGACCAAGATGCCGAAGCTGCGGTCAGATATTTACGGCAAAAAGGTTTTGAAAATCAAGATATCGTTCTGTATGGAATGTCTTTAGGGTCTTATACAGCCACCCACGCGGCCTACGTTTTTTCAAAAGAAAAGCCGGTTAGAGGTTTGATACTGGAGGTTCCTTTTGACAGTATGTACGAAGATGTCAAAGATATAGTCTCTTTTCCACTGCCGCTAAGCGTTATTATGCGAGACAAATACGATAATGTTGAAAAAATAAAAGAGCTAAACGTTCCGTTGTTGATTATGGGCGGCAGTGACGATACCCTAGTGCCGGTAAGAAGGGCCAAAGCGTTGTTTGAGGCAGCCAACCAGCCCAAGAAGATGATTGTCTACAAAGGTGCCGGACATAATGATTTGTATAATTACAGAAACTACCGAGATATCATAAACTGGCTGAAGAGCAATGAAAAAACTAGATAACAGAACATACCGCCTGCGCAAGGTTTTTGATTATATCGGTGTTATATTCCTGGTAATGCTGCTGATGTTTATCTGGCAGCTTTACAGAGGATCCATTACTGTTCCGTTTTTAAAACCCTACATTATTAAAGCCTTAAATCACGACGATACGGCATATCAGGTCACATTAGATTCGGTTAATTTGGAGCTGGTTCGTTCCATAAAGCCTCTGCGGATTATCGCCAACAACGTTGTTTATCGTAAGGCAGATGGAACCATTATCGTAAATGCACCCAAGACCTCGGTTTCATTTAGTATAAAAGCTCTGTTACACGGGATTGTGGCGCCAAGCTCGGTAGATGTCTATAAGCCGAAGGTTTATATTTTTACCACCTACGGCGTAGACAAGAAGAAGACCGAAAGCGTAAATGAGAAGAAACTCGAATATTATTTTGAGGGCTTTGAAGATTTCTTGGAGCGGTTTAATTCAGAAGATCAATCATACCCGGAGAGCTACATTAATGACATAAACATCAGCGGTGCAGAAGTGGAGTTTCATGAGGTTGATCTTGGCAAAAAATGGGTGCTGTCGGACGTAAATTACCGTTTTGAGAGAGGCTTTACCCAGTTGGAAACGGAGGTCAATGCATTACTAAAGTTCAATGATTCGCCGTCATCTCTGGGATTGGAAGGAATATACCGTCCGGGGCCAAATAAATTAGCATTAAGATTTTATTTTTCTGATGTGGTTCCGGCCAATTTGTTGGAATTGGCCAGTTCGGAAGCTAACATATTGCCCTATAAGGTAGATATGCCCCTAAACGGGGAGATAGATGCCCTGATAAAAGTTGATGAGATTATCAAAAATCGCAACAATTTGCTGGCAAGTTTGGATAGCGCCATCGAAAACATCAAATTTTCTTTTGAAGGCGGCCAGGGATATGTGGCTTTTTCTGACAAAGAGGAAGAAAATTATAATATTGAGGCCTTAACTTTCAATGGCAACATTGCCGGAGGCCTTGATGAATTGAGCATTAAAAACGCAGAAGTCGAATTAGACGGGCAGCGAGCCACGCTTGGGTTGGAGGCAAGCGGACTTAAGGATTTCTTATTAAAGTCCTCACCGGAAAAATTAAAAATAAGTTTGCTAGCCGGAACGCAAAAATTAGCCACTAACGACTTGTACAGATATTGGCCGCAATATATTGCCACCAAGGCATGGAAATGGTGCAAAGAGAGCTTATTTGACGGTGCAATAGAAGATGCCAATTTCAGATTTGATTTTGGGTATGATGCAAAACAAAAGAAAATTGTTTTTAAAAACCTGCAGGGAACCGCCTATGCCTCGGGCGTATCGCTGGATTATTTGACCGGCATGCCGAGAGTGACAGATATTTATGGCAAGGTCGAGTTCTCAGCAGACAAATTAAAAATGAATTTTGACAAAGGTGTATCGGCAGATGTCATATTAAACAGTGGCTATGTTGAACTATATGATTTGAATAAGAATGATAATTTTGCAATTATAAAGCTAAACGGGGTTGGTTCAATTCCGGCTATTTTGAAATTGATAGATAATCCTCCGTTGCAGTATACCTCGGAAATGGGAATAAATCCTGATAATATCAAGGGCAGTGCAGAGACCGACCTGGGGCTCGAGTTTGAATTAAAACAAAACCTGCGTCCCGATGAGGTGAAAGTAGATGTCAAGGCCGCCCTGAGCGATGTTTCCATCAAGGGGCTGATGGAGAACAAAACAATAGATGCCAAAACTCTTGCCCTCAAAGTAGACAATCAAGGCCTGTTGATTGATGGTGTTGCAAATTTCGACGGAATTCCGGTCACCCTAAAATGGAATGAGAATTTCAGCCGTAAGGACTACCAAAGCCGCTATCAGATAAGTTTTAATTTTGATGATAATTTGAAACAAAAATTGGGACTGCAATTTAAGGCGCTGGAAGCTCCCTTTGTCCAAGGTTCTATCCCCGCGCAGGCAACCATCACATCTTACCCGAACGGAACGATGATTATAGATGCAAACGGGGATTTGCGAGGTGCAGATATCGATTATTCATTTTTAGGCTTCAAGAAAAAGCAGGGAACAGAAGGCATTGTCAGTGCCCGATTGAATTTTGAGAAAAATAAGCTCAAGGATATCCCGCTGGTGTCTTTATCAAAACCTGATTTTGATATTAAGGGAAAGATCGCGTTAGATTCCAAAGGGCAGGTACAAACGATAGATATTTCTGAAATTAAGGGCCCCAAGACATCGGCTCGTGCAAAGATTGATATGAGCTACAATCCCAAAGAAAAAATAAAGATAAATGTCTCCGGTAGCAGCTATAATCTCTCAGACTTTTTTGAAAAAGATGAGGAGGAGAGAAAAGAGGCCAAAGAGCGTCGTCGGCAACAAAAGCTAAAAGACATCATGACCCCCGAGCCCGAAGAAGAAAATGAGTGGGAAAATGTCACGGATATGGACATCAACATTGCGGTTAACAGTCTGTGGACCAACGAGAACGTTGCCATCCGTAATTTTGCCGGCTCGGCTAAAATTCTCAAGGGCACCGGAATAGAGGAGATGCACCTGATTGGCAATTTTGCCTCAAGCCGCAAAAAAGATCGTCCGGCCAATCTGAAGCTGGATTATGTTCCAAGGCCGCATAAGGAATATTTGTTAACCATTGAAAGCGATGATGCCGGCTCAACTTTGAAGTTCTTGCGTTTTTATGATGATATGAAAGGCGGCAGCCTGAGCATCAGTGCCAAGAGAGATGCAGATAAGAATTTTGTCGGTCATGCCAAGATAAGGAATTTTAACATTTATAACACCCCCGTTTTTGCCAAATTGCTGACAGTGGCCTCCCTAAGCGGTATGGTCAATCTGCTGACCGGGGAAGGTATAGCTTTTTCTCATTTTGATGCTCCGTTCCAGTACAAAAAATCGGTTTTGAAGATAAACGAGGGCAAAGCATTCGGAAATGTTGTTGGAATCACGGCCAGCGGAACATATTCAATGCGCTATCAAGAGTTTGATGTGAAAGGGTTGATTGCACCGGCATACGGGTTAAATACCTTCATTGGCAGTATTCCGCTGGTAGGTAGCTTGTTGAGTGGGCGCGACGGAACGGTTTTTGCCGCCAATTATAGTATTACCGGAGATATAGATGACCCCAAAATCAACATCAACCCGCTTTCAGCCTTAAGCCCCAATTCTCTGAAAGAGCTGATGTCATCGATGTTTGGAGCAACAGATGAATAAAAAAGTGAAAATAAAGATCGGGCTGGATTATCATGGCGTGATAAATATGCACCCAAAATATTTCAGCGCCTTTGCTAAAGAAGCTCTGGCTCGGGGCGATGAAATTCATGTTATCACGGGCGGCAGTGAGCAAGAGGTGGTAAGTAACTTAAAAAATTGGAATATTCCATACAGCAAAATATTTTCGATTCCGGACTATTACAAGGCCAAGGGAGAAGTGATTTATTTTGCAGACGGAGCGTACAAGATTCCCGATGATTTGTGGGACAAGGCCAAGGCCGAATACTGCAATCTTGAGGGGATAAATATGCACATAGACGACAGCCAAGAATATATAAAATGGTTCACACCGCCTTATTGCCGCGATGATGGCAAAAATCCACAATGCATAACGGAAGACGGCCACGTTATTGATTTTAGCGCGCCACCATCTGAGGTGCTGGATTGTATTGAGAAATTTATTGGCGCAAATTAATATTTTGCCCCTAACTTTACGATTTATTTAGATATTTCCTATAGAAAAAACAAAAGCCGAGATAACAAAGGGCTAAAAGATGATTCGTGAA
Source organism: uncultured Alphaproteobacteria bacterium (assembly GCA_944392205.1). GTDB lineage: Bacteria > Pseudomonadota > Alphaproteobacteria > RF32 > CAG-239 > CAZU01. The sequence goes on along the minus strand of CALXVV010000023.1, from coordinate 26,724 downwards.
GAAATAGTTCATATTAACGGAGTGCCAAAGAAGCTGATAGTTTTTTTGCACGGCTATTTGGACAGCTCCGATGCTATTGATCAGAAGCTGCGTATGTTGAGCGATTCTCTGCCTTCTGTGGCAGTGCACATCCCGCAGGCTCCCTTTGCCTGCGAGGTTGAACCGCATATGCGCCAATGGTATTCCATGTACCGCTTTGATCCCGGTTATGAGCGGAAAAATGCCCCCTCAATGAAAGAGTTTATCAGCTACTATAATCGTATGACCTTAGGGTTGGAAGAGGCCTACGGATATCTCCTTTTTTATCTTTTACTATCTCTGTCAGAGGATGCTCTGGAGTATAAGCACTTGTTTTTATGCGGTTTCTCGCAAGGGGCGATGACGGCGATTTACACGGCGTTAATGTGCCCGGAAGAGGTAGGTGGGTTGATAAGCTTCAGCGGCATTATGGCCGGGCACGAACATTTGCTCAAACATGCAAGGTCGCACCCAAGAACAATGTTGCTGCACGGAACCAAAGATACTTGCTTGCGCCCGCAGTCTATGGAGTTCACCGCCAAGCAGTTGGAAAAACTTGGATGCCAGGTTGAGTGCAAAAAGCTGGCAGGCATTGGCCATAGTGTAAGCACGGAGGCCATTGAGAGCGCCATAGACTTTATCAAAAAAATCATAAAAGAAGATGATAAATCGGAAAAATTACAAAAAATCGGCTGAGTTTAGATAAAAGGCTGAGCGCTGATAAGGCCGCCTTTTTCAATCAGATAGTTTTTGTCTCTGTCAATGCCGAGTTCAGATTCTTTTCCCAAATTTCGCTCAAAGATTTCGCTAAAGTTTCCCCGCGCCTTGAGGGCGTTAGCAACCCATTTAGAATTAAGTCCGAATGACTTCCACAAGCCCTCGTCTTCTCCTAAGAGGTTGCGTAAAGAGGCGTCCCTCACACCGATGAAAGCATCTGTATTTTTAGAGGTGATTCCCTGTTGTTCGGCAAGTTTCGGGGCGTTGATGATCCATTTACCGATAATCCGCAAAGTCGGGTTGGCTTTGGCGCTGTAAGCGTAAATCGGGCGATAGGCAATGGTTTCTGGTAGTAGTTGAACAGAAGTGTCTTTAGCAACAACGCTGCGGTTAAGACCGCGCAAAAAGATTTCACTACCGCTGATAAGCTGGCAACGATCAAGCAGAAAAGCCTGTTTGGCAGCATCCAATGTAGGAAAGGGAAGAAGTTTGAATTCAAGGGCATACCGATGGTTATATTCATTAAGGTTGGCAATGTCGGTAGAATTATCCAAAACACAAACTTTGGCACCCTTAAAATCTTCCATAGAGGTAGCCTCTATTTTTTGCCTGGAGGCAAAGACTTGTTTATCATAATACAAGATATCTACTGCGGCAACAGGCGATGAAATCTCCTGTTTTGCAGAGAGGGTTGAGTTTCCGAGCATGAAATCTACTTGATTGTTGTTAAGGGCGGATACGGCCTTATTGGCAGGAACATTTTTGAGGCGAAAATATTCATCGTTTCCGAAAATAGCCTGAGCAAAATTACGGCAAATATCGGCATCGATTCCTTTCCAAAACCCGTCTTCATCTTTGTAAGCAAGTGTTTTGGAAGACAAATCCGTGCCGCAAACGACATAACCTCTGCTTTTAATAAAGCGCAAGCCGGCATCATCAGCGAAAACGGTCGAAGCCGATAAGCATAAGACAAGACTAAAAAAGAATGCTCTAAGTTTCATTTTATTAACCAATTGATGTTAAACTTATAGTTCAAGAAAAACTATAAGGCAAAATTTTATGAAAAGTAACCTTTTTTTGCGAGTTATCAGCGTTTTGGTAACAATTTTATTTTTTGGCCAAGCTCAGGCGGCGGCATTAACACCCTCGCAGGCTCAAAATTGGGCGGAAGAAAACGGTCGCCTGCTGCTGGAGACGTTTAGAGAGAAAGATGTATATAAACGTTACCAAGATTTAGATAAGTTGCTGTTGGAGTACATAGATTTGGAATATATTGGTCAATTTGTGGTCGGCAAATATTGGCGAACCATGAGTGCAGAGCAACAAGCAGAATACCGGCAAATATTTAAGCGCTATGCTTTGGCTTTGTATAAAACTTTTCCGTTAGATTTTGTGGATAGTTTAAGCTATGAGGTAGGCCAAGCTTATGAAGATGGCAAGTTTGTCGTTGTTCCGGCCACCGTGCACGTGGCATTAGGCAAAGACAGACCACAAGATATTTTGCTCCAGTTCAGGCTGCATAATACCCAAAGCGGTACCAAACTTGTTGATATTAAATTGGCTGAAAGTAGTTTGATTCTTTCATATCGCAGCAAATTTTATGAAATAATAGCAGCAGATGACGGAGAAATGAGCTGGTTTTTGGAAGATTTGGAAGCAATGGCGATATCGGCGGAAAAAAATAATCAATTATACCTCGGTAGAGAATAAAATATCCTTGAAATTATGGAGCAAAGCTTATAGTATCTGGGGTTAGTCTATAATAAAATACAGGTAAAGTTCAAATGAGTAACATAAAAGTCAGATTTGCGCCGAGCCCGACCGGCTATATGCATATCGGCAACACACGCACCGCAGTGTTCAACTGGCTTCTTGCCCGCAAGTTGGGCGGAAAGTTTATGCTCCGTATAGATGATACGGATGTTTTGCGCTCCAAAAAAGAATATGAAGATGCCCTAAGAGATGTTTTGAAATGGCTGGGACTGAACTGGGAAGAAGAAGCTCGCCAATCAGCCCGCTTGGACAGATATCGGGAGGTTGTGGCCAAATTGCAGGCAGAGGGAAGAATTTATGCCTGCTATGAAACGGCGGAAGAATTGGAGGTTATGCGCAAACGGCTGATGAACAGAGGTCTGCCGCCGATTTATGATCGTGGTGCATTGAGCCTGACCAAAGAACAAATAGCTGCCTATGAGGCAGAAGGCAGACGCCCGCATTATCGTTTCAAACTGGTTCCGGGAGTGATTGAGTGGCAGGATTTGGTTCGTGGCCATTGCCGTTACGATGCCGCCAATCTGGCAGACCCGGTTATCATCAGAGAAGACGGTTCTTTCTTGTATCATTTACCCTCTGTTATTGATGACGCCGATTTTGGCATTACCCACATCATCAGAGGAGAAGACCACGTTACCAACACAGCTTTGCAGATTCAGATGTTTGAGGCCTTAGGAGCAAAGGTTCCGGAGTTTGGGCACTTGCCGCTTTTGACAGGCACCGAGGGTAAACTTTCCAAACGTTTGGGCTCATTAGGAGTCAGAGAGTTAAGAGAAGAGGGAATAGAGGCCATGGCCATCAGTTCTTTCTTGGCCAAGCTCGGAACATCTGAGGCTATTGAGCCGTTTTATGATTTGGATACTTTGGCCGCCAGCTTGGATTTGAGCAAGCTTGGCCGCTCACAACCCAAATTTGATGTCGAGGAGTTGCGCAATTTCAACACCCACTATGTTCGCTCCCTTCCGTATGAAAAAGTGGCGGCAAGGATTGGCGTCAATGAAGAATTTTGGAACTCTGTCAGAGGCAACTTGAATGTGGTTGCAGATATTAATGTTTGGAAAAAAATCTGCTGTCAAAAACTTAAACCTGTACTTGAGGATGCTGAGCTAACTAAACAAGCTGCAGAGATTTTGCCGCCGGAGCCCTGGAACGGTGAGACCTATTCCGCATGGATATCAGAGCTCAAAAAAGTAAGCTCTAAATCGGGGCGGGCGCTGTTCCACCCCATTCGTATGGCCCTAACGGCAGCGGCAGAAGGGCCGGAGCTAAAAATGCTTTTGCCTTTAATCGGCAGAGAAAAAGCTTATAGCCGTTTGATGGGAATCGAGGCATAAAGGAACCAAAAAGATGCAAATATCACTTTATAACACGCTGCGCCGCAGAAAAGAAGAGTTTACTCCCATAGATGCCTCTAATGTGAGGATGTACGTTTGTGGCCCCACGGTTTATGATCGCGCGCATTTGGGCAATGCCAAAACACCGGTGGCTTTTGATGTTTTGTATCGCCTGCTGAGATATGTTTATGGGCCGGAACATGTAACCTATGTTTCCAACATTACTGATGTTGATGACAAGATATTAAACAAGCACAAAGAGACCGGAAAATCGATTCGAGAGATTACGGAGGAAACCTATCAGTGGTATATTGACGATATGGCCAAACTAAACGTCTTGGCTCCAAATTATCGTCCGCGTGCGACTGAATATATCAATGAGATGATAGAACTGGTAAAGCTCTTGTTGCAAAACGGGCATGCCTATGAGGCAGAAGGCCATGTCTTGTTTGATGTCGATTCGATGCCGGGCTACGGCTATTTATCTGGTCGTTCCATGAAGGAGATGTTGGCGGGCGCCAGAATAGAAGTGGCCGACTATAAGAAAAATCCGGCAGATTTTATTTTATGGAAGCCCTCATCACCGGACCAGCCCGGCTGGGATAGCCCTTGGGGTTATGGGCGTCCGGGATGGCATTTGGAATGCTCGGCAATGAGCTCAAAGTTGCTGGGTAACACATTTGATATTCACGGCGGCGGTTCAGATTTAATATTTCCGCACCACGAGAACGAGTGTGCTCAATCCTTGTGTGCTCACCCCGGAGAGAAATTCGCCAAATATTGGGTTCATAGCGGCATGCTGATGGTAGACGGCGTCAAGATGAGCAAATCTTTGGGCAACTTCTACCTGATAGACGAGGTTTTGGAGAAAGCTCCGGCCGAGGCCTTGCGCCTTTTGTTTTTAAGCACGCATTATCACCAACCGTTTAACTTCACGTTTGAAGGCTTAAATCAGGCTAAAGCAACTTTGGATAAGTTTTATAACGCGTTGCTGCGGGTAAAAGATGTGGAAACGGTTAAAGCCGAACCCGATGAGAGAGTTGTTGCCGCCTTGGCTGATGATATGAACACGCCGTTGGCTTTGAGCCATCTGCATGAGTTGGCTAATATTTTAAACAAGGCCTCTACGGTAGAAGCCCAAAAAGAGGCAAAAGCCAGATTGCTGGCTTCGGCGGATTTGCTTGGAATTTTGTGGCAAGATCCCGAAAAGTGGTTCAAAGGTGGCAATGATGATGAAGCGGCCATGATTGAGGCTAAAATAGCCGAGCGCGCGGCGGCCAAGAAGGCTAAAGACTACGCCTTGGCAGATAAAATCCGAGAGGAGTTAAAAGCCCAAGGGATAATACTGGAAGATACGCCGCAAGGTACTACCTGGAAAAAAGCATAAAATGCAAAAAAACAGCCTCTTAAAAAGGGGCTGTTTTTTTGTTGGGTGTCGATTTTTTTGACTCAGAAACATCGTCGTCAATTTCTGAATTTATAAGTTTGTTGTATCATTAAAAGGACTAATGATACTTTCGATTATAAACCAAAAGCAGAGATTGAAAAGGCAGATTAATTCCGAAACACTAAACGAAAAATTCGTACACCAACTATGCGCGCCCGCAAGAAGATGAAAGATGCAACGGGTCAATACCTAAGGTCTCAAGCGCCTTTTCCCATTTGTCCTCATCTTTGGTTCGAAAGATAAGCTCAGGGGATGCCGGAGCCACCAGCCAGAAGTTGTTGATGATTTCTTTTTCCAGTTGTTGTGGCGCCCAGTTAGCATAGCCAAGAGCAATGAGATTCTCTCTTGGACCTACGCCAAAAGCAATATCTGTTAGAATATCAACAGAGGAAGATATGGCGATTCCGCCACCGGGAGCAATCGTGTCGCCTCTGAGATAATCCATAGAATGCAAGACAAAACCTCTAACCTTGTCTAAAGGGCCGCCGAGATACAGACTTATAGGGGTTGAGTGGTAGGGAATATTGATATGCAAAGGCACAGCCAAGTCATTAAATGAAAATTCTTTGATTCGTTTGTTAACGACAAACCCAACCGCCCCGTCTTTGCTGTGAGAACAGAGATAGATGACGGACCTGGTAAAATTCTCATCTTCAAGAGCCGGAGTTGAGATCAGGCATTTTCCGGCCAGATAATCTGTCAAATTCTTTTCCATTTTATCCCTAAGAGTGTTTTTCTCGTTTACTACACCATTATATTGTAACATAATATATCGTGATTGAAAAACAAAATTTAAATACCAAGAGAAAATAAATGTCATTTATATTCAGAATAATTTTATTTGGTTGTTTTCTTCTCGTCCCCTGGCAAGTTGCCAATGCCCAGGGCGGCAAAGTTATTTTGGATATAAAGGAAGATAAAAGAGAGCTGATAGATTATCCCAATCTCTACAAGGAATATATAGAAGAGGTAAAAGAGTTCGATAAAAAATATCCCGGCAACAAAATAGAGGAAGACTTTAGCGATGATGTTTTGTCACTCCACCCGGATTACAGCGATGAAGAAGCCGAAAACAAAACAGCCCTTTTAAGATTGGGTATTAAAGGTTTCAGAAGCTATCAATTTTGGAAAGAAAAGATACAAGACTTTTTGCTGGAAAATGAGATTCCGTTGCAATTCGATGATGACGAATATGAGATGGGTGGAGCTGTTGCGTACCAGAAAACGGATAAGCCGTTAATCATTAAAGATTTTAAGAGGGTCGTGGCCTACTCAGATTCACAAAGAGATAAGGCCGCCATAGAAGATAAATTGGCCAGAGATTCCGGACGTATGACACCCTATGAGCGCAAACAAATAATGAAAAAAGCCTTATTGGCAGGGGATTGGAAAACTCTGCTGTCATATGGATTGTTTGATGGTACGGTTTTAAATGATAAGAGAGGAATTGGAGAGTGGAACAAAACGGATGAATTGCAGGCACGGCTCTTATCAAGCGTCAAGACAGTTGTAAAGATGCAAGAGCAAGAGGATACAAGCATAAAAGGAGCTCTGCAGCTATACACTATGCCCGGATGGTTTTTGTTAAACCGAGAATATCAGGGAAATCCCGGACTACATGTTGATTTTGCGAAATCTGAAAATTTAGAAACAATCGAGCTCAACTGGCCGCTGCCACGAAGATATTTTAGCAATTTGAAAGATAGTTTCAGCGGCTATTTGGGGTTAACAACCATTCCGTTCAAGGCAACCATAAAAGATGCAACTAAGGAGCTGGCACTGGTTGCCGATATATCTGCCGGAATGTGTAATGAAAAAGGTTGTAAGCTGGTAAAGCTACATCCCGCATTAAAATTACTTCCCGGCGACAAAGAGGAAGAAAGCTCTTCAGCCGTAAGCTTGCGACTGGTAGCAGAACAGAGCCCAAAGGCGCAAAGCGAAGAGTTAAAACTTGAGCGTCTGGTGGTAGAAGATGGCAAGCCTCAGGTCTTGCGTTTGGAAGCCTATTCCGAGGATACACCCTCAAGCTTTGACGCGTTTATAGAGGGAGATGGGCCGGAAGAATTTTTGCCACCATTGGTTAGAATAGACGGCCATAGAATAATTGCACGTTTTGTGCCGGTAGATTCGCAGACAAACCTTGAAGGAAGAGAGTTCAGCATTGTGGCCGGAACAGCTCCAAATATGGCCGTCCGTCAGAGTATGAAAGCTCAAAAAGCCTCCCTGGTTGATACGGAAGAAAACAAGCTAAATCTAAGATGGTTGTGGCTGGCTTTTCTGGGAGGATTGCTTCTGAATGTGATGCCTTGCGTTTTTCCTGTTTTGGCTCTGAAAGTCATGTCTTTTTCCGGATTTGGCGCGCTTAATTTGCCACAAATCAGAAAAACATTTTGTGCCAATTTGCTGGGCATCGCCAGCTCTTTTGTTTTACTTATTATTGGGCTGATAAGTCTGAAAGAATTGGGAAGAGCCATCGGCTGGGGCATGCAGTTTCAAAGCATGGGTTTCTTAACGGTGATGATCTTTGTTATCAGCGGATTTATTGCCCATTTGTGGGGCCTAATACAGTTGCCCGGCCCAGCTTTTTGGGAAAACATCATCAATCGCCAAAAAAGCGAGTTTATGATACAGTTTCTGAGCGGAGCATTTGTGGTACTGCTCTCCACATCTTGCACAGCGCCATATTTAGGAACGGTTCTTGGTTTAGCACTGGCGGGAACGCCTTGGGAAATAGTCCTAACCTTAAGCTGCGTGGGCTTGGGGCTGGCAGCTCCCTATATCTTGTTTGCATTGTTTCCGGCCGCCGCATTTTATATGCCAAGACCGGGCAAATGGCTGCGCTGGATAAATTTACTTATGTTTGCATTCCTATTTGCGACTTTGGCATGGCTATTATCTTTACTGGCAGCCCAAAAAGGCAGTGCCATATGGTGGCAGTTTAGCTTGTTTATTGGGGCGTTTTGGCTGTTGCTGTTGTTTAGAAAATTGGCCTTTAATGCCCTGGAAGAGCAGGAGCAAGATGCCGATATTTATAATAAAGTTCGGCAGATATTTAATATCGGAACAATAATCCTGAGTGTGGGGTTGATTGTGTGGGCGGCTAATATTTCAGAAATTTCAAAGACTGAAGAAAAACAAGATTTTTCAATTGCGCAAGAACACAGGCAAATAGAGCAATACTTAAATGAGGGACACATAGTTTTACTAAAAATCGGAGCCGATTGGTGTTTAAGTTGCAAGTACAATGACTTTGCCGCCTTTGATGCACCGCAGGTAAAACAATTGGTGGAGAAATATGGCATTGTTGAGATAACAATAGACTGGACCGATTATGACGAGGATGTCCTATCCTTCATGCAAAAGTTTGGCCGTAGCGGTCTGCCTTTTTATGTGATCTTCACTCCCAAAATCCCCTCAGGTATGGTCTTGCCGGAAATATTAAATGAGCAAGATCTGAGAAGAACTATTGAGGCTCTTGTGAACTAGATTGAGCAAGATATGCCTTTGCTTGGTCACGAGCCAGCTTATCAACGCGCTCATTTTCCGGGTGCCCGTTGTGCCCTTTAACCCATACCCACTTGATTTTGTGCTGGGATAGAAGATCATCAAGCTCTTGCCAGAGTTCAAGATTTTTGACCGCTGATTTTTTATTGGTGGTTTTCCAGTTATTGAGTTTCCAATTGGGCATCCACTTGGTTACCCCATCCATCACATAGCGGCTGTCGGTATAAAGGGTGATCTGGCATGTCCTTTTCAGAGCTTTCAGAGCCTCAATAACGGCTTTTAGCTCCATTCGATTATTAGTGGTCAGAGCCTCTCCGCCGCTTAGCTCTTTCTCGGTTTTGCCATAGCGCAGAATAACACCCCAACCGCCGGCACCGGGGTTGCCGGAACATGCTCCGTCGGTATAGATTTCAATCTCCGGCATTAGAGTTCTCCGGCCACATATTCACTGAAAAACTCTGCCAAGAGTTGGGTCGAATTTTCTTCTCCGCGAATAACTTTTGCCACATAAGAGCGCAGCTTGTTTTTTGGTATATAAATTCTGAAATCTCTCGGTGCGGCTTGGTCGGCACCGATAACCCCTTCAAGCTTAAAGTCTTCGTCAATATAAGGAGAGAGAATAATTTCCACATTGCAAAATTTGATGATGCCTCTGGGTGGCAACCGTAGCTCAGGCCTGGTGATAAGATTAAGTTGTCCCTCGATTCCGGGGATGGAGTCCATCTGATTATAATTGGCAAAACGTACTTTGTTGTATTCTCCGCCATCTTCGATCACGCGGCAAGAGAGATAAAGCTCTCTGGCAATAACATTGCTGCTGTTAGAAGCCTGGAGCGCAAAGCTGATTTTGACATATTGAGAAGGCGGGTTATCAATGCTGTTTGGATAGAGCATATCTTCATCAACATTTTCGAGGGCCTCGATTTTGCGGTCTCCCATCAGGAGCTCAACATTTGGCTGAGGAGCTTTGCCAAACATTCCGGCAATCACGGCATAGGGAGCAGGGACATTGTTAGAGCCGGAGCGGATATAAATACTATTGCTGCCGGTTGTCATGAGTGGAGCAATATCGCACTTGGGAATATAGGTTGCCACAAATCCGTCGCCGTTTTCATCGACACTGACAATATGGTTGCGCACTTTGTTGTGGCTGGGGATGGTGCACCCGGAGATGGCGTTTTCAAGCCAGCTTAGGAAACGGTGCACGTTTCTGACTTTCACTTTGGCTTTTGCCACATCGCCAGCTTCCAAATCTCTGGAGCATTCCACACCCCAAAGCACCACGCCGCCTTCGGAGTTTCCAAAACCGGAAATGGCTTTAGCCAAATTTTTACGGTCATCGCGGTGGAGAGTGGTAAAATTTTTGCCATCAGAAACGGCTTGTTTAAAGTCCAAAAACAGCTCTTCGGTTTGGCGATTTAAGATGAACTCATCAATGGCATCTTCACCAAAATAGATGAGTTTCTGAAAGATATCTTCTGCGCGAGACATAACAAAGCTCCACTATTAGAAACAAGATACCTTAAAGTAGCACAAAGAATCTTAAGATTCAGATAATAAGGGGCTTAAATCTTAAGCAGTTGTTTCAGCTCGTCGTATTCAATCTTTTGGTCTATGGCGCCGAGTAGGGTGTAGGTTGGATTAGAAGAGAATATTTGTCTGGCCAAGCGCATAATATCATCTTGTGAGACTTTTTCGATTCTCTCAACCATTTCTTCAACCGGAATAATACGGTTGTAGATAAGCAGTTGTCTGGCCAACATTTCAGCAGTTGAAGACGGACTTTCAAGTGCCATCAGCATACTGGCCTTCATCTGTGTTTTGGCCCGTTGCAGCTCTTTGGCAGAAACCGGCTCTTGGCGAATTTTGTTAATTTCGGTAGCAATAACCGGCAGCAGTTGCTTTAGGTCCTTGGCTCCCGTGCCGGCATAAATCCCGAGTAGACCGGTGTTGGTATGGGCCGCGGTAAAACTGTAGACGGTGTAGGCAAGGCCTCGTTTTTCGCGCACTTCTTGGAACAGACGCGATGTCATACCACCCCCCAACAGATTAGCCAAAATAACGCTTGGGTAGTAGTCTTCGGTTTCATAAGGTAGGCCCTGGAAACCAAGCATAACGTGAGCTTGTTCGATTTGGCGCGGTTCAAAGAAGGCGCCTCCCTGATATTTTTGTGCATCAGGTGTAAAATGAGTGTGCGGCTGCAGGGGGGAAAGGCGCTGCTCAATCATTTTTACAAAATTTTCGTGGTCAATATTGCCGACTGCGCAAGCTACGATATTTTCTGCCGCATAGTTGGTTTTGAGGTAGTTAAACAACGTTTCGCGGCTAAAGGAGCGAACATGTTTTTTTGAGCCCAAAATCGGACGCCCCAAAGCTTGGTTTGGAAAGGCTGTTTCCTGCAGATAGTCAAAAATGATATCATCCGGCGTGTCAAAAGTTTGTTTGATTTCTTGAACGACAACTTCTTGCTCTTTTTTGAGCTCATCAGCCGGAAAGATTGAATTGCAAAGAGAATCCGTTAAGACATCAACCGCCAGCTCCAAATCATTTTTAAGCATTTTAGCATAATAGGCGGTAAACTCTCTGGCGGTATAAGCGTTGGATTGTCCGCCGGCATCTTCGATTTCCTCAGATATTTGCAAAGCCGTGCGGGTGTTAGTTCCCTTAAAGGACATATGTTCCAAAAAGTGAGAGATTCCATTAATTTCTTCCGTCTCGTAAGCAGAACCGGTCTTAACCCACAAGCCAACCGTCACGCTCTCAAGCTGAGGAAAGTTAGAGGTGATAATGCGGAGACCGTTTTTCAAAGTGGTAATTTGAGATTGCATAATTTTAGTTGCTTTCGTTTCAAGACTAATTATATTGTAGAAAAGATAAGGATATTTATAAAGCGAACAAAGCCGTTTGACAACAGCTATTTTAACGAAAGGAATTTTTGATGGAAGAACAAGCCCCCAAATTTGCGGTAATACTCTCCGGTTGCGGAGTTTTTGACGGCTCGGAAATCCACGAGGCCGTATGCACCATGTTGGCGATAGAACAGTCGGGCTGCACCTACCAGTGTTTTGCGCCCAACACTTGGCAGGCGCGCACCATAGATCATTTTACCGGCCACGCGGTAGCCATTGCCGGCGATGAAGACAACCGCAATGTTTTGGCAGAATCCGCGCGCATTGCCAGAGGAAACGTTAAAGATATTGCCGAGTTCAAGGCCAAAGACTATGACGCAATAGTTTTTCCCGGCGGTTTTGGCGCCGCACTCAACTGGAGCGATTTTGCGGTTAAGGGTGCGGAATGTGATGTTAATGTTGAAATCCGTCGTGCTCTGGAAGAAAGCTATAAGGAAGGTATCGTTATCGGTGCAATGTGTATCGCGCCGGTTGTTGTTGCCAAGGTTTTGGGTAAAGAGGGGATTCATCTAACGGTAGGCAATGATAAGAAAGTAGCCGCCGGCTTGGCCAAAATGGGTGCCGTGGCAGAGGAGAAAAGAGCAACAGAGGTTTGCGTGGATGCAGAGCATAAGATTGTAACCACGCCATGCTATATGTTGGCCACCTCTTTGCCGGAGATTTATGATGCTGCTCGGAATTTGGTAGATGAAATGTTGGAGCTGATGGATTATTAGCTTTTTATTGCCGTAGAAACAGCTCTCTTGGCAGACAAGACGGCTGTTTCCATGCAGCAGGGGTAGTTCTTCATTGTCCAGTCCCCGGCAATAAAGACATTTGGATATTGGGTTCCGGCGTTTTCGGGACGCCGTGCGTTTGTGTCGGTATCTTGAGCGATGGTGGCATGCTTGTGGTACAAAACCTTAAACGGCGGAACAAAGGCTGAAGTGACCCCGCGCAATTTATCGAGCTCCTGCCATACTTCTCTGGCTAAATCTTGAAGATTAACATAGTCCTCTCCAACGGCCGAAATCGTCACCCCCAAAATATTGTTATTAACAAAAATCCAGTCGGCAATGCCATTTACCACCGCCACAAAGGAAACACCACGGGGCAAAAAGATTTTTTGCGAGGTACGGTAGAAAATATTGATGATACCGTTATGGGAAAGAGGCTCAACTTTGAGCAGCTTAGCACAGTTGCGGTTATCAAGCGCCAGAATGACCTTGTCATCGGCACCGAGTTCCACCTGGCGATTATTAAAGTCAAGCTGCGCTGCACGTCCAAATTGGGTTTCTATTTTAAGCAATTTGGTACCATAAAAAATCTCGTCGGCAAAAGGTGTCAACAAGTTGATTATTCTTTGGCTCAAATCATGCTTGGAAAAATAGATTTTGCGTTTGTAGGGCAGCCAGGGGAAAGTCTGCTTTATGATGTTTTTAACAATCTCTGAAGAGATTTGTTCGGCCTTGGTATTGCAGCAAGATTTTAGAATATGATCTTTAAAAGGTAATAATTTAGAAGACAAAGTCTCGTCTTTAACATTCCAAAACAGGCATTTTTTTTCCCATTCATCAGATTTAACAAAATGCCTCATTTCCCTGTTGGCGCTAAGAATGACATGAGTGGCACAATCAAGCACCTGTGAAAAATCATCGTCCTGGTAAGAACGGCATCTGCCTCCTGGAGCATCTGCCGCCTCATATACGATTGTGTGTATCCAGGGATACTTTTGCTTGAGAATACGTGCACAAGACAATCCAGCCAACCCGGCGCCGATGATATGATATGTTGCGTGCTTTTTTTCCATTTATTTTCCAAACCAGGCTTTAAGCAACAAGCACAATTTCACCGGCCGACTAATACGCGGCTTGGGGGAGATAATTTCCCAACCTCGATTTTTCATGATATCAAAATATCTCTTGTAGATATAGGCCATCATCTTCACCGGGCGCGCCGCTTTTTTAGGCAGCTTTTTGATATATTCAAAAGCTTTTTTATAATCTTCTTCGGCAATTTTAGAGAGCTCCTCTCTGGCAATGGCCAAATTCTTATCAAACAATACAGCCTCTGGATCGCGTGAAGATATGTTTGCCTTATCTAACATTTCTGACGGAATATAAATACGTTGGGCCTGAGCATCTTCTTTGACATCACGCAAGATATTGGTGATCTGCAAAGCCCTGCCAAGTGAGGAAGAAAGATTCTTAATCAAATCTTCGTCCGTACAGCCGAAAATGCGCAAAGTCAACCTCCCTGGCACACCGGCAACGCCCTGACAATATTTGTTAAAGACCTCAAGAGTCGGTGCCTGCAAAGGATCTGGCAAATCCATTGAGATGCTGTCTAGCATTTGGATAAAATCTTCTTTGGGGAGTTTAAAGCGCATACAGTTTTTATAAATTTTGCGTCCGATTTCGGTGGTGGGAACTTTTTTATCGTAAATATTATCAAGCTCCTGGCGCCAGGCTTCAATCAACTCCTGTTTTTCAGCCACGGGGGCATCGCCGTCGACAATATCATCAATATGGCGGAAAAAAGCATAAATCGTATACATGGCATTGCGCTTTGGTGAGGGTAGCATCCTGATACTCCAAAAGAAAGAAGTTCCGGATTTCTTCACCATTTTTTTTATATTTTTCATTTGATTTTGTTGTTGCTTTTGCACAATTTCGTCCTTGTAAATAATCCCAGTCCGATACCGGCCAGGAAAGCTTTCTGCCAATCAAGCAAATTCAGTTTCGGTCTTAAGGCAATAACATCGCCTTTTTCTATCTTTTTTAACATAGAATTGGTTAAGGAAAAGATAACGCCAAGCTCTGCTTTTAACCTGCGGCTTTGAACTAAAGAAAAAAGAATTTTCGCATCTTTGAGCATGGCCTTAAGGCGGATGGTGATGTCTTTTATAAGAGCTTGCAAGGCGGGTGTGGCCTTGGTTAAGCAAATATCAGTAAATTCGACACCATATTTATTCATCATTTGGGTCGGCAGATAGCAGCGTCTAAGAGTGCAGGCGTCCGTCTTCATATCTTGTAGATGATTTGTTATTTGCAAAGCGGCGCATAATGTTTCTGCCGGCAGATAAGCCGCCGCCGATTCGTCATGAATGGCAAGCATAAATCTACCAACCGGTGCGGCAGAATATTTGCAATAATCAAGCAACTGTTCCCAAATTTCGATGGGCGTGTTCTTAGCATCGCGCCTAAAAGCTTCCAAAAGGTCTGTATAAAGGTGGCAGTCGAGATTTTCGTCAACAAAAATACGTCCCAAATTTCCGGCTACTGTGTCATTTACAGCAAAAAAGTTTTTTTCTTCCTCATTTAAGAGCAGTAATTTTTGAGCATCGGAAAGGTTGGGGGCATCAGCAATATCATCAGCTTTTCTGGCAGCGGCATAATAAGCCTGCACGATTGGGCGAAGCTTTGGGTTAACCAAACGCCCGACCGGAAAATTCTCATCTTTTGCAGTTTTGCTCATAGTGATTCAATCCATTCATCAATCTTGGCCAGTGCCCGTTGGCAATAAGCCTGTTTTCGCTCTGCCCCCTTAATTTTTCTAAATTTGCCGTTGACGGTTGTTTCTCCGCTGATGGTTGGGAATAAACCGAAATTGATATTCATTGGCTGAAAATTTTCAACATTGGTATCATCTTGCAGATGATAAAGCATAGAGCCGATGGCGGTTTCTTTGGGTGGCAGCTGGGGCGTGGTTCCCCTCAGTTCGCAAGCGGCAAAAAATCCGGCCAGCCAGCCGATGGAGGCACTCTCGACATATCCCTCGCAACCGGTGATCTGCCCGGCAAAAGATATGTTGGGAGATTTTTTAAGGCGCAAGAAATTGTCAAGAAGAACGGGGCTTTTGATGAAGGTGTTTTTATGTATGCCCCCAAGCCGTGCAAATTTGGCATTTTCAAGCCCGGGGATCATTCTGAAGATTTTTTGCTGTTCACCATGTTTAAGTTTGGTCTGAAAACCAACCATATTGCGCAGAGTATCTTCTTTGTTGTCTTGGCGCAGTTGCACCACGGCATAGGGTTTTTGCCCCGGTGTATGCGGGTTTGTGAGGCCGACAGGCTTCATTGGGCCAAAAAGCAGGGTGTCAAGGCCTCTCTCTGCCATGACCTCAATCGGCAGACAGCCGTCAAAATATTCGGCCTTTTCAAAGTCGTGGAATTCAACTTTATCACCGCTTTTCAAGGCCTCGACAAAGGTGTAATATTCATCTTTATCAAGCGGACAGTTTATGTAGTCGTATTTATCGCCCTTATCATAGCGAGATTGATACCAGGCCTTGTCAAAATCAATGCTGTCCTTATAGACAACCGGCGCAATAGCATCATAGAAATTGAGAGATTGGTGGTCAACTTCAGATAAAATTGCCTCAATCAGAGAGGGGGAGGTCAAAGGTCCGCTTGCCACAATCCAACGCTCTGAAGAGTTAATGGGAAGATTTGTAATTTCTTCTCCGACAAAGCGGATTTTGGGGTGTTGGCGAAGTTTTTGCGTCACCATCTGGGCAAAGCCGTCTCTATCAACGGCCAAAGCTCCGCCGGCCGGAACTTTTGTGGCATCAGCGCATTGCATAATGAGTGATTTCAAGTGTCGCATTTCTTCATGCAATAGCCCGACAGCGGAACAAGAACTATCATCCGAGCGTAAAGAGTTAGAACAAACAAGCTCGGCGCAATATTCGGTTTTGTGGGCTGGAGAAGCTTTTTTCGGCCGCATTTCATGAATGATTACATCAATTCCTCTGTTGGCAAGCTGCCAAGCCGCCTCGCTTCCGGCCAGACCGGCGCCGATGATATGAATTTCTGGCATGATAAAAATCCCATACAAAAATTTTTATTCTTATACGTTTTTTGAAGGTATTTGTAAACAAAAACTTCTTATGATAAGTTGAGTATAGTATTTGCCAAGCAAGATAAAAGAGAATATAGTAGAAAAAAATAAAAACGAGAAGCACCAAAAAGATAATGTTACGTCTTGGTTTTATAGGGCTGATAGCCGCTGTTTTTTTTAATCCTGCCTGGGTGAAAGCCAGTGAGGATATGGATCCGTTTGTCTTTGGAGATGAGATTCCGGTTGAGGAGGTTGACTCAGCCAAGGTTTCTCCCGTCACCTGGCACGAGGAAGAAGCCCCTGTCCTGCAAAGCAGTATTCCCGCAGAAGATGAAGTGCCAACAATGGCTGAAAAGGCCGTTTCACCTTCATCAAACCAAGATTTTACACCGCCGCCTTCAGACATTCCGTTTAATATAGAAACACAAAAGCCAACTGCGCAAAAAAGCGATTCTTCGGCCAATCCTCAGACAGATGCTCAAAACGCCCAAGAAGTTTCTTTGCCCAATGTATCTCAAGAAAAAACACTGACAGAAACTCTTAAATCAGATACGGGAGCAGAAAAGCCGTCGATTCCGATACCCGATGTAAAAGACACCTGGGTTGGCAAGTTGGCAGAGAACAACCCTCTGTCGCTGCTGAAACACGATGAAGCCACCGAGACCGACAGCACAACGCTTGAAAGTTTGGTCGATGATGCGAGAGGAACGGCAGAAAACCCAAATCGCCGTTCAAATGCTTCGGTGTTTGATATTTCGGGTGTAATGCTGAGAATGAGTTTAAAACAGGTAGATTCCACCATGCAAAACCGTGGGTTCAGGAAAGTGATGCAAAAGTACCAAATACCAAATTTCATCAAGTGGCGCAATGAGGAATATTGTCGCAACAGCGGCGTTGTCGGCTATGAAAGGCTGGAATCTTGTATAGCGCAAAAAGCCAAAAAAGATAACCATCAGTACGTGCAGACAACCCAATACATGAAGTATGACACCAAAGAAGAAATGGTTGTGACATTCAGCAGCAATTTTACGGATAACAAGGTCATCAAGATTGTCTATAAAAGCCAAGCAGCCAACATCACCGGCAATAGTCCCAAGGCTGTTTACCTGCGAAATATAAAAATTTACGATTTTTGGAAAAAAATTAACCAAAAGTATGGTAAACCGGACGATAAAGAAAACGTAACCTGGGGAATGGGCGGAGATAAACCTTTCTTGAAGGCATCAACGGGTTATCTGAAATTGGAAGATCCGATGCTAAGGGAACTTGATTATACCAGAATGTCCAGGGAAGACCAGCGTTACATGAACACGGATTTATATAGCTTTTAAGGTGCAAAATGAATAGTCTTGTTTCGGAACTGATATGTACACGCATAAGCCATGATTTGATAGGAAACATCGGTGCCGTTTCCAACGCGGTTGAACTGTTGGAAGAAGGAGACATGGATTTTTTGGATGATATCAAGTCGATTCTCAAAACCAGCTCAAACGTGCTGTCTTCCAGGCTGAAATTCTTTCGCATGGCTTTTGGCCTAAGCAATGCCAATTTGGAAAATCTGGACCAGGTGAAGGATGTAACGGCGGCATACCTTTCGACAGTTGGCGGCAAAACTTCTCCTACCTTGAAATTTGGCTTGACGGATGCTCGTTACAGCCGAGCGGTGATGCTGGTAGTGATGTCTGTCTCTGACCTGTTGGTGAAAGGCGGGGAGATAGCAGTTTTAAGTCAGGATGGCAAAGTTTATATCAGCGTGGAAGCCGGAGCAAGACTGGCAGAAGAAAAAAAAGCACAAACGCTGTCTGTGCTGAAAGGTGAGGCCAAAGAGGTAGGCGCACAAGATGCCCCGACATTATACTTATTAGAGGTGTGCAAGGCAAAAGGTTTTAGACTGTCTTGCAGCGATGCCCCTGTTTTACGCTTTATTTTGGAGTAAGAAATGCCGCATTGTTTAATAGCAGATGATTCCAAAATTATGAGAATGTTGCTCCGCAAAATCATGGAGAACTTTGGCTTTGATGTGACAGAGGCAGAAGACGGGGAAGAAGTCTTAGAGCATTGTGTCTCGGATCGTCCTGACTTAATCATCAGTGATTGGTCCTTGCCGCTGATAGACGGAATAGATGTACTATACAAAATAAGAGCAGATCGGAAGATAAAGCAACCACGCTTTTTGTTCTGCTCATATGTTACCGATGCAGCTATTATTCGCCAGGCATTAGACGGAGGGGCGGATGACTTCATTATGCGTCCGTTTGACGAGGACATTATTGGCAGCAAATTAGCCATATTGGGACTATTGTAGAGGGCAGGCATGAAAAGACAAGACTTTGAATTTTTAGTAACGCTGTTAAGAGAAAATGCCGGCTGGGATTTTGACGAAGAGCAGTATTTTGTGGTTGATAAAAAGATGTCAAATTTCATCCGCGAGAAAGGCTATGCTTCGGTAGAAGAGCTAATTGCGGAGCTCAAGTTGGGCAGCCGCCCGCTCATCGCTCAGGTAGTTGAAAGTATGGCATTCTCAGATACCTCTTTTTACAGAGATTATGATGTATTCACAAGGTTTGAGAATTCTTTGTTGCCAAACCTCAGAGAAAATAACCGTGCCAGCAAAAAACTCCGCTTTTGGAGCTTGGGGTGCAGCACCGGGCAAGAAACTTATTCGATTGCCTTTGCCATCAAGCGCAAGTTTATTGGCTTAGATAGCTGGGATATAAATATATTGGGGACAGATTTATCTTCAATTGCCATAGCCAAGGCCCAAAGGGGACAATATAATAATTTTGAAGTCCAGATGGGTCTGAATGCGCGGATGATTTTGGAGTTTTTCCATCAAGACAGCAATAATCAGTGGTCAATCAATCCAGATATTGCCAAGATGGTGGAATTTAGGCGCTACAATATGTTGGATGACGTGACCTATACATCAAAATACGAAGTTATTTTTTGCCGCAATGTTTTACGTTACTTTGCTCCGGAGTATCAACAGCAGATTTTGGAGCGCATCAGCAATTGCCAAAACAGAGGCGGTATCCTTTATTTGGGCAAGAATGAGCATATTCCGGGGATAGAGGAATATTATGAAAAATTAGGCGGCTACAATTGTGTTTACATCTGCAAGGGGGTTGAAAAACGCCAAAACAGCGAGCCGATATCGCAAATCCCTTCTGCCACAACAGAGAACGGTATGCCAAAATTTGTAAGGCCGGATATTTTGAGCACCAAACGGCCGCTTGCCTCAGAATTTATCGGAAAGTAGGAAACAAAAAAAGCCGCCCAAAGGCGGCTTTTTTTTTGAAAAACAAGACTAGCGCTTAGGCTCATCCGGATCTCTCAAGACATAGCCACGGCCCCAAACGGTTTCAATATAGTTTTTGCCGCCGGATGCTTTTTCGAGTTTTTTGCGCAGTTTGCAAATAAAGACATCGATAATCTTGAGTTCCGGCTCATCGATTCCGCCATAGAGATGGTTTAAGAATTGGTCTTTGTTAAGGGTAGACCCCTTGCGCAGAGACAAGAGCTCCATAATTCCGTACTCCTTACCGGTGAGGTGCAGAGCCTTACCGCAGACGGTAACAGTTTGGTTGTCAAGATTAACCTCAACATCGCCGGTACGAATAATGGAATTTGAGTGCCCCTTAGAGCGGCGGACGACGGCCTGAATTCTGGCCAAGAGCTCTGATTTATCAAAAGGTTTGGTCAAATAGTCATCAGCTCCATAGCCAAGGCCTTTGACCTTTTTATCTGGCTCACTCAGACCAGACAAGATAAGCACCGGCGTATTAACTTTGGCGGCGCGTAGGTTTTTCAAAACCTCATAGCCGTTCATATCCGGCAGCATCAAATCCAAGATGATGATATCATAATCATAAAGTTTGCCAATTTCCAAACCGTCTTCACCCAGGTCGGTGGTATCCACAATCATGCCTTCCTTTTTGAGCATTGTTTCAATGCTTTGGGAGATGGCATAATCATCTTCAACAAGTAACACACGCATATCAAGCTTCCCCCGTTAACAATTTATTTTTGATTTATGCGTTCATCATACTGCGTATTTTTTGATTTGTTAACTTTTTTGACGGGGCTGTTAATAATTATTAACAAGATAAGTGTTGATAAAAATAAAAATGGCTTAAAACTGTGAGATAAAGACTTTATATTAGAGAGGATAAAGGGACAAAAGGGGATAAAAGTGTCGGAATTAACAGACAATATCATACAAGAGATAAGAAAACTAGATACCGCGGCTTATTACGGCAAAGTAACGGGCGTTCAGGGCTTGTTTATTGAGGTAAGCGGCATTCCGGCCAAGTTATCAATAGGAGATCGCTGCAGCGTCATTAACAATAATGATAAAAGAGTCGCCTGCGAGGTCGTGAGCTTCAAGGAAGATAAGCTGCTGCTAATGCCTTATGGCTCGCTAGAGGGAATAGGGCTGGGCTGCAGAGTAGAGGTTGATGATGCTCACCCGGTTATATATCCGCACCCATCCTGGCTTGGGCGCATAGTCAATGCTTTTGGCGAGGCCATAGATGGCAAAGGTCCGCTGATAAAAGGGGATAAGCCCTATTTCATCAAGTCATCGCCGCCGCCGGCCCAGTTCAGAGATAGGGTAAAAGGCAAGGTAGATTTAGGCGTCAAGGCGGTTAATACTTTTCTGACTGTTTGCAAAGGGCAACGTATGGGTATTTTTGCCGGTTCCGGAGTCGGAAAGTCAACTCTGATGTCTATGATGGCGCGGAACACCAACTCTGATATTTCGGTGATAGGGCTGATTGGCGAGCGCGGCAGAGAGGCCAAAGAGTTTGTGGAAGATGTTTTGGGCGCCGAGGGGTTGGAAAAATCTGTTTTGGTGCTGGCCACCTCGGATGAAAGCCCGCTTTTGCGCCGTCAAGCCGCTTATGTAACCATGGCAATAGCCGAATATTTCAGAGATGAAAATAAAGACGTGTTATGCATGATGGATTCAATCACCCGTTTTGCGATGGCACAAAGAGAAATTGCCCTTTCAATCGGTGAACCCCCGGCCTCCAAGGGTTATACGCCGAGCGTCTTTTCAGAATTGCCAAGATTGCTGGAGAGAGCGGGGCCCGGTTCCGGCAACGGCACGATTACGGGGTTGTTTACGGTTTTGGTTGATGGTGATGACCACAATGAGCCGGTGGCAGATGCCGTGCGTTCAATTTTGGACGGCCACATTGTGCTGGACAGGGCCATTGCCGAGAGAAACCGCTACCCGGCCATAAACATTTTGCGTTCGATATCAAGAACCATGCCGGATTGTGACACCAAAGAGGAATATGCACTGGTGGCCAAAGCCAGAAAATATATCGCCTCGTATGAGGACATGGCAGAGCTGATCCGTTTAGGCGCCTATAAGAAGGGGTCTAATAAAGAAGTGGATGAGGCAATTTTTTATTACCCCAAGCTGGAGGCGTTTTTATCCCAGGGCAAGCAAGAGCGTTTCTCCTTGGCAGAGTGCTACGAGCTTTTGGGGAATATTTTGGCCATTCCTTATACAATGGAAGTCTGAGTTAGATGGGTAAATCACTAAAAATACTGAGCCGAATCCAAAAGTTTAACATAGATGAGCAACGTAAAAAACTCTCCGAGAAAATGGATGAGGAAGCTCAAGTCATAGAGAATATCAAACAACTAGACGCCAAGTATGAGGAGGAAAAACGGTTTGCCGCGCAGAATCCAGGCGTTGGAGATTTTGGCTTGTTTACCAAGAGATATTTGAAGATAAGGCGCGGAGAGGAGGAACACTTGCACCGCGTGAAGGCAGAGATAGAGGCGATTCGCGACAAGATATCGGAGATGTTTAAGGAGCAAAAGACCTTTGAGATCGTAGATGAGCACCGCGAGGCGGTTGAGCGCTATGAAAATGAACAAAAAGAACAAAAGATGCTTGATGAAAACGGAACCAATGCCTATATCAAACAACATGGAGATAACACTTAAAAGGAGGAAAAACTAATGTTTGAAATGTTACTATTGCCATATCCGGCAGATGCCCTTGCCCCGTATATGACGGAGCAAACTTTTGAGTATCACTACGGCAAGCACTATAAGAACTATGTAGATACCCTAAACAAACTTGTTGCTGGAACAGAATATGAGAATATGAGCTTGGAAGAGATTATTCAAGCCACCTACGGCAAAGCAGATAAGCAGGCGATATTCAACAATGCCGGCCAGGCTTTGAACCACCAGATGTTTTGGATGTCGATGAGGCCGAACGGCGGTGGCGCTCCCAAGGGCAAGTTGCTGGAAATGATTATTGAGCAATACGGAAGCTATGAGAACTTCAAGCAAGAGTTAAAGAACGCGGCCGTGACACAATTTGGCAGCGGCTGGGCTTGGGTCGTCATAGAAGACGGCAAGGTCAAAATACTCAAGACCTCCAACGCCGATACGCCGGTGGCCAAGGGCTTAAAACCGCTGATAGCCATAGATGTATGGGAGCATGCTTACTACTTGGATTATCAGAATCGCCGAGCCGACTTTGTTGAGGCCTTTTTGGACAAACTTGTAAATTGGCCTGAGGTTAAGTAAGGAGAAGATATCAGCAAAAGCCGCTTTGCAAGAAGCGGCTTTTTTGTTGGTTAAGTGTTCCTTAAACATTTATCGGTAAAATAACATAAAATCAGAAAGCAGAGATTGCTTTTGTATTGACAAATTTTGTCCAAAGTGCTATTGTAAAAATAACAAAAGACAATAAACGGAGCTCAAACGATGGCAGAAAAACTATATGGTTGCGGCGCAAACCAAGGCAAAGAAAAAAGCAAAGTAGTTAAAAAGCTGACAGATACGGAAGCATACAAGGCTGTGAAAGCACTCGGAAAGGCCGCTTTTTCTGCAGGAGCAGCAGCGGTATCTTTAGCATTGATAGACCGTACGGGAGCAGATGGTTCATTATTTTTGATGACAGTACCCGTAATGGGATACGCAGCCTATTGTACAGCCAAAAGTGTTTATCACGCGGCAAACACCAGATTGGCAAGAGGTTTTGTTCACGCGGCGGCCAAAGTTTCCAACCCCGCTATTAAAAAATTTGTCAAACCAGCAGCTAGAAACATACATAAAGGCATTGGTGAACTTGCTCTTAAAATGATGGATGGAAAAGATAAAAATAGTTTCTCTGCCAAGACAGGAGCCCTTTTGGGAAAAATGTATTTGGCTTTGGGAAAGGGGCGCTAATGTCAGGATACACAACAGAAAATGACTTTGTAATAGCTGAAGGCGCAGAAGGAGAGCTATATATTTATATCTCCGCCAAGGCTGCCACTCCATCAAATCCTCAGATTGTTTATGACGGCTGTGATCACGCAATTTTTATGCGCAGACCGGAAGAGCGAATTATCTTGGACTACATTAATCCGCAGGTTAGAGATAAATTACGCAAAGCACCGGCAGTTGTGGTGGTTGAAACCATTTTGGAAAATATCAAGGACTGTTACATAGCCAACATGAAAATGGTAGACAAGATACCGGTAGACTGGAGCAAAATAGGGCTCAAGAGCTGGGAAGAAGTCGCCCTCAAAAAATAAGTCATAAAAGACAATTACTTGAGAGCTTAACCATAATAGACATGGTTAAGATTTTTTTTTGCTATAAAAATAAGCGCCTAACGACAAATCCGGCGGCATAAATGCTGCAAATTCCCAAAATGACGGAAGAAGATACATAAACCAGCATATGCAAAAAGGCAAATTTGTTGATGAGCCCCACCGCGTCCAATCCAAAAGTTGAAAACGTGGTAAAAGCCCCCAAAAATCCGGTAATCAAAAAGATTCTGGCCTCTTGGGGTAAGTGTGCCTTAATGGCAAAAAACTCGCTCAATCCGCCGATTAAGAAACATCCCAAAATATTGACAACAAAAGTAGAAAAAGGAAAAGAAGTGCTTTTGTCGGCCAAAACGGAAACACAAAAATATCTGGCAACAGCTCCAAGCATTCCGCCAAAAGCAACAAACAAATAATTCATAACCCAAAAACTCCTTTTATTTAAAAATAAAAAACTTCTCCCATTATCAAAAATGGCAGAAGTCATCAGCCCCAAGGGCGGTTTGGTCCAATCAGAACCGGGGAGAACATCATTCCCTCTTGGGAGGATATAACCAGTAAATGCAAATAAAATCAAGAAAAAAAATTTATCTTTTTGAGTGAGAGCGAGGTAACGAAGCGAAGCAACCGCTTATAGTCGGAATTGAGTAGTCTCGCTTGATCAACAAAAAAAAGCGCTCTTAATGGAGCGCATTTTTGATTGGTGATGCTAACGAGTTAAGCTTATTTTATCGTTCTAAATACCTATTTAAAACAGGGAGAGGAATCGTCTTTTTCTTTTCTTCAACTAACGTTCCTTTACCATCATATTTTCTATCAGCAACAGGTCTGTGAAAGACATCATATTCTACTTCATGACGATATCCTTCATGCATCTTATATTCTTTACGGCCAACATAAACTCCATTTTCATAAATAGCTTCAACAACAAGATTTCCTTTATCATCATATTTTCTGTCAGCAACATATCTGTCCTGTGCATCATATTCTATTTCATAGTGGTATCCTTCACTCGTCAAATGAGATTTACGGCCAACATAAACTCCATTTTTATAAATACCTTCGCCACACAGAGTGTCGCCACTATATTTCCTATCAGCAACAGGTCTGTCATGCGCATCATATTCTATTTCATGACGATATCCTTTATGCATCACATATTCTCTCCGCCCGATAAAGTCTCCATTTTTATAAAAGCCTTCACCAACAAGATTTCCTTTATCATCGTATTTCCTATCAGCAACACGTTTGTCGTGTGTATCATATTCTATTTCATGACGATATCCTTTATGCATCACATATTCTCTACGCCCGATGAAATCTCCGTTTTTATAAATGCCTTCACCAACAAGATTTCCTTTATCATCGTATTTCCTATCAGCAATACGTTTGTCATGTGCATCATACTCTATTTCATGGCGATATCCTTCATGCATCACATATTCTCTATGGCCAACATAAACTTCATTTTTATAAATACCTTCACCAACAAGATTTCCTTTATCATCATATTTTCTATCAGAAAGAAGTCTGTTCTGCGAATCATAGTTGGTTTCATGACGATATCCTTCATGCATTATATATTCTTTATGGACAACACGAACTCCATATTTATAAATATCTTCGCCAACTAACGTTCCTTTATCATCATATTTTCTATCCGCAACAAGTCTGTCCCGCACATCATATTCTACTTCATGACGATATCCTTCATGCATCATATATTCTTTATGCCCGATGAAGTCTCCATTTTTATAAATACCTTCACTAACAAGGTTTCCATCCTTATCAAATCTCTTATCAGATACAGGGCTTCCATCTACATCAAATTCTGCCTCATGAAGATATCCTTGATCGTCACTAAAACGTTCAATCTTGCTTCTCATTGCTACCTCCGACACAAATCATTCTCCATAAACAAAGTATATCATGAAATTTTTTTATTTTCAACGAATCATTACTCAATCTTATTTTGCTGTCAAAATTACAAATAAACTGGTTAAAAAAAGTTCGGACAAATTGAAAAAATGACTATTTTGGAAAATAAAACATCCGAACTTGCTGAAAGCCCTGGAAATGAAAAAAAGCGCTCTTAATGGAGCGCATTTTTGATTGGTGATCCCAGTGCTGAGAAATAAAAAACACCGTTGCTCCGGTGTTTTTTATGAGCCAAGCAATGAGACTAGCGGTTGAGAGCAAGGTAACGAAGCGAAGCAACCGCTTATAGTCGGAATTGAGTAGTCTCGCTTGATCAACAAAAAAAAGCGCTCTTAATGGAGCGCATTTTTGATTGGTGATCCCAGCGAGACTCGAACTCGCGTTACCGCCGTGAGAGGGCGATGTCCTAGACCGCTAGACGATGGGACCTTCGAACACTCCCTTTGATAATCTAAATTTTATTAACTTGCAAGCATTTTTTTAATTTTCTTTGTCCGCCATAATTTCCGTATATAAATCCAGACTGCCGCTCAGCAGATAAATATTATCATAGCCATGATGCGCCAAAAGGCAATAGGCATTATAAGCGCCGTATCCGGAGTTGCAATACAACGCAACCATTTTGTCCCGCGGAACAAATGACAGATGTTTTCGAAAATCGGCCAACGGGAGATTAACGGCTCCGGGAAGATGTCC
>CALXVV010000022.1 GCA_944392205.1 uncultured Alphaproteobacteria bacterium | reverse complement strand
AAGGCTGAATTTATATTTTGCTCACTTTGCCCTAACCATTGTTTTAGTTTGGCATAAGGATTATTGTTGGCGTTGTTATTAAAATTGTTGTTTAAGCCGTTATTATTTCCGCTCAAACCATTGGAAGGCGTTTGGTTTGCCTGCGAATTGTTATTAGTCATCATCTGATTTTGGTTGTTATTTCCGGAGGCAAAGCTGTTTTGCATTTGGTTTTGCTGCGGGGCTAAAGATGTTTGATTTTGTTTGCGGCTCTCAATATTGGCGCTGATGTTAGAATTGCCAAATCCGTAATTATTTTCGGGATTACCCCAAAAGTTTGTCCCTTGCTGAGGATAATCTTTAGTTATTCCCTGATTGTTATAATTTTGGATAAGCTCATTTTCTCTTTCAGAGCGTGCGGTTTGATATTCCAGCTCATCTCGGGTGGAAAATCCGCTATGGTCCACACCGTAGCTATCCTTCCTCTTTTCCTCATCATCCATAAAATATCCCAAAGGTGATCTATATTTTCTAAATAAATCCATGATTTTGTCTCCTGTTAAAATGTTAATGAATATTATAAATTACTTATAACAGGATAAGTCTAAAAAATTTTGCTTTCCGATATCAAGAACCCATAGCTAGCAAAAAAGCCTTTTGCTAGCTATAGGTGTTAAATTCACGGTTGTTTGCCTGCGCTAACTGAGTTAATTTGTGGAGTTGGTTGCTCTCTGCATAGGGAATGGAAATATTTTTCTGTTTCAAAAACCAATTTGCAAACCTTGTTGCTTTAAGTTGATTTCCTTTCTTTTTTTCTTCAAGAAATTTCTTGTATTGAATCTCTTTGAATCTCTCACGAAATTCTTTATATCTGTTATCTCTGATTTGCGCCCCTTTGATGGCTTTTTGTTTGCGGTCCATTTGAGCTATGACGGCGAAAGATGATGCTCTCATATTCTCCCATTCCTTACGCACATTGTGCAATAAAACAACAGCCCAGTTCAAAATTTGTGTTTGCAAAAGAGAAATGTCTGCTTTTTGCTTTTGCCGCATAAAAATATAATTCAATTGCCGTAAGTCTGCAGAAGGTAAGACTGCAGCACCATCCAGCAATAAGTCATCATCGACTTGAAGCACTTTTGCTATTTTGGAAAGCTCTGACGTGATAAGCTCTACTCTTGAGCTTTCCAAAACGAGTAATTGTTCTTTATCTATCTTTGCCTGCTTGGCTAACCTTGAGGGCGAAAAACCTTTGGCCTTGCGTAAGGCTTTAATTTTGTTCTCACTGGTGGTAGACAAGATTGTGATGATGTTTTGAGGTGCTTTATTGTTCATTATACGTATCCTTTATTTTGTATACATAAATCGTATATAGTTATTTTATCCTTCACCCGCAAATATTTTTTACATCCAAGCATGGGCAAAGTCTTCTGTTGTCTTAAATATAAATTTAGTGTATACTTTCTTTAGATGGCTAATAGGAAGAGGCTGAAATCATGGATACTCAAGAAAACAGAAATTTTGACTTATTACAACATTCGACTAATATGATAAATGCTTATTTGCCTGATGTCTCGGAAGAAGGCAGAAATAGGCTTATAGCTAATATCCGTGAAAATTCAGAGACTTATTATTTGGGCGATTTGACTTGGTGGCCCAGCAAAGAACAGCTAAAAGAAAAAGCTCCACCCAGAATTGCAAACTTCATCAAAACTTCCAAAATAAAAAAAATTTTGAAGAAAATGAAAAACGGGAAATCTCCCATTAATCAAGAATTGAAAAAAATACTGACAAATACTGATGTAACTATTGCTATTTGTCCTCCTGACCGTTGGAAAAAACCCAATGGAGGTATGGTTTTTAAACGCAGCACAGACGGCAAAACAAACCAGGCTGTACTATTTGTTGCAGATGTTGCTTGTAAAAATGAACAACTGTTGGCCGGTATTATTGCTCATGAAATGGGACATTTGGTTGAGTTTTATCATCGGCCGCAGGCTCAGCCGCAAGAAATCACCTTTGTTGATGGGGAAAAAGGAATGGCCGACCCCAATAAGGTTCTCTATATGGACGGATCTGAAACTCTGGCCGATACACTGGGTGAAAAAATTGCACAAGGTGCCGGCTATTCTTGTTTGAGTTTTGGACGTTTTATGTTGGAAGAATCTCAAAAAGGAAACAACCCTCTCCATACACCGCCAGGAGAAAAACGTTATACAAACATCGCTCTGGTCGGAAATATAATCAACGGAAAAGCTTCTGAGCGTTCTCAATCTCCACAAACTGCAGGTAATGCCCCCGCCCTAAAGGACAAGATGATGAGTTTGCGGGGAGTATCTTCTTTTGCAAAACCTCCCTATAAACCGGCAAAACCCTCAAATGTTGATTTGAAAACTTTGCAAATCAACCGCATTGGCAACAGTCGCTAAATCCTTATAGCTTTTTACTTAAAAAATCCGTTCCCTTGATGATAAGCGGTAGATTTTCGTTGTGTCTGAAAAAGAATTTGTTTATGATGTGAAAAGCTTGGGGGATTGATTGTCTATGGCTGAGCCTAAATTTATACATTTGCGCGTGCATACCGCCTACTCACTTTCTGAGGGTGCAATGAAAGTGCCTGCCCTTATGCACCGTTTGCATGAGCAGGGTGTGCCCGCCATTGCTGTGACCGACACCGCTAATATGTTTGGCGGAAAAGCTGTTTCAAAATACGCCTCCGATGAAGGTATTAAGCCTATTCTGGGCTGCCAATTCTACCTTAGAAACCCCGATGCCGATGATGTCTTGAAATCTAAGGGAAGAATCATTGAGCCGGACAAAATCGTTTTGCTGGTCATGAATGCCGAGGGCTATGCTAATATCATGCATTTGATGAAGCGCTCTTACCTTGATAACCCGCAAAGCAACGAGAAACCTCAACTCAAAATGTCTGACCTTGAGAGTTTTAATGCCGGGTTGATTGCTCTGACCGGCGGTGTTGAGGGACAAGTCGGGCGGCTTTTGTTGGAAAAACGTATACCCGAGGCCGAGCAATGCCTTTGCAAATTGCATGATCTCTTCGGCAACCGTTTATATATGGAAATTTCACGCATCGGCCTTGAAAGCGAGCGCCAAACCGAAGATACCTTCATTGACTGGGCCTATAAATACAATATTCCCTTGGTGGCAACCAATGAGGCATTCTTCTTTGATGTGGATATGTATGAAGCGCACGATGCCTTGGTTTGTATTGCCGCGGCCGAATATGTCGCCAATGAAAACAGAAAAAAATTCTCTCCCAACAACCGGTTGCGCTCCGAGGCTGAAATGGTGGAGCTTTTTGCTGACCTGCCCGAGGCTTTGGAAAGCACCGTCAATATTGCCAAGCGCTGCAACTATCTGTCTGAAAAAGTGCAGCCGTTGTTGCCTATTTTTGAATGTCCGGGCGGGCTTTCCCAAGATGAATATATTGACCAAGAAGCCCATAAAGGCTTGGCTAAAAGGATGGAAAAACACGTCTATTTTGAGGGCATGACGGCCGAGCAAAAGGCTGAAATAGACAAGAAATATTACGACCGCTTGGAATATGAGCTCAGCGTTATCAAAAAAATGGGATTCCCCGGATATTTCCTCATCGTGGCGGATTTTATCCAGTGGTCAAAAGGGCATGGGGTGCCGGTTGGCCCCGGGCGTGGTTCCGGTGCAGGCTCCATTGTGGCTTGGTCTCTCAGAATTACCGATCTTGACCCCATAAAGCTTGACCTCTTGTTTGAGCGTTTTTTGAACCCCGAGCGTGTTAACATGCCCGACTTTGACGTGGACTTCTGCCAGGAAAACCGCGGCAAAACCATTGAGTATGTGCAAAACAAATACGGTTTTGACCATGTGGCGCAGATTATTACCTACGGAAAGCTCCAATCCAAGGCCGTTATCCGCGATGTGGCGCGGGTGCTGCAGATGCCCTACTCCCAGGCTGACAAAATCTCTAAGATGATTCCTCCCGGCGTACAAGGCAAAAACCCAACCTTGCAGGAAGCTTTGGACCAAGTGCCGGAACTTGAGGAAATGCGCCGTGACGATCCGCAAGTTAATAAGCTTTTTGATATTGCCATGAAGCTTGAGGGCCTCTACCGCCACTCCGGTGTGCATGCCGCCGGTGTAGTTATCGGCGATAGGCCGCTTGAGTTGTTGGTGCCGCTTTATAAAGACCCCAAAGCCGATATGCCGGTGACACAATATGATATGAAGTTTGTGGAAGAAACAGGTCTTATCAAGTTTGACTTTTTGGGGCTTAAGACTCTTACCGTCATCAAACGCGCGGTTGACTGGGTCAAAAAAACTAAAGGCATTGAGCTCGACATGGACAATATCCCGCTTGATGATAAAGAAACCTACGAAATGCTCCAACGTGGTGATACCACCGCCGTCTTCCAATTTGAATCACCGGGTATGAAGGACGTGCACAAGCAAATCAAACCCGACCGTTTTGAAGACCTTATCGCTATTGTTTCTCTTTATCGTCCGGGA
The DNA here is from genome assembly GCA_944392205.1 of uncultured Alphaproteobacteria bacterium. Classification (GTDB taxonomy): domain Bacteria; phylum Pseudomonadota; class Alphaproteobacteria; order RF32; family CAG-239; genus CAZU01. The sequence continues at coordinate 10,338 of CALXVV010000022.1, read as the reverse complement.
CCGATGGACAATATTCCAACCTACATCAAGCGTAAGCACGGCGAGGAAGAAATTACCTATCTCCACCCATCCTTGGCACCGATTTTGGATGAAACATACGGTATTATGGTCTACCAAGAGCAGGTTATGAAAATTGCTCAAGTGCTTGGCGGATACACCATGGGCGGTGCGGACAAACTCCGTAAAGTTATGGGTAAGAAAATGCGCGATGAGATCCCCAAGCAGCGCAAAATGTTTACCGAAGGCGCGGTTAAAAATGGTATTGCCGAAGATGTGGCCACCAAAATTTTTGACCAAATGGAAAAGTTTGCCTCTTATGGTTTCAATAAGTCTCATGCTGCCGCTTATTCTCTGGTTTCTTATCAGACCGCGTATCTTAAAAGGCACTATCCGGTTGAGTTTATGTGTGCGGTAATGTCTTTGGATATCACCAATATCGACAAACTTCTCTTCTACAAAGAAGAAGGCAAAAAAATGGGCTATAAGGTTTTGCCTCCGGATGTCAATAAATCTGATGCAGACTTTTCGGTGGAGGACGGGAATATTCGCTATGGTCTGGCGGCAATTAAAAGTGTCGGCGCCGCCAATATGGAAGCTATTGAGAAAGAGCGCAAGGCTCACGGGCCTTTTAAAAGCATTTCTGATTTCATCCACCGCATTGATGCTAAGCAAATCAACCGCCGCCAGTTGGAACAGCTTATTAAAGCCGGTGCCTTTGACAGTATTGATAAAAACCGCGGTAAACTTTTTGCCAATATTGACACCATTATCTCGCATATAGCCTCGGCAACGGAGCTCAAAACAAGCGCTCAATCATCTCTCTTTGGCACAGAGGAGCTGCAATCTGCCGTGAAGCTCGCCGAAAAACCGGATTGGCCCGAACTGGAACGTTTGCAGCTGGAGGCGGAAGCCATCGGCTTTTATCTTTCCGCACACCCACTTGACAGCTATGCTCAAGGAATGGAGCGCCTAGGTGTAAAAAAATGTAGTGAAGTTTTCCAAGGGATTAGAGTTGGCGATAATATCCGCGCCAAGTTGGCCGGGTGTGTTAACTCTTTCCAAAAGAGAATCTCTAAAAATGGCAACAAATATGCCTTTTTGGAAATATCTGACGGCAGCAGTAATTTTGAAGGCCTACTTTTTTCCGAGGGCTTGGTTCGCTATGAAGATGTTATTAAATCCGGGCAGCCTCTGTTGGTGAGCGTCACCATTGACAAGCAGGAAGAGGAAGGCCGCCCACGTGTCATGATTAACCATGTGGAAACTCTTGATAAAGCTATTGCCGAGGTTGCAAACGGCCTGGAAATCAGCTTATCTGATGTTTCTGCCGTAACACCTTTGCGACAAATTTTGAGCAAGGATAGAAACGGCAAAAATAAAATATATATCAAACCTGATAATGATAATTGGGATATTCGGATTGAACTTGCCGGAGGCTATGCCCTTTTTGGCGATGTGCTCTCGCAAATTCGTAATCTTCCCGGAATCTCTATGGTAAAGGAAATCTGATTATGACTGAAACTAAATCTTTTCTTTCCAAAATGTTTGGACCCTCTGAACCCGAGGCGGGAACCGTTCGTTTTCCCTGGGGCAGAATTGTCTTTGGTCCTTATTTTATTTTCATGAATCATTTTAGAGAATTTTTCTTTGCAGCCGCTTTTTACGCTTTGCTCATGAGTATCGTTTATATTTTGGGCGGGCAATCTATGTTCTGCGCCTCGAGTTCGCTGGAACAAAATTTGTTTTGCTCAAACAGCATATATCTTTATGTCGGAATCCGCCTGGTGGTTTTGTTGATTGTGGCGGCCTTTTGCATGCGCTATTTTCAGGCCGTGTGGCTCAAGGAAAACATCTCTTGGCAATTTCTTCTAAAGCCTCAGAAGAGGGACTTCAGTTCCTTTATTACTTTTGTTGTCTTCATTTTGCTTAACGCCATCTCCGGTTTATCTTGGTATAAATTGGCCGTGCGCGTTCCCAACCCAGACTGGCGAATTGAGCTTGCTTATTTTGCCGTCGTGGCTTTGGGCTTTTTGGTTCCGTTTATTGTGTTGCGATTTTACAGTGTTTTTGCTCTTATTTGGGGAGGCGAAAAAATCCCCTCCCTGTGGCAGATGTGGCTAAGAACCAGAGGAAATGCCTTGCGCCTGATTTTGGGCTTAACTTTGTGGTTTTTCTTATTCATCTTCTCTTTATCGGCGGTTTCCGCCAACTTTACTGTTGCCGCGCAGGATAATTCGTTTTATATTATCTTCGTTGGCGAATATGTGTTCAACTTTGTGGTCTTGATTTTGATGAGCTTTCTTGTCAATTTCTGCGGACTGCAGAATCTTTTCTTAACTGAAGGAAATGAAAATGAAAGAACAGAAAACAATTAACCTCCCCTTTGTGGAAACACTCAGCCGCAGCTTTATGTACACGCTGTGCAACTGGGAACTTTACTTGAAAGTTATCGCTGTTGGCATCATTGCCGTTTTATGGGAGATGTTTAACGGATTTCCGGTTTTGTGCTCTTTCAGCAATGCGGAATGTGTGGGCGGGGCAGCTCAGTCTATCTCGAGCTTGCTTATTTTACTGATTTCTGTCGGCATCATCGTTAACTATTGTCGGGCAATCATCTTGAAAGCGCCGATTGATTTTCGTTCCGGTGGGTTTTTCAAACGCGTTCTGCTCTATATCTGGACAAGCTTTTTATTGATGCTGGCAATTGTGATTCCTTTTGTTTTAGCTACCTTGCTTTATGGCATGATTTTGGGACTTTTTGGTATTGGCGCGGATGTCGGCAACATGACTTATCTGTTCTCCGTTGTGGTGTTGGTGGCATGGTGTATTTGTTTGGCACCGGTCTTTTTGGTATTTGCAGCCATCACTGTTGATGATAAAAGCATGACCGTTAAGCAGGCTTATACCCTCTGCAAAGGTAACTTTAATAAAATCTTTTGGGGACAAACTTTGCTGATGATCCCGGTGGCAGTGGTTGTTTACCTCTTGGCACTTTTGTATCAGGTAATGGGTGTTGAAAGCTATGTGGTCAAATTCATATTTATGGTTTTGGCTCTTGCTTTATCTTTCTTAGATTCATGCTTTAAGGCATCTTTCTTTGCCCATGTCTACCAATATTTTACTTTCTACAAAGATAAGTAATTCCTAAAAAAAGCCCGCCGATTGGCGGGCTTTTTTTTGTTTATTCCTCTGGATGTGGGATTTCTTTGAAACCAAGTTCTTGGCCGTTGTTAGTTACCAAAACCAAGTTGGAGCCATCCATCTTGTAGCTCACTATCCTAGGCAGAATTTGCAGATAATTCTGCTCTGCTTCCATCTGGTCTTCAGGCCCCATCATCATGGTGACCCCGGCCGGACCAAACTTTATCTTATTGCCATCTAATTCATAGCTGCCAAAATAACGGTTAACGACCGAGCCATAATAACGGTTCTCATCTTGGGCAAACTCCAAAATAATCTTAGCATTATTTTGAGCTTCTAAAAGCTGATAGCTCTTGCCCTTAAATGCCGGCTGGCCGGAACAACCACTGACAACCAGCATCAAACTAAACAAAGCCAACAATCTTTTCATGTGTTTTTCCTTTCGTTATTGCACCCTTCCAGAGCAATATAACTGCTTTTAATCCATTTTTCCAGCTTAAAAAACTATTCTTCGTCATTGTCTTTAATGCGTTCAATATCCGCGCCGACGGCTCTCAGTTTTTCTTCCAACTTCTCATAGCCGCGATCCAAGTGGTAGACACGGTTGACTATTGTCTCCCCTTCTGCCACCAGGCCTGCCAAAACAAGGGCAAAAGATGCACGCAAATCCGTTGCCATCACCGGCGCTCCGGAGAGTTTTTTGACTCCTCTGACAATGGCCGAGGCGTGGCCGTGGACATTGATATTGGCCCCCATACGCAAAAGCTCAGGTACGTGCATAAAGCGGTTTTCAAAAATGGTCTCGGTTATCATGGAGGCGCCTTCGGCTGTCAGCATCAACGCCAAAAATTGGGCCTGCAAATCCGTCGGAAATCCAGGGAAAGGCTCGGTCATGATATCTTGTCCCACCAGGTGGCAACCTTTGGCATCAATCAAAATTCCCCTGTCTGTTTCCGAAACCCTAACCCCCATATCTTTCAAAACCTGCAGAGGGCGGCGCAAAGTGGCGCTTTGGGCGTTTATCAGCTCTATCTTTCCTCTGGTGATGGCCGCGGCAACGGCATAAGAACCAGCCTCAATGCGGTCGGGAATAACCTTATGCGTGGCTCCGTGCAATTTCTCTACGCCGTCAATGGTCAGAACAGAAGTACCAATACCTTCAATCTTGGCACCCATGGCATTTAACAACTCTGCCAAATCTCCAATCTCCGGCTCTTTGGCGCAGTTTTCCAAAACAGTGCGGCCTTCGGCCAAAACAGATGCCATCAAAACATTGCAAGTGGCACCGACGGAAACACCCGGAAAAATGATGTGCGCACCTTTTAACTTGCCATGGGCATCGGCAAAAATATAGCCGTTTTTAATCTCTATTTGTGCGCCCATTTGCTCCAAGGCTGCCAAATGAATATCCATTGGTCTGGCACCAATGGCACAACCGCCAGGCAGAGATAGTTCACACTTGCCATAGCGGGCCAAAAGCGGCCCCAAGACATAGTAAGAAGCTCTCATTTTGCGAACATAGTCATAAGGAGCCACCAAACTCGTTGCCTCTTTGGTGCGGTAGGAATAGGTTTTGGCCGGATGGCCGTCTACAAAGTCATCAAACTCATCTATCTTGGTGCCCAATTGTTCCAAGAGGATATTCATGGCCTTGATGTCTGAAAGCATCGGCATATTGGTTAAGGTTACGGTTTCATCGGTTAGCAAGCTGGCGCAAATCAACGGTAAGGCCGCATTTTTGGCACCGCTAATAAAAATTTGTCCCTCTAAGACTTTGCCGCCTCTGATTTTAATCCTGTCCATGCCGGTTCTCCTTTTTTAAAAGTTCACGTTGTTCCTGCTGCTTTTTGCGCTTTGCAAGATTTTTTTGCAGAGCTTTGGCCTCGCGCTCAAAACGCTGCTCCTTACGACTTTTTTGAATTTTGGGTTTGTTTTCGCTCATAAAATCTGTCCCATTGTTTGATAATGCCCAAATTATAGCCCCATAAGCTTAAAAAATCCATAAGATTTACAGAAAAGCACAGGGATTGAAAAATTTTGTTCATTTTTATTTTTTTGGGGGTATTATGCCTTGCGAAAAATTTATTTTTACTTCTGAAATATCAAGAATAGAAATGAGACAGTTTTATCCTTTAATCCTTTTGACAATTTCTAACGTGTTTATGACTTTTGCCTGGTATGGGCATTTGAAATTCAAATCCACCGCTTTGTGGATTGTGGTTTTGGCAAGCTGGGGAATTGCTTTTTTTGAATATATCTTTCAGGTGCCGGCTAATCGTATCGGTCATGAGTTTTTCAGCGCCGCCCAACTCAAAATCATGCAAGAAGCCATTACTATTGTGGTTTTTTGTGTTTTCTCCGTTTTGTATCTTAAGGAAGACCTTAAATGGAACTATCTGGTCGGCTTTGCCTTAATCCTCTTGGCCGTGTTCTTCGTATTCAAAAAATGGGATTAGGAGTTTTATGTTTTTAAAACTCAAAAACGCTCTCTGCATTAGGTGTAGAGAGCGTTTTGTTTACACAAGTCCGTGAAACCAAGAACATTTGACAGCGGCTTGTTTCCAGGCATCTTCCACCAAACGCTCTAATTCTTCTACTGAAAAAGGCGCTAACCAAGAGGGTGTGCTGCCGGGAATATTTTTGGCGGTGAGAGGTTCAATTTCTATCTGAGGGCCTTGATGCCATCCGTTGATACCTTTGGAACTTCCGCAAACAAAAAATCTTCCATCTGCTCTTTTCTCTAGAAAGGCCATGGCGTTTCCATTCAGGAAAAACTTGCTGGCTACCATAATTCTTTTCATATTGCACTGTTTTTATGATGAAAATATGATTGTTTCGAGCTGAATTCTATTATCGGCCAGGCCTTTTTGCTGAATACTAACCCAATAATAGAATAGGACATAAACTTTAATTTTGATTGCTAACATATCATTTTTTTTCCTTTTGACAACAGAAAAAAATATACCTACAAATTTTGGCTGTTTCCTTTGGCTTTTTAGAGTTTTGCCTACACTCCTATAGCTGTTTTTGTCAAACTCCGGCTTCTGATTAATGTTTTTTATATTTAAGCTATCTCCTCAAAAAAATACCCTAAGGTCCAAACCAATTGATGATTTTGGTATAAAGACCTTATTTCCTGAGGATAAAGCCAACTTGTTTCCGCAACCTCTTGAGTGGTGGCATTGCTCAAAGTTACTTCGCCGTTATATTCAAAAAGCCAAACGTCTAAAATGTCGCCAAACCGTTTGCCGTCAACGACATCTCTTTTTTTAGAAAAGACTTTTCTTCCCTGTTGCGGCAAAAGATCTATCCCCACTTCTTCTTTAACCTCGCGCAGGGCACCCTGCAGGCTCGTTTCTCCTTGCAAAACAGAGCCTCCCACGCATTCATACATCAGTGGATTGACTTTTCTTGAGGCCGCGCGCTTGGAAATCAGATATTGTCCTTTTAAATTTTTTATCCAAACATGCACAACCAAGTGATACGCTCCTGCCGGAATCTCTCTTTCCCTGATATGAGAACCGATAATCTTGCCTGACTCGTCATACAAATCCCATGTTTCCATAAATTTTCCTTTTGCCTAATGGCAAATTAATTTTCAACCTATTGACACCTGTTGTTTGCTTAATTTTTAAGCCAAAAAATTAAAATCATCTTTAGCACTACTGCTGTAACTTAAAAACTTTTTTCAGTTTACAAGAAAAATTTTTAAAAAGAATATTTTTCTTACTAAAATTAAACTATTTGAATTGTAAACTTCATCATCATCGCAAAAGAAAGGATTTGATTATGAAAAAAACTTGTTTGATTTTGGCTATTGCCGGCTTGTTGAGCTGCTGCGCAACACTTGAGAAATATAAGAACCTCAGTAGCAATGCAACCGCCGAGGACAAATTTAAGGCCTGCGCCCTAAGTGAGGCCCAAACCAAATTGAAAAACGGGACCTTGTTTACAAAAACCTTAACCGCAACCAAAGATGAAATTGTAAACACCTGCCTCAAAAAAATGGCGCTGCAGGCTGCCGGCATTGACAGCGAGGCAGAAAACATTGCCACAAACATCATCAACAGCTTGCGCGCAGCCAAATAAAATGGAATTAATGTTTTAGTATCTTGGAAAATAAAAAAAGGCATGCAAATGATGACAGATGATGGCTTTGTTACTTTACGCAATGGGTTGGCTGAGTGCAAAATTGCGTTTTTTGGCGGGAATCTCTTATCTTATCGCCCTGCCGACCAAGAGCATGATATCTTTTGGCTCGGAGATCTTAATAAATTTGACAATGTTCAAGCCATTCGCGGCGGTATTCCCGTTTGCTGGCCCCGTTTTGCTGAAGAAAAACTCAACAATCATCTGCCGCGCCACGGCTTTGCACGGCTTTCAACCTGGCGGCTCAAAAATGTTTGTGTTGATGAGCGCAAGATTGAGGCAGAGCTCTCGTTAATTCCGGATGAAAAATACAACCTCAAGGCATCGGCAAAAGTTTTGATTAAAATCACCGACAAGCTTGAATATTCGCTGGAAACAACCAACCATGGTGATGAAGAATTTGACTTTAGTGAGGCTTTGCACGCTTATTTTAACATTAGCTCAATTGATAAGGTTGAGATAAAAGGCTTGGCCGGACACTCTTATAAGAATTCTCTTGACGGCAATATGTATCCTCAAGAAATCGATTTGCGCATAAACGGTGAATTTGACTCTATTTTTATCAACCAGATACAGCCAATTTCCATCATAGATGAGGGATTTAAGCGCATAATCTCCATAAAAAAAGAAAACTCAAACACAACTGTTGTGTGGAACCCGGCCAAAGACTTGGCGGAAATGAGCCCCGGGCAATATAAAAACTTTGTGTGTGTGGAACCATCAAACGTTGGGGATGCTTTTGTCCGCCTGCAACCAAAACAAACGCACAAAATATCGGTCACCATTCAAGCCAAAGAGTTAAAATAACTAAAAAAGCCACCTCAACAGGTGGCTTTTTTAATAGATGACCATAAAGCCTTGGGATTATCCCGCTATAATTTGGGTATTTCTTTTAGAATTTTAGAGTTGCCAATGGCAAAAATTGATCTGGGAGAAAAAAAGTCTGAAATATCTTCAAAATTATGACTTTTTACCAATCCGCCTGCTTCTTGAACAATCAAGACACCGGCAGAATAATCCCACGGCATTAATCTAAATTCGCAAAAATATCCGGCTCTGCCACTCGCGACATAACATAAGTCCATCGCTGAAGAACCACTACGCCTGATGTCTATTGAAACATCAAAACATTTTTGCGCATATTTAAAGACCTCGTCTAGATCTTTCAGATCAAAAACTCCTGTTCCAAAAATAACCAAAGAGTCTGCCAAATTCTCTTGAGTAGTGTGTATGGGTAAACCGTTTAGCGTGGCGCCCTTTCCTTTTTCTGCAGCAAAAAGTTCATTTGAAAATGGATTATATATAACTCCTAAAATGGGAAAGCCGTCTTGTAATAATGCCACTGAAATTGCGCTAAAATTATAGCCTTTTACAAAATTTGTCGTGCCATCAATCGGATCACAAACAAAACAATACCCACCTTTCTTATATTGGCAGCTTCCTTCTTCTCCAAAAAATGAGGCTTCCGGAAGTACGTCCTTTAATTTTTGCCGTAAAGTCTCTTGGACCCTAACATCGTATTCTGTAACCAAATTTCTTCGATCTTCATTTTTTAATTTTATCTCATGTATTCGGGCGTTTTTAACAATGTTTCCACACTCTTTTACAATATCGATAATTTTACTCAGCATAGTTTTCTTCTCCTTTGTTTTTTCATCATATCATATACGCAACAAAGTTAAATAAAACTAAAAGTGTTTTTGATTAATACCTGCCCCGCAAGTCCGATTACTGACTAACGATACTTTTAAAACACAAAAGCACCCATAAAGGGCGCTTTTGTGTTTTAATGGTGCGAGATACTATGCGATTATCGGACTAATTTTTATGATGATTTTAAACTTTTGAGTAAGAAAATAAGTTATAACATTTGATGCCTAATATCTTTTTCATTTGTTTGACAATATAGGTAAGATTTCTCCATAAATTGTATTATATTTTTAGACTCCATGTAGAGAGAAGTTAAATCTTCAAGAATAAGTTTATGATTTATTTTCATATCATAAAAATATTTATAGGCAGAATTGTTGTGATATTTTTCAGGATACATATTTCCGATATCTGTATTTTTTACAAAGGTATCTATGACCATTTCGCTTAAAATCCATTTTAAATTTGGGGATTCGTATTCAGACCAATTATCTTTAAAATAGCTATGCCACATATGAAACCAAACAAAATGAATCATTTCATGAAGAGCTGTTTCTAGAAAATTAAATTCATCCCCCGCCCAAACGATTGAAAAACTTTGATGCCTGAGATTTCTTGGGCAAATGGGATTAAGAGAAATTTCTGCAATCATATTATTAAAGAGGTTATTGCAATCAATACCAAAAACACCTGTATAAATTTGATTTATTTGCTCTTTTTTTTCATTCCAAATTTTTTGGGATATGGCACATTTTTCTTGTAAGTTTATTTCAAGTTTATCATAGAGTTTTGATAGTTCTGTTGTTAAATATTCTTTCCTTTCGTCCCAAGTCATATTTAAGCATTTTTTCTCATTTAAAAAAGGATAAGCTTTGAATAAGGCTGCACGCCAATAAGCAGATGTATCATCGGTTTGAAAATCTAAAATACTTGCTATGGTATCAATTTTGCTCATTATTCTGACAGATAAGTTCATTTATACATATCCTTAATTTCAATTTGTATAAAAATGATACAGAATGTAACTCGTAAAGTAAACTTAAAAGTCCGATAAATCATCAAAAATCGCTAAATTAAAGATTCTCAAAATCGGACTCATTCAAGGCCTTTGAATACATACAAAAAAAGCACCTCAAATGGGGCAGTCTAAAAAATGGTGCGCGATACCCAAGCAATTATGGGTACTCCCGCTTTTTAAGCGGGTCCTCCTCGCGTCGTAAGTCTCAAACTTCGTATCTCGTTAAGCTATTCGCTAAAGCTCAACACTCGTTTTCGACAACTTCCCGCTCCGCACTTGCGTTTGCCCCCGCAAGTCCGTTCTGCCTACTCGCACCATTAAAAAAGCCACCCTAAAGGTGGCTTTTTTAATGGTGCCGCTGGCAAGAATCGGACTTGCGA
>CALXVV010000021.1 GCA_944392205.1 uncultured Alphaproteobacteria bacterium | reverse complement strand
TGAATTTTGCGAGCCTCGCCAAAATGCCTTTAGATGTACCGTTATACAAACTTTAGGGTAATTAAATGAGCGGAATAAGTTTAACTGCATCAATGCGGTCGAATTTGTTGAGCCTGCAGAATATTAGCGGGCAGGTTTCCTCTACTCAAAATAAACTCTCTACCGGTAATAAAGTCAATTCCGCCATAGATAACCCAAGTTCATACTACACGGCGCTTTCATTAAACAATCGCGCAGATGACTTGAATGCTTTGCTAGATTCCATGGGGCAGGCTGTGAGCACGATAAAAGCCGCCACCACAGCCTTAGAAAGTGCCACTGAGTTTTTGGAGCAAGCCAAGGCAGTGGCTAATCAAGCTCTCGAAACAGCCAAAGTGCCGGATAAATCTTTTTTTGAAACAAAGGTCGGCGAAAACGGTGCCGTGGTGACAACTGCGCAAGAACTAAGAGATGCCGTTGCTGCCGGCAAAGAAACAATCTGCGTCTATGGCGCCATTGATTTGGGCGATATCTCCACCACTGGTGGGTTAGAATTAAAAGAAAATCAAAAACTTGTCGGCGTCGGCTACTTTGGCAATTATGATACAGATAGGTTTTCCTTAATCAAAGCTTCTGCGAATACCAATGTTCAAAATCTTGTCACCATCAGTAAAACAGGCAATCTGGTTAGCAACCTGAGTATAGACTATAAAAGTTCTTTGGCGAGTACTAGTGGATATGCCGCAATCAATCTTAATACAAGGGCTGATGCTACCTTACAGAATTTAAATATAGATACAGATTTTACTGCTGTACAAACGAGAGGTATAGCCAATTTTGGTGGACTTTTAAATATAGAGACCAATGGTTCAAGAGCTTCTGGTATTTATTTTGGACAAGACGGATCATGCAATGTCATTTCAAATGCACAAATAAATATAAAAACATCAGGAGTTAATGCAGTGGGAATCTGGGCTTTCATAGGCTCATCCATAAACATTAGCTCAGGTGCGAACATTCATATAAATAGCGAAGCTGCGGCGAGCTTATATGTGGAAAAAGATGCTGTTCTTGATATCGAGAAGGGAGCTACTATTTATGCCGAAAGAGGTGGTGCCAAGGTTTATTCCGGTACATTGAACATTGCCGGAAATTTGTACTGTGAAGGCCAAATAGCGACCATATCCACCAATTGCCGTATAAATGTGGATTCAACAGCTCAAGTATATCTCAATTATAATGATGGCTGTTTTTCTATTGGTAATTCTATAACCAATCCAAATATTTTAAATATAGCGCAAGGGGCAAAGATAGCTTTGGAAAAGGACGGAACCACCAAGTGGTATGAGGTTCAATCAGATTATAATTACATAGCCTCAACAACAGCCCTGAATATTTCTCAAGATAACGCTGAAACGATTTTAGATGTAGCCAGTGCAAACGAGTGGAAGACAGCAAAAGACATTTGGTTTGAACAAGAGCAGAAAGACAGTGGTAAGTCTAATATTCTGCAAGATTTGACTGATTCAGGAAGGAATTATCAAGAAATCATCAATCAGTATGATGCATTAATCAAAGATGCTGGGTATAAGGGCATAAATCTTTTGCAGCAGGAAAGATTGACAGTGAAGTTTAATGAAGAAAGCACTGCTGCGCTTGAAGTGCAGGGAAGGGATATGAGTTCTAAAACGCTGGGCTTTACGACATTTGAGTGGGAGAGCCAAGGAGATATAAATAAGTCCATAGAGGAGCTTTCGTCAGCGATAAATACCATTCGTAATTATTCCTCAGAGCTAGGGAATAATTATAACATCATCACCACCAGACAAGATTTCACCGAGAGTTTGGTCAATGTCTTGACCGAGGGGGCAGATAAATTAACCCTTGCGGACATGAACGAGGAGAGCGCCAATATGCTGGCCTTACAAACCCGCCAACAATTAGCCATTAACTCGCTTTCCTTGGCCTCTCAGGCCAGCCAGAGCATACTTAAGCTGTTCTAGGGTACGAATGCCAGCAAGCCGTAAAAACCGCTTTGTGAGGAGCGGCTTTTTTAGCCTTGCGGCTCACAGCTAAGTTATGCCTCCGGTCGCTTGACCGGCGCTTGCCTGGTGTATACGAATTTTGTCAAAGATAGTAATGATGATGAAAAAGATAAGGATTATCTGGACGTTGGCTCGTATATAGATAGGAGAGAGGACACGTTTCCGCCTCGATACATTTATATACTTTTGTCGCATAATATATATTATGAATAGTAAGAGAGATGTAAAAGAGAGGGGCTCAACAAATGGATTGCGAAATGAATAAACTTATAGAAAACAAAAAAGATGAAATGCTACAGATAATTTTATAAATGAATTTTACAATGAGATTAAACATAATAATATTTTGGGCTCTGAGAACGAGCAAAAATTTATTTGATTGTAGCACGAACGTCAGCGAAACGAACTTGTGAGTTGAGCGGATAACAGCTAAGTTACGCCTCCAGGCGCTTGCCTGGTGTGAAAATATACACGAGCTCACTCTAAAACCACCTTAAAATATATACCAGGTTAACGCTCCGCCGATATTTATTTGATTATGGCACTGCCAATTAGCGAAACGAACTTGTGAGTTGAGCGGATTGCATCTTGCTAATCGCTCCGGGGCGTTCCCCGGCGGATTACAGCGAAGTTTTGCCCCTGCCGGCTTCGGCAGCTCCGGTCGCTTGACCGGCTAGCACGCTTCCTTGCCAAACTCTCGCATCATGGTTTTATGAAGCAGCTTTCCGACATGGCCGCGCTCCGGCACCATAATTAATGTAGACTTAGGCAAAGCCTTGTGAAGTTTATAAGCTCCTTTGGGCGGACAAACAAAATCCAAACGATTATGAATGATAAGAGCCGGAATATCTTTAATTTTGCGAATATTTTTCAAGATTTGGTTAGGCTCCAGCATAAATTTATTGGCGCTGTAATGCATATAAACTCTCTGAGAGGCCAATTCTTTATCATCAATCTCTTGCAAATTGTTCCACTGAGGGGTTAAATTTCCGCATATGCGCTCATACCAGCCATAATAATTGGCGGCATCGAGCTGTTTTTTAAGGCTTTTTGAGCTTATTTCCTCATTAAAATAAGCTTGCACGGCCCTACCCTTGGCTTTACGTTCAAGCTCTTCAACAAATTCCGGATAAAAGAATGAGTTGCCCTCAAATTCCCAAAAACGACTGTCATCATCAGCCAGAAATATCTGAGAAAGCAGCATTTTCTCGACTTTATCAGGATATTTTTCCGCAAACAAAAGGGCCAAAGTTGAGCCCCAAGAGGCGCCTCTTAAGATGATTTTTTCATTTATATTCAAGTGGTTAAGTAGCGATTTTGCATCTTCAATCAAGTCTTGAGTGGTATTGTTTTCGCACATTCCCAAAGGCAGAGAGCGGCCGCAACCGCGTTGGTCAAACATAATCACCCGATATTTTTTCAAATTGGCAAATTTGGCATGACCAGGCCTGGTGCCGCCGCCCGGCCCGCCATGGAAAAGCAAAATCGGTTTTCCTCCTTTGTTGCCAAACTCAGCAAAAAACACCTGATGTCCCTTGTTTTCAGGCAAAAAGCCCTGATTAAAAGGTTTGAGCTCAAAAAGCTTTTTCCACCAATTTAACATCTTTGCCTCTTAAAAATATTTGCATTTTAATTTGAATTTTATATAGTAGCCTTGTTAAAAATAGTACTATGGAAATAAGTGATGTCAACCAACTTTGGCTATTCTTCAGAACTTTATTTGATTGAGCCTCAAGATATAATCAATCTCGCCGATGCCTCAAGCGATTTAGCTTCAACCATAAAATGCGATGATGAAGTTGTCGTCCTCTTGGGCGATGCCAAAACTCAAACGCCCGATGTATTGATCAAGGGGCGAAAAATGGCCCAAGACGCTTTAGAAATGCACAAGGCTTATGTTCCCGTTCGGTTTGTATTCAAATCAAACATTGCCACCTGGAATATTTTACCTATATTTTTCAAACAGTTACGCCAATATTTTAAGTTTACGAATGCCAACGTATACCACACTAGCCTCAAGCACTTGCGAGAGCTTCATATTGAGCGAGGTTTTCGCAATGCCGAAAATGCCTATGATATCTCCAAGCGCTGGCACATATCGCCCGAGGAAAGAGTGAGAAAGTACACGGAACTGAAAGAATCTTTACTTTCCAAAGGTTTTGATGACAAAAAGCCAATTTCCATCATGCTCTGCCGGCGTTGTGGCATAAAAGATTCGGTTGATGACGGACACCACCGTATCGGCATTTGTGTTGAAAACGATATCGACCGCATTGCCATTCAATTTAAGGCCGCGGGAGCTCTTCCAAGATTTTTGCAAAAGATTGGGCTAAAAATATTGCCTCGCCAGAATTAACGAGGTTTGCATCCGCAATATGTCTGATTATAAAGCGCGAGCTCTTTAATGAGTTGGGCACGGAGTTCTTGGCGTCCGCCTTTTCGGCCCTCAATTTCCAGGTAAGGAATTCCGACCTCGGCAGAGGCTTTGGCCGCCGCGCGATTAACCTGCGCCAAATCCTTGTAGCGAGAAACCCCCAAGACCGAGGCCACAGCCTCAAAACCATTATCTTTGGCATATTCCATCACTCTTTTGAGGCGCATATAAAAGCAGACATCACAGCGCTTTCCTCTTTCGGGCTCGTTTTCAAGCCCTGTTGTGAGCTTACACCAGCGTTCATTGTCATACTCAAGCTCAATAAACGGAACACCATAGAACGTGCAGAGCCGCTTGTTTTCATCGGCTCTTTTGCGATATTCCTGCTCGGGACGAATATTGGGATTATAAAAGACAACTGCAAAATCCTGCCCCTCTTCCGCCAGCAATTTTATAACCGCACAAGAACAAGGCGCACAACAAGATAACAACAAAAAACGCATTTTGATAAATCCTTTCAACCGGCATTATAAATATTCACCAAAAATTAGCAAACATTATTTATAATCTTAGAAATTTTAAGAGGTAAAAATGAGCACTTATAAAAACATTGTGATTTTAACCGGCGCCGGAATCTCTGCAGAATCAGGGCTTGCCACCTTCAGAGCCTCCAACGGGCTATGGAATAATCATAAAGTGGAAGATGTTGCCACCATAGAGGCTTTTGAACGCAATCCGGCATATGTCCATGAGTTTTACAACGAGCTCAAAAAGGAGCTTGTTAAAGCCAAGCCCAACAAAGCGCACTTGGCCATTACCAGATTGCAAAAAGAATATGATGCAAACATAAGCATTGTCACGCAAAATGTAGATACCCTGCATGAAAAAGCCGGCAACCAAAACATCTACCACATTCATGGGCAAATAAACCAAGCTGTCTGCCTGAACTGCGGGCGAATTTTGGAAACATTCGGCGATGTTGACACGGAAACCGTTTGCCCACACTGCCACATTGCCGGTATGATGAAACCAAACATTGTGTTTTTCGGAGAAAACCTGCTGTGCATGGACAAAGTAGACCGCCTGCTCTCAGAATGTGACCTTTTCTTGTCTGTTGGCACCTCAGGCGTTGTTTTTCCGGCCGCTTCATTTGTGCAAATTGCCAAATATAACAATGCCAAGACCTATGAATTTAATCTGGAGCCCACCTCCAATAACTACTTTTTTGACCATCATATTTATGGACCGGCCGGCGCCACCCTGCCAGCCTTTGTTGATGAGATGATAAAGAACAAATAAGGGAGAAAGCCATGTCTATTTTGCTGCAAAACGTCCAATTAAACAATCAAAAGACAGATATTTTGATTGAGAATAGCCGTTTTAAGAAAATAGCTTCCAACCAGGATATCAGCGGCAAAGAAGTTATTGATTGCTCAGGCAAAGCAATTTTACCGGCTTTTTACAACACTCATTCTCACGCAGGCATGAGCTTGTTTAGAGGCATTAGCGATGACAAAGACTTGTTTGACTGGCTCAATCACGACATCTGGCCGAGGGAGGCCAAGCTAACGCCGGAGATGATTTATACGGCAACCAAATTCTCGATTTTGGAAATGGTAAAGACCGGCACCACGTTCTTTGCCGATATGTATTTTGAACCGGAGATGATCTTAAAAGCCGTGGCCGAAATGGGTGTGAGAGCGGCCGTTTCTTTGAGCACCTGCGACTTGTTTGACAAAGAACGCCGCCAAAAAGAAGAGAAAAAGATAGAAGCCTATATGGCACTTTCCAATCCGGCACCGGAACGTATCCAAAAGGTTTTGACCACCCACGCGGTTTATACCGCCTCGGCTGATTTAATACGTTTTAATGTTATGATGGCAGAAAAATACGGCTTGCATCTGCATATTCACGCGTGCGAAACACAAAAAGAAGTCTCTGATTGCAAGAAAGAACACGGCTGCTCTCCCATTAAATACTTGGATAAATTAGGCGCTTTAAGCGACAAAACAGTTTTGGCCCACGCGGTATTCTTAGATGATGAAGATATAGATATTCTAGCACACAAAGGCGTTTGGCTCAGCACCAATCCCTCTTCCAACTATAAATTGGCCTCTGGTGTATTCATGCTGCAAAAACTGCTGGATAAAGGCTGCAACATTGCACTCGGCACTGATAGCATGGCCTCTAATAATAATTTGAGCATGTTAGACGAGATGAAACTTTGCGCACTTTCTGCCAAGATACAAAGCCAAGACCCAACAGCCGGATCTGCCGCAGATGTGTTTAAGATTGCCACCTGCAACGGAGCAAGAGCCTTTGGAATTGATGCCGGGGAGATTAAAGAAGGAAAGTTAGCAGATTGTATTTTAGTAGATTTAGACAATCACTTCCTGGTACCAAACTATAATCTGATTTCCAATATGGTTTATTCGGCCGATAGTTCTTGTATAGATACCTTGATCTGCAACGGTCAAATAGTTATGCAAGATAAAAAAATTGCCGGAGAAAAAGAGTTGTTGTCTCAAGTCCGGCAATTAGCAGAAAAATTCCAAGACTAGAAAGCCAAGGGATCTTTTGATTTATCATTTTTAGCAGGAAAAGCCAAAGGATCCTTTGATTTATCGCTTTGGGTCGGAAAAGCCAGCGGGTCTCCCGTCATTTTGCTGGAATAGCCTTTTGTTTTGGGCTTTTCTACCTCTTTATCCTCTTTTGTGTCGTTTTTATAGCAACTATCGCCAACACAATCCCAAGTATTTCCATCCTCATCCTCAAGCTCTACCCAGGCATGGGCCTCTCCCGTCATCATAAGGCTCACCAAAGCCAATAAAAGCAACTTACGCATTATTGTTCTCCCCGTTCATAATAAAGATAAATAAAGCATAGCAATATTTTAGATTTTGGCAATATACAAAACAAAATGCTCCGGATAATTTCTTATCCGAAGCATTTTCAAGTTCAAGTAGTAAAGCTTACTTACCGTTAAAAGCCTTTTTATAAACTTCCAAAACCAATTCCTTGGTGCAAGGACGCGGATTTCCGCCGGTGCAGACATCAGCCATTGCCGCCTCGGCCAAAGCTTCCAAGTCCTCTTTTTTAACACCGATTTCTTTTAAGGTCTTGGGAATGTTGACATCCTTTTTCAACTTTTTAACGGCCTTAATCGCTGCCTCGCGGTATTCTGCCTGCTTCATCTTATCAACATTCTTAACCCCCATGGCCCGTGCGATTTCTCTAAATTTAGTGCCGGTATAAGGAGCATTAAATTCCATAACATATGGCAACAAAACAGCATTTGCCACACCATGCGGTGTATCATAAAAAGCAGACAGCGGATGAGCCATACCATGAACCACACCAAGCCCGACATTAGAAAAAGCCATACCGGTGACATATTGTCCCAAAGCCATCCCCTCACGCCCGTCAGGATCATTTTCAACCGCTTTGCGCAGGTTTTTAGAGATAAGTTCAATAGCCTTGAGGTTCAAAGCATCAGCCAGCTCCCAAGCACCAAGCGTGGTATAGCCCTCAATAGCATGGGTCAAGGCATCCATACCTGTCGCCGCCGTAAGCCCTTTCGGCATAGAGGACATCATATCGGGGTCCACAACAGCCACCACCGGAATATCGTGCGGATCGACACAAACGAATTTGCGGCGTTTTTTCTCATCGGTAATCACATAGTTAATGGTAGTTTCAGCGGCAGTCCCGGCTGTGGTAGCCACAGCGATCACCGGCACACTTTTATTTTTGGTCGGAGCCACACCCTCAAGCGAAACGACATCTGCAAATTCGGGGTTGTTGATGATGATACCGATACCTTTGGCCGTATCCTGAGGAGACCCTCCGCCAATGGCAATCATATAGTCAGCCCTAGCTTTCTTGAAAGCCTTAACACCTTCTTGCACAATTTCCACACTTGGATTAGCTTTAACTTTGTCAAAGATTTCATAAGCCATTTTGTTTTTATCAAGCAAATCGGTAACTTTTTTAACCACCTTAAATTTTACCAAATCAGCATCGGTTACGATAAGAGCTTTTTTGAACCCGCGAGATTTTACCTCAGTAACAATCTCATTGATAGCCCCATGTCCATGGTAGCTGGTTTCATTCAATATAAAACGATAGGCCATGATTTTCCCTTTCAAAAATTAAAACCTAAACTAAAATTAATATAGATTTGAAAGATTAATCTTTGGTAAAATAAATAAATGAATAAACCTCTTTACAATTAAAAATTAAGGATATAGAGTGCCAACGCTTTTCATAAAGAGGGAAACATGACTCAAGATATGACTGTCGGGAATCCGACCAAATTGATTGTAAAATTTGCAATACCATTGCTCATCGGCAACTTGTTCCAACAACTCTACAATTTGTCAGACATCATCATTGTCGGGCATTTGTTGGGAATCAACGCTTTGGCTGCTGTTGGCGCCACGGCACCGGTATTTTTTGTGTTTTTGCTTGTTGCTTTTGGTTTTACCGGCGGTTTAACGGTTATCACGGCCCAGCGTTTTGGTGCCAAAGACTATCAAGGCATGCGCTCATCAGTCACCCATAGCCTGATAGCTGCCGTTGCCTTAAGCTTGTTTATTGCGTTGATGCTGATGGTCTTCTTGCACCCGCTGTTGGAGCTGATGAATGTGCCGCAAGAGATTATGGAAGATGCCTATACATTCATGTTTATCCTCTCTGGCGGCATGATAATGATTGTGTTTTTTAATCTACTGTCAGGATTTATTCGTGCGGTTGGAGATAGCAAGACCCCTCTTTACTTTTTGATGTTCTCCTCGATTTTGAACATTGCACTCAATTTGGTGCTGATTTACTACTTCAAGATGGGCGTTGAAGGTTCCGCCACCGGAACCGTAATTGCCGTGAGCATATCTGTTATTTGTTGTTTGTGGTTCATCAGCAAGAAGATTCCCATTTTACACCTAAGCAAAGCAGATTGGAAATTTAACCCCAAATTCATGAAAGAGCACTTGGATGTTGCTGTTCCCATGGCCATACAGTTTGCGGTTTTGTCTTTGGGAATGCTCATTTTGCAAAGTGTTTGCAACTCCTTTGGCCCCGAGATTATCGCTGCGCTGACAGCGGCCATCCGTGTTGAGCAAGTTGCCACCCAACCACTGATGGCTTTGGGCCTTGCCATGGCCACCTACTCTGCCCAAAATTGGGGAGCCGGCAAATTGCACCGCATCAGAGAAGGCGTGCGCTACTCTGCCATTATGGCACTCTCGTTCAGCATCGCCTTGGCTTTGTCCGTACGTTTTGTCGGCGAGGAAATGATAGGCTTGTTTATCGAATCCGGCAACAACAATGTTGTCCGTATTGCTTGTGAATACTTGGATATCAGCACATTATTTTACTTTTTCTTAGGTATGATATTTGTCTTCCGCAACACATTGCAAGGCATCGGCCGTGCCGGAATTCCGCTGGCAGCAGGTTTTGCAGAACTTTTCATGCGTTCTTTTGCCGCCATCTGGCTGGCACAGGTAATTGGGTATAAAGGCCTGTTCTATGCCGGTCCCATTGCCTGGTTGGGAGCCGGCTTGGTTGTTACCATCGGTTACTGGTTGACGATTAGGCGCTTCTCCAGCAAAGGCTTTCAATACCAAATAAAATCAGCGATGAATCTCTCTGCCGCCGAATAAAATTACAACACGCCGCGATTAAGGTTTCCCTCGTTTACGTTGGGCAACGCTTGGAACTTGCGCATTTTTTGCCAAATTTCAGCCGCTTTAGCAGAGATGTAAGGCTTATATAAGAAATTTACCCTCAAGAAGTCTGCCTTGATATCTTTTGCAAAAGCGACAGAGCAATAAGGCTTTTCATCAAACAGCATGGTCTGGCAATCTTTAGAAAGAGCCAGATATTTTGTACCCTCACGAGAGAGCTCAAGCCATTTTTCTTGACGATTGCAAATTTTACAGGGGTTAGAGCGAATACAAGCGGCACTGGTAAAAAGCGGCACATCGGCATAGATATCCAAAACCACCGGCAAAGACGATTTTTCAGCCACGACCTGCAAATTCTCTTTTGTGTCTTCTATTGGCAGAGTGATTCGAGAAGCCTTTAGATCATGCGCCATGGCAATAGCTTGAGTGTTAAACATATAAATCGGTGCATCCAAGCTCAAATCTATGCCACTTTCAGGCAGAACAGCCCTGCCCCAATAATTAGCAATCTCCCACTTGGCATAGCCACAAGACAAAAGCTTATCAATAAGCGGCCGCCAAAGCTTAACATTCCTGCATACTGCCGGCAGGCTCAAACGAACTTTGTTTCTGGGTAAGACAGACAAAAGAGAAACATCAAAATCCGGACTAAGCAGGATGTTTATTTCAAAAACATTTTGCAAATCAATCTCTGCAAGAGATGAAATGTTGTCGGTTTTGATAATCCATTGCGGAGCCTTGAGTGCTCGAGCTGACGGTGTTGGCGGCAAAGAGCCGCTTTTATATTGCGGTGTGAGCTGAAGATAAAGCTGGCGGCGCAATTCATTTAAAAGAGAAGCCGGAGCAAATAAGCCTGCTGGATTGTTAATTATAATACTACCGGGCTTCACCAAAGCATCGCCGCTTTTTTCAAAGGCCTTGATAACGGCATTTTCAACCTTTTGCGGCTGTTCGGCTTTCTGAAAATCTCCACTGACGGAGGCAGACTTTCCGCATGCTGAAGCTGTTATTGTTTCCTGAGAAATATCAACAACAATGTCAACAGCTTCTTTTTGTTTGAATTCATTAGGTTTTGGTTTGGTGTAATCATAAGCCCCCTTAACCTTGGTGGACGATGCCAAATAAATATCAAACCCCTTGCTCATATTCGGAGCCTGTGGCGGCAAGATAATCTCAGTTTCTGCTCCTTTTTGCACGGCGAAAACATTACGCCCGTTTTCTTTCAACTGCTGCACGGAAAAACCAAAAGGCTTTTCGACCCCGGGAATTTCAATTTGTATACCATCATAGCGCCCGATATCGGATAATGTGTGAAAAATAATGCTCCTCTTGCCCAAACGCTCGACTTTTCCGATTTTTAGGCCCCTGTGGCCGACAAAATCACGCTCAATAACCGATTTGTCCCGTCCATTGAAGTGAAATTTACACCACGGCCGAGAAAAGATTTGCTTGATATTCTCCGTCCTGTTTGCGACATCTTTGCCATCTAGCAAACGCCGATAGTAGTCGGTTACCGCGGCCACATAAAGTGCTGTTTTCTTGCGCCCCTCAATTTTAAGAGATGTTACCGGCATATTGAGCACATCTTTTTCTAGCGCCATATCTTTCATGGAAAAATAGTGCTTTTTGCCTGCCTCTCCTTCAAATTCGGCCCGACACGGATACAAGCACTTGCCCCGATTAGCGCTGCGCCCGGCTTCAAGAGAGGAAAACAGACACAATCCGCTATAAGAATAACACAAGGCCCCATGAATAAAAGCCTCGGTCTCAATCCCAGGAATAGCAGCAATTTCTTTGATTTCGGGTAAGGTCAGCTCGCGCGCCAACACCACGCGTGAGAACCCGAGTTTTTGCAAAGCCAAAGCCCCTTCCTTATTGTGGACAGCCATTTGCGTGCTGGCATGCATTTCAAGCTCGGGGTATGATTCTCTGATGATTCTGGCCACACCAAGATCTTGGATGATTACAGCATCAACATGGCAACGAGAACAAATATCCAAAGTTTTCAACAGGTCGGATAGCTCAGATTCCTGCACAACAGTGTTAACGGCGGCAAACACTTTTCGCTTTAGAGAGTGTGCATACCCCACAAACTGGTTGAGGTTTTCCTCATCAAAATTAGTAGCAGTGGCTCTGGCCGAAAATTGTTGCAAACCCAAATAGATGGCATCAGCCCCATAGTAAAGAGCCGCATAGCCAGCCTCAATATCACCTGCCGGTGCCAAAAGTTCTTTTTTCATCACCCTCAAACCTCAAGTTATCCAAGTGGTTTATTGGTATTGCAGGGTTAGTTTTTTGTCAAGAATAAAAGAAGAAGGCCCTTATAATAGAGCCTTCCCAGAGTTAGAAACGAAAATCTCGTTTTCCTTCTTCAATCTCGCTCAAGTGTTTAACCACCAGCTCCCTGACTTTTTCTTTTGGAATATTACCAAGCTCGGCCTGAATCATGGCAGCTCCGAGCTCTTTGGTCTTCTCAGAGGCATAATCTGTCAGATATTCCTTAAGCGTCAGCAAAGCATTCGGATGGCAGCAGTTTTGAATTTGCTTTGATTTGCAAAGCTCCATAAACCTGTCACCGGTTCTTCCCTCACGATAGCAAGCGGTACAAAAACTTGGAATATAACCCATGCTCATCAGCCAATAAATCACCTCATCAAGGGTTCTGTTGTCGCTGACATCAAATTGAGCAGAGTTTTCTTCCTCTTTTTCCGGCACGGCATAACCACCGACACTTGTTTTAGATCCGCCGCTGATTTGAGAAATTCCCAGATGCAACACTCTTTCGCGAGATTTCTGAGATTCTCTCGTAGAAACGATCATACCCGTATAAGGCACGGCAATACGAATACAAGCCACAATCTTGGCAAAAGTGTCATCATCTATTCCGTTGTCAAAAGCATCGGGATCAATATCGTCGGCATGGCGGATTCTCGGCACGCTGATGGTATGCGGCCCCACGCCGTGAACAGCCTCTAGGTGTTCGGCATGCATGAGTTGTCCGACAAATTCATAGCGATAAGATTCCAAACCATAGAGCACACCCAAGCCCACATCATCAATGCCGCCCTCCATAGCGCGGTCCATAGCTTCGGTATGGTAGGCATAGTCATGCTTAGGCCCGGTTGGATGCAATTTTTCATAAGATTCTTTGTTGTAGGTTTCCTGGAAAAGAATGTAGGTTCCAATTCCGGCCTCATGAAGCTTACGATAATTTTCAACCGTTGTCGCAGCAATATTAACGTTTACGCGGCGAATAGCACCGTTCTTATGCTTGATTGAGTAAATGGTTTTGATTGATTCCAAGATATACTCAATCGGATTGTTGACAGGGTCCTCCCCGGCCTCAATAGCCAAACGCTTATGCCCCATATCCTGCAGAGCGATAACCTCGCGCCTGATTTCATCTTGTGTCATCTTCTTGCGGGCGATGTGCTTGTTTTTGGCATGATACGGGCAATACAAGCAGCCGTTGACGCAGTAATTTGAAAGATAAAGCGGTGCAAACAACACAATTCGGTTGCCATAGAAATCTTTTTTAATTTGCTCGGCAAGTTTGAAGATTTCCTGATTTTTGTCTTCCAACGAGCAATCGAGCAAAACGGCGGCCTCGCGGTGAGAAAGCCCCTTGCGCAAACGGGCTTTTTCCAAAATTTCATCAATCAAGGCTGCATTATTTTTATTAGCCTCGGCATAAGCCAAAGTATCTAAAATTTCATCATGGCAGATAAATTCTTCGGCCTTAGCCGATTTTGGATCATAAACAGACAAAACATCCTCCTTCTCGGTAAGAATACTCTTCCCAGTCAGTTACAATAAAAGATTAAAACAAACTATTCGCCACCGGAATAAGCAACTTTAGCGCTGATTCCTTTAAGATTGCCGATTTTTCCGGCCAAAGCGCTGATAACATCATGAGGCGCATCAATGGCAATGCTGATGATATTCATTTTTTTGGCGCGATAAGGGATTCCCATCCGCCCGATGATATATTGAGAATAATCGTGCAAAATGGCATTAAATTTCTCAACCGATTCCATATCCTCAACAATCACGGCGATTACGGCAACTTTGTTTTCCATCTTAAACCTCACAGAAAGTTATCAAAAACAAAAAGAGATATAACACGTTGGCAATATAAAGGCAAGCCCTTTTGGCATGAAACAAAGCCTATTTTATTGACAAAATACATTTTTTTGTATAGTCTGCAACCATACAAGACAAATTATTAACCTTAAAACAAACAAATTATATGGAACAATCTACTACTTTTTGGCCCATGCTGGTCATTATTATTGCGCTGGCTTTTTTGCTGGTTGTAATTTTTATCCGCAGCAAAAAGCCCTATCAGGTCCCCGTGACGAGAGAGATTTGGCTTCCTTCCTGCTACTCCCTCAACCAAATGAATAATCTTCTGGTGAAGGGGTTACTTCTGGAAAAAGAGAACGTCCTCTACGAGGACTATTTCTTCTGGTTAAGGTTCTCACCTGAAGGAGACATCTTCGTCAGACGCGAATGGCTTGGCCACATTTGTTGGGAAAGGTTCGGACAAGAAGGTGAATCCTTAGGCCTTGTCAAAAAGGCTGAGATTCGACGGATGGAAGAAGCGGGAGAAATCCTGCGTGCCAACTACATCGCCAAACGAGGCGACCGCATTGCGGCAGTTGTTGTAGACTTCAAAAACTACGACTATGAATAAGCTCATGGTCTTGGTAATTGCAGCAATCGTATTTGTTGCGGTTATCATATTTATCACACCCTATGAGAAAATCCGGAAGCAATAAAGCTTTCGGATTTTTTTATAACTGTTTGAAAATAATAAATAAGCAAAAAAAAGATAAAAAAAATAAAAATTTTACTTGATTAATTAAAAATGAGAGTGTATAAAGTCATCCGTAAACAAGATGGGCGCTTAGCTCAGCTGGAAGAGCATCTCGTTTACACCGAGAGGGTCGGGAGTTCGAACCTCTCAGCGCCCACCAATAAAAAGACCACCCGCGAGGGTGGTTTTTTTGTTGGTTTGGGGGCTTGAGGTTTGAACTCCCGAGAAAGGGAGTTCGACTACCAGCGAAAGGCTCACGGAAGTGTGCCGGTCGGCTGCAAAGCCGATGAGCGCCAGTGCAACTCTAGCGCAGCGCAGAGTAACCGGTTCAGCGCCCACCAATAAAAAGACCACCTGCAAGGGTGGTTTTTTTGTTGGCCTGGGGGCTTGAGGTTTGAACTCCCGAGAAAGGGAGTTCGACTACCAGCGAAAGGCTCACGGAAGTGTGCCGGTCGGCTGCAAAGCCGATGAGCGCCAGTGCAACTCT
>CALXVV010000020.1 GCA_944392205.1 uncultured Alphaproteobacteria bacterium | reverse complement strand
TTTTGGGGCAAAAACTCAAAAAGACCAACTCGCTTCGGTCACCGCTATGTAACGTTTGCTCAGGCTCTCATTGCCAGTCGGGCGCTTCGCAAACTAACAAACGCGTAACTTACAGCCAAAAAAATTGTCATTTTTTTGACTTAAGCATAATCCGCCCCATAATAAAGAGGCCTCCGTTCAAGGAGGCTTTTTTTGTGCTTAAATGTCGAGCTTTGATTTTTGCTGTTGACTTTTAGGGGCTTTTGCTTTGTTATGAAAGCAAATTTACTTATAGGTGGACTGATGAAAAAAATATGGAAAATTAGCGCGCTGACCGTTATTTTGGTGGCAATTGGAACGGGAGTTGGCTTCTATTATCTTAATAAGCCAAAGTTGGA
Source organism: uncultured Alphaproteobacteria bacterium (assembly GCA_944392205.1). GTDB lineage: Bacteria > Pseudomonadota > Alphaproteobacteria > RF32 > CAG-239 > CAZU01. The sequence continues at coordinate 7,644 of CALXVV010000020.1, read as the reverse complement.
GCCTTTGATGCAGGAGGGGCAGCCGTTCGATTTTGAAATGGTTCGAGCAAAGGCCAGAGGATTGGCTGCCAGTCCCTATATGCCGCAAAAAGTGTCTCTGCCTGAAGAAGTTGCCGGACTCGATTATGACCAGCATCGGGATATTCGTTTCGTGAGAGATAAGGGGCCTTGGTTTGGCCAACAATTGCCATTTGAAATCCAGCTTTTCCATCTGGGCTCTATCTTTACTTCTCCGGTTAAGATTAATGAAATTAAAAATGGGAGAGTTAAACCTCTGAATTATTCAGCTTCTTATTTCGATTTTGGTAAAAATCGGGTGCATCCGGATAAATGGGGTGATGTAGGTTTTGCTGGTTTCAGGCTGCACTATCCGCTTAATACTTCAAAATATATGGATGAGCTGGTTTCTTTTTTGGGTGCCAGTTATTTTCGTGCGCTTGGAAAAGGACAGAAATATGGACTTTCAGCCCGAGGTTTGGCCATTGATACTGCCGTGCAAACCGGTGAAGAATTTCCCGTGTTTGAGGAGTTTTGGGTCGAAAAACCAAAACCTGGTGCCGCCGAAATTAAGGTCTATGCTCTGCTCAACAGCAAAAGTGTGACCGGTGCTTACAGCTTTACTATACAACCGGGATTATCCACAACCATGGATGTTGATGCAACTCTCTACCCAAGAGAGAATATCAACAAGTTGGGAATCGCTCCTTTGACCTCTATGTTCCTATTTGGTGAAAACAGCAAAAACAAGTTTGATGACCATCGTATGGAGGTTCATGACAGTGATGGCTTATTGGTTTGGAACGGTAATGATGAGTGGCTTTGGCGTCCGCTTGATAACTCAAAGTATTTGCGCATAAGCTCTTTTGAGGACAATAATCCCCATGGTTTTGGGTTGTTGCAGAGGGACCGCAAGCCTGAACATTATCTTGATTTTGAGGCTATGTATGAACAACGGCCGAGTTTGTGGGTAGAACCACTTGAAAACTGGGGAAAGGGCGTGGTCCAATTGGTGGAAATTCCCTCAATCCAGGAAATCCACGATAATATTGTTGCTTTTTGGATACCTGACCAAAAAATCGAGGCCGGAAAAGAGTATCATTTTTCTTACCGTCTGCACTGGACCGGAGATGCTCCGATTGAGAGCAATTTGGCCAAAGTTACCGCTACTTATACCGGAATCGGCGGGGTTTCCGGAATGTTGAATGTTGACAAACGCAAGTTTGTTATTGATTTTTCCGCACCTAAAATTAAGGGCCTAAATTGGGAACAAGAAATTAAAGACGGAAAAATTACGGCTGATATTTCTATCTCCGAGGGAAAATTCTTGGGTTCTCATCTGATGTTTAATCCGGTGACAAAAGCGCCGACTTTGTATATGGATTTTCGTCCCAATGGCAAAACCGCCGAGATCAGAGCCGTGTTGAGAAGAGAGGGACAAGTTGTTTCCGAGGTTTGGAGTTATCAATGGCTGCCATAAAAATTCAGAGTTTGAATGATATTGTTGCCGCTTATCTGAAGACAATTAATGTTTCAGATGCCTTGGTGCCGGAATGGGCAGCCAAAGCTGAGCAAGAGGGGGATGTTGTCGCCTCTTTGGATAGGTTGCTTTTGCCGGCGGCTGAACAGCTTTATCCTGAAAAAAAATTTGATAAATCTCAGAAAATTTCAGGTTTTAAGCTTACTTGGCTCTCCTTTGGGGGGGCTGAACTTCATCCCGGGCAAAAACTTGAGCCTGGATTTTTGGCCAAGCTCAGGGAAAATCGGTTTGACCCGGCTCCGGAATATAAAATGCAGAAAATGATTCCGCAACCTTTGGAAATGCCAAGCCTGCATTGGTCTAACAGAAAGGACTGACGGTGATATCATGAGCCATGAATTGATTAATCCCAAACGTATTTTTATGAGAAGGCTAAAAGTTTTCGGTTTGACAGGTTTGTCAACCTTACTGGCCACGCTTAAATGGGTTTCGGTGATACCGACAGATTCAGAGCTTGTTACCAAATTTTTGATGGTGTTGCTGTTTGTTTTGACCTTTGGCTGGATTGCTTTGTTTTTCTGGTCGAGCTTGTTTGGCTTTTTTGAGCTGATGAGAAAGGCTAAGGTTCCCGGTATCAGATGGGTGCCGGCAGATACTCCGCTGACTTCCAAAACTGCTGTCTTGATGCCGGTTTATAATGAGCAGCCAACCTTTGTAATGGCTAATCTTTTGGCTATGGCTCAGGATTTGGCTAAAACCGGGCAGGGCAAAGCTTTTGATATCTTTATCTTGAGCGATACAACCAACCCCAAGTTTTGGGTGGCAGAAGAAAAAATGTGGCTTGAGGCGCAAAAACTCTTGCCGCCTGAGATTAAGTTGTATTACCGTCGCCGAGCCAAAAATGTGGCCAGAAAAAGCGGTAATATTGAAGATTTTTGCAATCGCTGGGGTGCGGAATATGACTATATGATTGTGTTGGATGCGGACAGTTTGTTGGCAGGCAAAACAATGGTCAAAATGGTGCAGTTGATGCAGGCTAACGAGCATACGGGAATTATTCAGGCACCGCCGCAATGCATTAACAAAAAATCTTGGTTTGCCAGAATGCAGCAGTTTGCCGGTAAGGTCTATGGACCAATCGTTTCGGCCGGTTTGGCCTATTGGCAGGTGGGTGACAGCAACTATTGGGGGCACAATGCCATTATTCGGGTTAAGGCTTTTATGCAATGTTGCGGGTTGCCGGTGCTGAAGGGGCGCAAGCCTTTTGGCGGGCATATTTTGAGCCACGATTTTGTGGAGGCTGCGCTTATCAGCCGCGGAGGGTGGTCTGCCTGGTTATTGCCGGAGCTCAAAGGCAGCTATGAGGAATGTCCGCCGACGATGATTGATTTTGCCATCCGCGACAGGCGCTGGTGCCAGGGAAATATGCAGCATATGAAAGTCTTGGTATCTAAAGGTCTGCATCCGGTTTCTCGTATACATTTTATCATCGGTATCATGTCTTATCTGTCTTCTCCTTTGTGGCTTTCTTTTTTGTTGGTGGGGTTGGCCATTGCTTTGGGCAGAGAGTTTTTTCCGCCGGTCTATTTCAGCGAGACCAGAAGTTTGTTTCCTGATTGGCCGATTTTTGACAAGGTTGGTACAATCTCTTTGTTTATCATTTCCATGGTGATGTTGGTGCTGCCAAAATTTATGGGGCTTATTGTCTACTATCGGCAAGAGAAAAGAGCCAGCAAAGGGGCTCTCAAATCAACCCTGCTTGAGATTGTTTGCAGCGCTTTAACCGCTCCGATTATGATGATGTTTCAGAGCAAGTTTGTTTGGGATATTTTTGCCGGCAAAGATTCCGGGTGGAATACGCAAAACCGTGATGATGCCGCAACCTCTTTTAAAACCGCTTTTTCTCGTCATATTTGGCACACTATCTTGGGTGTTGTCACCACTTTGGTGGTGTGGTTTTATGCTCATGAGTTGTTTTGGTGGATGCTGCCGATTACACTTGGACTGATGCTCTCTATTCCCATCTCTATGCTGACTTCTCAAGAGAGTGTCGGAAAATGGTTTTTGCGGCACGGTTGGTTCGTTATTCCAGAAGAAGTCAGAGAACCCAAATTGGTTGCCGATGCCAGACGTTTTTTGATTAAGCTTTCCTCACAAACTTCTGAAGCCGGTGTGCTGGATGTGGTTAAAGATAAAAAATTGCAGGCCACGCATTTGTTGATGCTGCCTATTAACGGGCCGGCGCCTGAAGTAGCTGCTAAAGTTTTGGAAAATGCACAGATAAAACTAGACAGCTTTATCAATCACGGGGTGGTGCCTGATTTTGAGAAAGATGAGGAAATTGCCCTCCTTTATACGCCGAAAATCTTGCAGGAGGCTCAGCTCGCTCTAGAGCTTAATGCTTTGTAAGGCCTCAACAATCGGAACATCTGCCGGAGCAAAAGTATAGCTCTTGAGTTCACCGGGAGCGACCCAGGCAATGGCTTCATGCTCGTTTGATGATATTTCTTTGTCTTTGGCCACGCTGGCAAAATAGCAGTTAATATCTATATGGCCAAATTCATAGTCGTAAGATGATTTCATGAAAAACTCACCAATGGTGGCATCTATACCCAATTCCTCTTTTAATTCCCGGTGCAGCGTTTGGGGCAGGGTTTCTCCTTTTTCTTGTTTGCCGCCTGGAAATTCCCAGTGATGGGCCAGGGACTTGCCCTCGGGGCGTTTGGCGATAAAAATTTTCCCCTTTCTGATGATGATGGCGGCGGCTACGGTTGTCATGTTTTTGATTCCCTATTTTCTTAAAATATTTGAAAGCCATTTTAAGAGGGCTTGCAAAAGAGTCAATATCTATTAAAATAACTGCAAGATGATTTGAAAGGGAGCAACGATGATGAGAGCTTTTTTGGTGGTTTTCTTAATGGCAATTTGTTTTTCTTCTTTGGCTTTGGCACAGGTGGAAGCCCCTGTTTCAGAGCAAGCCTCGGCAGTGGCCGAAAATGAGGCAGAGCCAGAGGAAATCTTAACTCAAAAAGAACAAGATCGTTTGAGGAAACAGGAGCGCATTGCCAAAGAGCGTTCTGAAGTTACCTCACGCTTTACCCGCAAGGCAATCGAGCGGGCAGAGGAGAGGGAGAAAAGAGAGCTTGAACGCCAGCAAGAACGAGAGGAGAGAGCTTCTCGTTTCCAGAAAGAGGCCATGGAAGAGGAAGCTCAAAAAGTGGCAGAGCAAAAAGGTCTGATTGAGGCAGATGTTTCCGATAAATCCCGTTTTACCCTCAAGGCAGAGCAAAGAGCGGCTGAGCGTGCTCGCAAGGCGCAGGAAAAACTCGACCGCAAAAATCGCCGTCGGCTCAATCGCCGCCAGGCAACGGCCTGGAGCGATTAGCAAGCTGTAACCCACGCGGCTCCCTTTGGTCGGCGCGCTAATCGGCGGTGCCATGTTCAAACAAATACTGCCCTCTTGCATAATTTAATTGCAGTGCGAGCGCGCACGGCGACCAGGCAAGCGCCTGGAGGCATTACTTAGCTGTAATCCGCTCAACTCACAAAGTTCGTTTCGCTGGCGCTCGTGCCATAAACAAATTAATTGCATTTTAATTTTTCTGCTCTAATATCACCACTGCAGGCGTGAGTTACGTCTGTGGAGTATAACGGCTCCTTACGAGAAAAAAGAACAACTCCTTTTATGGGGAGCCGGGGGTATAAGGCTATGCTCGAAGAACCCGGACTGTTCTCGTACAGTCGTTAACTCCCCGCCTTTTTTTCTTAAAAGGCGGTTTCTTTTTAATAAGAAATTTAGGAGTTTGAAACGATGAATAATTTTTCTTTTATATTGCGAAATCAAATCGCCTCACAGCTTAGGCAATTGAGGTTTGATAAAAATTTATCTATCAGCAACATTGCCTGCGACTGTGATTTATCCGTTGCCAACATCGACGCCATTGAGCGCGGAGAAGCTCTCTTTTTTAAGAAATATTTCCGCCTCATCAGATACTATGGCAAAAAAATCTATATCCAACTAACAGACTAACTGGTCAAGCGACCAGTGGCATTACTTAGCCGTAGGTCGCAAGGCTAAAAAGCCGCTCCTCACAAAGCGGCTTTTTACGGCTTGCTGGCGCAAGTGCCCTAGAATAGTTTGAGGATACTTTGGCTGGCCTGACTGGCCAAAGAAAGGGAGTTAATGGCTAATTGTTGGCGGGTTTGGAGAGCCAACATATTGGCGCTCTCCTCGTTCATATCCGCGAGTGTTAACTTATCCGCCCCCTCAGTCAAAACATTTATCAGGCTTTCGGTGAAGTCTTGCCTGGTGGTGATGATGTTATAGTTATTGCCCAGCTCTGAGGAATAATTACGAATGGTATTTATCGCTGATGAAAGCTCCTCTATGGACTTATTTATATCTCCTTGGCTCTCCCACTCAAATGTCGTAAAGCCCAGCGCTTTAGAGCTCATATCCCTTCCCTGCACTTCAAGCGCAGCAGTGCTTTCTTCATTAAATTTGACCGTCAACTTATCTGTTTGCAAAAGATTTATACCCTTATACCCAGCATCTTTGATTAATGCGTCATACTGATTGATGATTTCTTGATACTGCTTGCTGTTGTCTCCAAAATCTTGTTTGGTGGTTTCACTGTTCGAATTGCTGGCTATGAAATCCATCTCAGCCTTTTCCGGCAATGTCCAAGCAGAAGTTTCTTCTACATTCAGCTTGTTTTTTACATTATCGGCTGTGATTGTATTGTTGGTTGAGGGGGATGTATTCTCGTCTTGCCAGTCGTCTTTTACCTCATACCACTCTGTTTTACCGTCTTTTTCAAAGGCTAATTTTGCTCTTATAGCTACGTCTAAAATATTATTTCCGGCTCCATTAATAAAATAGTTGTTAGTGCTGTTATTAATGTAAATTTGTGCGGTTGAAGTTATATTTAGTGTAGAGGCGTTTCCCGTGCTATCAGTTCTAATGGCACAACTTTTAGTTTTTAAATAAATATTTCCCCCAACATTAATTTGGGCACCACTGGATGACCATAGGCCAAAATCAGAGTTTTCAATGTGCAAGTTTACATCTTTATTGATATTAATGAAGCCACCATAAGCTTGTACTCCTCTACAATTTTCTCCGTCATTCTGAATGCTAACGCTAGCTTTTTCAAATGTGTTGATGTTTGAACTGTAGCTTCGTATTCCTACTCCATTATCTCCTGTGTTTTTTATATTTATTAAAGAATCACCCAGAATGTTTATGGTTGAATGGTTAGTATATATGCCTGTTGTTTCTTGTCCTTTAATTTGTGCTGCTATTTTTCCATTAAGATCACTAATTGCATTATTCAGAACGCCTATAGCTCCTTTTTGACTTCCGTTTGTTTCATTAAAATTTGCAACAATATCAAGGTTTTGTAAAACTGCTTTATTCTTGTCTCCACTGACCTTAATGGCAAACATATAAATGCCTGCAAATGTATTGTTATAATTAAGCCTCAAGTCACTTATAAAGCATCCATTTTGGGTAATATCAATTAAATTTTTTTCATTGGCATTAGCCGTCGCGGAGATAGAAGAAAACTTATTCGTATCCGTATCATAATTGCCAAAGTAGCCGACGCCGACAAGTTTTTGATTTTCTTTTAGGTCTAATCCACCAGAGGTGGAGATATCGCCCAAATCAATGGCGCCATAGACGCAGATTGTTTCTTTGCCGGCAGCAACGGCATCTCTTAGTTCTTGCGCAGTTGTCACCACGGCACCGTTCTCTCCCACCTTTTCTTCAAAAAAGGCCTTATCCGGTACTTTGGCCGTTTCTAAAGCCTGATTAGCCACTGCCTTGGCCTGCTCCAAAAACTCTGTGGCGCTTTCCAAGGCCGTGGTGGCGGCTTTAATCGTGCTCACCGCTTGGCCCATAGAGTCAAGCAAAGCATTCAAATCATCAGCACGATTGTTTAATGAAAGCGCCGTGTAGTATGAACTTGGGTTATCTATGGCGGAATTTACTTTATTACCGGTAGAGAGTTTATTTTGAGTAGAGGAAACCTGCCCACTAATATTCTGCAGGCTCAACAAATTCGACCGCATTGATGCAGTTAAACTTATTCCGCTCATTTAATTACCCTAAAGTTTGTATAACGGTACATCTAAAGGCATTTTGGCGAGGCTCGCAAAATTCA
>CALXVV010000019.1 GCA_944392205.1 uncultured Alphaproteobacteria bacterium | reverse complement strand
GAGCAAAACAAATAACAAGATTATGGCAATAGGCCAGCTTAAGGATGACATCAACACATATCTTATAAACAAATACATGGTTATGGTGCAACCTACCATTGATGCCATCACACTCCAAGACAACATAAAAAACAATACCCCCTATAATTTTTCGATTCTTTCTGATAGTATAATCTTTAGAGCAAGCTCTAAGTCAAGCCGTTTTTTATTATTTATTTCTGGTACAACATCTGTGGCAATTTTAGGACTTTTTATCTGGTTGTTGATTTTCCATTACTGTTCAAGTCGAGTTTATTTTTTTTCAGCCACCAATATCATAGCCTAAACAAAAAACAGCCGCCATAAAAAATGGGGACTGTTTTTTGAATGAGATCTGCTAAATTTTGCCGATATAGCGAATTTTAGCCAATTCGTCATTGTCATAATAATCTACCAAAAGACCGTAACTATTGCCAAAGTTAACGATACAATTTAATTCCGAAAACCGTTTTCCAATGGCAAAGTAAGAACCTTCAAGCAACGGTTTATGCAAAATTTTCAGATGTTGATTTAACTCCATATTATGCCTACGGTTTAGCCATGGGTGATTATATTGCGGGCAAGTTGTCTCGTAAGGAGCTGGGAGAATTTTATCATGAGCATATAGCAACCGAGCAAAATAAGGTAACAGCGGCAACAATTTTAAATGCACCGGATATCAATCCCGGCGATAAAGGACGTTTTTCTGATGAAACGAAAACCAAAATAGTTAAGTATCATGACGAGGCTATTCAAGAAATTAAAGTTAGGCAAAGGATTGAAAACGCCAGAAAAAGAATTGCCACTGAACATGGGAAAACACCAAAAAATCAGCTGAATACCTCGTTGGAAGCAAAAAATTTTATAAAACCGACAAGAGAAAGGTAGTAAAGCAGCATCGTAGCTTTCCGCAAAGGCAATAGTCGGAATTGAATAGTCTCGCTAAGATCAACAAAAAAAGTGCCGTTAAGGCACTTTCAAATTGGTGATCCCAGCGAGACTCGAACTCGCGTTACCGCCGTGAGAGGGCGATGTCCTAGGCCGCTAGACGATGGGACCTTTGCAAGAAACATCACCTTAATAATCTAAAAAACTTTAATTTGCAAGAAGTTTTTTTGCTAAAAACAAAATAAACTTCAAAACCATTGGTGATCATGACCATATTAGTGCTTTTGCCGTCAATAATCACAATTTTTATATTTCCTAACTCCTTATAAAACATAGATATTCTTAAAAAGCTAGAATTTAAGCCCTGTATAAAAATAAAATATGTTTGACAAATTTGAGAAAACGAATTATACCAAGCCTACATTTTTTTACAATTTGTTTAACTATTTTAAAAACCCAAATTACTATGTGTAAAAAGATTTATCTCCAGAAGGAGCGGACAAATGACGGCAAGACCGAGCGTCTTTATTTTCCTGAGATGGGTGCCGGTTTCGATGTCAACTTTGACCTCTATGAGGTAGGCGAGGCCGACGGTGAGTTTTATGCTCGCCGCAAAAATGACAACGGAAAGAACAAGTGGGCCACCCTTTATCGGATCAAGCGCCCGGGAAGTGCGACGGTATTTGTGGTGAGGAACGAGTTCGAAGAAGATGGAAAAAAGTACAACAAGACCCTCATCTACAACGGCGACGGAGAGCCCTCTCAGTATGGCCGGTTGTGCGGGAAGTTCGTTGTCATCTTCGGCCGGCTTGAAGGGCTTGTGTCTGTCAGAAAAGTCGATGTGGTACCGATCCTGGAACCCGAAAAGGCATTCACCTTCTCGATCAACTCTGGCAACCCCTGGATCAGTTGCCAGCTGATGAACACCTCCGGCGGCGTCCTGAGCATCCATGGACACAACTACAAGTTCGTGAAAGGTGAGGACGGCCAGTATGTTCAGGAGGAGATCACAGATCGTCAGGCCGCGACGATGAGGCGCAAGGCCAATGCCGACAGCGATGGTGCCGACTGGATTCCGGTCGAATTCTGCTCCAAGAAGTAGCGAGGAGATTCTATCATTCAGAACCGATTGTCTTTAGTGACAATCGGTTCTTTTTTTTGCTTGACTCTTAGAGATAAAATAGGTATAAAACCACCAGATTTTTCAAATTATATAACGAAAAATTGATACACTCCGAGGAGTGCCGCCAGTCAGCGAGGGTTCGCACACTGGCGCGTTAGAGGTTTAAATTAAGAGTTAGGCAATGTTTGAAACACTGACAGATAAGCTAACCGCTGTTTTTAATAAGATCACCTCACGCGGTGTTTTGAGTGAGGAAGATATTAATAACACCATGCGTGAGATTCGCATCGCTTTGTTGGAAGCGGATGTTGCTCTGCCGGTGGTAAAAGAGTTTATTGCCAAAGTAAAAGAGCAGGCCTTAGGCGAAAAAGTTGTTCGCTCCATTCAGCCAGGGCAGATGGTGGTCAAGATTGTCCACGATGAATTGTTAAAGCTTTTGGGCGAGGGAGACACTTCTCTTAATTTTCAGGCGGTTCCTCCGGTATCAATATTGATGGTAGGTTTGCAGGGCTCAGGCAAGACCACGTCTTCTGCCAAGCTGGCCAAGCGGATAAATGCCAAGACCGGCAAAAAAGTTTTGTTGGCCTCGCTGGACATATATCGTCCGGCGGCACAAGAGCAGTTGGCTCAATTAGCTGAGCAAATCAAAGGCCATGCTTTGCCGATTATCAAAGGTGAGAAACCGGCTGCCACCACTCGCCGAGCCATTGACTATGCCAAAAAAGGCGGTTTTGATGTCATCATATTGGATTCGGCCGGGCGTTTGCACATAGACCAACAGCTGATGGACGAGGTGGTAGAGGTCAAGAAAATTGCCAACCCGACAGAGGTTTTGCTGGTGGCAGATGCCATGATTGGGCAAGATGCCTGCAATGTTGCCAAAGAGTTCAAAGAGCAAGTCGGTGTAACCGGTTTGGTTTTAACGAGGATAGACGGCTCCTCTCGTGCGGGGGCGGCCTTATCCATGAAGATGGTTGCCGGGGTTCCCATCAAATTTTTGGGTACCGGTGAGAAATTAGACGAGTTTGAGGAGTTTCATGCAGACCGTCTGGCCGGGCGAATTTTGGGCCAGGGCGATGTTGTCTCGCTGGTGGAGAAAGCCATTGAGAACGTAGATCGCCAAGAGACCGAGAAATTAGCCGCGCAGATGATGAAGGGGCGTTTTGACCTCAACATGATGTTGTCGCAACTGAAACAAGTTCAAAAATTGGGCTCGCTGGGAGGCATTATCGGAATGATTCCCGGTCTGTCCAAATTTAAGAATCAAATTGAAGCTGCCGGAGTTGGTGACAATTTGATTAAGAAGCAAGAGGCGATAATTCTTTCCATGACACCTATGGAGAGAAGAAATCCCGATATTATCAAGGCATCTCGCAAGAAAAGAATTGCGAAAGGCTCCGGAGTAGAGGTTCATGAGGTAAACAAGCTGCTAAAATCATTTGAGCAGATGTCCACCTTGATGAAGAAGATGGGTCCCTTGGGCGGCATGTCCAAGTTGGCCATGTTAAAGAACTCTCCGTTTGGCTCCATGCTGGGCGGAGGCATGGGAAAATTCCCGTTTAAGTAAACTATATAGAAAGGAAAATAAATGTCAGTACGTATCAGACTGTCTCGTGGTGGTTCTAAAAAGCGTCCGTTTTACAAGGTAGTTGCAGCCGATCAGCGCGCTCCTCGTGATGGCCGTTTTATTGAGAGATTGGGTTCTTACAATCCAATGCTTCCCAAAGATCATGCTGAGAGATTTGTAATCAATGAAGAGCGTGTAAAATATTGGCTTTCCAACGGTGCCGAGCCGACCGAGAGATTGCAGAAGATGTTGTCTTCTTTGGGTTTGGTTGCAGCTCCCGCCAAGCGTGAACAGCCCAAGAAATCTGCTCCCAAAGCCAAAGCTTTAGAGCGCATTAAGGAAAAAGAAGAGAAAGCTAAAGCCGCTGCTGAGGCTGCCGCCGCCGCTGCTGCCGAGGCTGCTGCTCCTGCAGAAGAAGCTTCTGCTGAGTAACAAATTTTTAAGTTACCTGCCGTTTTGAGAGGGAATTAAGAATGAGCACACCAGCGAAAATTTGTTTAGGCGCCATAGTCGGGGTTCACGGCATCAGGGGCGAAGTTAAAGTCAAAAGCTTTACCGCCGAAGAGAAAGGCCTCACACAATATGGCCCGCTGACGGACCAAACCGGCGGCCGCAAATTTGAGCTGAAGATTGTGGGCCACTCCAAAGATTTGCTGAGGGTAAAGGTCAAAGGCGTTGAAGACCGCACCACTGCCGAGGGATTAATCGGCACCGGGTTGTATATTGAGCGCAACCTTTTGCCTGAGTTGGAGGAGGAAGAGTTCTACCACTCAGACTTGATTGGTCTGATGGCCTTGAGCGAGAGTGGTGAAAAAGTTGGTGTTGTAAATGCAATATACAACTTTGGTGCCGGCGATATCATAGAGCTCAAGACACAAGAAAATCGCTTAGAGATGCTTCCCTTTACCAAGGCCTACGTGCCAACCGTAAACCTCAAAGACGGGTTTATTATTGTAAAGATGATGCAGTATTCTTCCGTGGATGAAGAGGATGCTGAAAGTTAAGGTTCTGACCATATTTCCGGAGCTTTTCCCCGGTTTTTTGGGCCATTCCCTAACCGGCAAGGCCTATGCCGAGGGCAAATGGAGCTTGGAGGCTGTCAACATTAGGGATTTTGCTTTTGATAAGCATGGTTCTGTGGATGATACGCCGATGGGCGGTGGCGCCGGAATGGTTATGCGCCCGGATGTTTTGGGTGCGGCTTTGGAGAAGCACTACACGGGCGGACGCCTGTTGAACATGAGCCCCCGAGGCAAACCCTTAACTCAGCAACTGGTAAGAGAACTGGCACAAGAGCAAGAGCTGACCATTATTTGCAGCCGGTTTGAGGGGATAGACGAGAGAGTGTTGGAGGCCTATGGGGCAGAAGATATCTCAATCGGGGACTATGTCTTAACCGGGGGAGAGCAGGCAGCAGAGATTATGCTAGATGCCGTCATCCGCTTGCTGCCGGGGGTCTTGGGCAATGAGGATTCTGCCAAAGAGGAGAGTTTTGAGAACTATCTTCTGGAATATCCGCAATACACCAAGCCGAGCAATTGGCAAGGAAGAAGCGTTCCCGAGGTATTATTGAGCGGGCATCATCAAAAGATAAAAGATTGGCGCTTAGCGCAATCAAAACAGGTAACCGAGGCCAGACGGCCTGATTTGTGGAAAAAATATCTTGATTCTGAAAAGAATTAGGTGTACAAGCAAACCAAATACTTACAAAAGGGTAAAAGTGATGAACATTATTGAAAACATTGAAAAAGAGCAGATGTCAAAGCTGATGGAAGGCAAAAATCTGCCTGACTTCAAACCGGGTGATACCTTGAAGGTTCACACCAAAGTAAAAGAGGGTGACCGTGAGCGTATCCAGGTTTATGAGGGCGTTTGCATTGCTCGCAAAAACGATGGCTTGAATTCTTCATTCACCGTTCGTAAAATTTCATTTGGCGAGGGTGTAGAGCGTGTATTTCCGCTTTATTCTCCAAATGTAGCTAAGATTGAGGTATCTCGTATTGGTAAGATCCGCCGTGCAAAATTGTATTTCTTGCGTGCATTGCGTGGTCGTTCGGCTCGTATTGCAGATGACTTGTCTGCCACAGCCAAAGCCAAAGACGAAACTCAGGCTGAAGAAAGCAAATAATTTAAGGCTTTGTTTAAAGAAAAACCGCTCAAATATGAGCGGTTTTTTTGTGCGTTAAAGATAGAATAATTTTAATTGTAAATTAAATAAAATGGGTTAATATCATCAACGCGGACGCGAGTTGTGTCTGCGGAGTGTCAGAGCTCCTTAACACAAAAAACTACTCCTCTTTTGGGGAGCCGGGGGAATAAGGCTATGCTCGAAGAACCCGGACTGTTCTAGCACAGTTTCTTCTTGCTGCGTAGGTTTCGCGCTTTGCGCTCAACAACTCCGCTTCGGTCACTTGTTTTCTAATTTCGTTTCGCTTGCTCACGCTTCACTCACTCAATCAAGAAAACTTACGCCTCTTGTGGTAAAAT
>CALXVV010000018.1 GCA_944392205.1 uncultured Alphaproteobacteria bacterium | reverse complement strand
TCGGTCACTTGTTTTCTAATTTCGTTTCGCTTGCTCACGCTTCACTCACTCAATCAAGAAAACTTACGCCTCTTGTGGTAAAATCAACCGGAGCAACGGTTGATTTTATCCTCGAGCTCCCCGCCTTGATTTTTAGTCAAGGTGGTTTCTTTTTTTCAAGAAATTTAGGAGTTGAAACGATGAATAATTTTTCTTCCATATTGCGAAATCAAATCGCCTCTCAGCTTAGGCAATTGAGGTTTAATAAAAATTTATCTATTAGCAACATTGCCTGCAACTGTGATTTGTCCGTTGCCAATATCGACGCCATCGAGCGTGGAGAAGCTCTCTCTTTTAAGAAATATCTCTGCCTCATCAGATACTATCGCAAAAAAATCCATATCCAACTAACTGACTAACAAAAACCTCCGCTTGGATAACTTCCAAGCGGAGGTTCTTGATTTTATCGCCTATGATGCGGCTTTGTCTTCTTTCTTCTTTAAGATAAACTTTGGCTCCTTGCCATCGTTTATAACGTGCTCGTCTATGATAATCTCCGCAACGTCTTTTTTATCAGGAATATCATACATCAGCTCAAGCAAGTTATCTTCCATGATGGCGCGCAAACCTCTGGCTCCGGTCTTGCGCTCTATTGCCTTCTTGGCTATGGCGCTCAGAGCCTCGTCCGTAAATGTCAGCTTGACGCCTTCCATCTCAAACATATAAACATATTGTTTGACCAGTGCATTCTTAGGCTCGGTCAGAACTTTTACCAGAGCTTCCTCATTGAGGTCATCCAAAGTGGCAATAATCGGTAAACGGCCGACAAATTCAGGAATAAGCCCGTATTTTAGCAAATCTTCCGGCTGCACATCTTTGATAATCTCCCCGATACCGCGCTCCTCTTTTGAAGCAACCTTGGCGCCAAAACCAATAGAAGTTTCTTTGCCGCGGCGGCTTACTATCTTCTCCAAGCCGGCAAAGGCTCCTCCGCAGATAAACAAGATGTTTGTCGTGTCTACGTGCAAAAATTCTTGCTGCGGATGTTTGCGCCCTCCTTGCGGCGGAACATTGGCAACCGTACCTTCAATAATCTTCAGCAATGCTTGTTGCACGCCCTCGCCTGAGACATCTCTGGTGATTGAGGGACTGTCTGATTTGCGGGTAATCTTGTCTATCTCATCTATATAGACAATTCCTCTTTGAGCCTTCTCTATATCATAATTGGCGTTTTGCACCAATTTCAAAATGATATTCTCGACATCTTCGCCGACATAACCAGCCTCTGTTAATGTCGTGGCATCTGCTATGGCAAACGGAACATCCAAAATCTTGGCCAAAGTCTGCGCCAAAAGTGTCTTACCACTACCGGTGGAGCCTATCAAAATTACATTGGATTTGGCAATCTCAACATCCTTATTGCTCTTTTGCGAATTTAGCCGCTTATAGTGGTTGTAAACCGCAACCGACAAAACCTTCTTGGCGTGCTCTTGGCCAATTACGTATTGGTCCAAAAACTCTTTGATTTTTGACGGCGACGGCAAGCTTCCGCTCTCTGAGCCAATGCCTTCCGCCTTGTTCATCTCGGCCATTTCATCTGCAACAATGTTTATGCATACTTCTATGCATTCATCGCAGATATAAACACCTCGGCCGGCAATCAGCTTCTTTACCTCATTTTGGCTCTTGCCGCAAAATGAGCAGTGCAGTAGTCCGTCTTTGTTTTCTTTATCTTCACTCATGGTCTGATCCTATTTCATTACATCTTCACGGGACGTTACAATATGGTCTACCAAGCCAAATTTTTTGGCCTCTTCAGGAGTCATAAAGTTGTCTCTTTCCATCGCCTTTTCTATGACGGACAACTTCTGCCCCGTTTTTTCAGAATATATCTTATTCAGGCGTTTTTTCATATTCAAAATCAATCTGGTGCGAATCTCCATATCTGTGGCCTGGCCTTGGAAACCGCCGGAAGGTTGGTGAATCATTATTTGCGAATTTGGCAAGGCGAATCTCTTGCCCTTGGCCCCCGCAGCAAGCAACAATGACCCCATTGAGCACGCCTGGCCGATGCACAGCGTATTTACATCGCAGCTAATGTATTGCATGGTATCATACATGGCCATGCCGGCTGTTACGGAACCTCCGGGAGAGTTGATATATAAGAAAATATCTTTCTTGGGATTTTCCGATTCCAAAAACAGCAGCTGAGCGCACACCAGTGATGAAACCTCATCATTGACCTCGCCTGTCAAAAATATAATCCGCTCTTTTAACAATCTTGAATAGATATCAAAAGAACGCTCACCCCTTGAGGTCTGCTCTATTACCATCGGCACAAGCGCGCCGTCATAAATCTCGTGTTCTCTCGGATTAAACATTAGTTTTTCCCTCTCTTATTTCAATTCTTATCAATATAAGCACAATATACTCAATAATTTATTAAGAAAAAGGAAAAAGCAAATCTTTTTTATTTTCTTGCGGCAATTATTCTCCGGGAAGTTTATAATTCAAATAGTGCAGCCGTCTGTTCTCGTGGCGGCTTTTGCTCTGAGAATCCAAAACAAAACCTACCAGCAAACAAAGGCCGAAGCAAATCATCAGCCCCATCGCCAAAATAGAGCGCGGAAGCCACGGAACCGTCCCGGTCTCAAAATAATGCGAAATTACAGGCACCCCTAAAACCAATGATAATACAAAAAACACTGCCGAAATGGCGCTGAAAAACAACATCGGACGCTCGTCTTTTACCAGATTTACAATCATCAGCAAAATCCTTACCCCGTCTTTGATTGTCGATAGCTTGCTCACGGAACCAAGCGGGCGTGCGAAATAGTCCGTATCTACCTCTTGCATGGGGATTCTTGATGAGAGGGCATGAACCGTTAACTCTGTTTCTATCTCAAACCCGCTTGAAGCCGCCGGAAAGGTCTTCACAAAACGGCGGCTGAAAACTCTAAAACCAGACAACATGTCCGTCAGATGATGATGAAAAAAGCACTGCACCAACTTAGTCAAAGCCACATTTCCCCAGCGGTGCCCGACCCGATAGGCCGCCAAATCAACCTCTTTGCGCGCACCTATCACCATATCCAAATTGTTCTCGGTCAACGTCTTTATCAGCAATGGCGTTTTGGCAATATCATAGGTCTTATCGCCATCGCTCATCACATATATATCCGCATCTATATCAGCAAACATTCTCCTGACAACATTGCCCTTGCCCTGGAGCTTTTCCTGCCGCACAATGGCGCCGGCTTTTTTTGCCTCTGCGGCTGTATTATCCGTGGAGTTATTATCATATACATAGACTTCCGCCTCCGGCAGAACTTTCTTGAACTCCTCAACAACTTCTCTTATTGCCATTCCCTCATTGTAGCAGGGAATGATAACCGCCGTCCTTAATTTCTTCATTGATACCTCCAACGAAAAACTGATTTGACATCTTCTTTGGGTACACACAACACCCAGTTCATTACATTATTTATCAGCCAATGGCATTCTAAGTTGTTTTGTTTGGCGTACTGGCGATAATACTCTATATAGCGTATTTTGTTTTTTTCTAACGAAACTAACATAGATGTTGGCTGCGCTTTATCTGCAAATATTTTCTCTTTTATCTCTGCCCATTTGCCTTGACGAAAAATCGGCCCTTCGTGGTTAAAACCGTTTGTATCTATCAAGATTCCTCTTACATCACCGCCCTTGTTCAACAACGGTAATGCCGCTCCTATTGGCATCTCATACATTTGCAGCAGTGTTCCCTGGGGGAGTTTTACATCTTCCATCTCTACAAATTTCTTAAAATCACCATAGTTTTCAATATATCTTTTGTCTTCTTTTAGCTCCGGCCAAACATCTTCATACATGGAGAAAAGCCCGCTTCCGCTCAACCTCTTATCCCAACTGTCACTGTAATGCAGGGTTGTCAATAAAATATAGCTCGCAATAATCATTAGCGATATAATCACTCCCTGCATTATGTTCTCTCTTTTGGGATACAGAACAATCCCGGCTTTAACAAAGACTATCCCCGATATTAAAGATATTGGAATATAATAGCGCAAAATACTAAACAGCAACAACCACGAAACATAAGAACAAAAGCATAAAACTAATAAAAATACCATCTGCGCCGTCGGCTTATTTATAAACTTTCTTCTGAGCAGATAATATATGCCAAAACCAACCGCCAAAACATATAAAAGTAAGTTCCGATAATCGGCAATCAGCAACCCTCCTTCTGCTTTGACTTTTGAGTTTGTATAAAACGGTTGGAAAATATATCCCCAAATATTTGTTGCTAAAAAACTTTCATCTCGATAACTGCTTAGTTCAAAATATTCTGATCTGAAAATATTATTTAAAAACGGAAAAAGAGGGTTGCCAAAACTCTCATACAACCTCCACATCCAAAATCCGCCCGTGAGCAAAAAACCTAATATTCCCCCAAGCACAAAAAGCCCCAATATCTTTGAAAACGGCCGCAAGAATCGATAGCACAGAATCAAGGCCGCTCCGCTTGAAATACAATATGTCACCGCAGTTAACTTTAGCCCCATGGCGGCCCCGAGCAAAAATCCGGCAGTCAAAAAAATGTTTCCTCTGAGCTTTGTGTTTGAATTTATCTTTATCTCTCTTAAGATCAGCCACCACGAAACCAATACAAACAGGGAGGTCGTCATCTCATTGGTGGAAGTGCCTATCTGCATAAAAAACGGCCAAGATGTCACTCCAAAGGCAAAGGCTAATGCGGACAAACCGTAGTCTTTCCAATTATTTTTACTGAAAAATAATCGAATAATCTTATAAAAAACAAAGGCAACCGCTCCGGCCCAAAAGCCTTGAACAAAAATTATTAAATCCGGACATTCATTCCACGCCTCAACCATCAGATATAGCGGCAAATCTATCAGCGGATTGAAAAAAGTGTTAATCCCCGCCGGCACCACATCATAACCCCAGCGGTCATTCAAAAATGCCCAAGGGTTGTAAAAATGGTAGTTGGCCCAATCCCACAAAACCTCAAATCTGTAGTGCACACTTATGGCGCCAAACACTACCAAAAATAAAATCAACTGTGTTAAATTTGATTTGCAAAAGCGTCTTAGCATCTTCTTCTCCCTTGTCTTATCATAATCTTGCTTCTCTCTTTTGCAATTTTTTTTAATAACTAATCCCCAC
>CALXVV010000017.1 GCA_944392205.1 uncultured Alphaproteobacteria bacterium | reverse complement strand
TCGGTCACTTGTTTTCTAATTTCGTTTCGCTTGCTCACGCTTCACTCACTCAATCAAGAAAACTTACGCCTCTTGTGGTAAAATCAACCGGAGCAACGGTTGATTTTATCCTCGAGCTCCCCGCCTTTTTTACTAAAAAGGCGGTTTTGTTTTAGGTAACAAAATAAAGGAGTTTCAAGATGAAAAATAAGGAAATAAAAGAGTTAATACGTCTGCAGGGTAGCCTTGCCCAGCAGCTCCACCAGATACGCAGTTCCAAACAACTGAGCATGGAAAAAGTCTGTGCCGAAACCGGTGTCCCGATGTATATTTTAGATAATTTGGAGCTAGGCCGCGGCGGCATAAATATGGGAGCAGTTTATGCTCTGGCCAAATACTACGGCAAGAAAGTCAAGATTTTGTTGCAGGATTAAGCAATTTAGTATATACTCAAAATAAACATTGATAAACAAGGAGGTTGAAATGGGATTTAAAGCAAAGTTTACAGCACTTGGTGGTGCGCTACTTTTAAATGGAGCAAATGCTGCCGCGCAGACTGAAAATACCCAAGATAAAAAAGAAAATAAAATAGAGGTCATGGAACTTAATAATGATCATATAAAAAGATTGCTTAAGAAGCCAATCTTATTACCTAATGATTACATATTAAGCATAGCGGAAGATGATGGACCAGCTCCGTTGGAATATCATCTTCACGCAATGGTTACAAACAAGAACAATCCGAATGACCGGTTTGCAGTGCATGATTTGGAGGAAGCTCTTGCTAATAAAAGTTTTAATAAATTTCCAGAAACAACAGAAAAAGCAATTGGAGCTGTCTTTGAGATGTTGAAAACAAATTCAACGGAGTCCCTAGCTAAAAAGGGAATGGCTCTGTATCAAACAAAAGAGGGTTTCCTTGAAATTCAGCCAATAAAAAACACTCAACCTGTGAAAAATATTGGAGCGATGATGCATCAAAGAGGTGGAGCTAGTCGATAGAACAAAATAAGAAAAAGCCGCTTAATAAAAGCGGCTTTTTTTCAAGATTATTTCACCAGTTTGATGAGTTCTTCCAAAGTAACTCTTGATTGCTCACCGATTGTCATGTTTTTGAGGGTGTAGTTGTTGTTGGCAGCCTCATCCTCCCCAATGATGATAAGGTAAGGAATTTTGATTTTGTTGGCGTACTCCATTTTTTTCTTAAACTTGCAATCTCTGAGCATCACATCAGCCGGGATATCGTTTTGTCTGAGCTGGCCGATGAGGTGAATGGCCTTGTCCGCAAACTCGGGGCTTTGAGTGATAACCAAAGCTTTGTTGGGGGTCGGCCCGCCGAATTTCAGCAAATTGTTATCACGCAATTGGTCAAACAAACGTGTGAGGCCGATAGATATGCCCACCCCTGGGAATTTCTTGTCCATAAACACGCTTGAGAGGTTATCATAACGGCCGCCGGAGCATACCGAACCAAATTGCGGATAATCATCAAAAAATGTCTCATAAACCGTGCCCGTGTAGTAATCAAGCCCACGGGTAATGCTCAAATCAATTTGAATATTGTCCGCATTAATTCCGAGGTTTTGCGCCTGAGAAATAACGGTTTTGAGCTCCTCAAGCCCGTTTTGGAAATTCTCGTTAGTGATATTTAAATCTTCAAGTTTTGCAATAATTTCTTGGTTTGACCCGTTGATTTTTATGAAATTTAAGAGTTTTTGGTTTTTCTCTTCGGGCAACCCCATGTCACCAAGCTCACCCAAAAATGCGGCCTCGGGAATTTTTTTGATTTTATCAACAAGGCGCAAAACATCGACCGTCTTGTCGGCAATTTCCAAACTCTCCAAAAAGCCGGATAAGATTTTGCGGTTGTTGATGTAGATTTTGAAAGCAGGCAGCTCCAGTTTGTTGAAAACGGTATAGATTACTGCCAAAACCTCGGCATCATAGACAATACTCAATTCATCACGGTCAATGATGTCGATATCGCATTGATAAAATTCTCTGAACCGACCTTTCTGCGGGCGCTCACCGCGATAAACTTTACCGATTTGATAACGCTTGAACGGGAAGGTGAGGTTGTTGTGATAAAGAGCCACATATTTGGCCAAAGGCACGGTCAAATCAAACCGCATGGCCAAATGGTTGTCGCCTTTTTGAAATTCATAAATTTGTTTTTCGGTATCGCCGCCTGATTTTGAGAGCAAAACATCAGCCAGTTCCAAAACCGGTGTATCAATCGGGGCAAAGCCGAAAAGCTCATAAGTATGGGCAATGACGGCTTTCATTTTATTCATCACAATCTGCTCTTCGGGCAGAAGTTCCATAAAACCTTGCAAAGTACGCACCGTCATTTTCTTATTCCTTTTTTACACAGTTAAAAAACAAGCATTTATTAAGGACCAAAAAAGAAGTATTGTCAAGCTGGGAGTTGATTCGGTAAAGTAGTAAGAATGGATATTGTCGACTAAAAGGAGAAAAACATTAAAATAACTATTGAAAAGAGAAACATAATATAATATAAGGGAATTAAAAAGAAGGACTAAGTCATGCAAAGAGCAATACCCAAACGCATTTTTTATGTCTGGTTAGGCAGCTCCAGGCCAGCAGATGTTTCAATGGCGGTTTACCAATGGCAACAATTTCTGCCAGATTATGAGATCGTAGAGCTAAACGAAAAAGCATCAAAATATTTTGATTTTGAGCAAGAATTAAAGCAAAACGATTGGTTCAGAACGGTTTATGAGAAAAAGATGTGGGCTTATGCCGCAGATTATATCCGCTGCAAGGTGCTCTATGAGCATGGCGGCATTTATTTGGACACGGACATAAGTATTGTCAAAAGCTTTGATGATCTATTGGGAGATTCTTTCTTTTGTGGCAAACAAGGGGAAGATAAAGTAAATTTAGCAGTTTTTGGTTGTCCGCAACATAATGTTTTTATCAAAAAAATTCTGGATTTCTACAATGAAGAAATTTGGCAACAACCGTATTATTCAATTCCCGATATTGCCACATTCATCATGCAAAGAGATTATCAAGTATCCTTTAGCAGCAAACAAGAGATAATAAAAACAAAAGATTTTGTAGTGTATCCGCCGGAATATTTTTATCCCCTAAAAATGCACGAGGCCTTTGATCAGAATTGTCTGACACCTAATAGCTATACAATCCATTGGTGGAAAGAAAGTTGGTGCAAAAATGAAATAACGACATGGCTAAAAAACAAGCATCTCCGCTCCAAAACAGAGAGTATGAAAGCGCAATTGTTTAGCCGTCACAGAATTTATTTGTTTAATTTTTTACGAGTATTTGACTATTCCTCACAAGATGGTATAGTGCGGCTGAGCGGGATAAGGTTGCCGTTCTTGAAGATAAAAAAAGTTTCGGGTCGCATAAAGGTAACTTTATTTGGTTTTATTCCGTTTTTAAAAATACGTTAATAAAGTAGAAAGCTGTTGATGAAAAAAACACCTCTAATATCAATCATCGTTCCTGTTTACAATAGCGAGAATTTCTTACCCAGGTGTCTGGATAGTCTTTTGCAACAAACACTATCGGATATTGAAATTATCGCATTAGACGATGCATCAACAGACGGAAGTTTGAGAATTTTGCAAGAATACTCGGATGAAAGACTGAAAGTTGTTTCCGATGGGAAAAATTTAGGTCCGGGCATACGTCGCAACCAAGGCATCTCCATAGCGCAAGGGCAGTATATCATGATGGTAGATAGTGACGATTGGCTGGAATATGATGCATGTCGCCAATTAGTGGCAAAAGCACAAGAAACAGATTGTGATGCCATCAGCTTTAACGCTTTTGTTGAAGATAAAGATACGCAAAGAGAAAGTAATTATTATCAGGTGGAAAAGGAGTTCTGCGGAACTTGGCAAGATATTTTTCCGCTCATATTTAAGACACCATTTCATTCATGGCATTGGCTATATAAAAGCTCTTTTCTAAAGGAGCATAAGATAGCATATTTAGATTGCTCGTTTTTAGAAGATGTTCCTTTTGTGCTGTCTGTCCTGTTGAACGCAGGTAAAATTCTTTTCTATCCTCAAAATTTGTACCACTATGTTCAGAATGATGAAAGTATAGTCCACCGGCAATCAGACAAGTTTATGTGTATATTTGATGTGATTGCAGCGGTAGATGCCATTTTGGAGCAAGCGGGACAAAAAGAAACGTTCAAAAATCAAGTGCAGGAATGGACAAGGCGCCATATAGATTTTTGCTCTACTAAATTGAGTTTTGGGCTTCGTCCCGTATTTTTGCAAAAACTAAAAGAAAAAGGTCTGCCTTTTTCTCGGCGCCGGCTTTTTCAGAGAAAAAAGATCAAGGCCCTGGGGATAAGAATCTACCAGCCTAATGAAAAAATTTTTTACGGCTGTTTTTGCGGCATCAAAATTTTTTCCGGAGAGATTTGCCCCCAATATACAAAAATCCGTTTTCTGGGCCTTCCAGTTTTAAAAATAACTAAAACGGAGTAAAAGGCTGTTACTTTATTGCTAAAATAGTTGTAATTCTTGTTTTTAAAATGCTATTATCAGGGGCAAAGAAGATAATTTTTATTTTAGAGGTAAGAAATGCAAAAAGTTGCAATTATAGGCGTAGAGGAAGGCGTTGGCCGCGAAGTTTTAAATTTGTTGGCAGAACAAGGTACAAAACCCAAAGATGTGGTGGCGTTGGAGCCGCGCTCAGCTTTGGGCAACATGGTCTCCTATGGTGAAGATGACGAGCTAGATGTCTTAAGCCTGGACGGATTTGATTTCTCAAAGGTAAAATTAGCTGTTTTTGCCACTTCGGCAGAAGTTGCCAAGAAGTATATTCCTCATGCCCTCAAAGCCGGAGTAAAGGTGGTTGATGCCTCCGGCGCCTCAAGCGAGAGCGGCAAAGCACCGATGATTGTATGCGGTATCAATGAAGATAAGCTGCAAGAAGGCCAAAATTTGGTATCCGTACCAACTTCTGATGTTTGCCAAATGCTGGTGCCGCTGCAAGCCATACACAAAGACAATAAAATCAAGAGGATCGTTGTTTCGACATACAGTTCAACCTCTGTATACGGTCGCCCTGCCATGGACGAGCTTTTTAATCAAACCCGCAAGATTTTCATGAATGATACATTGGTCGACGACCAAGCCGTTTTTCATAAACAAATTGCCTTTAACGTTATTCCGCATATGGGTGACTTTATCGGAGAAGAAACCTCAAGCGAGTGGAGCTTCAATACCGAGACCAAGCAGGTTTTGGGAGGCGATGTAAAAGTCCATGCCAATTGCGCCATTATTCCGGCCTTTATTGGTTCTGCGCAATATGTCAATGTTGAGTGTGCAAAAGATATTGATGTCTCAAAAGTAAGAGAACAAATGAAGAAGATTAAAGGCGTTATCGTTTTTGACAAGCAGGTTGATGGAGGCTATGTCACCTTGCACGATGTCCAAGGAGAAGATGACATCTATGTCAGCCGTTTGCGCCAGGATGTAAGTGTTGAAAACGGCATCAGTTTTTGGTGTGTGGCAGACAACCAAAGAGCCGCTGGAGCCAAAAATATCATGAATATATTGCACTTGTTGGCCAAATAACCCTAACCGGAGCACAATATGAAAAAAATCGGACAATTAATATTTGCAGTGCTTTTGCTAACCGGCCTGTTTGGTGGTGAGGTTTGGGCACAAGCCGCAGTCAATGAAATTGGCGAGAACCTGAAATATAGCGAAATCAGCGCCAAACTAAACAAGATAGATTCTCAACTCAAAAAAGACAATATAACGTCTGAAGCCTTAAGTGAAGATGTTGAATATCTCCGTGATTTACGTATGCAGCTGGAAAACAGCAAAAAAGAAATTGATGGGGATATCAAGTTTGTAGAAAAGAAGGTTGAGGCCTTGGGTGAGGCACCCGCCGATGGAAATGAGGTTAGGATCATTGCTCAAAAGCGCAAGGAGTTTCAGCAAGATTTGGCTGAAGAGCGCGCCCGTCTATCAGAGGCGGAGCTATTACTAACGAGGATAGATGAGATTAACCTCAAAATTTTTAATTTGCGCAACCAAGAGCTTTGGGGAAACTTGCTTGTTTCAAGTGAGGCATTGATATATCCGTCGACATTTGCCAGTTCCGGCAAAATGTTTTTAGGTTTGATCGCGGATATTGTGGAATCCCCGGTTCCCTGGTATGAAAAACTGAGTGCAGACAACAAGGCAAAACTGAAATCCAATCTGCTGCCGGTTTTATTGGTGGTGATATTTATCAGTTTCATCGGTTGGTGGCTAAGACGTTTTATTTTGCGTAGTGTCGGTTACCGCCCGGAGATTGAGCATCCGAGGTTTGGTCGCAAGATTTTTGCCGCCGTCATGGTGTGGATTGCCTACGGGGTTATTCCCACCTCAATCATCGGCTTTTTATTGGTTTGGATTATTCACGGAAAGATTTTGGCCACCGGCTTTTTAGGCCTGGTGTTGAGCAGTCTTTTGTACTACTCCCTTTATGTTATTATGTACAATGCCATTTGTCGTGTAATCTTCACGCCATACAATGAGCGTTGGCGTTTGGTAAATATCCCAACCGACAGAGCCAAGAGGGTCGTTTCGGCCTTGTATATTTCTGTTACTTTGGTCGGTTCAATGGCATTTTTGCGCCATATTGTCAGTGTTCATAACTACCCAATAGAACTATTGACCTTTTTGATTGCCATATCCGCCGTTATCAAAGCCTTCTGCATGGTCTGGATTTTGCATCGTTTGTTGTGGGAAAACCATCCGATTCCGAGTGATGCCGAACTCTCAGAAATGGAGGACGATGATGAGGCCGAAGACGAAACGGAAGACGCTGATACCTTTGTTGTAAAGGTAACGCTGTTTTCGATGCTTGCCGCCTTAGGTATTTTGGGGCTGTCTGTCTTTGGGTATCCATATTTGGCACTGTTTATTACCGACAGAATAGTTCTTTCTGTGGTCTTGATTTGTGTCTTTATGGGGCTGCGCAAAGTCATTCACGAGGTGCTGCACCGAGTATTGTTCCTCAAATTTTGGTTTAAGACGTTTCGCATGCGTCGGCGGGTTATTCGCAAGCTTGACTTCTGGTCAAGTTTCTTGATTGATCCGGCCTTGGCTTTGAGCGGCTTTTTCATTTTCTTGGCTCTGTGGGGTGTTCCATCAGATGTCTTAAAGGGGATTATTTATAAACTCCTCACCGGATTTACGGTAGGAGATATCAGAATATCACTTCTCTCAATCATCTTGGGCATAGTGGTATTTCTGGTCTTGATAGCCATTGTTAAATCGCTCCGCCAAAAGATAGAGAACGGGTTATTGGCGCGAATGGAAATAGAGGAGGGCACGCGCCACTCGCTGGCGGCAGGCTTCTCATCCATCGGTTACGTGGCCTCGGCCTTAATTGCCATAGTGATTATGGGCGGAAACTTAACCAGCTTGGCATTGGTTGCCGGTGCTCTTTCCGTTGGTATTGGTCTTGGCTTGCAAAATGTGGTTAACAACTTTGTGTCTGGCATCATTTTGTTGTTTGAGCGTCCGATAAAAGTTGGTGACTGGGTTATAATCAATGGTGAGGAAGGTCGGGTTAAGCAGATTAATATCCGCTCCACCGAGATAGAAACATTCCGCCGCTCCAGCTTAATCATCCCCAATGCTGATTTGCTTTCCAACGTGGTCACCAACCTAACGCACGGAAACAACTGGTCCAGACAATCCGTGAGTGTCGGTGTGGCATATGGAACAGATACGGAAAAGGTCAGAGATATCTTGTTGGAGTGTGCCGCAAATCATAAGAGGGTTTTGCGCAAGCCGGAGCCATATGTTTTGTTCAAGGATTTTGGCGCCAGCAGCTTGGATTTCGAGCTCAGATGTTATACCAGCGATATTTGGAGCGGCTGGACCATTCCGAGCGACTTGCGCTATGAGATAAACAAACGCTTTGCCGAGGAGGGAATAGAGATTCCGTTCAATCAGCTGGTGGTTCACAGCGGCAGCTCTGTAGCCCAAGAGACAGAGAGTATGTTCTATGCCTCCAAGAAGAAAGGAAAAAAGAATGCTGATTAATGAGTTAAAAAAACAAAACATCATCATCTGGGGGCTCGGCTCAGAGGGGCAAGCTGCCAAAGCTTATCTTGAGCAACACAAAATAACCAATAACATCATGATATATAATGATAGCGATGGTTCAGAAAAGTTTGAGGAGCTTTTATCCAAAGCAGACGTGATTATCCGCTCTCCGGGGGTGAGTATCTATAAAAAAGAAATCGCCAGAGCCAAGGAAATGGGCATCAAGATTACTTCTTGTTCAGATATATTTTTATCTGAGATGAGAGCAAATCATCCCAACACCAAGGTGATAGGGATTAGCGGCTCTAAGGGCAAAAGCACCAGTGCCAGTATGCTTTTTCATATGCTGAGAAGGCTTGGATATAATGCCGCACTGGGGGGCAATATCGGCAAGCCGCTGATAGAGCTTTTGGATAAAGATTATGACTATGTGGTTTGCGAGTTCTCAAGCTATCAGGCGAGTGATTTGAGCGTTTCGCCGGAGATTGTTATGTTCACGAACCTGTTTTCGGTGCATACGGATTGGCATGGCGGCCATGATAATTATTGCCGCGACAAAGTACATTTGGCCGCTCATCAGCAAAAGGGAGATGTTTGCGTGGTTAACGCCAACAATGCCCAGCTGGTTGAATACTGCAAGAACTTGCCCAATATTGTTTATTATGGCGAAAACACGGGTTTCCATGCCAACGGCAAGGATTTGTATTATAAAGACGAGCTATTGCTAAAGATAGATGACCTGCACATCAGCGGCAATCACAATATGGATAATTTGGCCGGTGTCATGACGGTACTGAAACTTTTGGGAATAGATTTTAGAAAAGGGGCAGAAACGCTAAAGACGTTTGAGCCTTTGCCGCATCGTCTGCAAAAAGTCTGCACGATAAATGGGGTTTTGTTTATCAACGATAGTATTTCAACCGCGCCGGAGGCAGCCATCAGTGCCATGCAGAGCTTTGATGAGGATATGGCAATAATTTCCGGAGGTATAGAAAATAAGCAGGACTATACGCAATATGCGATGACGATTGAGCATAATCCAAAGGTGAAAATGGCAGTGACATTATTTCAGTGCGGTCCGCAGATAGCAGAGACCTTGCGCCGCATTGTCAAACGCCCCGGGTTCAAGTTGGTTGAGGCAGAAAATTTGGAAGAGGCAGTGAAACTTGCTTATGAAGAGATGCAAAGAGTTGGTGGCAAGTTGGTATTATTCTCGCCGACGGCACCAAGTTTTGGTTATTACAAAAACTTCATGGAGCGTGGCGAAGACTTCATCCGCATTGTAAAAGGGTTAAAATAGAATAATATTTTCAGAAGATAAAAAAGGCTTGCTAAATAAGAATCTATGATGTAAATAGGTAAGCAACGCCGGTTTAGCTCAGTTGGTAGAGCAACGCATTCGTAATGCGTGGGTCGGTGGTTCAAGTCCACTAACCGGCACCATTTTTAAAGCGCCCCTTTTTAAGAGGGCGTTTTTTATTTTGAGAGGCGAAGATATTATCAAAGCAAAATTGATAGTATTCCCAAGAGATTTTGTTTTGAGGCTGAGGAGGAGAGGGCATTTTGAAGGTGTCAAAAAGCTTGATGTCGTCTTCTTCAACATCTTGGTAAGTGTAAGATTTTTTTGCCTTGTCCATAAGAAATCCTCCTAAAAAGAAAATAATTTTAATAGCATATGGTTTTGATTTGGTCGCCGAGCCACACATCAGCACCCTGATTGATAAAATTGCGAAAAGCTTTTATTTCAGGGATATTTTGAGTGTTGAGCCAGTCACAAAGTTGCCAATCGGGCATATCGTTGATGTAGTCGCAAAAGGCCAAAACCAGATTGATTCTGCGGGTATAAGGGAGATTATTGTCCATAAAGTTCACCTCAAAATAGGTAAACATATCAGCGGCAATATTTTTGAACTTTTGATTTTTAATAAACATAACGATTCATCCGTATAGCAACTATACGGATGAATCTACGATAAAAGTATTCTGAAGGTCAAGATAAAAATATACGTTGTGCGTATCTTTTTAAATACGCTTAATCAAACCGACAACACGTCCTATGATACGACATTCGTCTATTGAGCGCTCATAGGTGCTGTGCTTTGGGTTGTCGGAAATAATCTTCAAGGTCTGCGGGTCGCTGTTGGGAATAAGCTCGATTCGCTTAATTGCTACACCCAGTCCGTCCCAAAGGGCAAAGACACCGGCCGGAGAGGGGATTCGCCCCTTGGCAGAGGTATCAACAATAACCTTGTCGCCGGTGGCAATAGTTGGGTACATGCTATCACCCAAAGCCTCAATGATATAGACATTTTTGGTCTGCACGTTCATCTCACTCAAGTATTCAGAAGGAATCCTCCAATTATCTTTAATACGGCGAGTAGAAAGGTTGTCCGCATTATAGTTATAAGAAATGTCGTTTAAAAATCCGGTAGAAATATCCCAGGTATCTTTAATGTTGTCTTGAGAGATTGTATTGCCAAACTCATCAGTTGTGTTGATGAGGTTTGCGCCCGAGGCGTTGCCGCAACCACCGTAGACGTCAATTTCAGGAATAGAGTTTTCCGGCTCGCGGTAAGCGTAGTCGGATTCGTTTTTGCTCAAGAACTGAACATCATCAGACAAACCGGAGTTAAAATCGAGCATACTGTCGAGTCTCACCCTGAGAATCGCGGCAGCTTTAGCGACTCTGTCTAAGGGGATGGCCTTTGTTTTGCCTGAGAAAAGTTCATATATGCGGCTTGGCGGCCAGTTCAAATCTTTTGCGAATCGGGAGGGATTACTTCCGAGTTCTGTTAGTCTTTCTCTTAGCCAATTCCATCGTTGTTGCATAACTATGGCTCCTTATAAGTTTTTGTTTTTAATACGAAAAGAGTATCTTTTAAAATGCATTTTGTAAATATACGAACAGTGTAGAAAAAAGCACTTGACTTGCCGATACGCAAATCGTATTTAATATATACTATAATAGTTATTAATATTTTATTTACAAGAGGAAAAATGCCATGAATACCGCAAAAACGCATTCAAATTGCCTGAAAAAGAAAGAAATTTCAGAGCCGTTGTTGTATCGGCGTCGCCTGCAAGATATCAGAATTTGGCGTCATATCAGCGAAAAAGGGTTTGAAAGAGTAGCGGTAAGGCTATGCCAGGGATATAAATTTATCTGCTGGGGCGGCAGAATGAGAACATCATCTTGGTCAGAGAAAATATCTCGCAGTTACCATCAAGACGTAGACAGTTTCAATAACGATTCGCTGGATTATCTTATGCACTGCAAGAAAGATTATTTGCATTGGGCAGAAGCTTGCGAGCAAGAAGGGGTTAATCACAGAGCGGTGATGGAGATAATTTTTTTTGGCCGCAATACGGCAGAAGTAGAGAAGATGTTTCGGCATCGTCATGGCTGGGCGTTAAAGAATATGATGCAAGCCTTTGAATTATATAGGAAATAGCAAAAGTTATCCACAGGGCTTGACAAACGGGGAGAAAAGTTATACAAAAAACGTATACTAGAATTCGTATATCCTTTCGGGGAAAAGTTTTAATTTACCGGTGCCAATGTTGAGGCGCCGGTTTTTTTATGCCGAACTTATCGGTAGGGGAGATTAAGAAAGAAAGGGAAGAATAATGACAACAAAAGCCGGAAGAAATAAGGTAATGGGAGGGAGCGTCGAAAAGTCTGACGCGATGATGGTCAACAAGAGAGAAAAAGGCAGCCCAAGGAAAATAAAAAAATCTGCCTCCAGGGAAGCAAAGACCATCATTGGGGAAGTCATTTCTTCCGGCCGCAAAGCACCAAAAAAGCGAGTTCAAAAATCAGAAGAGCTAAAGATAGAAATAGCCGAGGTTTTCAAACCACTGTTGAGTGAGGCCTGGCGCGTAAAGTTTTATTATGGCGGCAGAGGCGGCGGTAAATCTTATGCCTTTGCTGACAGTCTGCTTCTTTTGGGGCGGCAAAAAAAATTGTTTATAGCCTGCCTGCGGGAGATCCAAGACAGCATCAAAGATTCGGTCTATAAATTGCTGTGTGACAGAATTTCTGCTTGGGGGTTAAACGATTATAAGATTTATGAAAACAGAATAGAAAACAAAGTAACCGGCACGCGCTTTATCTTCAGAGGCCTAAGAGATCAAGATATAAACAATATTAAATCTTTGGAAGGTGTGGATATTGCTTGGATAGAAGAAGCGCACACCATCACCAAAAAATCTTGGAACATCCTAAGCCCGACCATTCGCAAAAACGGCTCAGAGATTTGGATATCCATGAACCGAGAAGAAGAGAATGACCCTTTGTGGGTGTTGGTGGGCAGCAAACCAGATGAGCGAACTTTGGTACGCAAAGTGAATTATTATGATAACCCGTTTTGTCCGGAGGAACTTAAACTTCAGGCTGAAAAATGCAAGCGTGAAAGTCCCGAGGACTATGAGCACATCTGGCTTGGCGAGCCGATAAGGCAGGGAAATTATAAGTTGATATCCTCTCAAAGGGTTAAGGAGGCTTTTGTAAAAAAGATAGATTCTTCAACTTCTCCTTTGGTCATTGGGCTGGATATTGCCCGCTTTGGCGATGACAAGACCTCATTTTGTTTCAGACGCGGGCGTTGGTGTATGAAATTTGAAACTTATAAGAAATTGGATAATGTGGAGGTTGCCAATGTCACCACCAATTTCATCCGCCAATATCAGCCCTATCGAATATTTATGGATGTCGGCGGGCAGGGAGCTGGTGTGTATGATATCTTAAAAGACCGCGGTTATGGTGAGATTATCCGCGGTGTCTATTTTGGAGAGAAAGCCCTAAACGACGAGCGTTATTATAACCGCCGTGCCGAGATGTGGGATGAGATAAGACACTGGCTGGACCAAAAGCCACCGGTGGAGCTGCCGCAAGATGAAGAACTTTTGGATGATTTGACTTACATTAATAAAAAATATGACCAAAGAGGCCGCCTGCGCCTGGAAGAAAAAGATGAGTTGAAAAAACGCTTAGGCCGCTCTCCCGACAAGGGCGATGCCTTGGCTCTCACTTTTGCCGAGCCGGTATATGACACCGGCCAACCGAGATTGTACGGCAACGGGCAGGTGACATTTGAAGATTTATTTAAAGCACAATCAAGGAGTGTTGAATGGTAAAAGCAATAATGGACCGAGTTTTTATTCGGCTTGATGCAAAAGACACCGCCACCAAGGGCGGTATTATTTTAACCGATGACCATGATTATGAGCGCACCGTCGGCGTGGTCGAGAGTGTGGGCCCAAGCGTCAAAAGCGTCAAGGTTGGGGACAGAGTTTTGTTTCACGTTTTTGATGAGCTTCCCTCTTATGATCCTGATGTTGTTGTCGTGCGTGAGAATTCTTTACTAGGAGTATTTGAAAATGACTAAACAGCAAGAAGTTGAGAAATGGCTGAAAAAAATTTCCGTCGCGGAAAAAAAGTATCATGATTATTATGAGCTGATAAAAGAGACCAGAGAGTTTTATAAAGACAACAGGGGCATGAGCCGCAGAGACGGACACTATAACATTTTTTGGTCAACGGTTGAAACACTCAAGCCCTTTCTCTATTTCAAACAACCCAAACCATATATTGAGCGCGGCAACAAATCAGCCAACAAGGCGGAGAAACTTGCCTGCGATATTTTGACCAAAGCGCTTGAGTGGGATTTGCAGCAATTTGATTTTGACAGCATCATAAAATATGCGCGCAATGACTTTTTAATCAGCGGTTGCGGCATTATCTGGGAGAGATATCAGCCGGAGTTCAAACAAATTCCGGCCGCCTTTGTGCCGGATAAAACCATCGAGGTAAAAAGCTCCGAAAAAGTCATTTCCGAATATGTTAACCCGGAGCATTTTTTGGCAGATTGCGACCAAGTCGGCATTTGGGAAGATGTGAGCTGGATTGCCCGCAAGATTTTCATGACCAAACAAGAGGCCATAGATATTTTCGGAGAGGCCGCTTGTATCAACCTGGTGGAGGCAAATGAGAAAGACTATGAGAACAAAGAAGTTTGCATCTACGAGGTCTGGGACAAGCCAAGCCGCAAGGTTTATTGGCTGGCCAAAGAAAAAACGGATGACTTTTTGAAAGTTGCAGAAAATCCCTTGCGCGTAAGCGGATTCTTTCCATGCCCAAAACCGATTTTTGCCACTCTGACCAACGACAGCATTATTCCGGTTCCGGACTATTGCCTGATAAAGGAATTGCTAAGTGAGCTCAACGGGATAAATACCAGAATGCGCCTGACCATGCAGGCCTTAAAAGTGAGCGGTGCTTATGATAATTCTTTTCCGGAATTGGCTGGTATTTTGAATAAGGATGTCACTTTGGTTGCCGCCAAAGATTTTCAAAGATTGAAAGATGCCGGCGGCTTGAAGGGAATTTTGGATTTTGTTCCCATTGAGCAATATATCACGGCCCTAGAGCAGTTATCCGCTCGCCGCCAAGATGTCATTACTCAGATTTATGAAGTCACCGGAGTTTCAGACATCATGCGCGGCAGTGCCAACAGCAGTGAGACAGCAACCGCCGTCACCAAAAAGACCAACTTCGGCACCTTGCGCAATCAAGACCGCCAAAATGATATGCAACGCTTTATCAAAGATTTGTTTGCCATCAAGGCAGAAATTATTTGTGAGCAGTTTTCGGCCCAGACATTGCTTGCCTTTCTTCCGGCAGAAAACCGTGGAACACCTGAGGCTTTGGCCGCGGTTGCTTTGCTCAAAGATGAGAAAATGCGAGGCATGTGCCTGGATATTGAAAACGACAATGTTTTCAATGCCGATGAAGAGGCCAAAAAGATTTTAGAAGGCATCAAATCCATCAACGAGTTGGTCGTAGCGGCGTTGCCAAACGTGAGCCAACAGCCGTTGTTGCTGCCGCTATACAAGAGCATGATAGAAGCTGTTTGTGCAGCTCTGCCGAAAGCACGTCCGTTTGAGGCGGTGATAGAGAAAGTGTTTAACGATGTTGCCGCCGAGCTCTCCAAGCCAGAACAGCCGCAGCCGAATCAGCAGTTGCAAATAGAGCAAGATAAATTGGCCATAGAAAGAGAGAAGAATCAGCTAAAATCGAGAGAGCTTGATATCAAGGCCAAGAGCGAGGAAGCCAAGTTGCGGCTGACCGAGCAAGAGATGAGATTGCAAAGCGGTCTAAAAGTTCAGCAGCTCTCAGATGAAAGGAAGAAACAGGCAGACAAAAGCAATCCGGTTGTGATTCATGAGAAAGAGCCGTTGCCGGTACCGTCCAAGAAAGTAGATACCAACATCAGCACCGGCCTTGTCAAAGGATTTTAGGAGCAAAGCCAATGACCATCAAAAAGAGCAAATTAACTTTTGAGGATATATTAGAAGAGTTGGAAGAGGCCAGAAAGTTGGCGGTTCAGAATGAATCGCCGACAGCGGCCATTTCAGCCTCATTGGGCAAGGCAAAGGTTTTGGCGCTGATAAATGATAAAATTGCGGCAAAACCGAGCACGGAAGACGCCTACAAACAAATTTTGGTTGAATTTATTTAGAGCATATCGGGTTTTATAAAAAAACACCGACTAAAATAGCAAAGGATAAAAAATGGGAATATATACTAATTCATTCGGAGAGACACCCGAAGAACAAGAAAAACGTCGCCAGCATTTATATCAAGTATACGATGCATCAGTTAAGAAAAACGAGCAACAGACAGCTTATAAAGATACCCCTCAAGATCAAATGACACGGGAAACAAATAATAATGAAATAGGGAGTAAAAGTATACAACATAACAATAACTCAGCATTAAAAGAAAACACTACAAACAACATCCATAATTTTGCCTCTCAAATAAAAAACGCAGCAGAGGCTATGAGTAATGAATATTTTTTGATGCATAAGCATAATTATAAAAACTTAGATGATTATTATCATTGTAAGGCTAATTATAATGCGACGAAACAAGGAGTTTTTGGAAAAGCAACTTCTCATATTTTAGGCACGGGAAAGGAAGTTGTTGACTTAGTACGAAATACAACATATAAAAGAATGCCAATACAAAATGCCATTAAAGACATGAACCATGATTTAAATATTAATCAAATAGGTAGAAATAGAGCTGATAAAAATATTGGTATTTCTGCCCAAGATGCGTGTGCGGATTTTAGATGGAAAAATCCTAAATTACCAGAGGAATATTGGTGAATATGATATCAATAAGAAAAATTCTGAACATCATAGTTGTTATATTTCTGATAACTATCATGGTAACTCCGTTGTTGGGAGTTCTGTATATCTTTTTTAATGATAAAGGAGCCTGTTTGGAAACAGGAGGTGTTTGGGATGAAGAAGAAGGCCGTTGCCGACAAGATTGTTTGGTTTGGAACAAAAAATTCGGATGCATTGAATTAACAGCAGAACAAGTCAAAAAAATGGAAAGTTGTCGTTCAATAAATAAACATTGCCTTTCAATTGATGACTTTTTTGTTATTTGTCAAAACAACAACAAAGCTTGGAATTTAGATAACAAAAGTTGTCGTTTTGAGTTTAAAATATCTGAGTGTGGAAAGCTTTCAGGACATTGGCAATACCCTTCTTTATGTAAAGAGTAATAACATAATAAAGCATCAAACAAAGAGAGCATATCGGCGTTTTTTATAAAACGCCGATATTTTTATGCGGAGAATCAGATGTATTTCACCAAAGAGTGGACGGACAGCTTGCTGCTGCCAGATGGCTCGGTTGTTTCATCAAACGCCGGGCTTGACAGATATTTGCGGGACAACGATTTGTCCCTCTCACAAGATTATTCCGAGGCCTGGCTGCAACAGCGGCGTCGGCATAACGAAAAAGTTCAGAGAGAAGAGCTTTTCTCTGACTTCATTCATAATTATAAAAGGAGTATTTGGAAATGACCAGTGAACTAAGAAAAGAATTAGAACGTCAATATGACCGGGCAGTTGCTGAAGCCGCCAAAAAAGAGCAAGAGCAGCAAATTTGCCCACCGGAAGAAGATGAATTTTTGCTTCCGCCGCGGTCATATAAAAAAGAATATGCGGAATGCTTCAAGTCTCTTCCGCCCGAGATGCGCAGGTACCTGCATGAACGGGAGAGCGAGACCGAGAAAGGATTTTCGCGCTTAAATAATGAGCTCAACAATCGCCGCTGGTTGGATGATGCCTTCAGTGCTCGTTCTGCCAGATTAGGGCGCTTGGGAATTTGCAAAGCCAAAGATTGGGTAGAAACCATGGCCAAAATAGATGACGACCTGGAAAAAGACCCGTTTGGCACCTTGCAAACTCTGGCCAAAGCTTATGGCGTTCATTTGGGAGCCCCCATCCAACCAACCGCAGCAGTAGATGTTGCGCCGTTGTTGGAACGGCTTGAGGAGCTAAACAGCAAATTCAGCCGTTTTGTAGACGAGTTCAGAGCCAAAACCATAGAGGAAGAGCAGATTGCCGAGAGCAAAAAAGCCAAAGAAGCTTCGTTTTCTCCCAAAGGCAAAAACTCCAACCGTGATTTATCCAAACTCACCACGCGTGAGGTTTTGGAGCTAAAGTTGGCAGACTACGAATAAGTCTTTTGATTTTTTAACCCTAAATTTTTAAGTAAAAGGAAAATAAATGTCTAATCCTGATTTTGATGATGTCTTAACATCGACGATTGCCAGCCGCTCAGGTCAGTTGGCTGACAATATGACAAACAACAACGCTCTTTTGCGTCGCCTAAAGAGCAAAGGAAAAATCCGTCCGATTTCAGGCGGTTCCAAAATTGTGGAAGAGCTGGAGTACGGCGAAGGAGATCTGACCTGGTATTCAGGTTATGATACCATTGAATACACGCCCAAACAGTTGTTTACGGCGGCAGAATACAGCCTCAAACTCTGTGCGGTTCCGGTAGCCATTTCCGGTGAGGATCTTTTGAAGAACTCCGGCAAAGAACGCATTGTTGATCTTTTTGAGAAACGTGTAGAAAACGCCATCAAGACCATCGGCAACAAAATGTCTGCCGCCATCTACAGCGATGGTACCGGTTCTTCCGGTAAGGAGATTGGCGGTCTGGCCTTGTTGGTAGCCGATACTCCGACCACCGGTACTGTTGGCGGCATTAACCGTGCCACAGCAGGCAATGAGTTTTGGAGAAACAAATCCACCCAAATGACCGAGGCCTTGAACACCGACAACATCCACGCCGCTATGGATAAGATGTATATGTCTCTCTGCCGCGGAACCGACAAACCAGATTTGATTATCTGCAACAACGACATTTACGGCATCTATGAAGCAACCTTGTTGCCGCAGCAGCGTTATTCAGACAACAAATTGGCTGACGCCGGTTTCACCAGCATCAAGTTCAAAGGAGCAGATTTGATTTGTGACGGCGGCCAAAACGGTCATTGCCCGAATGATAAGATTTACTTCCTTAATACTGACTATTTGTATCTGCGTCCGCACAAAGACAGAGATATGAAAGTCATCGGCGGTGAGCGTATGGCAGTTAACCAAGATGCTTTGTATAAGATTATCGGTTGGGCAGGCAACATGACCATGTCCAATGCCTCTTTGCAAGGTGTCCTGATTAACAAGACAGCCTAGAAGTCATAAAGATTCGTGCCGTTGAGGAAACTTAGCGGCACGAGCTTTTTCTTGTAAAATATATTTTCCAAAAAATCATTATACATACATACCTCCATAGAAGTTGATGACAAAATAATTGAACATAAGCCCGGTAGCTAAATAAGAGCGCCGGGCATTTTTTATTTATAACAGAAAGGAAAGAATTATGGACATGGATTTTCCCGCATTTGAGTATTTGGCTCGCAGCACTAAACCGGAAGAAGGGGTTTGCGCCCGCTTTTATGACCGTAGTATCAAAACCGATAAAATAGATGCACACGGTTTTCCGATTTTTGAAAATGTGTGTTTCTGCGAGATACGCATAAGAGATAACAACTCCGAGATTTTTGACCAGCCGGCCACGGAAGAAAAGATAAAACGTTTTCCGGTTGAATATGCCAGATACCAACTGGCCAAAAAACAGGCACAAACCGGCACGCCGCTGGAGCAGTTTGCCTTTTTGAGCCTGGCAGAGGTAGATTCCTTAAAAAGCCGCGGCATTTTTACGGTAGAGGCCTTGAGCGAGATGGATATGGCTAAAGCCGAAAACTTGGGCATCAGCCGCGAGAAAGAATTGGCGGATAAATTCATGCAACAGGCCTCCGGCAACAAAGGGTTAGTGGCCTGGCAAGAGACTGAAGATAGGTACAAGACCAAGATAAAGAAATTGGAAGCAGAGGTAAGAAATTTGCGCGCAGCACTTAAAAAAGGAGAACAGGAATGAAGAATATCTTACAAATTTGCCAAGAGGCCGCCAGTTTGGTCGCCACTCAAAAGCCGCAAGACTTGTTCAATGAAGACAGCCAACAAGAAGCCATATTTTTAAGCGTTGCCAAAGACACGTTAGACAGTCTTTTAAGATATGGAGATTGGCAGGAACTGACCAGAGAAGGAGAAATCAGAACCATTGAGGGAAAGACAAATTATCTGTTGGCGGACTATTGTCCTGATTTTTATAGCCTGATAAACAACACGGTTTTCATCAAAGACACTGCAGAAAAAGTTGTTGGAGCCATCACACCGGAGCAGTGGATGAGAGAAAAGTATTTCAATGTTCCCTCTCTTGATTTGAAGTTTAAAATACAAAACGGAATGTTCAAATTTTTAACACCGCCGCCGGGAAATTTGCGCATTGTTTTTCAGTATCGCTCGGCCGGCATTGTTTATGAAGGCGGTGGTGATTTTTGCGGCGAAGAAAAATCTGTTTTAAGCAAAAATACGGATATCCCGGTTTTTGATGAATATTTGGTCAAAAAAGGCATTGTCTGGCGTTGGTATCGCCGCAACGGCATGCCCTATGAAGAAGAATACAATGAATATGAGCGAGAAGTAAAAAATCGTTTTGCCTCCGGGCTGGCAACCAAAGATATCAATCTGGCGGCAGGTTTTTATGATGGCAGATTAGAAGGAGTGGTAATCAATGCAGCAAAGAGCAACTAACCGAGGCAACACCTCCACCAACTACACTTTGCCGGCGCCGATCGGCGGCTTAAACGTGAGAGACAGCCTTGATACGATGGATGAAAAAGATGCCATTGTGATGGATAATTATCTTCCGACAGAGACTAAGGTTTTGCTGCGTAAGGGGTACACTTCTTATGCACCTCTCGGTGAAACCATACATACTCTGATTGAATACAAGAAGCCATCATATGAGCGTTTTTTTGCTTGCGGCGGTGGCAAGGTGTGGAATATCAGCAGTAAAGAAAACATAGAAGAAATAGCCTCAGGCTTTAACAATAATGATTGGCAATATTGCCAGTTTAAGGACCGTCTGATTTTGGTGAATGGCTATGACAAACCGCAGACTTTTTATGTGAGCGATGGCGAAGAACATTGGGAAGAAGCCGCATTTGAGGGCAGCAATTTGTTATCACAAAAACTCATCAACGTAACGGTGAGCAAACAACGCCTATTTTTTGTAGAGAAAGGCACCCTTTCTGCCTGGTACAGCCAAGGCGCTGGAGAAGTGCAGGGAACGCTGGTAAAATTTGATTTGTCGTCAATTTTCAAAAAAGGCGGAGAGCTTTTAGCGGTAGCTTGTTGGACACAAGATGCCGGCCAAGGCATGGATGACTTAACCGTGTTTATCACCAGCGAGGGAGAGGTGGCGGTTTATACCGGCAATGATCCGGGCGATGCCTCAGATTGGAGTTTAAGAGGGGTTTACCAAATGAGCCGCCCGATAGGACATCGTTGCACCATGCAATATCAAGGAGATGTCGTTATTATTTCAGAGGATGGTTATATTCCGATGTCCAAAGCCTTGTCATTAGACAAAGCCAATGCCTCGCAAGTTTCTTTTTCAGACAAAATAAGAGGGCTTGTACTGGAGCGTACCAAAACCGGCCGCAATAAATTCGGTTGGCAGTCGGTTATTTATGGGCGCGGAGGATATGCCGTTTTCAATGTTCCGGTATCAGAACAGTTTGAGCAACACGTTGTCAATGTTAATACGGGAGCGTGGTGCAGATTTACAGGCATCAGAGCCTTTTGCTGGGGCTTATTTTCAGATCGTTTATATTTTGGCTCAGATACGGGAGTTTTCCTGTTTGATGAAGGCTATGCAGACAATGGTATGCATATTTGCGGAGTGGTTGAGCAGGCCTATAGCAACTTGGGCAATCCGAATTTAAAAAGGATACAACTGATAAATCCAAGAACCAAGGCTTCAGCCAAATATGCTTTGGTGGTGTATACCAACATGGATTTTGACAGTCAAGATAAAGCCTACGCGGAAAATATCGGTACAGTAGGAATAACCAAGTGGAACAAGGTCAAATGGAGCACGCTTGCCAAACCGATAGGAACCAAATGGGCCACTTTGAAAGGTAAAATCCGCTCGCAGTGGATAGGCAATTCAGCCACCGGCTTCAAGGCCAGTGTGGTGTTTAAGACCAAGACCAGAGGCAATTTGATAGAATGGTACGATACGGGGTTTCGCTATGAACAAGGAAGCAGCATCTTGTAATGTTATTTTTGATAAGAACGACGTCATCACCAACTGGGTGTGTGACAATTTAAAAAGTGGCAATAAATGGTTAGGAGAGCACTTAACCATAGGCTTTACGTTGGGAGATAGATTAATCGGCGGGCTGATTTATCATGATTGCCGTATGGGACACGATGTCTGGTGGACGATTTATACGAATGATAAACATTGGTGCACCAGAAAGATACTTCGTTTTGTCTTCTCAGTAGCCTTTGATTATCTGGGTTGTCGGCGTATAAGCATTTTAACCAGCGTAAACAATAAAGAATGCTTAAAATTGGTTTCAAGACTTGGTTTTAGAAAAGAAGGTCTGCTCAAAGAATATGATGATGACGGCAGCGATGTCGTTGTCATGGCTTTATATAAACAATTTTCAAAATTTTAAGGAGAAAAAAATGTCAAAAAGTGTGGGAAAATTACTTGGTGTCGGAAATGCCAAAACTGGTTATTACGGATCAGAACAAGACGTTCTCAAATTTTTAAATGATTATGATACATCGCAAACTGACAGTGCCTATAGCAACATGGCAACGCTTGGCAATCAGATGACAACAGAGTTGTCTAATCGCCCTGGCTATGTGTATTCGGTGGATGGCTCAGATGATGCGGCCAGGAGGGCAGAAACCGCAACCTATCAAAGTGCAGTAAGCCAAATTACACCTCAGTTTGACAGCCGCCGCCGGCAGCTGGAGACTCAGTTGCAAAATCAGGGCTTGTCAGTTGGCAGTGAGGCCTACCAAAGCGCCATGAATAATCTGGAACAACAGCAAAATGACGCTTATACGCAGGCAGCTTATCAGGCTATCCAGCAGGGACAAAATGCTTATACCAATAGTTTGAATAACCAGATTGCAGCCGGAAATTTCCAAAATTCGGCACAGATTTTGCCTGTTAATGAGATATTGAGTCTGCTTTCAAACAGCAAAAGCGGCTACGATGTGGCAATGGATAAATATAACGTTGCCAACAAGGCAGATCTAAGAAGCTCTGCCGCCAGTGAAGCAAACACCAATGCCAGAAACTCTGTTGGCTGGAATGTCATTAATACCGGATTAGGAGCTCTGTTTTCAGATGAGGACTTGAAAGAAAATATCGTAGAAGTCGGACGTCTGTATAATGGCTTGAAGGTATACTTATTCACCTATCGTGGAGATACGGTGCCCCATATCGGCTTGCTGGCTCAGGAGGTTGTGCAAGTGCGTCCCGAGGCGGTAAGCGTTGAGAAAAACGGCTACATGAAGGTAAATTATGCTCTTGCTTGCCGTTAATTTTTGATTTGACAGCAACCTAAAGGAGATTATACTTAAACCATATTTGCAAGAGTTTCAAAATAGGAGCAGGTCATGACATATATCTTTGCAGAGCTATTGGGCAGCTTAGCCTTAAGTGGTATTATCCGCGCCTTGATATTATATTTATATAAAAAATATGATGGAAAGTCACATTGGATAATAGCCAATATAAGTACGGCAATTTTGCGCACACTGTTTGTGGTGCCGAGATTGCTGAGCAGCCCGTATGTTGTGTTGGATATATCAGTTATGCTTGTAATTTATTTTTTGGAACAGCTGGTATGGTTTTTATATGACTATATCCAACAGCGCCGAGACAATAAAGCAGCCGGCTGGGGCCTGATATTTGGCATTATCATCGGTGGTGTTTTATGGTTGTTTGTTTTAAGACTGCTCACTTTTTATGTAAGCAGCTTGTTCATGTCTATCTAGATTGTACATAAGCTAAAAATAGCCGTCGGGCGAAAGTCCGGCGGCTTTTTCATAAGAGGAAAAGATGCTAAAAAAGTATAGATTAGCTATATTTTTCGTAGGCTTGCTAGTATTATCCATAGTTTCTCTCCTAAAGCCCGAGGCGGCAGAAAATGTCGCCCGGGCATTTTTATTATTATGGGGGATGGGATGATAAAAAAGATATTGTTGGTCACGATGTTGTGCGCACTCAGTTATGCCTTAGGCCGCTCACAATCCAAGGAGGAAATCATCACCAAACAAGTGGAGGTAATCAAATATGTTGAGAAACAAAAGGCCAAAATACATTCTCGTCCT
The DNA here is from genome assembly GCA_944392205.1 of uncultured Alphaproteobacteria bacterium. Lineage (GTDB taxonomy): Bacteria > Pseudomonadota > Alphaproteobacteria > RF32 > CAG-239 > CAZU01. The sequence continues at coordinate 11,087 of CALXVV010000017.1, read as the reverse complement.
AATGCTGATAGGTCTGCTTTGCTTGCTCTCATGTACGCCGACAAAATGTAATCATATTTGTCCGGAGTATCCGATAGCTGGTAGCAAAGTGGCACAAGAATTAGAACAAGCAAGCCTGGAGAAATATCCCAACACCTGGGAGTGGCTGGGAAGAATAGATAAACTGCGACAAGAGCTGGAGCTTTGTCGCTAATTTTTTAATATAAGGAGAAAAAAATGCCATATGACAGTGAAGGAAAATTTACCCGAGTTCACAATTGGGAAGATGACAGGGTAAATGATATAGATATTGTGACAGATCATCATGATGAAGAAGATGATAATTTTGCAGAGGGCTTAAGTAATTGTTTTTTGCGAGACGGCAGAGTACAAATGCAAGGAGATTTAAATGCCGGAGGTTTCAAGGTTCAAAATATGGCAAAAGGGACTTTGGATACCGATGCTGTCAACGTAAGCCAACTAGATCAAACAACAGAAGACCTGGAGGCAGCAATTTTATCGGCGGTAAACAAATTGTCCAAATTGGGAGACATCAAAGCATCTCTTCAAACATCAAATCATGACAACTGGTTTTTGTGCAATGGCCAAGCTATATCAAGGACAGGCTATGCAGAATTGTTTGCCATGATAGGAACAAAATTTGGTGCCGGAGATGGGGTTAATACATTTAATTTGCCAGATTACGGAGGAAAGTTCTTAAGAGGTTTGGGAGAAGATTCTGCAGAAGATTTCTACACCACTCAAGAAGAAGGTTTGCCTGAAATTGCAGGAACATTCGGAACGGTCATAGCCGGAGGTAATGAATTAAGCGGAGCATTTGACAAAGAAAGCACCAACAGTTGGGGTGGAAATTCTGGCTGGAGCAATGGTGCGGTTTTAAATTTCAAAGCTTCAAAAGCAAATAAAATTTATGGTGCATCAGAACACGTAACTCCGATTAACCAAGCCGTAAATTATTTCATCAAGGTAAAAGAGGAGGCTTAAAATGTCCGGAATTTTAAATAGTAGTGGAATAACCGTTCGCAAGGGCGATAGCTTTACAATTGCACTTCGTTTTAGAACCGAGCAAGGTGTGTTAGATATCAGCGGCGCACAAATAAAAATGGACGTCAAAGACCAGGCAGATAAACTGCTTTTCAGCAAAAACGGAGAGATTACAGATGCCGTTAATGGTCTGGCAGCCATAGAGCTGACACCGCAAGATACAGACCTGGATGTAGGAGATTATAAAACAGACATTCAGGTGACATACGCCAATGGGCAAGTTCATACCATTTTTCCGCAAAATATTAATAAGGTTGCCTATTTCAGAGTAACCACTCAAGTCACGGAGTAAAAAGATGAATGAGGAATCACAATTAACCGTTTTTGACGAATACGATAAACAAAAAATAGAGGTTTTGTTTCAAGAAGAGGCAGGTTTAGAAATAATGGTGCCTCTTTTTTATGTCAACTCAGGAAAAAAAGAGCTGGCAAGCTATGTCGAAGAAGTTTGCAAACCAGATTTGGAGGAATACACTGCCACCAAACAAGAGGAGATAGATTCAAGGGTTGAAGAAGTGCATAAACCGGCCCTGTCAGAATATACGCAAGCTCGTCAAAATGACATTTTTAATTATGTCGAGACAGTAAGCAAGCAAGAGATAGACGGCTATGTGGCAAGTGAGGTTGCGCCCCATAGCGAAACGGCACAAAGTTCAGCAGCAGCGGCCCTGGCCAGTGAGCAAGCAGCCAAAGTATCGGAAAATAATGCCAAGGAATCAGAACTTGCAGCGGCAACGAGTGCGGCTGAGGCCAAACAATATCGAGACGAGGCCGAGGAGATATTGGCCCCGACACAGGCCACGGAAGAGAAGATGGGATTGGCAGCAATAGCAACAACAGAAGATGTATCAACAGGAGTTGATGATACAAAGATTGTTACACCCCAAAAACTAAAAGCAGTGAGTGACACAAAGGCATCCCTGACGGATTTGAGTTCTCATACCAACAACAAAAGCAATCCTCACGGAGTAACAAAAGCTCAAATAGGGTTAAGCAATGTAGACAATACATCAGACGCCAGCAAGCCGATTAGCAGTGCCGTGCAAGCTGCACTAAATGCAAAGGCTTCACTATCGTCGGCTGCTTTTACGGGAACTCCGACATTTCCGACACCATCATCAGGAGATAATTCCACCAGAGGAGCCACGACGGCTTGGACCAGAAACAATTGCCTAAGATTTATAAACTACGCATCCAGAACAGACATAACACCGCCAACATCTACGGCAAAATTCACAGCCCCGGTTGACTGTATTTATGTTGCATGTTTGCAGCCAAACAATGGAAATGCCTTTTTAGAACTGAATATTAATGGAAAAGCATCGGGAATAGGATTTCACAACTCCGATAGCTATACCCCAAACAAAGACAGCATATCTGTTTTTCTAAAAAAAGGAGCAGTTATCTATTGGAATGGATCAACAGCAAAAGCAACATATTCAAGTTGTTGGTATCCAATGGTATAAGGAGAAGAAGTAATGATTGATAAAGATTTTGATTGGCAAAATTTTGATGTACCGTTTGATAATTATTTTAACGGAGATAGAGAGCACACAGCCGAAGAATACGAAGAAATTTTTAATTTTGTAAACAGCAAATGTCACGAGAGCGGAGAGTATGCAATTGATTGTTTTGAGGATCATTACAAAGTTCGCAAAAAATCAGAAATTAATGAACGCATAATTAGTATGCTCACCTCAGAGCAAAAAGCAGAAAGCAAACGAGCAGAGCGTGATGTTATATTGAAGGCAACCGATGTGTATATGCTGCCAGATTTTCCTATCAGTGAAGACCAGAGGGAGCTTTATAAGCAATATCGGCAGTATTTAAGAGATCTTCCGGCAATGGAAGGTTTTCCGGAAATTGGGGTCATGAGTTTCAAGGAGTGGGGCCAATGGATTGGGGATTGATAGCAGGCCTGGCAGCCTTGGCCGGAGTTTTTATGAACTTTGTCCGCCTTGGCCACTGGCAAGGCAGCATCGAAAGTCGGGTTAAATCTCTGGAGCAAGCCTCGACAAATGCTCTGACCAAGTTTGATGCCATTTCGCAGGTTTTGGATAAGAACACGGTTATCTTAACTGAGCTAAAAACAAGGCTTGACCTGATTTTTGATGAGAAGAGAGGGAGGCGCCTGCAATGATAGAAATAAGAAAAGCCTCCGAGCGCTTGGCGATGCACGAGGGGGTGAGGTTGCAGCCTTATTTTTGTACCAAAGGCAAACAAACCATAGGGGTAGGGAGAAATTTAGATGACAATCCCATTACCCCGGAAGAGGAAAAAGTCATCGGCGATTGGCGGCACGGTATCACAAAAGAGGCCGCCTTTTTTTTGCTTCGTCACGACATCAATCGGGTTGTGGTCGAGTGCGAGAAACATATTCCGTTTTGGAAAAAGCTGGACGACGAGCGGCAATATGCGCTGATGGATATGGCCTTTAATATGGGAATAAAAAGACTGCTTGGTTTTAAGAAGATGATGGCGTTTTTAGGCGTTGGCAATTATCGTCAGGCGGCGGTGGAGTGTTTGGCCTCACAATACGCCAAAGAAGTTGGCCGCCGTGCTCAAAGAATAGCCAAAACAATAGAAACAGGGAGGTTTGAAATATGATAAATGTTTTGTTTGCTATATTATATGGCGTGATAATGGGCTTTTGGCGGCGTTGGTTTGGCGGTGGTTTTGCCAATAAATATAAATGGCTGGAAAGCAGAGGCCTGCAAGCAATAATCGGTATCTTTTTAATGATGCCGATTTTTTTATATCGATTGGATAGCTGGTTGAATTGGTTACTGGCAATGGTTTTTGCCGTGTATTTATATGCGCAGTTTTGGAGCCGTGGCCATGGCGCCTGCTTTGATATCGGTCGCGATGAAAATCCTTCTGTTTCAGCGATTGATAGGTATAATGAAAGGTGGTATCACTTAGTATGCGATTGGCTTTTGCCAAAGAGAAAATACGGCTTTGCCTATGACTTTGTATATATGGCTTTGCGCTACACATGCCCACTGGTGCCAATGGCTTTACTGGATTGGCGGATTTTGCTCATAGGTCTGAGTGTCAGCCCAATTTATGCCTTTTGCCACAGTCTTGGCGAAAGAGAAAGCTGGTTGTTGGAAAATGCTCCGGAATGGCTCAATAAACCTGTCAAATGGGCAGAACTGGCCACAGGTTTTGTCTTTGGTTTTGGAATGTGGATGATAAGATAATAAAAAAAGCCCTCACAAAAGTGAGGGCTTTTCGGTTTACTTTTTAGCCATTTTAGGTTCTTTACTTTGAGCAAACATCGATTTGTAAGATGTCTGCAAATCGGCCACAACTTTTTTGAAGTTTTTAAGATCGGCACCTTTGAGGTTCTCTCCCGTAGCGGCTCTGATGGTCCTCGGATTTACGCGGCGTCCGTTTTGAACCACTTCATAGTGCAGGTGAGGCCCCGTGGAGCGGCCGGTGCTACCGACATAGCCGATAACTTGTCCTTGCTTAACTCTAACACCGGGTCTAATTCCTTTGGCAATACGTTGCATATGCCCATAGGCGGTTGAGAATTCGGAGTTGTGTCTGATTTTTACATAATTACCGTAAGAACCATTGTATTTTGCAACTTGGACGACACCATCACCGCCGGCAAAAATTTTCGTACCTCTTGGAGCAGCATAGTCAATACCCCAGTGGATTTTAGTTTGTTTCAAAATCGGGTGATATCTCTTGCCGAAGGGAGAAGATATTCTGGCATTTCTGAAAGCCAATGGTTTTTTATCCAAAGTCTTTTTCAGAGCCTGCCCTTTTTCGGTGTAATAATCCACATTGCCTTTTTTGTCTTTGAAACGATACATGGCAATTTTATCTTTACGGAGAATGAGTGCAGCATAGAGAATATTACCGGATTTCACCATTTCGCCGTTTTTATCAATATAGTTTTCATAGATAATCTCGAAGCGATCACCTTTTCTTATATCTCTGCGAAAATCGACGGCATAGTTAAAGATGGCAACAAAATTATTAACAACACGATTCGGCACACCTTTGTTGCGCATAGCGGTAGAGATAAGTCCGTCAATGGAGCCGGAGGCGCTGTTGACCTCTTCTATAAGTTCATCTTTAGCCTTAGAAATTTGCACTTGCCCGTTTTCATCAAGAGCGGCAACGATTCTTTCTCCAACCGTAGGCTCAATGGTGAGGCTGTTAAATTGAACAATTTCCTGAGAACGATTGTTAACGGTGACATTTGCAGAGAGTTTTTGACCTGCGCGCAAATCCCGCGGATCATAATAATCTTCCAAAGCATAGAAGACATCATTAGCCTGCTCACGATCCAAACCAAGATCACTCAAGATAGAGATGAGGGTATCACCCTTTTGAACAGTGATTTCCCTATCAACATCTTTTTGGCTTACGAGCGAGCTGACCATAGAGAAGAGGGACTTAATGTTGTCAACAGAATCTTCCGGATATATGGTTTGCGGGTCAGAGAGGTTATTAACAACATTATTTTCAATCATCAGGTAGTCAAGACGCTCTTCTTTAGAAACGGAGGCTTCCACCTGATTATTTGTAAGAGAGAGAATAAAAGCAAAAGTAACGGCCACGGCATAACCGATGGTTATGACTTTTTGGCGATTTTTATGCTTAAGATTTACTTTCAAATATTTTAATATTTGCATAAATTTTCCTTTTAAAATATGTAGGTTTGGCATAGCCGTTATTCCTGCAATTTAAAATTCATCTCTGCAATATAACTCTCCCCCACAAAAATATAAAGCGTTTTGTAGAGGTTATGTGTATAAACAACATAGTAATAACAAGTTATGAAAAAAATATAAATAAAAATGAAAAAAAAGCTTGCTTTTATAATTTTTGTTGTTTATAAGAGAAAACGCCCGAGGGGGTGTAGCTCAGTTGGTTAGAGCGCCTGCCTGTCACGCAGGAGGTCGCGAGTTCGAGCCTCGTCACTCCCGCCATTTGTAAAGAGCCGTCGAAAGAGACGGCTCTTTAGTTTTAAAGATATTTTTGAGGCGAGAAGGAGCGACCTCGGTCGTGCGGCTGTAAAATCTCGGAAACCTCACGCGGCAATAAAGTCCATATGCAACAAACCTCTACCACCTCAAATCAACAGTTTTTTCCTTGCCAAAAGAACCTAAAGCAACTATCATTACCAACAAAGACAAGGAGGGTGGCAATGAGCGAAAATAAAGAAGCGGAAAACAAACCAGGTTTATTGAAACGTATTGTATTGTCAGCCCTAAAATCTCCGATTAATACAGTTTTATTGGTATTACTTTTATACTTTGGCCTAAAAGCCTATGCATTTGACGGCACCTTGCTTGACAAGCTGACAGCCTTTGGTGTTTTGGCATTATGGATGTTTTGGTTTATTGCCAAACATATGTTGATTATATTGATGCTGTTGATTTTGCTTGGCGGCAGCGCCTATTTTTATTATGAATATACGCACCAGCAAGAAAAAGAATGTGAGAGAAATGGAGGGGAGTGGAACGACAAAACCAAAACCTGTGAAGAAAAACAGAGCTTTTGGAGCTACATTGAAGAGCTATGGACGGACTATAAAACAAAAAAGTAAAAATGATATTTGTTAGCGGAATTTTAAGGGCCGTTGTATTACCCTGGCAGGGATAAGAGGAGAGAACAATGGAAGAGCTGAAAAAGAAAAAAGGAATTTTAAGCAAGATAAAATCTCTGGTAGCCAAAACCGGGCGTAACATCATTTGGCGAGGCCGCCCCAAGGATAATGAGATATCAGAAAAGATAGCGCAAAAGATTCAAAAAAGCTCTTATGACTTCAGTATAATGAAGCGAAAAGACACTTTCACTCCGCCGTATTTGAGCTTAGCAGAACAGCTGCAGGTTGATGATGATCAGATTTTTAAGGCAGCGGCTTATAACATGGCCAATATTGCAATTTCCCGAAAAAAATATGCGCAAGACATTCAAAATATTTTCAATGACTATCTGCAAAAAGAGGGAATGCCTGAAATTCGCCGAGATTATATCAAGCAAAAACAACTAGAAATCATCAGAAAGAAAAAATAAAAAGAACCGCCCGAGGAGGGCGGCTCTTTAGCAGGAGATGTCTATTTTTGTACCGGAGCGGTAATGGTTTTACCTTTGAGGTCATACTTAGTAACCTTAGCATTTTTGCTAGCATCCCCGATAACCTTTCCGATAGCTCCCTGAGCCAGCATAGCCTTAAGCTGAGGCTTAATCTTTTCATAAGTCAACGGTTTAGAATCCCTGGTGTCTTCAACCATGATAACATGGTAGCCGAACTGAGTCTTGACCGGTTTTTTGGAATATGTACCTTTTTTGAGGGCAAAGGCTGCATCGGCAAACTCAGGCACCATGGCCTCTTTGGGAAAATAGCCGAGATCGGCGGGTTCTTTGGAATATTCTTTAGCGAGTTTATCAAAATTTCCGCCTTTATTTAGTTTTGCGATAACTTCCTTGGCTTTGGCCTCGCTATCAACCAAGATGTGCTTAGCCTTGACCTCTTTTTCGGATTTGAAAGATTTTTTATAGTCGGCATAGACTTTTTTGAGCTGCTCATCATTAACCAACTTATCCACTTGTTGTTCAATATACACTTTTCTGGCCAGCTCTTCCTGCATGGCCTTAAGTTGTTTTTTATAGTCAGCAGATTCGGTGACCTTGCTTTCAACTGCGGCCTGGTAGACGAGCTCGCCATCAACAAAAACATCCAAAGTTTTCTCATAGAAGTCGCCGAAAGGAACCTTAGCTTTAATCGCCGGGTTCATATTATAGGCATCGCGAATTTCGGCAACAGTAATATTTTTGCCGTTAACCGTGGCGGCGATTCCGTCTTTTCCTTCTGCCCAAGCTTGAGAAACGCTAAGGAGCAAAGCTCCGCTCAAAGCCAAAACGGCATAATTTTTGTTCATCATAATCATCTCCTTATAAGAAATTGCATTCTGCTAAGTTTATATAATAAAATAAGCAAATATTCCAACTTTTTTTTAAGAGCGTTTATAACTTTGTATCAATCTATTGACTTCTTGGCAATAAAACACTAAATGTAGACTAATTAATAAGTTAGAATAAGGAATATTAGTAAAATGATAGGTAGCCTTGCGCGCAAACTTTTTGGCAGTGCCAATGACCGTTATATAAAAAGACTGTACAAAATCGTAGATAAAATCAATTCATTAGAGCCGACAATTACCCCGCTGAGTGATGAAGAACTCAAGGCCAAAACCGATGAGTTCAGAAAAAGAATTAAAGAAGGGGAAACACTAGACGAGCTCTTGCCCGAAGCCTTTGCGGTTGTAAGAGAGGCCGCCAAGAGAACATTAGGGCAACGTCACTATGACGTTCAGCTGATTGGCGGTATTGTACTGCATCGGGGCCAAATTGCCGAGATGAAAACCGGTGAAGGAAAAACATTGGTGGCAACCTTGGCAGCATATCTAAATGCCTTGGAAGGCAAAGGTGTCCATATTGTAACGGTCAATGACTACTTGGCACGTCGTGACGCCGAGTGGATGGGACAGGTATATAGATTTTTGGGCCTGACGGTAGATTACATTGTTCACGAGAAAAATGATGAAGAGCGCCGCGCGGCCTATAATTGTGATATCATCTATGCCACCAACAATGAATTAGGTTTTGACTATCTGCGCGATAACATGAAGTTTCGCCTTTCAGACATGGTCCAACGTCCGTTTAACTATGCAATCGTGGACGAGGTCGATTCTATTTTGATTGATGAGGCGAGAACGCCGCTGATTATTTCCGGTGCGGCAGAAGATAGCTCAGAGAAATATATATTGGTCAACAAAATTATTCCGCAGTTGGTAGAAGGCGACTACGAAAAAGATGAAAAAGCCAAATCCGTTACCTTGACGGAAGCCGGCATGACCCATATTGAAGCCTTATTAAAAGAAGTCGGCCTGATTAAGGAAGGCGGGCTGTATGATATTGCCAATGTAAGTTTGGTTCACCACGTTAACCAAGCCCTGCGTGCGCACAAGATGTATACTCGCGATGTCGACTACATTGTCAAAAACAACAAAGTCGTGATTATAGATGAGTTCACGGGGCGTATGATGGAAGGGCGCCGCTATTCAGATGGTTTGCACCAGGCCATAGAAGCTAAAGAGGGGGTGCCGATTCAATCCGAGAACCAGACTTTGGCATCAATTACTTTCCAAAACTACTTCCGCTTGTATCCCAAGCTTGCAGGTATGACCGGTACGGCCATGACGGAAGAAGCCGAGTTTAATGATATTTATAATTTGACTTGTGTAGAGATTCCGACCAATCGTCCGGTTCAGCGTCAAGATTTGCACGATGAAATTTATCGGACCGAGAAAGAGAAGTATAATGCCATCATCAAGACCATCCTGGAATGCCATGCAAAAGGTCAGCCGGTGTTGGTTGGTACCACATCAATTGAGAAATCTGAGTTGGTGGCAGATTTGTTGCGCAAGGCCAGCGATGTCAAGTTTGAGGTTTTGAATGCCCGCCACCACGAGCGTGAGGCCGCTATTGTCGCCCAAGCCGGTGTATCTGGCGCCATTACCATAGCCACCAACATGGCCGGCCGCGGAACCGATATTCAACTCGGCGGTAACGTTGATATGCGTTTGAAAGCTGAGCTGAAAGGTGACGAGAGTGAAGAAGAAATAGCAGCCTTAAGGGAGAAGATAAAAGCCGAAGTTGAGGCTGATAAAGAGAAGGTTAAAGCAGCGGGAGGCTTATATATTTTGGGCACCGAGCGCCACGAAAGCCGCCGCATAGACAACCAGTTGCGCGGACGTTCAGGGCGCCAGGGAGATCCGGGTACTTCAAAATTCTTCCTCTCTTTGGAAGATGATTTGATGAGAATATTTGGCTCCGAGCGGATGAGTGTCATGCTCCAACGCTTAGGCCTGCCGGAAGGTGAAGCGCTTGTCCACCCGTGGATAAGCAAGGCTCTGGAAAAAGCCCAGCAAAAGGTTGAAGAGCGCAACTTTGATATCCGTAAGAATTTGCTGAAATACGATAATGTTATGAATGACCAAAGAAAGGTTATCTACGAGCAGCGCCGTGAGCTGATGGAGGCAGATGATGTCTCAGAAACCATCACGGACATGCGTCATGACCAGCTTCGTTCAATCATTTACAATCGGATTATGTATGGCTCATCTCCCAAAGAATGGCCGACAGAAGAGATAAGACAAGATCTGGCACGTTTGTCGGGTGTTGACTTGCCGATAAAAGAGTGGGCTGCAGAAGATGAGATGGAGAGCGAAAAACTGGTAGAGAAGGTAATAGAGGCGATAGACGCCAGCGTTGCCGAGAAGAATGCTTCTGTTCCGACAGAGATTGTGCATTTGGTAGAAAAATCAATTCTGCTCCAAGAGTTAGATGCTTTGTGGAAAGACCATATTGCCACATTGGACTACATGCGCCACACCATTGTTTTGCGCGCCTACGGGCAGAAAGACCCGTTGAATGAGTACAAGAAAGAGGCCTTCAATCTGTTTTCAGATATGCTGAATCAGTTGGGCGAGAAGGTAACATTTATATTGTTGCGTACGGTTATTCAAAATAAAGATGCCAATGAGGTAGAAAATCAGGCTCCCAAACACAAGAATGTTCAAGCCATTCACGAGAGCCCAACATCTTTGGTCGGAGGTCGTTCTCAGGCGGCGGAGGCAGAAGAGAAACAAACCCCGTTCCAATACAGCAAGGGGGAGATTGATCCCAACAATCCGGCCACTTGGGGCAAAGTTGCCAGAAACGACTTATGTCCTTGCGGCAGCGGCAAGAAATATAAACACTGCCACGGCCAGGTATAAGCCAGATATAAGGCTAAAAAAGGAAAGCTCCTCGTTTTTGCAAACTGGGAGCTTTCGTCTAGAAAGAGCTTGAATTTACATGTAAAATTTGCTATGGGTAAAGAAAATTGTAATTTAACGACCGGTTTTATTTGTACGGATACTTTGATTATTTTGGACAGCCCGCTCTGCGAGGGCGTTTTCGGGTCGGAAAATTAAGTTTACCAAAAAAATCAAACTGCCGAAATGGACTTT
>CALXVV010000016.1 GCA_944392205.1 uncultured Alphaproteobacteria bacterium | reverse complement strand
GCGTGCATGTTGTACTGATTAGCAATAAAAACAACCGCCTCTTTTTGTTTCTCATTCATATCCTCATAACCGCGCCTTAGCTCAGCCTCCGCCAGTTTGGGCTGTTTGGCCTGCAAAAGTATCACGGCTCTGCGAATGTTGGGCGATGCCAGCAATTCATAAACATAGTCCATATTATTAAAGTCATTAAAATAGGCTACGCTCTCCCAATTATAATTGGGAGCCTCACCCAGTTCATAAGCCGCCAAAATACCATAAAACGTATGCTTGTAGCGCGCGGCTGACTTCAGCATCTCTTGGGCTTTAGTCTTCATCCCTCTCTTTTTATACGCTCTTGCCGCCCAATAGCCGCCGGCTGATACCAACCATTCATCAGGGTTACCTGATTTGGCCAAGCGCTCAAAATATGTAGATGCATTCTTATATTGCTTTTGCCGCCAAGCCGCTAAGCCTGCTGCCCACGGCGCCGTGCCAGATGTTTTTCTTCTCGCCGCCTTGGTTCCCCACTGCCAAGCCAGCTTATCATACCCGTCTACAAAATATTTCAATGCCAAACTTGCAGCCAAATCGTCCCAATAGGCATCCGGCAATAACATCCTTACTTTCTTTTGCTCCAGAATCAATCTTGCCTTCTTGGTCTTGCCCTTATTCAGATAGCGGCGAAACTTTGATACCTCCTTTTGCAAGTAGGTTCTGGTCGCATCATCCATCTCTCTTTCCGGCAAAAAGATATTTGACGGCTCAGGCAGCTTTTTTATCTCATCCCCCTTGGCCTTGCGCCTGGCTAGGCGATATATCCTCTCCGCCTTGGGGTAGTCCCGATATTTTTCCAGCCACTCCTGCAGTTCCTTAAAACTGCTCTTATACTCGGGGTGCAGGTATTTCTCCGCCAAAACCGTGCCTAGCAAAATGTGGTTATCTAGATCCTCTATTAGAGAATCGGCCTCTTCAAAATCCCCTTCTTCTATTGCTCTGAAAATCTTTTTGTAGCGCGAGACATCTGCTCTGTCTACCAGCAAATATCCCAACATCTTTTCATAAGATGCCGGGTTGATAACCTGATACTCCGCCCCCAGGGCATTAAAGGAAAAAAACAGGCCAAAAATTACCAGCCCTATGCGCCATATGCTCATCATTTGTTTTGAATAGCACTCAGCCATACAATTTTGTCTGCACATTCGGCAGAGTTCATTCCTCTGACGCGGCAACGGTTAACAATAATGTTGGGCATTTGATCCATGTTATAGCAGCCGTTACCCATCAGCGTGTAGTTCAAATAAGTCGGAGTGTTGGGCTCAACATTTGAAAATGACAAAGCTGTTGTCATGCCCGGCCAAACCAATTTTACATCTAAGCTCACAAGTTTGCGATCTAGGTTAGTGAGAACAATAAAACGTGCATCACAAGCCGCCGAGTTGCTCAAATAGCTCGATATTCTGAAATTATCATAATAAAGAAAGATTTTCTCTGCTCGGCGAGAATTTCCGTCATCATTGAGTTCTACTACTGCCAAATCCCCACGTTTTGAACCGTCTTCTGTTGGTTTGCTCAAGACATCTAAACCACCACCCGGCACAAAGACCTGCTCCATTAGTTCTTCGCTATTTAATGCGGCTTTTTCTTCTGCCAGGGCCTTGCTCAGCTCCTCATCTGAGATACGATTATCATTAGAAGCTGCAGGCTCTTGGGGCGTTGCAGGAGTTTGAGGAAAACTTATTCCATTTTGCTGAGGTTGTGCCTCTTGCGCTCCGCCAAAAGTCTGTGCACAAACAGCTCTTGCCGCAAGAAAAAGAGTGCTCGCCATCAGAAAAACATGAAGTTTTGCCATCAAAAACTACTCCTTTTGATCTTCTTTGCTTTCTTTATCTTCAACATCTTTGGCTGTATCTTTATCCGGACGACTTGCCGTTAACTTTCTTGACAAGGCTGTTATGCTGTTGACCGTGTCTTTGTATAAGGTATTAACTTCTTGTTTTTGCAAGTCTGTTTCGCTTTGCTCCTGTGCATTTTGCTCCTCAAGCGAAAGCTGCTTAAACTCTGAGTAGTACTCGGGATTCTTGGGCCCAATATAGCGGAACAAATTGCTGCAATTTGTGTTTACTCTGCCTGAAATGGTCTTCCCTTCCCCTGCAGTACCGCAGTTTGTGACATCTATTTCCATATCGTTTAAGAGCAAAAAGCAACGATCTGTCGCTATCTTTGATTTTAATGTCACCTGCTGGTAGGGTTTCATTGGCGGTAAGCGCAAGCTCATGGTTACATTACGACTATTATAGGTGGCCGTATTGTAACGTGATGTACGACGATTTTGTCTTCTGGCCTCTCGGGCGTTGCGTTCTTCTTGGTTGATAGCATCTGCCACAACCTCGTCTGCCCAAATCAGATTGAGAGCCGCATTACTAACTTCTTTGTCGGTACGATTGTAAAACGTGGCCCCAACATCACAAGAAACGACATTGCCATCGGCATTTTTGACGGGAACAACATCATGTATCTTAAAAAGAATCGCATCAGAAGCCGCCGCGGCCGCATTGATATAAGAGGCCATTCCGAGCCCCAAACAGGTTATGAAGAGTTTTGCGTTCTTGTTCATCTGATTTTCCTTAAACAAAAAATAAAAACGTTTTCTTTAATTATAATCACTTTACTTTATAAAATACCAACAAATAGTAAACCTTTTAACAACTTTCTGCATTATCGCCGCTGCCAAGCTCTTTTGACAAGCGCAATAAATCTGCCCAGGCCTTGGCTTTTTGGCCCGGTGTGCGCAGCAAATATGCCGGGTGAAAGCTTGCCAATGCCTTGGCTTTCTTGCCGTTTGACTTGGTATATTCAAACCAATGGCCTCGCAGATGCGAGATCGTTTCCGCCGTGTCCAAAAGCGAGTTGGCCGCACTTCCTCCCAGTATAAATATATAGTCGGGATCAACCAAGTCTATCTGGCGTTTCAAAAACGGCAGGCATACCGCAATTTCCGAATCTAGCGGCGTGCGGTTCCCTGGCGGACGCCACGGCAAAATATTGCTGATATAATACCCTGTTCTGTCTATACCAATACTTGCCATCATCTTGTCCAGCAATTGACCAGAGCGCCCGACAAACGGAACACCAACCCGATCTTCATCCGCGCCGGGGGCCTCTCCTACCAAAAATATCTTGGCCTCGGGGTTGCCGTCGCCAAAAACTGTATGAGTTGCCGTCAGTTTCAAACTGCAGCCCTCAAACTTCTCGACTTCTGCCCGCAGACTTTCCAAATTTTCGGCCTTGGCGCATATTTCTTGCGCATTTTGAAATGCCCCGGAAGTATCTTGTGCCAAACCTGTTGTGGCCGGACGCCTTGCCGCCGCCGTGGCTGCCGCAACCTTGTTGTCTGCTTGTTTGGGAATTGGGCGAAGTATCTCCTTTTCCTGCTTTAGCGAGGCAAACGGAACATCCCCGCAAGTTTCATCAACTCCGGCTAACAGGTACCATTCTAAAATTTCTTTTGCATCAGATACTTTGCTCATCATGATTCCAAAGTTAGCTCAATTCTTCTATTTTGCAAGACAAAACATTTATTTACACAATTTTGATAATATATTTATTTCTCTATTGTAGAATTTTTTAAAATCTATAATATAACAATGTTTGATTGTGTTTTGAGGATTGGTTATGACAATGGCTCGTTGGACTTTTTTGGTTGTGTTGGCTGCGGCTATCGCCGTTTTTGTTTCTTGCTCTTATACAAATGTGGAAGTGCAGAATGCTCCCTCACCTCAGGAGCAGCAAGAATCTCAGGCCACAACAAAAAAGTCTGATGAAGAACAAGCGCAAAAACCCTACGGCGCCTACCTGGCCGGAAGAGTTGCCCATCTGCGGCGCGACTTTGACAGCGCCTCTGACTACTACATCGAGGCTCTTAAGGCTGACCCCAAAAATAAGGAACTTGTCAGCCGGGTTTACCTTATCTTGGTTTCTAAAAGCCGTATCGATGAGGCTGCCGTCTATGCTAAGCAAAATATAGAGAACGGAAATAATGATAATTTTGCTTATACCGTTCTGGCTGTGAAAGATATGCATGATGCCAACTACGAGCAAAGCATTAAAGATACTCAGAAGTTTGATAATCCCGCTTATAAAGAGTTTATTGCTCCGCTTCTCAATGCCTGGAACTATGTGGGCCTTAACGAACCAGACAAGGCTCTCAAAACTCTTGACGCTCTCAAAGGTGAGTCTAGCTTCAAGACAATCTACCATTTCCATGCCGGTATGATTAATGACTATTTCAACCGCAACCGTGAAGCCCAAAAACACTACGACCTCATTATTTCCAACGAATCTATGGAGCTCTCGCTGCGCTCCTTGCAGATTATCTCTAATTTCTATGTTCGCACGGACCAAAAAGATAAGGCCCTTGCATTAGTTAACGGTTTTAATGACGAAAAAGTTATTGCCGATATGTTGCGCGCCTTCACCAAAACCGTGCAAAACTCAACTCCGCAAAATGCAAAACGCATCATCACCTCCCCAAGCGAGGGAGCCGCGGAAGCCTTGTTCAGCATTGCCGCCACTTTCCGCTATGATGAAATTATTGATGTCGCGCACATGTTTACCAGCCTGGCCATCTACCAAAACCCCAATTATGATTTGGCAAAGCTCTTGCTGGCAGATATCTTGGAAGACCGCCAAATGTTTGAAGATGCCAATGATGTTTATGAAACAATTGATGAGTCTTCTCCCGCTTATTATGCCGCACAGCTCAAAAAAGCCAATAACTTTATCAAACTCAATGATTATGACAGCGCAGAACTGCTTCTTAAATCTCTGAGCTTGGACTATGAAAATGCTCAGATATATCTTGACCTTGGCGATGTCTTGCGCATGAAAAATCGCCCCGAAGAAGCCATCAAATACTACAAGGCTGCCATTAAAGCCAGCGGCAAGAATGACAGTGTTTGGGTTTTGTATTATGCTCTGGGCGTTTCCTATGAACAGGCCGGTGAGTGGAAAAAAGCCGAGGAAGCTTTGCTGAAAGCTGCCGAACTCAGCCAAAATCACTATCTGGTCTTGAACTACCTCGGTTACACCTGGCTCAAACAAGGGCAAAATATCAATGAGGCCTTCACCATGATTGTCAGCGCCTATAACCAAGCACCCGATGACCCCAATATCAATGACAGTTTGGGCTGGGCTCTTTATAACCTCGGCTATTATGGTATGGCCGAAGGATATTTGGAAAAAGCTACCGAGGCTGCACCTGCCAACGCCGTCATCAGTGACCATTTGGGAGATGTCTACTGGTTCACAAACCGCAAGAACGAGGCCAGATTCCAATGGCAGCACGCTCTTGACCTCAAGGATGATACCGGCGAGCTCGACCGCAAACAAGTTGAGGCCAAGCTCAAAGGCGGCATCAAAAAAGAGCCTACCCTATCCTATGACAAAGAGCTCATCGAGGCTCAAATCAAAAATATTCAGGGTTCCGACCTCTAACCAGGCAAGCGCCGGTCAAGCGACCGGAGGCAGTGCGAACGCGCACCTCGATATCTCCGCTGTAATCCGCTCAACTCACAAAGTTCGTTTCGCTGGCATCCGTGCCATATTCAAACAAATTAATTGCAAATTAATCTTTATGCGTTAATATCATTTTCGCAGGCGTGAGTTGCTCCTGCGGAGTGTCAGAGCTCCTTACAGATAAAAACTCCTCTTTTGGG
This sequence comes from uncultured Alphaproteobacteria bacterium, assembly GCA_944392205.1. Classification (GTDB taxonomy): domain Bacteria; phylum Pseudomonadota; class Alphaproteobacteria; order RF32; family CAG-239; genus CAZU01. The sequence continues at coordinate 214 of CALXVV010000016.1, read as the reverse complement.
GAGCTGCCGATATAAGCATGCTTGCATGACGAATAAGGTAGACTGTTCTTGGACAGTTTCGTCTTGCTGCGTAGGTTTCGCGCTTTACGCTCAACAACTCCGCTTCGGTCACTTGTTTTCTAATTTCGTTTCGCTTGCTCACGCTTCACTCACTCAATCAAGAAAACTTACGCCTCTTGTGGTAAAATCAACCGGAGCAACGGTTGATTTTATC
>CALXVV010000015.1 GCA_944392205.1 uncultured Alphaproteobacteria bacterium | reverse complement strand
GAGGCAGTGAAATTACGCGCTTGGCGTTGATGGCCTTAAACAAGTTTTCAACCGATTTTTTGCCCCAGCCCTCTTTTCTTTCCAAATGTAGGCCGGAGCCTGCAGAAAATAGGTCATCGCCGCCTCGGTTGCGCTCTTCTATCGTGAAGATATCGGCCGGTGTTTTTAAGATGCCTTCTTGGTAAAAATCTTCAATGATTTTATCTCCAAGTCCGGTGATGTCAAAAGCGTCTTTGGAGACAAAATGAATCAGCCTTTCTTTGGCTTGGGCCGGGCAACTTAGGCCTCCGGTGCAACGGCGGACGGCCTCATCAACTTCACGAATGGCATGTGCACCGCAAATCGGGCAGGTGGTGGGAAATTCAAATTCTTTGCTTGATTCTTTGCGCTTTGGCAAAATAACCTCAACAATTTGGGGAATAACATCGCCGGCGCGTTGCACCACGACCGTATCACCAATGCGAATGTCTTTGCGTTTTATCTCATCTTCATTGTGCAAAGTGGCGTGCGAAACAATTACTCCGCCGACATTGACGGGTTCTAAATCTGCCACCGGAGTCAGTGCGCCGGTGCGCCCAACCTGAATTCTGATATTGTTGATGGTTGTCAGCGCTTGTTCTGCCGGAAATTTGTGTGCTACCGCCCAACGCGGGGTGCGGGTTAAAAAGCCCAGGCGCTCCTGCAAGGCTATGGAGTTAACTTTGTAGACCACGCCGTCAATATCATAGGGTAGTGAGGCCCTGATTTCCATCAGCTTTGCAAAGCTTTTTTCTATGTCTTTGATATCGTTGCAAAGAGTGTTGTTGGGGTTGGTTGGAAAGCCCCATCCTTTGAGGTAATCAAAAAAGTTTGCCTGAGAATCCCAAGGGCGTTTTGAGACCTCACCCCAAGTATAAGCAAAAATACTCAGCTTTCTTTCGGCCGTGATTTTGGGGTCAAGTTGGCGCAAAGATCCGGCTGCGGCATTGCGCGGGTTGGCAAAAGTTTTTTTGCCTTCAGCCTCATACTTTTGATTGAGGGCAAAAAAGTCGGCTTTGGCCATATAGACCTCGCCGCGAACTTCTAAAATTTCCGGCGCATTCTCAATTTTTAAGGGGAGTTGGCGAATGGTTTTCAGGTTTTCGGTGATGTCTTCGCCGGTTACACCGTCACCACGGGTGGCTCCTTGTACGAAAATTCCGTTTTCATAGCGGGCGGAGAAAGACAAGCCGTCAATTTTCGGCTCACTCATAAAGGGAATATCTTCAGAGGTGTTTAGGAATCGTTTGACACTTAAGATAAAGTCTTCAACCTCTTCTATTGAAAAGACATCAGCCAGTGATAGCATCGGAAATCGGTGAGTGACTTTTGAAAAACCGCTCTTTACCGCGGCGCCGACACGTTTTGAAGGGCTGTCCGGGCGGATGAGCTCAGGGAATCTTTTCTCAATATCCAGATTGCGCTGTTTGAGGCGGTCATATTCGGCATCACTCAAATAAGGTGCATCATTTTGATAATAGGCAATATCAGATTTGGCCATTTCACGCGCGAGGTATTCCAGCTCGGCGGCGGCTTCTTCTTTGGTTAGTTCGTTGATGTCTTTCATCTTATTTCCCCTCGTTTCTTTCCTAATAATATATGCGTTTTGTTGCTAAAAGCTATAAGAATTTATACTTTTGCAGAGGTCTTTTTCTTATTTGAAAAGGCTTAAATTTACTTGCATCTCGTGTGTAAAAGGCGTATAACTGAACTTATCAAAATCGTATTATTAAAACAGTAAGGTTATGAGAAAAATTATTGTCTTGTTGACAATGCTTTTTTGCATTGCAGGCGTAAAAGCCCAGGTTACGATCTCTGATCGGTATTATGTCAACCGCGCAAAGGCTGAAATTAAGGCTGAAGAGGCGGCAAAAGAAACCAAAGCTATCATTGTCGGAACAAAAGAGGGAATCCTCTCTTATGTTATTCGCGATGGCAAAAGAACAGATTATCGGCCAAGGATTTTGCCTCGAGAAGAGCCGGAAGAATATGTCTGGTATGTGCCACTTAGTTTTGAGCTGCCCAAAAGTGAGGCTCCAAAACTGCTTGAACCGGAGGTTGATGAAAATGCTTTTGCAAAGCTTTTGCAGGAGCTCTATGCCGACGGTTGGACGATGGTGATGTCTTATGGCTCGTCGTCTGGGGAGATTTATATTTTTGAAAAAAGATTCACGAAAGCAAAAAGCCGTCTCAAATGAGGCGGCTTTTTGCCTTAATATAAAGTTTTTTATGCCGGGGCAACAATCATCATCATTTGCTTGCCTTCAAGTTTTGGCTCAGATTCAAGTTTGCAGACCGAATCCAAATCATCAAGCAAGCGCATCAAAACGGTTCTACCCATATCGTTGGCACTCAACTCACGTCCTTTGTAGCGCATGGTGAACTTAACTTTGTTGCCTTCACTCAAGAATTTCTTGGCCTGCTTGACTTTGACCTCGTAATCGTGAGTGTCAATCATTGGGCGTAATTTTAATTCTTTAATCTCTACAACTTTTTGATTCTTTTTAGCTTCGGCTTTACGTTTTTGAGTCTCATATTTATATTTGCCGTAGTCCAAAACTTTGCATACAGGAGGATTGGCTTGGGGAGAAATCTCAATCAAATCAAGTCCGGCATCATCTGCAATTCGTAGCGCTTCCTGAATGGAAACAATGCCTCTGTTTTCTCCGGTTTCATCAATTAAACGAACTTCTCTTACTCTGATGGCTTCGTTAATGCGCGGTCCGTCATCTCCTCGTACTGGCGCATTGGTATTATCTTTTATTATTGTATCCTCCTAATAAAGTGTTAAAACGCAATCATAATACAAAACAAATATAAGTTTTCAAGATTAAAATTTAATTAAATCAATGAATTTTGAAAATTATTCGTTGTTTTGAAAAAACTCTATGATATTCACGTGTAAAGCATCTGAGATGGCATAGAGAATGTTTATTGAGGGGTTGGTGCGGCCATTTTCAATTTCAGATAGATAGGCGCGGTCGATACCTATCTCGACTGCTAGTTCAATTTGAGGAATGTTTTTTCCTTTGCGAATTTGGCGAATCTTGTTACCGATGCTTTGTAGTCTGTTTGTCAAAATTCCACTCCTTAAGTATTTTTTTTGTATAGGAGTGTATGCTTGAGTCATTCAAATTGTGTTGACTATAGTCTACACTAATGATATAGTTACATTAATAGACAAAATTTCTGACAAGGGAGAGGAAAAATGATTTCTAAAGAACAATTGGTAAGTGCTACCAATTACATAAGAAACGTTGATATCGATGTCGTGACGGGTGATATGGGCGATTTAGATTCTCAGAAACGCTTAAAAGACCGGATAAGTTATGAAGTTGGAGGAAGTGTAAAAGTTAGTGAAGGTAAAGATATTGAACTTAAGGAGCGGGCACAGAAGGAATGTGAGGCACTGTGGGCAGAGAGAAAAAATTATTATTTAGATCTCAATAATGACGTTGGGGGTGTGGATTTAGGTCTAAAGTATTATGAGCGCGATTTTAGCAAATATGAGGAAGAATTGGCGTTAAAATTATATGGTTTGGATCAGTATAATAAGATAGCTGAGAGAAGACAGCTCGTTGAAGATATCTGCGCGCATAAAGATGAGCCGACCTCCTTTATGGTAAGAGAGGGAAAAAAATATGAAAGATATGGTTTTGATAAGGAGAGTGTTTATAGTGCTATTGTGGATAATTTAGGTAAATCGGATGATAAAAAAATTGATATTCCCAAGCCTAAACTGAAAAAACTGTCATTTATGGATAAAATGAAGAAGCGTTTGACGGGCAAATGTCAAGTTGAAGAAGATAATGAAAGAATACAGAGACAGTATGATGAGTTTACGGGAAATTTGCAAAAACTGTTTTCGGGTGTTGATATCGGATGTATAGGGGGCTCAGTCGCTCGTTTGGGGGACTTGGAAAAGTTTAAGGATGTTGGCGAGATCCGAGATCGTGAGGCGATTGATCTTAACAGAAGATTGAAGGAATATATTGAGGCTAAAAGATATGAGGCTATTAAAAGGTCTGCTGTGAATAATTTTAATGAGCAGCATAAAGATGAGTTTGCGGAAATTAAAGGAATCAGAGTGAAGAGGGAAAGAGATGCTGAATTGGTAAAGGCTAAAAGGGTTGTAGCTGAAATTTCTAATCCGCAATTTAGAGATGTTGATGTCGCTAAAGATGATGCAGGGAAAGCAGAGGTGGCTGAAAAAAGGTATTTGGCTAGAAAAATATTAAAAGATAGAGGCCTGTTATCTCAACCAAATAAACCTACAGTTAAGAGAGAGGTTTCCAAGGATATGGTTCGTCAGGTAGCTCAATCTAGTCGCCAGTAGTCTCGAGAAACTTAAAACCTCATGACAGAATCATGAGGTTTTTTGTTGTATTTAAAACATTGTGAGGAGCGATACAAAAGAGATTCTTATTTTTAAGGGGAAAAATATCTAGCCCCCAAGAATCTGTTATATAAGGAATCCTTATTTTTTATAAAAGAAGAATCTATTTGTGAGAAAAGTAAGGGCGTAAACAGCTTGACAAACAGAATTTTGAATATTAATATTGTGTACAATCAACGGGTTACAAATTTACACAGAAAAACTTAAAAAAAGATGAAAAAAGTTGTTGACATTAGCAAACTAGTGTCATATAACCCCAATCACCAACGCGGTGATGAATGTTGCTGCTGAGGTGGTTATAGAGAAGAGTGAATAAGGAAGAGGATACGCAGGCGGTATATGTTTTAGAGATATATACAGGTCTGAGTATAGTAAAGGAACCATAGAGATTCTTTATGAGTAATCAGGCTAGGGTTAGACACCATTTTAATATGAGAGTTTGATCCTGGCTCAGAACGAACGCTGGCGGCAGGCTTAACACATGCAA
>CALXVV010000014.1 GCA_944392205.1 uncultured Alphaproteobacteria bacterium | reverse complement strand
GACGTGCTCTACCACTGAGCTACAGCGGCATAATAATTAACTTTTCTTCGTGTTACCACTGAACTACAGCGGTGTACTACTTCATTCTTTTGCTCCGCGGTTTCCCGCCTTGCGAGTGGTAACATACATAATCATTTTATAAAAATCAAGTGTTGTTTTTATTTTTTTATATATTTTTTATCTTTTTCTCCTAAATTACTCTTCCCACCGTTAGCGTATCCACCGATTTTGCGCCTGCTTTTTTTAAACATTTGCCACATTCCCTCAAGGTGGCGCCGGTTGTTAAAACATCATCTATCAGCAGCACCCTCTTGCCTTTAACCTTATCTTCTCTTTTTATGCTAAAAACATCTCTCACGTTTCTTTGTCTTTCCAGACCGCTCAGCTCTACCTGCGGACGCGTCTTTTTATGGCGCACCAGTGTCAAATTATCACATTCTATTCCGCTTAATTTGGATAACTCCCTTCCCAGCAATGCCGATTGGTTATATCTTCTCTTTAGCAATCTTGTATAATGCAGGGGAACAGGCATAATCACATCCACACCTTCTTTAAAAATATCCTCTCCCGCAACATACATCATTTGCGCCAAAAGTTTGGCATTCTCTGTCTTGTCGTGAAACTTAAAACTCAGTATCAAATCTTTTGAAGCATCATCATAAGCAAAGGCCGAGCGGCTCATTCTAAACGGGCCTTTTCTGCCCTTTAGGCAATGTCCGCACAAAAGTTTTCCCTTTTTTGCTTCCAAAAACTCAAATGGGTGGCCGCATTTGTAGCAATATGGCTCGGTGATGAAATGTATCTCTTCTATGCAATGTTTGCACAGCCCCGTGTTCTCTTTTAACACCTTACCGCAGCGCAGGCACCGCGGCGGCAGAAAAGAATTTAGTATTTGTTCCCAAATTTGCATCTAAAGTTCTGATAAACGCAAGTGAATATCGTTTATATTATCAACTACAATCATCCCCGCCTCGGCAAAAGTATCCTTCTTATCTTGCGTGGAGATATGCCCGCGAGTGATGACATCGCCCGCATAGCCCATCTTGTGCCCAAACGGAATGGCATTGCCGGCCACAAAAGCTATTACCGGCTTTTTCTTTTTTAATCCTTTATAGTACGCAGCTGCAACCTCTTCAAACGTGCCGCCAAGCTGGCCAATCAGCACGATCGCCTTGGTGTTTTTATCGGCATGGAAGCGCTCCAAAACCTCTACAAAATCCATGCCTATCAGCATATCATCGCCCAAACCTATCACCGTTGATTGCCCCTCGCCGGCGCGTGTGGTTTCCAAAACCGCCTCATAAGTTAGGGTTGATGAGCGAGATACTACCCCAATCTTGCCGGGAGTGTGAATATTCTCAGGAAAAATTCCAAGTCTTGCCTCACCGGGGGTGATTATGCCCGGGGTGTTGGGGCCTATCAACTTGGTCTTGGCCCCTTTTAGCATCGCCTTTATCTCTAGCATATCTTTCAAAGGCACACTGTCGGCAATGCAAACGGCCAAATCAAGTTCTGCCTCAACCGCTTCTTTCACCGCCGATTTGACAAAAGGGGCCGGAACGTACATAACGCTCGCGTTAGCTCCTGTTTCCGCAACCGCCTCTTTGACCGTATTAAACACCGGCAGGCCCAAATGCATCTCGCCCCCTTTGCCCGGGGTGACGCCGCTCACAACCTTGGTGCCATAGTCTAAAGAACGACGGATGTGAAACGTGGCCTGAGTACCCGTGATACCTTGGCAGACAACTCTTGTTTCCTTATTGACCAGAATCGACATCAGTCACTCTCCTCCACCGCCTGCACCAGCAAATTGACCGCCTCCTCCATGGTCTCTGCCATGATTATCGGCAATTTGGATTTTTGCAAAATCTCTTTGGCTTCGTCCTTATTGGTTCCCTCAAAGCGAACAACCAGCGGAACATTCAAACCCACCTCCGAGGCGGCAGAGATTATTCCGTCTGCTATTAAGTTGCAACGCAAGAAACCACCCAAAACGTTTATCAATATTCCCTCAACCCTCGGGTTGGTCATGATAATCTTGATGCCGGAGGCAATCTTGTCTTTATCAACACCGCCTTTTACGTTTAGGAAACAGGCGGTACCGACACCTTTTTTGCGCAACAAATCCATGGCCGCCAAAGCGATGCCATCGCCATTTACGATACAACCGATTGAACCGTCAAATTCACTGTAGTTAAACTTATATTTGGCCGCTTGCAACTCCCTCTCTGAGGTTTCGTAATCATCACGCAGGCGGCTGATATCTCCGTGCCTGTACAACGCATTGTCATCAAAGGAAATTTTGGCATCCAAGGCCACCAGCTCCCCGTTTCTTTGCACGCCGACCGGGTTAATCTCTATCATCTGCGCATCATAATCCAAGAAGACTCTATGCAACCCGTTGATAAACCGCTCCAAACTCTTGGCACTGCGGGGAGGCAGCTTCAAAAACTCCATGACCTCTTTAACCTGCTCTTTGGTGGTTTCTCCTTCCAAATCCAGTGGCACCCGCAATATTTTCTCCGGATGGTTGATGGCCAGGTTGGTTATCTCCTCATCTTTTATCGGTGCAACCAGCAGTGTCAGCGCGGCGCTCACTCTCTCCACCGCGACGCCGGCGTAAAAAATCTGCCCGACTCTCGTGTAGGCTTCAACATATAAGCGGCTGACAGGCTTGCCCTTGGGCCCGGTTTGAACCGTGACCAAGGTGGAGCCTAACATCTCCTCTGCTTGTTTCACTATCTCTTTGCGGCTTTTTACCAGTCTGATGCCGCCGCGGTGTCCGGCTGATTTTTCCAGGAAATAGCCCGTACTGCGCGCGCCGGACTGAATTTGCGCCTTCAGCATCCACGGGCCTTTGCTTGAGGCTCTTGAGGCTACCTTTTTGGCCTCTGTCGGAGTATAGGCCACACCGCCTTTGGGAATCTTTATCCCATATTGGCTTAATATCCTCTTGGCCTGATACTCGTGAATGTTCATTGCCTATAAAATCTCCGCATAGTGTTTTATCTTGTCTATCATCGCCAAAAGGCCGTTGCGGCGGCTCGGCGATAAATGCTCCTGCAAGTTTAGTTTAGCAAAAATATCTTCAACTGCAACCGCTTTAATTGCCGATGGGGATTTATGGTTATAAATACTCAAGACAATGGCTATCAGCCCTTTGACGATCATTGCATCACTGTCGCCCATAAAACTCAAATCCCCGTTCTCCTCTTTCTTTGGAACCAGCCAAACCTGAGACTGGCAGCCCTGCACCTTCCATTCTTCTGCATGATATTCCTCCGGCAGAGGCGGCAGTTTTTCTCCCAATTCAATAATATATCTGTATTTATCTTCCCAATTGTCCAGAAACTGAAAGTTTTCTATAAGCTCTTCTATATCCATATTCATCGTCCGAATTAAAACAGTTCTATCATCGCTTTGGCTTCATCGCTCATATTCTCAAAGCTCCAGGCCGGTTCCCAAACAACTTTGACGCACACCACGCCAACACCATCCAAGCTTGCGACCGCATCGGCTGCTTGTTGCGGCAAAATTCCCGCCACCGGGCAAGTGGGAGCCGTGACCGTCATGTCGATATCCACATCGCCGTCGTCTTTTTGCTCTATTCTATAAACCAGTCCCATATCCCAAATATTTATCATTATCTCCGGGTCTGACACTGTTTTTAGGGCATTTATAATATCATCGCGGCTTGCTTTGTTTACTCCGTCTGCCATCTTCTTGCCGGCATAGGCGGTGTAGTCTTGTCCCATGGTGCCGTTCTCCCCCAAGGACAAAGCCTCTAATAATTGTTTTTCTCTATCTTCCAAAATTTCTTCTGCCATTTTTATCCTTTTTAGAAAAAAGTCTTGGCTTTTTGCAGAGCTGCAATAAAGCGGTCTATGTCATCGTGATCCGTATACAAGCCAAAAGAAGCGCGCGCCAAAGATTCATACCCCATGCGGTGTACTAATGGCGCCGCACAATGGTGGCCGACCCTGATTGAGACCCCTTCTTTGTCCAACAAAAAGGCCAAATCTTGCGGATGAATCCCTTCCATCACAATTGAAATGACTCCGCCCTTGCCGGCCGCTGTCCCTATCTCTTTTAGCCCCTTAACCTCAGGCAGGCGCTGGTGAATATAGTCTACCAGTTCATCCTCGTGAGCTTTAATCGCATCCATGCCCAAATTCATCACATAGTCAAGCGCTGCGCCCAAGCCTATGGCCTGAACTATCGCCGGAGTGCCGGCCTCAAACCGAGCCGGCGGAACATCAAATGTGGTTTTCTCATAGGTGACAACATCTACCATATCTCCGCCAAACTGGTAGGGCGGCATGGCAAATAACAGCTCCTCTTTGCCATATAATCCGCCAATCCCGGTCGGGCCATAAATCTTATGCCCCGAAAACGCCAGAAAATCACAATCTAAATCAACCACGTCTACCGGCTGGTGAACAATATATTGGCAGGCATCCACCAAAACTTTAGCTCCCTTTTGATGGGCCGAAGCTATCATCTTTTTTAAGGGAAAAACGGTGCCCAAAACATTGGACATTCCGGTTATGGCAACCAGTTTGGTATTGTCATTCAAACTTTTCTGATATTCTTCAGGATTAAAACTGCCGTCATCATTTATCTTAAATATCTTAAGCTCAAAACCTATCTCGTCTCGCAACACTTGCCAAGGCACCAAATTGGCGTGGTGCTCCGCCTCTGATATAACAACGCGGTCTTTTGGACTCAAAAATTTGCGCCCCCAGGTTGCGGCAACCAAATTTATGGCCTCTGTTGCATTGCGGGTAAAAACTATCTCAGAATCCTTCTTTGCGCCCAAAAACTTTTGCACTTTTTTTCTGGCTTCTTCATATTCTGAAGTAATCTCCTCCGACAATAAATAAGAACCGCGGTGAACATTTGAATATTCTTTGGAATATATATTCACCATCTTGTCTATCACCATCTGCGGTTTTTGTGCCGAGGCCGCCGAATCCAAAAAAGTGTTTGGATGCCCATTGACCTGCAACTCTAAGACCGGAAAATCTTTTCTTATCTTCTTTACATCATACATCTTGGTTTCCTATTTGGCCTCTTTTTCGACCCAATTTCTAATCCCTTCGTGCTTAATCTTTCCGATAACATCTTCCAAATAAGCATCTATCAGAATCTGGCGGGCTTCTTCCAACCCAATACCGCGAGAGCGCATATAAAACAGCTGGTCTTCATCCAACTCACCACTGGCGGCGCCATGCGAGCATTTAACATCATCGGCAAAAATTTCAAGCTCCGGCTTAACATCTACCTCTGCCGTATTGCTCAACAGCAAAGCCTTGTGCAACTGGTTCCCTTCGGTCTTTACTGCATTGGGGGCGATATGAATCTTGCCCTGGAAGACGCCTTTGGCATCACCGCCAATCACCCCTTTAACCAACTGGTGAGAGGTGGTTTGGGCGGACAAATGCTCAATGTCCGTTGTGGTGTCCAACGTGGCCCAGCCGTTCATGATGTAGGCGGCATTAACCTCTGCACAAGCGCCGCTTTCTTGTAATTTTACCAAAGTCTCATTGCGGCCGATGTTGGCGCCTCTTTGCAGGCAAAAACTTTTATATTCACTGTCTTTGTTTGCGGCAACAACACTTAGGGCCACGTGGTTGGCTTTGAAGGCCTCCGCCTGCACCTTAATATGCTCCAGATGTGCCCCTGCAGACAAGTAAATTTCATTCACTAAATTTGCAAAATAGCGAGATTTTACCTCTCCGCTCCAGGTATGATATTCAACCAAAGTTGCAGCGGCATTTTCTTCCAACACAATCAAATTATGCAGATTGAAAAACAGGTTCTCCTCCCCGGGAGTGGTGTGGCTGATGATAACCAGAGGCTTTTTCAGCTCAACATTTTTTTCAATCCTTATATAGACACCCTCATTTAGATAGCTCTGGTTGAGTGCGGCAAACGGATACTTGTTGATATCTGCCATTTTGCACAAATGTTTCCAGACCTCCGGGTGGAAAAGCATGGCCTCTATCAGCGGAGCAACCTCCACTCCTTGCGGCAGAGTGCTCTCCTGCGGGCAGAAATAGCCGTTTTCAAACCTAATTTGATAAGCCTCAAACGGTAAATCCGCCTTCCAATCAGAATCTTTCTTGCTCTGTTTTATCACAAAATCATCGCCGCACAGCTCTCTTGGCTTGGTATATTTCCAAGCCTCGGTTTTGGCGGTTGGCACACCGGTTTTGGCAAAAGCTTCCGCTCCCTTTTGGCGCACATCGGTCAGCCAGGGAATCTCTTTGCCGATTAGAGGTATTTTTTGCAACAAAGAAGACATTTATTTTTCTTTCACAAACTCGGCATAGCCTTTTTCTTCCAGCTCCAAGGCCAAATCCTTGTTGCCTGATTTTACGATGTGGCCATCGGCATAAACATGCACAAAATCCGGAACCACGTAATTTAATAAACGCTGATAGTGGGTGATAACCAACATTGAGAACTTGCCGTCTCTTAAAGCATTAACCCCTTCCGAAACAACTTTTAAGGCATCAATATCCAAGCCGGAATCGACCTCGTCCATGATGGCAAAAGACGGCTTTAGAATAGACATTTGCAATATCTCCAGTCTCTTTTTCTCCCCGCCTGAAAAACCAACATTTAAGGGACGTTTTATCATCTCCGAATCCACGCCCAATTTGCGTCCCCCCTCTCTCACCATCTTGAGGAACTCCATGGTATCAAGCTCCGGCAAGTTATGATATTTGCGAATGTCATTAACCGCGTGTTTCAAAAAGGTAGAGGTTGGAACGCCGGGGATTTCAACCGGATATTGCATGGAAAGAAAGATACCCTCTCTGGCTCTGTCCTCCGGGCTCATGCTCAGCAAATCTTTGCCCTTAAAGCGCACAGAGCCATTGGTGACTTCATAGCCTTTTTTGCCGCACAAAACGTTGGAAAGTGTAGATTTTCCGGCACCATTGGGGCCCATGAGGGCGTGAACCTCTCCCTCATTAATGGTGAGGTTGAAGCCTTTGATTATCTCTTTGTCTTCAACTCTGGCACATAAATCTTCTATTTCCAACAGTGGTGTCTTACTCATCTTTTTTCCTCACAATCTGTATGCTTATGCCGCCGAATGCTCTTTATCCCATTGATTGAGGCGTTCTTCAATCTTTTTGATTTTTTCCTTTTTATAACTCTCAACCTGCTCAAAAATATGGTAGTTTTCCTTTAACTGTGCCAACATAATCTCAACATCGGCCGTTTCTTCTATAATCTCGGCAATGTTGTCTTTTTTGCGGTTGATGTTTTTCAAAACCTCTTTCATCAGTTCTGACATTTCCTCAACCACCATCAACATTTGCGGCTCCTCGCCCCAAGTTTTCAGCGCTCTTTTTAATACAGGGTCTATCATTATCCTACACTTCCTTCCAAGCTTATGTTTATCAGCTTTGCCGCCTCTATTGCAAACTCCATCGGCAAATGCTGCATGACCTCTTTGCAAAAACCGTTAACAATCAGGCTTACGGCCTCTTCCTCACCAATGCCGCGGCTTTGGCAATAAAACAACTGCTCATCGCTGATTTTTGAGGTGGTGGCCTCATGCTCCAACTTGGCACTCTTGTTGCGGTTTTCGATATAGGGCACCGTGTGAGAGCCACATGTTGCACCTATCAGCAGACTATCACACTGCGAATAATTTCTGGCATTGTCGGCGCCGGGGCTTACTCTCACAAGGCCGCGATATGTCTGGTTTGAGAAACCGGCCGAAATACCCTTGGAGATTATCTTTGAGGTGGTGTTTTTGCCAATATGAATCATCTTGGTGCCGGTATCTGCCTGTTGGTGATTGTTGGTGATGGCAACCGAATAAAACTCTCCCACCGAATTGTCTCCCTGCAAAACGCAAGACGGGTATTTCCAGGTAACGGCCGAGCCGGTTTCCACCTGTGTCCAAGAGATTTTGGCATTGGCTCCGCGGCAAGCCGCGCGTTTGGTCACAAAGTTATAAACACCACCTTTGCCGTCTTTATCTCCGGGATACCAGTTCTGAACGGTGGAATATTTGACCTCTGCATCTTTCAAAACCACAATCTCAACAATGGCTGCATGAAGCTGATTTTCATCTCTTTGCGGAGCCGTGCAGCCCTCAAGATAAGAAACATAGCTCTCATCATCGGCCACAATCAAAGTGCGTTCAAACTGGCCGGTGTTTTTGGCATTGATGCGAAAATAGGTGGAAAGCTCCATCGGGCACCGTACTCCTTTGGGGATATACACAAAAGAGCCATCGGTAAACACTGCCGAGTTTAATGCGGCAAAGAAATTGTCCGTATATGGCACAACCGAGCCCAAATATTTTTTAACCAAATCAGGATGCTCTTTTACGGCCTCGGAGATTGAGCAAAAGATAATCCCTTTTTCTGCCAACTTGGCACGATATGTGGTGGCGACAGAAACACTGTCAAAAACAGCATCCACCGCGACGACGCCTGCCAAAGCTTCTTGCTCTTTTAGGGGAATCCCCAATTTCTCATAGGTGGCCAAAAGCTCTGGGTCTACCTCGCTTAAGCTTTTGGGCGCAACTTTTTGCTTGGGCGCAGAGTAATATGACAGATCTTGATAATCTATCTTGTCGTATTTAAGCTTGGCCCAAGTTGGCTCACTCAGCGTTTGCCAAAACTCAAACGCCTTTAGCCTAAAATCCAAAAGCCACTCAGGCTCACCCTTTTTGGCGGAGATGAGGCGAATTATGTCCTCATTTAGGCCTTTGGGCGCCGTTTCTGAGGCGATATCGGTCACAAAACCGTATTTATATTTATCACCGGCTTCGTCTTCTATGGTTGGTAGTTTATTCATGCTTTTTCTCTTTTTCTTCACCTAAAGCTAGTGTTTTTTTTGTAAAATTGCAACCTCTATTTAACCTTATTTTAGCTTTTATGAATCTATCCTGAGTGACTGGTAGAAATATCTATGAGGAAACCATGCTGTATTGGATAATTTGCTTTTTAGTCTTGGTTATTCTGGCTTTGACGGCCGTTTGCTTGCTTTTGCGCAACAAGCTCAAACAAACTCGCCGCAACCTAAAGGAACTGATTAAGGAAAACGACAATCAACAAAGCAATCCGCAAGCCACTAATGGTGATGTCTATTTTAAGGTTGATCGGGACTTTAACATCACTTTCATTAACGAATCGGGAGCCGATGTCTTGGGCTATACGCCGCAAAAACTCTTGGGCAAACCCGTTTTTGGCACCCTCATAGAAGATAAGTTGGCACAAAGAGAGGCAATGAGCGCCACCTTGAACAAAATGAGCAAGCACCAATCCACCATTAACACTCAGATTGTTTTGCTCAGAGGAGATGGGCAAAAGCAGCTCATGCTCTGCCGCCAACGCCCGCTTTTGAATGAGATTTTGGAATGTGACGGCATCAGTTTCTTGTGCAAAGATATTTCCGAGGCCAGAGCTTGGCAAGAAAACCTCTCCCAATTTCAAGAAAGAGATATTTTCACCAATACCCTCAACGAGGCAACCATTCTTGACAGATTTGAACACGACTTTCAGCTGGCTAAGCGCTATAATCGGCCGTTTTCTTGCGTGGTAGTGGAGCTTAGGGATATTTATGACTTTATCAGCAAGGGAATCGACTTTGAAACCGCCGATAAAATGCTCAAGGTAGTGAGCGATGTCTGCTTTGCCAACCTCACCCCCAATGCCAATATCGGCCGGGTGGACAAGACCAAGATATTCATGGTTCTAAACGGCACCGAGCGCGAAAAAGCCCGTGCCATTGCTTTTAAGGTTTTGGATGAGGCCGTGAGCGCCATCAAGACCTTGAGGGTTGATGAATATAATGCCCAAATGATGGTCATCACCTATACCAACCGCCGCAACTTCAGCGATAGTTATGATGGAATGTTGGCAAGAATCCGCCGCCATATCAAAACATCTCTTAAACATAGGGAATATGGTGTTGTTTCCTCTGATGACCGCGGCAATGTCCTCGAACAACGGTAATAAAATATTAATGACTATCTGCTAGAATCTTTTCCCAGAAGTTAACTTTTGAGCGGTTTTACATGCTAAAATCGAAGATGACATTGTGGTTTCTAGCACTGTTGATGTTGCTGGGCGGGTGCTCAGGCAACCAAATTCCGCTGTTTAATTATAACACCTGGTGGGGCGGCAGTGCTCCGTCCAGCGTTGTTGTCAAGAAAGGAGACACCCTTTACAGTATCTCCCGTCGGTATGATGTGCCTTTGCGCGAGGTGATTGAGGTCAACAACTTGAGGCCGCCTTATTCGCTCAAAATCGGCCAGGTGTTGCGTCTGCCCACCGCTCGCTACCATGTGGTGGCAAAGGGAGACACCCTTTATAATATCTCCAAGCGCTATAATGTTGATATGAACTCGCTTAGCCGCACCAACAATATTGATGCGCCCTATTCCTTGAGAATCGGGCAGAGATTGTTATTGCCGGGCTCCGTTGTCTCTAAGGAAACGCCCTCTTATGCTGCCAAGTCTTCAACAAAAACATCCTCGTGGAAAGCTTCTGCAAAATCCACCGCGACCAAGAAAAAGACGACATCGTCTTCGGCCAAATCTTATAGCACGCCGGTAAAGAAGCGCTCGTCAAAATTTGCTTGGCCGGTTAAAGGGCAGGTTATCTCCAAATTTGGCCCTATTGCCAAAGGCAGAAACAATGACGGCATCAATATCAAGGCCGCACTCAGCACCGCTGTTAAGGCTGCCGATGCCGGAACGGTTGCCTATGCCGGTAACGAGCTTAAAGGTTTTGGTAACCTTATCTTGATTAAACACAGCGGCGGATGGATTACCGCTTATGCCCATAACGACAGGCTCTTGGTTAAAAAAGGCCAAAAAGTGCGCAAGGGCGAAAAAATCGCAACTGTCGGCTCCACCGGCGGCGTCAACACACCGCAACTGCATTTTGAAATCCGCGCCGGCAAAAAAGCCGTCAACCCAATGGCGTATTTACAATAAAATTTATTTTTCTTTCATTTATGTGGAAAAGTCCTCCGTTTTTCTAGCAACCGGCATTTTAAAAATATATAATCAAAAGCAGTAATCGAAACCTAAACAGAGTAGTAAAAGTTCGGAGAATGGTGCAGATAAAGGGATTGTAAGAGCGAGAAAAATTCCAGTGTACATAAGGCGTACATGAATTTTGCGAGCCTCGCCAAAATGCCTTTAGGTGCGCCGTTATACGAACTTTAGGGGAATTAAATGAGCGGAATTAGCTTAACCGCATCAATGCGGTCAAATTTGTTGAGCCTGCAAAATATCAGCGGGCAGGTTTCCTCTACTCAAAACAAACTCTCTACCGGTAATAAAGTTAATTCCGCCATAGATAACCCAAGTTCATACTATACAGCGCTTTCTCTAAATAACCGAGCTGATGATTTGAATGCTTTGTTAGACAGTATGGGCCAGGCTGTGAGCACCATAAAAGCGGCCACCACGGCTTTGGAAAGCGCCACGGAATTTTTAGAGCAAGCCAAGGCAGTGGCCAATCAGGCTTTAGAGCAAGCAATCCCCAGCAAGGAGCAACTTCAGAATATGGTGGGTGAGAATGGCGCGGTTGTCAGCACCGCACAAGAGCTGAAAGACGCCATTGCCGCTGGCAAAGAAACAATTTGCGTCTATGGAAGTATAGATCTGGGCGATATATCTACCAGTGGTGGATTGGAATTAAAAGAAAATCAAAAATTAGTCGGTATTGGTTATTTTGGCAATTATGATACCGATACGGACAAATTTTCTTCCATCTCCGCAGAGGCTACGGTCCCTGATAAAAATTTACTGACGGTCAAAGGAAATAACGCCACAATTTCAGATTTGAGCTTTAATTATAAAAATTCAGCAGAAGCCGGTGGCTATCATGCCATTAGCATTAACGGAGATGGAAAAAACAACGTCTGCACACTTAGAAACCTGGACATAAGCACAGATTTTGCAGCTTCTCAAAATAACAGTGTTCGCAGAGGAGCAATACATTCAAAGAATCAGGCTATTATAGAGATTGAAGGCAAAATAAATATAAATACCTCTGGGCGCCCGAGTTGTGGAATTTTCACTGAGGGGTCGGTTGCAAACATTAATAATAAAGCCAGAGTTACAATCCAAACAAGCGGAGACTACGGATGGAGCATTTTCTCTCAGGCACAGTCGACCCTCAATATAGCAGAAGGTGCTGAACTAACTTCTGCAACCACGGGTGGTTCCGGGCACGGAATTGTGATAGAGGGCCATTCAAGCGCAAATATTGCTGGGAATCTGTATCTCCATCAATCGGAGGGAAATGATTTTATGACCTCCACAGATGCAGGGAATACAGTAAACATCTTATCTAGTGCCCGCTTGCATCTGTTCAGCGGTGGAGGTTTTTATCCGTTTTATAACGCAGGAGCTTCTGTTGCAGCTCCTAACACATTTAAAATTGCTGCCGGCGCTAAGATAGCCAGTGAAGTTTATGCTGGTGTGGACTGGTATACGGTAACGGAAACTTATACAGACATTAACACCTCCTCAAATACCAACCTTATTTTTAACGGAGGGATTCAAAATAAGATAAAAGTTGAAACTTCTGCCCCTTGGGAATTGCCTGTCAAGATAGGAGATGATGAAGAACAAGATTCCGCAATCCAAGATTTGGCAAACGCAAACAAAAATTATCAGGAAATCTTAAATCAATATGATTCTCTCATCAAAGATGCAAGTTATAAAGGGATTAATCTTCTGCGAACAGATAAACTGACAGTCAAATTTAACGAAGAAAACACTGCGGCACTTGAAGTTATAGGCAAAGATATGAGTTCTCAAGCTTTGGGTTTTAAGACATTTGATTGGCAGACCCAAGAGGATATTAACAAATCAGTAGAAGAGCTCTCTGCGGCGGTAGAAAACATTCGTAATTATTCATCAGAGCTTGGTAACAATTACAATATCATCACCACTCGTCAAGACTTTACCGAAAGCCTAATAAATGTCTTGACCGAAGGGGCGGATAAGTTGACTCTGGCAGATATGAATGAGGAATCTGCCAATATGCTGGCTCTTCAAACCCGCCAGCAATTAGCCATTAACTCCCTTTCACTCGCCTCCCAAGCTAGCCAGAGCATCCTCAAACTATTCTAAAATATAAAAATAACTTGTGAAATAATAAAAATTGCCCTATATAAGCAAAGAGATTTGTTATATAGTGACGTGGAATTAAATTCTTAAGGAGAAAGTTATGTTCATAAATTCCGCTTTTGCCGCAGCCGAGGAAGCTGCCGCTCAGGGTACTACTTCTACCACCGGTATGATTATTCAACTCATTTTGATTATGGTGGTGTTTTATATCTTTTTAATCCGCCCCCAACAGAAAAAAATGAGACAGCATGAACAATTGCTGCAAACAATTAAAAAAGGTGATCGAATTATCACCGGCGGCGGTATGATTGCAAAAGTTTTGGACGCTTCCGATCCTTATGAACTCACGGTTGAAATTGCCGACGGCGTGGTTGTGAAAGTTTATCGCGCCACTGTCCGCGACCTTTTGGATGACACCGCTCAAACAAAGGCTCCCAAGCAGGTTTCAACCCCTAAAGCTCCCAAAAAAGTTGCCAATAGCAACAAAAAAGATAAAAAATAAAGGTGTTTTGCAATGTATAAACTCTCCAGATCACGCGTGATGATTATTGCCGCCATTTGTGCTTTGGGCATTTTCTTTGCCATCCCAAATTTGGTCAGCAATAAAGAGGCTCTGCCTTCTTGGTGGCAGCCCGTTAACCTCGGTCTTGACTTGCAGGGCGGCTCAAACCTGCTGTTGGAGGTCAAAATCGACGATGTTATTAAAGAAAGAATGTCCTCAATTGAAGATTCTGCCCGCCAGATCTTGCGCGAAAATAGAATCCGCTACCAGAACCTTAATGTCGGCACTGACAGCGTGAAGGTTAAAATTGATAACCTCAACGCTCGCAACAAGGCCGCCAACTTATTTAAAGGTATTGATTCCGGCATCGAGGTAACTGAGGACCAAGACGGAACTCTCACCATCAAATATTCAGATATTGAACTCAACAAACTCAAGATGAGAATCGTTGAACAGTCTATTGAGATTGTCCGCCGTCGTATTGATGAGCTCGGCACTAAAGAGCCGGTTATTCAAAGCCAAGGCAGCGACCGTATTGTGGTGCAGCTCCCAGGTTTGCAAAACCCTGAATATGTTAAGACCTTGCTCGGCAAAACTGCAAAGATGTCTTTCCATATGGTTGACAGCCGCTCCACCGCCGCTGATGCACGCCGCGGCAAACTCGCAGCAACCTCAAGATTGGTTCAGGGCACTATGGGTGAGACCTATGTTATCAACCGCAAGCCGGTTGTGAGCGGCGAAAGCTTGGTTGATGCACAGCCTTCTTTCCAAGACGGACAGCCGGTCGTTAGCTTCAAGTTCAACTCTTTGGGCGGCAAGAAATTCGGTGAGGCAACCAGAGACAACATTGGTGAAAGACTTGCCATTGTTCTTGATAATGAAGTTATCTCCGCCCCCACCATTCAATCTGCCATTATGGGCGGCAGCGGCGTTATCACCGGTAACTTTACGGTTAAATCAGCCAACGACCTCGCACTGCTCTTGCGCTCAGGCGCTCTGCCGGCTCCGCTTGAGGTGCTGGAAGAAAGAACCGTCGGCGCAGGCCTTGGTGCAGATTCCATTCGGGAAGGTATTGTTGCCTCTATCATCGGTTTGATTGCCGTGGTGGTCTTTATGGTGGCCGCATATGGTTTGTTTGGCGTCTTCACCACCATCACCGTGTTTATGAACCTGTTCTTGATGCTCGGTGTTTTGAGCTTTATGGGCGCAACACTCACCCTGCCCGGTATTGCCGGTATTATCCTCACCATCGGTATGGCTGTTGATGCTAACGTCTTGATTTTTGAGCGCATGCGCGAGGAGGTTAAGGCCGGACGCTCTACCCGCGATGCCGCCGATGCCGGATTTACCGAAGCTTGGGCAACAATCGTTGACTCTAACCTCACGACCTTGGTGGCCGCATTTGTCCTCTTCTATTTTGGCAGTGGTCCAGTCAGAGGTTTTGCCGTTACCTTGGCGGTTGGTATTGCTACCTCTATGTTTACCTCCGTTACGGTTACCAGACTCATCATTACCTGGTGGCTCAACAAATATAAACCGACAAAATTGCCAATTTAACTCAAGGATTATCTATCATGATGAAGATTTTTAAATGGGTAACCAAAGACACCACCATTAATTTTATGGGGACTCGCAAGTGGACTTATGCTTTGTCCGCTATTATGGTTTTGCTCTCTATTGCCAGCATCACTTTTAAGGGCTTTAACTATGGTATCGACTTCTCGGGCGGTATCTTGATGGAGCTTAAAAGTGAAAACAAGATCAACGTGGAAGAATTGCGCAAGCAGCTTTCTACCGTTGAGCTAGATGAAATCAACCTGCAAAGTATCGGCGAAACCGGAAATGAGGTTGTTTTGCGCGCACAAGCAAAAAATTTGGATGAAAAACAACAAATGGCCGTTGTTAACCAAATTAAGTCCACCCTCGGCAGTGCTTATGAATATCGTAGGGTTGAACTGGTTGGTCCGCAAGTTGGCGGCGAGCTCAAAAAAGCAGGCGTCATTGCCTCTGTTATTGCCGTGTTGGCAATTTCGGCCTATATCTGGTTTAGATTTGAGTGGCAATTTGCTTTGGGGGCCATGCTCGGCCTTATCCACGATGTGGTTGTGACGGTTGGTGTATTGTCTTTCTTTGACTTTGACTTCAGCCTGACCACGGTTGCCGCAATTTTGACTCTGGCTGGTTACTCTGTTAACGATACGGTGGTAACCTACGACAGAATCCGTGAAAACTTGCGTAAGTTCAAAAAAATGCCGCAGTTTGACCTCTTAAACAAAAGTATCAACGATATCTTCTCCAGAACGATTTTGACCGGATGCACCACCTTGTTGGCGGCTCTGGCCCTCTTAATCTGGGGCGGCGACACTTTGCGTAGTTTCTCTTTCACTATCGTTTGGGGTGTGTTGGTCGGAACATATTCTTCCATCTATGTTTCCGCCGTGTTCTTAAACCTCTTCAATCTGCGTGCGGCGCAAGATGAGAAGGTTATTAACCCCTTCGGAAACGTGGAATAAACTTTCCGCATTGCGTAAAAATCCTCGGATATTTTTCCGAGGATTTTTTTAATTGCTTATTTATCTTTTTGGATTATCCTGACAGATATTAAAACATAAGAGAAAGAAGATTTTATTATGACTAAGATATCTTGGAAACCGGGGACAATGCTTTTTCCGCTCCCGCCTGTGATGGTTACCTGCGGAACCATGGAAAAACCGAATGTTTTAACCGTTGCCTGGACCGGCATCATTAACTCAGAGCCGCCGCTTACTTATATATCCGTCAGACCAAGTCGATATTCGCATGATATCATTAAAAATGCCGGCGAATTTGTTATCAATATCTCGACTTTAGAGTTGGCAAAAGCCTGCGACTATTGCGGTGTGCGCTCCGGTAAGAACACCGATAAATTTAAGGATATGGACCTTGAAATTGAGCCCTGCGTGAAAGTTAAAGCGCCAATGCTTAAAAAAGCCCCTGTCAGCCTTGAGTGCAAAATTATTGAGACCAAATCTTTTGGCACGCATGATATGTTTATGGCTGAGATTGTCAATGTCAATATTGATGACAAATATCTGGAACCTGACAACCGTTTGGCACTCGAGAAAGCCGGGCTCCTTGTTTTTGCTCATGGCCGCTACTATACCATGGGGCGCGATCTTGGCGGTTTTGGGTTCTCGGTTGACAAGACTAAGGAAAATAAGACCAAGCCTCGCAAGTCAAAATTTATGGAGCTCTTGAAAATTGAACAGCAAGTTAAAGACGGAACGCAAAAAATTAAAGATGCTATCCATAAACGCCCGCGTAAAAATCCTTATTGGCGAAAAAGACGTAAGCCTAAGGCGAAACAATCTTAAATTCCAAAGCCCGTTCATTTAAGAACGGGCTTTTATTTTAGTCCAGCACACTCCATTTAGTGTTGACACGCTTGTGAAGATACATTATCTTAAAGTGTAGAAGGTAATTGTATAGGGAGTTGCACTATGACTAAAATGCTTTTTTGTATATGTGCTTTTCTCCTTGCTGGCTTAGCTGATTTGCAGGCCAGAACTTATTACTTGCCAGACTATCAACAAGCTTTTATCTACGGGAAACGAGTTGACCAGATTGGCACAGGAACAGCACACACACCTACATTATCCTGTAGCACTTATGGTTATTATTCGGCTGAAAATAGGCCTGATAATGCCTCTTGTCGATCTGTTTCGTTTCCCGGCCTCACTTGCTATTCATGCACAGTGTGTGATGCTCAATACCAATACGATTCTTCAAACTGCTCTGATCCATATGTTTTGAGCGGAGCTATTTGTAATGGCAAATATGCCCGTTGTATCTGTGATACATCTGTTTATACCGCCACTTATGAAAGCGGCTGTCCGGCAGGCCAGAAGATTGATGCTTCAGCCTCCTGCAGCGGCCCTTCAGACACCACCACTTATTACAAATGTGTAGATGATCCTTGTTACAGTTTACCTTCGCAGAGTGATTGCAGCAGCCAGGGCAAAGTATGCGTCAGTGATGCTTCTTGTTCTGGCAGATGTTCCGAATGTGTTTATCAATGTGAGT
>CALXVV010000013.1 GCA_944392205.1 uncultured Alphaproteobacteria bacterium | reverse complement strand
AGCCTAAAGCTTGAGAGCTCATATCTTTGCCTTGCACGCTCAAATCTGCCGTGTTGGTTTCATTAAACTTCACAGTGAGTTTATCTGCTTGCAAAAGATTGATGCCTTTATACCCAGCGTCTTTGATGAGAGAATCATATTGGTTAATGATTTCTTGGTAATTCTTGCCAGCATCAGTCAAATCTTGTTTAGCGGTTTCACCGTTTGAATTTCCAGCTTCCAAATCTATCTCAACCTTCTCCGGCAACTCCCAAGCAGAGGTGGATTCAAGATTAAGCTTGTCTTTAATGTTGTCAATCGTAATCGTGTTGTTGGTTGTGGTAGATGTATTTTTATCTTGCCAGTCTTCTTTCACCTCATACCAATCCGTTTTACCATCTTTTTCAGTCGCTAATTTTGCTCCTGCAGCTATGCTTAAAAGATTGATACTTGCTCCATCGGTTGCGCTATTGTTCATAATTGTGTTGTTTTTTGCGCAATTAAAATATAACCGAGCTGACGAAAAGATATTAATTTGATTGCCTCCTAATGCAGAATTATATAAAGCTGGAGAGTTTTGTGTCTCAATAATAATATTTCCTTTTATATTGATAACAGAACTATCATGCGCTATAACGCCGTAGCCACTTGAGATATTAAGGTTAACTTTTGAAGTTGTATCAATATTGATTGTGCTATTCGTATATGCTACTATTCCATACCCTACAGAGCCTTTATCTTGTACTGTAACATTCGCATTTTTTATGTTTACAACGGAATTATTCGCATATACTCCCCATGTTAATCTTCCCGACACAATGTCTATATTTATTTTATCGGTTATATCAACACTTGATCCATTCATAACTCCTATGGCTGCTCTGGCGATGCCGTTAGTATCATCATTTGAAAAATCAACTTTTATATCTAAGTTACCCAGTGTCGCTAGAATTCCTTTTCCCTCTACTCTAACAACACTGACTGTACCAGACTGCACATTATTGGTGTGGCTGAGGCTTAGATCTGAAACTGTGGAACCATCTTGAGTAATACTTATTATTTTTCTATCTATGACACTAGACGTTGCAGAAATGGAAGAAAACTTGTTTGTATCAGTGTCATAATTGCCAAAATAACCAACACCGACTAATTTTTGATTCTCTTTTAATTCTAACCCATCGGTGATGGAAATGTCTCCTAAGTCGATTGCTCCATAAACGCAGATGGTTTCTTTGCCGGAATTAACAGCATCTTTTAGCTCTTGTGCCGTTGTCACCACAGCGCCGTTTGCTCCAACCTTTTCTTCAAAAAAGGATTTGCTTGGAACTTTTGCGGTTTCCAAAGCTTGGGTGGCTACGGCTGAGGCCTGCTCCAAAAACTCGGTCGCGCTTTCCAAGGCCGTGGTCGCCGCTTTTATGGTACTCACAGCTTGGCCCATACTGTCCAACAAAGCATTCAAATCATCAGCGCGATTGTTTAGTGAAAGTGCTGTATAGTATGAACTCGGGTTATCTATGGCGGAATTTACTTTGTTACCGGTGGCTAGTTTGTTTTGAGTAGAGGAAACCTGCCCGCTGATATTTTGCAGGCTCAACAAATTCGACCGCATTGACGCAGTTAAACTTATTCCGCTCATTTAATTCCCCTAAAGCTCGTATAATGACACACCTAAAGGCATTTTGACGAGGCTCGCAAAATTCATGTACGCCTTTGTACACTGGAATTTTTCTCGCTCTTAAAATCCCTTTATCTGCACCATTCTCCGAACTTTTACTACTCTGTTTAGGTTTCGATTACTGCTTTTGATTATATATTTTTAAATAAACCATTTCCAGAACCTCTCGCCACTTTTCCACATGAATCAAAAAATTATCTGCCCCTTAATACAATATTAGAAAATTGATGATTATATTAATGCTAAATGTTCAACAATTAAGGGAAGTTTTTGATGCACGGAGCTGAATTATTAGATGTTCCTCAAATGGTGTGGGGAATGGACGCTAAGGTTGTGGCAGCCGCCATTGTTATCATCGCCTATGCAATTTTATTTACAGAAAAACTTAACCGCGCCGTCGTTGCTTTGCTCGGTGCCTCTGTTATGATTTTTGCGGGTATCCTAACCCAAGCTCAGGCTTTTATGGGGATAGATTTTAACACCCTGGCCTTGCTGATTGGGATGATGATGATTGTCGGTATTTGTGAAAAAACCGGAATCTTCCAATATGTGGCAATTTGGTCTGCAAAAAAAGTACATGCCAACCCCAGAGGAATCCTCTTGGTTTTGGCCGTCGTGACCGCATTTTTTTCCGCCTTTCTTGATAATGTTACAACAGTCTTGCTGATTGTGCCGGTTACATTCCAAATCACAAAAAAGCTCGGAGTGCCTACCTACCCTTATCTCTTGGTTGAAATATTTGCTTCTAACATTGGCGGAACCGCCACCCTCATCGGTGACCCGCCAAACATTCTCATCGGCTCTGCTCTCAACCTCTCTTTCATGGACTTTATGAAAGAGCTTACTCCGATTGTTATTCTCTGCATGCTTGTGCTTACCGTTATTTTTGACTTTTTCTTCGGCCGCAGATTGGTCTCCACTGCTCAACGCCGCAACAAAATCATGCTCTTGCAAGAAAGAGAAACAATTAAGGACCCAAGCTTGCTGATTAAATCTCTTTCGGTTCTTTTCCTGGTTATTATCGGCTTTATCAGCGCCGAACATTTCCATATTGCCAACGGCACGATTGCCATGGCCGGCGGAGCAACGCTTTTGTTGCTCTATACCTTGGGTGCCAAACATGATGAGCGCGACCATAAAGTTGAGCAGATTTTCGCCATTGTTGACTGGACAACCATATTCTTCTTTGCCGGTTTATTTGTCATTGTCTATGGGCTTGAAGTCACCGGCGTTCTTGCTATGCTCGGGCATAAATTTATTGAGCTAACCGAGGGCTCCGTCAGCAAGGCCAGTTTGCTCATCATCTGGGTTTCAGCCATTGTTTCCGGTGCGATTGACAACATCCCCTTTGTGGCAACCATGATTCCGATGCTTAAATCCATGGAGGCTTCTCTGGGCGGACGTGAGGCCATGATGCCGGTGTGGTGGGCTCTCTCACTCGGTGCTTGTTTTGGCGGCAACGCAACGCTTATCGGTGCTTCGGCCAATGTTATTGTTGCAGGAATGGCTGCAAGGCAAGGACAGCCAATCTCTTTCTTGGGATTTATGAAATGGTCGGTGCCCATAACTTTGCTCACCGTTGCCTTGGCAACCGCCTATATTTATATCCAATATTTTATCATATAGAAAAAGCCCCGAACAATCGGGGCTTTTTTTTGAAATACTTCTCGGCTATATTGAGGAATTGCTGCCGCCTACTCCACCAAAGGGATTGTATTGGCCGACGCCTCCGAAATACTTGCGGAAAAATCCGGGCTCTTGGCCGGGGGCTTCGGTTTCATCTTGACTAATTTTTACATTCTCTCCATCCTCTTTTCCCAAGCGAGTCAGCGAGATAACCTCCCCTTCGTCGTTGAAACGGATGGTGAGCACATCACGGTTGACCTCTTCGGGAGCAAAAAAAGCGACTCTTTTGATGTCTGAGGACATATAAATCCAGGTATTTTTATCAAAAGAAACCACTGTCGAGGGGGCGCCTAACACCTGCAAAACCTTGCTTTGGCTGTCTCCTTCCGAAATTTCTGCTATGCGCTCCTCGCTTGGCATATTGCCATTGTGCGAAACAAACCATTCATTGGTTTTGGCACTCGAACAAGCACCCAAAAAACAAGCCAGGCAACAGCTTATAACAATTTTGTTGGTTGACATCTGATATTCCTTGAAGTTATATCCTAAATTAAACGTTAGCTCTTTATATCATAAGGAAAATATTTATGCAAAATCTTTTTTCTTATCCCCTAACTCTTGAAGACTTGGGCTCGGGCACTAAGTCTTATCACTTGCAGGCTAATCATCTGCAACTTAAATTTATTGCCGAAGTTCTGAAAGTTGAGCGAATTGAAAGTTTTGATGCTCAAATCATACTAACCTTCAGCCGCAAGAATCATAGAATTGATGTCAAAGGAATCGTTAATGCCGATGTTGAACAAACAAGTGTTATCTCTTTGGAAAAGTTTATAAAACACTATTCTCCGGAGTTTGAGCTTTTCTTTGATACGGAACTCACGGCGGCCCAACTGCGCGAAATGGAATTTGAGTTTGAAGACGAAGTGCCCGATATCTTGGAAAACGGACAGCTCGACTTGGCCGCTATTGCCATGGAACAATTGGCCTTGGCTCTTGATGATTTTCCAAGAAAAGACGGCGAGGTTTTCTCCTTTGCCTCCGAGTTTGACGAAGATGAGGCTCCAAAAGAAAATCCCTTTGCCGTTCTGGCTAAGCTTAAGAAATAACAACATATTTAAAAAACTCTTGCAAATTCCTAAAATATTGAGTAAAAGATTTTCAGAATTTCGCAAAAATGACATTTTATTTAGTTGATTTTAAAAACTAGATGGTTTATGAATGTCGCTTGAATTATAAATAACTTAAATCAGAGTATAAGAAAATGGCTACACCTAAAAAGAAAACTTCTAAGTCTCGTCGCGATATGCGCCGCTCTCATGATGCATTGACTCCCAATGCTTATATGGAATGCCCGAATTGCGGTGAGCTCAAAAAGCCTCATAATGTTTGCCCGTCTTGCGGTCAGTATGACGGTCGTGAGGTTGTCACTAAAAAAGTTGCAGACGCTGAATAGTTTTTCTGCACCATGCTCCGAGGTCTAAAGCCCCGGAGCTTATTTATGTTCGAATGGAGCCGGTTTTGTCTATGAATAATCTGGTTATTTCTATCGATGCGATGGGGGGGGATAATTCCCCCCGAGTCGTGATTGAGGGGTTGGCTATTGCCGCTAAAAAGAATCCTGACACCCGCTTTCTCCTTTTTGGAGACGATGCCAAGATTGCCCCTATCTTGAACCAATTTCCCGACCTGAAAAAGGTTTGCGAAGTGCGCCACACCAGCGAAATGGTGCACAATGAGGATAAGCCCTCTCAGGTTATCCGCAACCGCAACACCAGCATGTATATGGCTATTGATGCCGTGCGCAAAGGTGAGGCTCAGGCTATTGTTTCTGCCGGAAATACGGGTGCTTTGATGGCTATTTCAAAACTTGTTTTGAAAACCATTACCAAAATCCATCGTCCCGCTATTGTTAGCATTATGCCACACAGAAACGGCAAATATGTGATGCTGGATCTGGGTGCCAACACCGAATGCAGCGCCATAAACTTGGCAGAATTTGCCCTCATGGGTGATATTTTGGCAAAACACGCCTTGGGTGTTGAAAGGCCAAGAGTTGCGCTCCTGAATATCGGCGCAGAGGAAATGAAGGGTAAAGAGGAAATCCGCCAGGCCGCCCATATGATCAAAAATTCTAAGATGAATCTTGATTTTCATGGTTATATCGAACCGCATGAAATTCCCAACGGCGTGGCAGATGTTATTGTCGCCGATGGGTTTACCGGTAATATTGCTCTTAAATCTATTGAAGGAACTGCTAAGTTGGTTGTGAGAATGCTCAAAGATGCCATTAAAGGTTCTTTTTGGGCAAAACTCGGTATTCCGTTTATGCTCGGTGTGATGCTCAAGGTCAAAAAGACCATGGACCCTCGCCTTTATAACGGTGCCATGTTTGTCGGTCTTAACGGTTTGTCCGTTAAAAGCCATGGCGGCACAGATGCTCTAGGTTTTTCTGTTGCCGTTAGCAATGCCGCCAACTTGGTACGCCAAAACTTCGTCGCGACTATTCGTGAAGAAGTTGAAAAAGTTGATCTCGATGAATTATCTCAGGAAGCTATTTATGAAGTGTATTAGATCTAAAATTATCGGACATGGCCACTATGCGCCTAAAAAAGTTTTAACCAATGATGATATGGCCAAAATGGTCGAGACCAGTGATGAGTGGATTACTACCCGCACGGGTATTAAGGCTCGTTGCGTGGTGGAAGATGAGTTTACCTCTGACCTTTCAGCCAAAGCTGCCAGGATGGCTATTGAAAATGCAGGCCTTACACCTGAAGATATTGATGTTGTTGTTTTGGCAACCGTAACACCGGATAACACGACTCCGGCTACGGCTATTAAGGTAAGCACCATGCTCGGTACAAAAACGGGAACCCCTGCTTTTGATATCTCTGCCGCCTGCTCCGGTTTTGTTTATGCTCTCACCATGGCCGATAATATGATCCGCTTGGGCCAAGTTAAGACCGCCCTTGTCATCGGTGCTGAGACCCTTTCTAAAATTACTGACTGGACAGACCGAAACACTTGCGTTTTGTTTGGCGACGGTGCCGGTGCTCTTGTTTTGCAAGCCGTGGATGGCGTTGGAGATGCCTCTGATGAGGGAATCCTTTCTACCACCATTTATTCCGATGGTTCTCATTATGACACTTTGCGCACCACGGGCGGTGTTTCCACCACTCAAAATGCCGGGTTTGTCATGATGGACGGCAAAGAAGTCTTTAAGTATGCCATTAATGCTTTGGCTCAAGGTGCTGAAGAAGCCATGCATAAGGCCGGTATTACGACTCAAGATATCGACTGGTTGTTGCCCCACCAGGCAAACATCAGAATCATTGAAGGTGTCGGCAAAAAAATGGAATTGCCCGAAGAGAAAGTTATTGTTAATATTGCCAAACATGGTAACACCTCCGCGGCATCTATTCCGCTTGCTTTGTCGGAAAAGATGACCGACGGCACAATCAAGAAAGGCGACATGGTGGTTTTGACCGCAATGGGCGCCGGATTTACCTGGGGCGGTGTGGTTGTTCGCATCTAAATGCCGTTTGATGGTAAAAAAGCTGTGGATTAGCTCTTGCAAGCTCCGTGTTTTTGGTATAACAATTTTACCCAGAAATTTAACTAAAACAAATATTAATGAGGATTGAAATGAAGACAATTACCCGTGCCGATGTTGCTGAAACCATCTATGAAGAAATCGGTTTATCAAGAAAAGACTCTAATGATATCTTGGATATGATGCTCGATGAGATTGTCAAAGAGCTCAGCAACGGGAACGACGTTAAGCTGTCTTCTTTTGGGACTTTTTCTTTGCGTGATAAAAAAGAGCGCTCCGGCCGCAACCCCAAGACTGGTGTGGCCGCCGTTATCAGCTCTCGTAGAGTTATCTCTTTCAAGCCTTCTCAAACAATGCGCAAAATCATTAACGCTTAAAGGACTATCTTATGGTCGTCAATAAAAGTAAGGCTGCATTCAGGACAATTGCTGAAGTTGCCGATGAGATCGGTGTCGCTACTCATGTCTTGCGGTTTTGGGAGACTAAGTTTTCTCAAATAAAGCCAATGAAACGCAGCGGCGGGCGCAGATATTATCGTCCGGATGATGTTGAGATTGTGAAGACAATCAAACATTATCTCTATGATGAGCGCTACACGATTGAAGGCGTGCAAAAACTTTTCAAAGAAAAAGGTGTAAAGAATTTGGTCGGAGAAGAAATTCAAAAAGACTTTTTTGAAGCTCCTGCCACTGAGATTGATGCCAACGCTCATGAGCTTCTGGCCTCGCTCCAGCAACAGCTGGCGGCGATGAAGGAAGAATTGGCCGAGGCTTTGAAAAAATCTCAAAATTAACAAAAACCCCGAAAGAAAATTCTTTCGGGTTTTTTGCGGGCATAAAAAAAATAAAAAAGCTGTTGCATAAAAAATTTATTGTGGTAAATAGTATTCTGCTTTTAGAGAAAAGAAAGCAACGGGACGTAGTTCAGTCTGGTAGAGCGCTTGCATGGGGTGCAAGAAGTCGGAGGTTCGAATCCTCTCGTCCCGACCAGATACAAAAAGACTGCCTTAAGGGCAGTTTTTTTGTATCTGTTTGGCGGGCGCAGGATTTGGACCTCCGAGAAGGAGGTTCGACTACAAGCGAAAGCGATACGGGGGTGTGCCGTTTTTCTCTACGGGCAAAAAAAAAGGGGATGATGTATTCTCAAAGAAAATACATCAGAAGCCCCACTCGTAAAAATTTACTAAGAAATTCTCGATTATTATAGCTTCCTTTCCAAATCAGATATACAATCAAAAATTTCTTGAACTTAGTGTATAACGTGTTACAGTTTAAGTCAAGATAATTTTTATAAAGGAAGTTGTATATGAAAAAAGTCGTTTTTGGGTTTGATTTGGGCATAGCTTCTATTGGGTGGGCGGCAGTTAAATTTGATGATGAGACTTTTGATCCTGAAACAGGTGAAATTTCAGAAGGAAAAATTATCGGCTGTGGTGTGCGGTGTTTTCCCGTGGCTGAAAATCCTAAGGATGGAAGCTCTTTGGCGGCCCCTAGAAGGCAAGCTCGACTTGCCAGAAGGCTTTGCCGTCGCAAAGCGCGCAGAATGGAAGCTTTGAAAAATATATTTATCAGTTATGGTTTAGCAAAAAATATAAATGAAATAAATGATATTTATGCTCAACAAATTGGAGGTGATGTATGGAATTTGAGAATAAAGGCATTAAAAGAAAAACTTTCCCCCGAGGAACTTTTGCGGGTTTTGACGCACTTAGCTAAACATCGCGGCTTTTTATCTTATCGAAAAGCTCAAGATGCGGCTGATCAGGAGGGAGGAAAAGTTTTAAACGCAATTAAGGAAAATCAATCCCTACTTTCCGGAGATAAAACACTTGCCCAGATAATTGTGGAAAGAGCTGGAGATAATGGAAAGAAAAGGAATCGAGCACAACTGGTTGCAAAAGACAAAATGGAGCCAATTTATGTAAACTCTATTCCACGCGATGAAATTAAAAGAGAAGTTGGACTTATTTTTGATAAACAGAAAGAATACGGCTTTTTTACACAAAAACTGTATGATGATTTTTGCAAAAAGGCTTTTGCCTATCGGCCTCTCGGTAGTGTTGGAAACATGGTTGGTTTCTGTCAATTTGAAAAGACAGAAAGACGAGCGCCTAAACAGGCTCCTACATCGGAACTCTTTGTGGCATTAACTAAAATAAACAATCTGGTATTAATTGAAAATGATTCCATCCGCCGTGTTGATGATGGGGAAAGGGCAAAAATTTTAGATATATTAAAAAGCACCAAAACAGTAAAATATTCTACTTTATCAAAGAAAGTTTTTGACAACAAAGTTCAATTTAAAGATATTGATTACACCAAAACCAGCAAAAAAGCTAAGAATGGTTCGTTTAAGGATATAAATCCTGAAGATGTTGTTTTTTATGAGATGAAGGGGTGGCATAATCTTAAATCAGCTTTTACTTCTGGTGAATGGCAAATGTACGAGGAAAATTTACCATTGTTGGATAAGGTTGTTAATATTATTGCTTGCGAGAAAAATGATAAAAATATCGGTAAGGCTCTCGAAAACTTGGGCATTACGCCTGAACATATAACTAAATTCAACACACTGACTTTTGACAAATTTATCAATCTTTCTTTGAAGGCTCTGTATAAAATTGTTCCGTATATGGAACAAGGTTGTCTTTATAATGAAGCGTGTGAAAAAGCCGGATATAATCCTAAAGCAAATGTAGAGGGATTGGTGGATAAAAAAGGTATTACTCTATCTCCTATAAAAGAGGACAGACAAACAACTGTTCCTGTAGTTAATCGGACCGTGGCTCAGTTCAGAAAAGTATATAATGAAATGGTGAGATGTTTTGGTTTACCTGATCAAATAAATATAGAAACTGGGAGAGAGTTGAAAAAGACATTTGAAGAAAGAAGAGATATCAAAAGCAAAAATAAAGAAAATGAACAGGAGCGTAGTTATAGCAAAGATAAACTGGAAAGTATGGGCATTCATTCTAACGGAACAAATATTTTAAAATTACGTTTATATAAAGAGCAAAGTGGACAATGTATCTATTCAGGAACTCCTTTGGATATAAATAGATTAGACGAAGTCGGATATTTGGATATTGACCATATTATTCCCTATTCTCGTTCTCTTGATAATTCTTATAACAACAAAGTGTTGTGCTTAAGCTCCGAAAATCGAAAAAAAGGAAACTTAACTCCCTATGAATACTTCACAACCTTTAAATCGGAAGATGATTGGAACGCTTTTAAAGCCAGAGCAGGAACTTTACATAACAAATCAAAACAAATCAATTTGCTCGATAGCTCCTTTTGTAATAGGGAGTTAGAGTTTAGAGAGCGCAACGCCAATGACAATAGCCATATTGCTCGTTTTGTTAAACAGTATTGTGAAGATGGGATCGATTTTTCATCCTCAACTTGTTTGATAAAAAATAGAGTACAGGTTAGAAATGGGGCGCTAACAGATTATTTACGTCATCAGTGGGGATTGAAAAAAGACAGAAATGAAAGCGATTTACATCACGCGCAAGACGCAATCGTAATCGCCTGCGCTACCCAGACGATGGTGCAAAAATTGTCCAGAATATCTTCGATTTTTGAGAATAAGGAAGATTTCAGAAAAAGAAAAGCTCAAGAACTAGGACATGATAAAGCTGAAGCTTGGTATAAGTATATTAAAAAGCAAATACAAGAGCCATGGTCTGATTTTAGAAACGATGTTTTGTCTGCATTAAGCAGAGTTTTTGTGTCTCGCCCTCCCCGCAAAAATGCCACTGGCTCTGCACATGCTGAAACGGTGTATAATAAAGCTGAAAAAAAAGGAAGCGTGGAAATCAGAGGCGGAATGGTAGAAAAGGAAAATATGTTTCGCTTAGATGTTTTTGAAAAGGAAAATAAATATTATATTGTTCCAATATATGTGATAGATTTAATATCTAACTCTTATAAAGATATACCACAACCAGTAGTATATATAGATAGTAGGCCTGTTGAAATTGATACCAATTTCAATTTTATTTTCAGTTTGTATAAAGATGATTTTGTTGAAGTTATTACTAAAGATGAAAAAATAAGAGGATATTTAAATCAATATAATGCTCAAAGTGGGCAACTTTATATAGGAAGCTTTGATAACTCGTGTATTTATAAAATCAATACCTCTACGGTTACAGAAGGAGATATAATTGTTGTACAAACAGAAAAGGAAGTAATAAGAGGGATAGTATCTCAATTTGATGAGAAGAATAATAAATTGTTGCTTAAAGGAGAAAACAATAATTATTACATTGATGCCTCATTAAAATTGAATAAAAAAGGTGAAAAAACAAAAAATATTCAGTTAGTTAATGGATGTATCAAACTAGCAAATGAGAAAAAAGTTAGTATAACCGTTGCTGACAAAATCAAAAAATTCCAAATTGGGGTACTGGGTGACATACATGAAATAAAAAGAGAAAAAAGGTTACCTATTAATAATATAAAATCTAACAAACAAAAAGCTCAAGAAAGATATCTGAAAAAACAAGGATAACGCTATGGGATGGCGAATTTTACAAATAACTAGACCCTGTAAATTATCGGTAAAAAATCGCCAACTTGTTTGTGAGAATAACGAAGATAAACTAACACTTCCTTTGGAAGATATTTCGGTCGTTATTTTGGAAAGCAAGCAAATTATTATCAGCAATGCATTGTTATCAGAACTAGCTGAAAATAACATTGTTTTATTTACCTGCAATTTTTCGCATATACCCTCCGGTTGCTTTACTCCCTTTCATAATCATTCACGCTATTCTGAAATAGCATGGTCTCAAGTGGAGGCATCAGAACCTTTAAAAAAAAGAATTTGGCAAGAAATTATTAGAAATAAAATATGCAACCAGGCTTCTTGTTTGAAATTTTTTAATCTAAAATATCATCAAAAACTTTTTGAAATAGCAAAGTTGGTTCAGTCTGGAGATGCTAAAAATTCTGAAGCTTTTGCAGCAAACATCTATTGGAAAAATTTATTTGAAGACTTTAATCGCTATAATGATCAAGATATTAGAAATTCGGCATTAAATTACGGATATGCCATTATCAGAGGTTGTATGGCTCGTTCTGTGGTTGGTGCAGGATTGTTACCCTGTTTTGGAGTTCACCATGCTAACAAATTAAATGCTTTTAATTTGGTAGATGATTTAATAGAACCTTTTCGGCCTTTTGTTGACTGTCAAGTTAATAAACTAAACCTTACAAATCTAAAAGAATTAGATCCTCAGACCAAAGGCTGCTTAGTGAATATATTAACCCAAAACTGTTCCATCAACAAAGAAGAGGTTACTTTACTGAGAGCTTGTGATATGGTTGCTTTAAGTGTGGCTAAAACAATAAAAAGTAAGAATATAAAATATTTACAATTACCACTCTTAAAAAAATTACCACTTTTTGAGTGAGGTTGTGGATAAGTGGCTATTGGAGGAGAAAGATATATGCGAATGATTGTCTTTTTTGATCTTCCAACCTTGACTAAAACAGATAGGAAAAATGCGAGTCGCTTCAGGAAATTCCTTGTAAAAGATGGATATGTTATGCTCCAATTATCCGTATATTCAAGAATCTGTAAAGGACAAGATGATGTTGAAAAACATGCAAAACGACTTAAGTCCTTGATTCCTAAGGAAGGAAGTGTTAGGCTCTTGACTGTAACAGAGAAACAATACGCATCAATGGAGGTTCTTGTCGGATGCTTGAAAAAAGAGGAAAGTATTGGTGAAAAGCAGCTTTTATTGTTCTAGAAATTTAGTGTTCCTACAGAATAACCTGTTGAAAAATCAACAGGTTATTCTGTATCTATTATAGCATATCTGATTTGGAAAGGAAGCTATAACCTAGCTTATGAAACGCTAACCGCTTGATTTATTATAGCATATCTGATTTGGAAAGGAAGCTATAACTATAAGACAAGAGATGGAAGAAAGACTTTTATTATAGCATATCTGATTTGGAAAGGAAGCTATAACTATCATCACCAACCCTAGCGGCTGTATGATATTATAGCATATCTGATTTGGAAAGGAAGCTATAACTGCCAATCACCATATCTCATTAAAGCGTTTATTATAGCATATCTGATTTGGAAAGGAAGCTATAACTTTATATGACAGGGAAAGACAAAACAATGAATTATAGCATATCTGATTTGGAAAGGAAGCTATAACATTGAAAAGATAGCTGGCAACATTGATGAGATTATAGCATATCTGATTTGGAAAGGAAGCTATAACTTTTGGTACAGATGCAACAAATTTCTTGAAATTATAGCATATCTGATTTGGAAAGGAAGCTATAACACGGCAAAATCTGCTCACAGAGAGCAATTAATTATAGCATATCTGATTTGGAAAGGAAGCTATAACTGTCTTGTCATCACCAAACCTAGCAACGTCATTATAGCATATCTGATTTGGAAAGGAAGCTATAACGCAGACAAAAAGCTATTGAGTTGTTGGGGTATTATAGCATATCTGATTTGGAAAGGAAGCTATAACACCATATTCAACTTCATTTTTCTACCTCAATTATAGCATATCTGATTTGGAAAGGAAGCTATAACCTGGAACTGGGGCGAGATATTCTTCGGAATATTATAGCATATCTGATTTGGAAAGGAAGCTATAACTTGATGCGGGCATGACTTCAGTTTTGGTTTATTATAGCATATCTGATTTGGAAAGGAAGCTATAACAGTTTTCGCGTTCGTATAGTGTCCAGCAAAATTATAGCATATCTGATTTGGAAAGGAAGCTATAACCTGGAGAAGGTTCATATAGCCTTTCAGACAATTATAGCATATCTGATTTGGAAAGGAAGCTATAACATGGGACAGCGCAGAACTTAGCAATGCAAAATTATAGCATATCTGATTTGGAAAGGAAGCTATAACAGTTAGACGTCCATATCACGACAACAAGCGATTATAGCATATCTGATTTGGAAAGGAAGCTATAACACGGTACTGTGATGATATCCGGTGAGGGTGATTATAGCATATCTGATTTGGAAAGGAAGCTATAACTTATCATTACAGAATAAGCCCCAACCTTAAATTATAGCATATCTGATTTGGAAAGGAAGCTATAACTCGGTGTTAAATTTTCTCATATTAACCTAAATTATAGCATATCTGATTTGGAAAGGAAGCTTTAACCGCTTACCCTAGTAATCCAGAGGGTTGCCGCCCATATCTATTCTTAACTGGTAAGTATCGTAGAGAATTGTTTCTTTGGTTAGGAGATTTTCCTCATTAAACTCAAAGACATCGCAGACTTCAAACGTGGTCGAGCGGCCGTCTTTGGTGGCCCAGTGATAAGTAAAATGCTTTATCATGGTCGGTTTGCCTTCCGTGCTCATCAGAGTGTTGTGTGGTACCTGATAAGATTTTTCTATATCTGATAAAGTACACATCTTTTCAAAAAAAATCCGTGGTTCTATCCAGCCCAGCAATGGTGAGTAGACCTTGGCTTCCGGTGTGAACAACTTGCAAAGGCCGTCTAAATCGCATTTGGCAAGAGCTTCCATATATTGTCTTATCACTTTCTCGTATTTTTCTTTTTTATCCATTTCTTTTCTCCTTTTATTTTTTTGATTATTTTCTCTTCCTGTTGAAAAAATCAAGGGATAAAACTTTTCTTTCCCCCTTTTTATTGCGGCATCAATGCTTATATCTCTCCTGAAAATTAGAGGAGATTTGAATCATGTTCAGACATGCTCATAAAGATTGGAAAGAGTTTATCAATGCCATGTGGAATTTTTGGACCAGCCAAACCGGTGCTTTTATTTTGGCTGTTTCCGGTATTGCCGTTGGTTACTACATCTTCTATATCAGCCGCCCTATTCTCAAATATGAAACCGAGATTATCCCTTTTATATCATCACAAAACCAAAATGAATATAAGGTCAATGTTAAAGGCCAGGAATATGATGACCTCTATATGACCAGAATCTATTTGCAGAATAAAGGAGCCGGCGCACTTTCAGGCAAAGATGTGTCTAAAATCGGACATGATCCTATTCGCATCGTTATCCCCAAAGATGCCGGAGTGGTTCACTATAACCTAGACAATACTGCCACCACCAAGGCTATCACCGCCGGTTTGCAGAAAGTTGACGGTGATCTCGTTATTGATTTTGACTATCTTAACCCTGATTATCAGATTGCGGCCACCCTCTTACACCAAAACCCAAATGCCGAGTTTTCCGTACACGGAAGTGCGCTCAATGTTAATGAAATTACCCGCGAATGGAGCGATAAGCAGTTGAAGTTTTGGGGTATCTTGGGGCTTGGCGTTCTGTACCTTATCCTTGTCTTGGTCTATATTTATAACCACTGGTATAAGCCTCGCAGATTGTGGAAGAGACTTTAATTTGCTTTACTTTTTTGCGCCTTGCGTTACATTAGTGCCATTGTGTAATTTATCTGAAAGGTTTATAAAATGGTGCATCCTTGGCATGGTGTTTCCGCCGGAGACGCTGCTCCTGAAATCGTAACCGCCGTAATTGAGGTTCCTAAAGGCTCTCAGACCAAATATGAGCTGGATAAAAAAAGCGGACTGTTAAAAGTTGATCGTATCTTGTATAGTGCTGTCCACTACCCTGCTAATTATGGCTTTATTCCTCGTAGTTATTGTGATGACAACGATCCCCTTGATGTTTTGGTCTTGTGCCAGGAGTCTGTTCTGCCCCTTTCTTTAATGAGAGTACGCCCGATCGGGGTCATGAAAATGATTGACCAAGGAGAAAATGACGATAAAATTATTGCCGTTCATGTTGATGATCCAGAATATGAACATTACCGTTCTATCAACGAGTTGCCACCTCATTGTTTGAAAATTTTGCGCAGATTTTTTGAAGACTATAAGCAACTTGAAAATAAAGAAGTTAAAATTGACCGTTTCTTGGGTCCCAGTGAGGCCAAGCAGGTTATTGCCGATGCTCTTTCCCTTTATGAAAGTTGCAAAGACAAGCTTCTGGGATATAATCAAAATAATGCGGCTTAACTCTTGGTCTCTTGTGGATTATTTTATTGACTTGCGCTGAAATTAAACGCAAAATATGTTTAGTTTTTGATACTTTATTAAGGAGAGATAAATGAAAAAATCTTTTGTTTCAGCCCTTTTGGCGGTTGTGATGCTTAGTGCTTGTGCGATTGACCCTTACACCGGGGAATCTAAAGTTTCTAAAACCGCATGGGGCACTGCCATTGGTACTGCCGCCGGGGCCGGGATCGGCGCTTTGGCCGGCGGGGAAAAAGGTGCCTTGATTGGTGCCGGTATTGGTGCTGCCGCAGGGGCCGGAACCGGTGCTTATATGGATATTCAGGCTCGCAAACTCCGTGCAGAATTGGTTGGAACCGGCGTGCAGGTTAAGGAAGTTGACGGTCGAGTTTATCTCATTATGCCGGGTAACATTACCTTTGATACCAACGAAGCTATCATCAAATCAAACTTCCAACCCGTTCTCGACTCTATTGCCAAGGTGATTGTTGAATATGATCAAACCATGGTTCAGGTCTATGGTTACACCGATAACACAGGAAGCGCCGCTACAAACAACGCCCTCTCCTTGCGCAGAGCAAATGCCGTTTCTAACTACTTGCGTTTGCGCGGCGTTAACGGCAACCGCATTATCACAGATGGTCTGGGTTCTTCTAACCCAATCGCCTCTAATGCAACTGCAGCCGGACGCGAGCAAAACCGCCGCGTTGAGATTGCTTTGATTAACCGTTCTTAATTCTTTTGATAACTTAAAAAGCCACCATTGCTCAGATGGTGGCTTTTTTTATTATAGGATGAGATTAGTTGACAGGAGGATTAAATTTTGGTATTCTAGATAATGAGGATATAGATATGAGGAGAGGT
The DNA here is from genome assembly GCA_944392205.1 of uncultured Alphaproteobacteria bacterium. Classification (GTDB taxonomy): domain Bacteria; phylum Pseudomonadota; class Alphaproteobacteria; order RF32; family CAG-239; genus CAZU01. The sequence continues at coordinate 40 of CALXVV010000013.1, read as the reverse complement.
GTCATGCAGAAGCGTGTGCTCTATTTTGTGGCAGCCTTTT
>CALXVV010000012.1 GCA_944392205.1 uncultured Alphaproteobacteria bacterium | reverse complement strand
GGGAGCGCAAGGGTTTGCCAAGCCTCTTCCGAGATGGCCCTAAGTTTTTTGTGGCATTTTTCGCTTTCGTTCAAAGCATTTTTGCAGATAACCAATTGCTCTGTTTTCATAAACTGGTGCACTCTCACCAAGCCTCTGGTGTCTTTACCGGCAGCACCTGCCTCGCGGCGGAAACAAGGAGAGAAGCCGGCATACAAAATCGGCAATTCGTTTTCGGTCAATATTTCATCAGCGCGCAAGGAGTTCAAAATCAACTCTGCCGTACCGGAGAGGTAGAGATCATCAGCCGGCATATAGTAGATCTCGTCTCTTGAAAAAGGCAGGTATCCTTGGCCATAAAGAGGACGTTCTTTAGAAATGGACGGAACGGTGATAACGGTGAAGCCGTTGTCACGCAATTTATCCAAAACCATCATATGCATGGCGAGCTCAAGTTTAGCCAAGTCGTTTTTGATGGCATAGGTACGGGAGCCGGAAACTTTTGCGATTCTCTCCATCTCAGACCAGTCGTTGAGTTCCATGAGTTCAATATGATCACGAGGGGTGAAATCAAATTTACGCGGTTCTCCCACTTTGCGAATAACCACATTGCCGCTTTCATCAGGGCCAACAGGACAATCTTTGCTGGGGTAGTTAGGCATTTTGAGCATTTGCAACTCAAAATCGGCCTCAATCTTGGAGAGCTCATCTTGCTCTTTTTTGAGCTCTTCGCCGATTTCGCGGCTTTTTGCGATGATATTGGGGCGTTCCTCAGCCGAGGCATTTTTGATAGATGCGCTAAGCTTGTTTTTTTCTTCAGCCAAAGCCTGAGATGATGTTTTAAGTTTATTCATCTCAAGATAGGTTGATATTAATTTGTCGACATTTTCCGGAGCAAAACCTTTCTTTGCCAAACTTTCCTTAACGTAATCAGTGTTATCGACAATAAATTTAATATCCAGCATTTTATTTATTCCTAAAAAGTGATTGATTTAAGTTAAGAGACAGAGTATCTTTTTTGCAAATAAATTCAACAGAAAAATAAAGGCAAAAAGAAAATGTTTGAAGAAAAAACGATTTTAACCGGTGTGAAACCAACCGGAACCCCGCATTTGGGCAATTATCTGGGCGCCATCAAACCAGCGATAGAGCTGGGCAAAAAGGCCGCGCGTCACTATATGTTTATTGCTGATTATCACGCAATAAATGCTCAAAAAGACCCGGTGGTTTTGAATGAAAAGCTAAAAGAAATTGCCTGCATTTACTTAGCAGGCGGCCTAGACCCCAATCATTCGGTGTTTTACCGTCAGTCAGATATTCCCGAGATTCCGGAGATAACGACGATTTTGTATGCCTATACGCCCAAAGGCTTTATGAATAAGGCACACGCGTATAAGGCCGCGGTAGATAAAAATCGCGAGGCAGGAAAACCGGATGATGATGGTATTAATATGGGGTTATATACCTATCCGACCCTGATGGCTGCAGATATTCTGACATTTAATACAGATATTGTGCCGGTGGGCAAAGACCAAATCCAACATGTGGAGATAGCAAGAGATATTGCCGGAGCCATAAATGCTCACTATAATAAAGAGTTGTTGCATCTGCCGGAATATTATGTTGACGAGCATGTGGCAGTAGTCCCCGGTATTGATGGTCGCAAGATGAGCAAGTCTTACGGCAACGTTATTCCTTTGTTTGAGGACGACAAGGCCATAAAGAAGGCGATTTTCTCAATCAAGACCGATTCCAGACCAATGGAAGAGCCTAAAGATCCCGAAGGGATTTTGGTTTATGAAATTTATAAATCAATCGCCACTCCGGCAGAGTTGCAAGAGATGGGCGATGGTCTAAGACAAGGTAAATTGGGCTATGGCCATATTAAAAATATGCTGCTTGATGCGGTTATAAGAGAGACAAGCGAGGCAAGAGAGAAGTATAATTACTACATGGCTCATTTTGATGAGGTGGAAGAAATGTTGCAAGAAGGCGCCAAGAAGGCTCGCCCCATAGCGCAAGAAACGTTAAGACGCCTCAAAGACGCAGTTTTTGGCAGATAGGAGAGAAAAAATGAAGAAATACGTGTTTTTGCTGGTTGCGCTTGTGGTCCTAGGGGCGTTAGGTACCGGTATATGGTACACAACTTCCACAAAAGAGAGAGATGAGGCTATCACGCCGCAAAGCTTATCTTCATGGATTGAAAATCAGGAAAACACGATATTCGAGATAAGAGAAGATGAGTTCTATGTCCAAGAAGCCATAGGCTCCACCGGCCTGGTTTTGAATTGTCCCGAGGAGTTAAAAGGTAACTTCACTTTACGTTTTCAAATGTTGAGCCTCACCAAGCGGGCAGATATCCGTTTTGCTTTTGGTAAAGGCCGAAATGTTTATGATGTCGAGATGAAAATTTTGGCTCAAAAGAACAAACTGAGATTGCTAAAAAACAAGGTCGCAGTATTGGAAAAAGACGGACCCCTGATTAAGCCGGATGTTTATTATAGCTTTGAGCTGTCTAAAAAAGGCTCAGAGTTGAGCCTAAAGGTGAACGAGGAAGAAGCCATCAATATGCAAATAAGCGATAGCCCATTAAATTTCTCAGTGGAGCTGATGGGATATCCTGATAACCCGGCCGCAGTAGAAATCCGAGATATGGAAATAATTCAAAAATAACAAGTTCAAAACGATACCCCCGCTTTTTTACAGAAGCGGGGGTTAAATTTGTCTAGAGTAATTTATTGCACATTGACAAGTAATGAAATAAGTATTACTCTAAAAGGTAAGGTTTTATCTCAGGGAGTGGTACAGATGATTAGGTCTGTTTGTGTTTGCCTTGCTGGAGTTATTATGCTGTGTGGTATTGCATCAGTCGCCTCAGCTAAGGTTTGGCTACTGCCGGATTATCAGCAAAGACAACTTTACTCTCATCGAGTAAACAATAATGAGCAAGGTTCAACCAACAAACCTCAAGTAGTTAAATGCCAAAACTATGGTTTGATTCCAGCCTCAGAAATTGAGGCCGGTATGACGTGTGATACCAAAAGACAAATCATGCATCTGACCTGTTATGGAAATTGTCACTGCCCATCCTCTTATGATGAAACCGAAGCTTCATGCCGCTTAGAGGGAAAGATACCTGGTGGTTCTTCTTGTGCAGGAGAATACTACACCACATGCATCTGTGACACAAGTTTATATCCTCATACCTCATCCTCTTGTGCCTACACTCTAAGTGGCGCCTCCTGTTCTGATGAGAACGGCAAACATTATGCTGAATGTGTAAACCCCTGCGAAGGGTTAACAGATAACGAAACCGACTTGGGTTGTGAAAAGTACTATAGTGAATGTCCGAGCAAGTGCGAAGTCGGCAAAACCTGCGTACCTAATGATTGCTCGGATTATGCATTAAGCTCTTGCCCATCAGGCTATACTTGTGAGAGCTGCACACCGGGCTGCGGAGAAACAGCGACAAAATATAAAAAAACAGGATGCGACAATACGACTATTGATGTGTTTACCGAAGAAGAGTTAATAAATGTAGGCTCTAAAAAATGTCAAAAAATTTATATCGCGGATAATATCACGATTAGCAAAAGTTTATATTTAGGGTACGGAACCACTATTTCTGTCGCTCGCAACAAGGTGTTACAAGGCAAAAATGGCAGTGAGATTGACGGAATAATAGATTCTGATTGTTTTTCAACACAAAACAGCCTAATAGGATTAAATTCGGGGGCCATGCTAAAAGATATAAGAATTCATAAAAGAAACTACTGTTCAAAGAAAGATACAGTATTATTGTCTGTTAATACATCATCAAACATAAATGTAACATTAGATAATGTCATTATAGAGGGAGAGGGAGGGTTAGGATACGCAATAGAGTTTGATGGAAGTGGAGAGAAAATCTTAAATGCTACCAATGTTGTCATAAGGAATGGACAGATAAGATTTTACAAAACGGTAATTAATGACGGTAATTTTCTAATAGATCATTCACTTAATGGGACAATTAATGGTGGAAACTTTATTTTTGAAGGATTTCAGAATAAACTTTTTGGGACAATAAATGGCGGAACGTTTATTGGGCGACTCTTAGTTTTTGATTCTGGAGAAGTTGTAAATGGAGGCTTCTTCTTCAGTCGAGACGAAGGAAACATACCATCATTAAGAGTATATGGTTCAAGCCCCATAACAAAAGGAACATTCTATATAAGTACAAAAGATGATTCAACTTTCAAAGATATGATTCCACCATATACAGCAATTACTCCAACAGAATATGAGGCAAAAAGAGAAAGCGTCATGTCTCAAATTCGTTCAACCTTTGAAGAACTTGGGTTTGATGTCGAATACTTAAACCTATATTAACATTTCTAAAGTGAAAAAGCCAAATCTTATTTCTTATCCGCATAGGGGTTTTTGGTCTTACGCACTGTGATTCTGATGGGAATTCCACGCATATCAAAAGCCTCCCGCAATTGGTTGGTCAAATACGCAAGGTAGGCATCAGGCAGTCCCTCCGGATTGCTGGAGAAAATATAAAATGACGGAGGCCTAGTCTTGGCCTGAGTGATATAGCGAAGCTTGATTCTGCGTTTGTTTTTACCAAGCGGAGGCGGATATTTATCAATCATATCCGCAAACCACTGGTTCAACGGCGCAGTGGGAATACGGATATTCCAACGGTCATAAACCTTGAAAACCGCCCGCATAAGCTTATCTAAATTTTCCTTTTTTAGAGCCGATATGGTAACGGTGGGCACACCTTCTGCTTGCGCCAAAGAGGTTTGCAGTTTGTCGTTTAAGCGCTGCAAAGCCTCTTTGCGGTTGGCAATATCCCATTTGTTGACGGCAATTACCAAAGCGCGCCCTTCTTCCAAAACCTGGCGAGCAATAGTCAAATCTTGTTTGTCTAGAACCGCATCGGCATCCAAGACCAAGATTACCACTTGTGCCATAAAGGCTGCATGCTTGGTGCTGGCGGCAGACATTTTTTCCAAAGAATCAGAAACACGTGATTGGCGGCGCAATCCGGCAGTGTCCACCAAATTAATCTTGCGCCCCATATAGGTCCAGGCTGTGGTGATAGCATCTCTGGTTACGCCCGCTTCCGGCCCGGTCAACATCCGCTCATCATTGAGCAAAGCATTAACCAAAGTAGATTTTCCGACATTCGGCCGCCCGACAATAGCCAGTTGAATAGGTCTTTCATTTTTTGTTTCTTCATCAAATTCTTCATCAGGCTCATCTTCGGGGAGCTTTTCAGCCTCCTCTTTGAGGGCGTCATACAAATCCAAAAGCCCAAGCCCGTGCTCGGCAGAAAAGGGGATTGGTTCCCCAAGACCTAGTTTATAAGCCTCATGAATACTGTCTTCTTGGAGCTTACCTTCACACTTATTGGCTAGCAAAATCACAGGTTTACCGCTCACTCTCACAAGTTGCGCCAAATGTTCATCATAAGGCTGCAGGCCGTCTCTGGCATCAAACAAAAACAAGGTGACATCGGCCTCTTCAATAGCGCGGTGTGTTTGCTCCCACATCCGCTTTTCCAAAGAATCTTGTTTGGAGTACTCATAACCGGCCGTGTCAACCACCAAAAACCTGAGGTCGTTTAGCTTGGCTTCAGCCTCTCTGCGGTCACGAGTAACACCGGGTTTGTCATGCACAATTGCAACTTTGCGCCCCACAAGGCGGTTAAATAAGGTAGATTTTCCAACATTCGGACGTCCGATAATTGCAACTTTCAAAACCATAATCTCTAATCCTACTTATAAGCAAGCATTTCGGCGTCATTGGTGGTAAACAAGGTTGTTCCTGCAGCCATAACCGGAGGAAGCTCAATGCCCTCATCAGCAGAGACATAGCTCAAAATCTCTCCCGTATAAGGAGAAACGGCAAAGATATATCCGTTTGAGGAAGTGACAATCAAGCGGTTGTCAGCCAAAATCGGGCCACTGGCAAAAACGCCGTTTTTCTCATCATAATCATCGCCCTTGGGGATGGCAGTGTTCCAAACAATTTTGCCATTTTGTTTATTAAGAGCAATCAAGTCAAAATCATTGGTCAAAACATAGAGATAGTCTCCGGCCACCCAAGGCTGGTTGGTGCCGCCCATTTCTCTTTCCCAGATTCTGGCACCTGTTCTCAAATCAATAGCTGTCAATACACTGTTGTAGCCAATGGCAAAAACCTTGTCTCCGTCAATCACAGGATTTGCCTTGATGGCGGATATGGCGGCAAGGGAGTTTGTGCGTTTGTGAGAGACAAGCATATCAACCCACAAAGGCGTGCCGGTACTGGCCTTAAAGGCTCTGAGCTCGCCGTTTGAAAAAGCCGCAATCACCACATCCATCTCCGGACTATAAGCGGGCGAAGCTCCGCCGACCAAGGTCGTAGCCTCATAGTCTGTTTGATTTTTCCACAAAATCTCGCCGCTTTCGGCATCAAGAGCAGTTAGGGTATTGTCAAAACTTTGTACCAAAACTCTACCGGCATTAACGGTTGGAGCAATGCGCAAAGGCATATCCATATCCTGGCGCCAAATTTGTTTGCCGGTTAGCATATCCAAGCAAAAAACACTGCCAAAGCCGGTGGTGGCATAAATTTTTTTATTAAACTCGGCAATTCCGGCGCCCTTGAGAGAGGATCCTCGGTCAGCCTTGTTTTTTGACTTTAGACGCTTTTCCCAAATTTGGTTGCCGTCATCCAAGCGCCTGGCGGAAACCACGCCATCGGCATCAATAGCAAAAACCACATTATAGGCAATAATCGGTGAGGCAATCAGATAGTCGCGTTTGGAGCTTCCCTCGCCAAACCCCTCGCTCCAAACCTCTTTGAGTTTTGCATCTGCCTGCAAATGCCCCATCAGGTGCATGGAGTTTCCGCCGTTTTGCGTCCACTTTGGATTAACGTAGGGTGCGGGCAATTTGATTTTCACTTCTCCCGGAGCATAGTCAGGGGCCAAAGATGCATCTTCTCTGATGACGTCGATTCTCGTCCCCTCAATATTGAGAGGCTCTTTACCAAACAATCCGCAACCGGAAAGCATCAAAAAAGACGTTGCAAAGAGAGCAAATTTGGAACACTGGCAAACCTTCATGGATACAAAACTCCGTTATTTATTTTGGTCATCGATAATTGTAATCATATCCTGAGCGCGAGATTTCAGCTCATCGGAGCTTGAAGCCGAGGCAATGATTTGCTCATATTCTTTTTTTGCCTCATCCAACTTGCCGTCGCGAATGGCAAGCATGGCCAAGAGTTCTCTGGCCACGTTATAGCTTCCGTTTTCTTGCTGGGTCAACGGCAGCAAAATCTCCTGGACCTCTTCAGCCGGAGCATTGGCGTCAATTTTATAAGCGGCCAGTTTGAGTGAGGCAATTTCCTGCATTTGGATGCTTTCAGCCTCGTCAACCAGCAGCTCCAACATTTTAACGGCCTCTTCAGGCTTATTTTGTTCAAAGTAGATGTTTGCAATTTGCAATTTGGCAATATCGGCATACAAGCCGGAGCGTTTGGCAATCACTTGAAAAAGATCTAGGCTTTCATCAAGTTTCCCCTGGCTTTGGAGAGAAATTGCCACGGCGTATGCATTGGAGATTTCTTGGTTGCGCTTATCTGCCCAATTCTTAAAAGTCTCAAAGCTTACGGCAAGAGTTAAAGCCAAAGCAACAAAGATGATGACATATAATCCGTATTTATCCCACAGAATTTTCATCTGATCATTTTTGACATCATCAGAAATTTCCTTTAACAAAGGGTCATGCTCAAGAATATCTTTTTCTTTTTTGGCTTTTTTAATCATCTGGTATCTCCTAAAAACAGCACAATCTTTCTAGTTAATATATAAGCTAATGAAAAAATAGCAAACGAAATTTATCTGATAACATCATGGATAAGAAACCGTTTAATCCACTGTAGGGTTTTTATTGGCAGCTTAGCACCAAAAGCAACGGTTTTGTTATCCGAGATGATAGAAACAAAGAAGCGTCCGCTGGCAGGGTTTTGGGTAACTTCTATAGCCTCAATTTCATCCTTGTTAATTTCGTTGTGCTTGGTTGAAAACATCATATACTTGTGGGTATGAACGATTTTATGTTTTTTCAAGACGAGTTTTTCCTTGCGGAAAAGCACAAAAACAGCAGCTACAAGAATAAGCGCCATCAATCCGACCAAAGCATAAAAAGGAATGGCCAACTCAGAATGATAAGCATTGGGATTAAGAGACATGCCGACAAGTCCGAGGCCGACAACAATGATGATAAACCAGGCAATGAAATTATAAGCATCCCACACGATTTTGCGAGCTTTCAAAACAATTTTATCCTTGCGTCTGGCAAAACAAATTCCGCTGGGCAAGGGCTCATAAGCATCATAATCATCGACCACAAACCCAAGCTTGGCCATTTCTTTGATGGATTTGTCCAAATTTTTGAGGTCTCTGGACTGGAGGCCTTCATCAGTATTAATCATAGCCGGCAATTTAAAAAATCTGGCATATTCTTTCCATTTTTTCCGCACATTTTCGGGTGAGGTAGAGATGTACAACGGCACGATTTTTTTAGGATCCTTATGATAAAGCTCGATGATATATTTATTGGAATTAATAAGCCCCGATTGGTAAAAAGCAACTCTAAACCGCACACCGAGGTAGTTTTTGATATTTTCCTTGACGATTCGTTTTTTGCCGAACACGGGCCTATTGCCAATCATCATGGTTTTGCCGTCAAAAATAAATTTCCGATAACGGATATAAGAGCATATGCTGGCGGCAATAATACCAAAGCCCAAAACAATAAAAATAACATCAAAGAAAACGGGGCTAAATATTGGCTTGTAGGTTGGCATAGCCTCCAGAGGAATAATTTCTGCCACATTAGGGTTTGTGTAGCCAAAGCCGTTAAGCAATTCATAAAGTCCCAACAAAAAGAGCAAGGCCCCGAAAACAATTCCGGGCAGCAAGAAACGCCAGCTGGTCCGATCAGATATCTTGGCAGGCAATTTGCTCAAATTAAATTCCAGTTTGTGACTATAGTGATTTGCAGCAGGATTATTCATTAAACATTCCTCACATACTTGTTACAAGCGCTTTAATACGCTCATGGTATCCCAAAAGGATTAAATAATCATCAATTTTTTAATTTATTTTAATAAACTTTATCTAAACTGGCAACAAATTAGAAAGTTAAGGAGAGCCGCAAGATGGGCAGTATTGAAGTTTTTGCACAATCACAATATTTTCTTATTACTTTACTGGCTTTAGGTATTTTGTTTTTTGCCAGTATGTATGCCACAGCCGGTCAAGATAAACTTTTTACGCCGTTGTGGTTTTTATTTATCGGCTTAGTGCTGGATTTTGGTGCCAATGGAGCCGCCTATAGCGGAGCCACTGCATATGCTGGCGGCAAAGACATCGATGGCTACGTATTTTTAGAGCTTTTGCTATCGTTGTCGGCAATGATATTCTTGGCGTTGGCAGCCATCCGCCTGATGGTTAACGGCATTTTACTAAATTGGATTGTTGTAGGGCTGGGCGTATTAGGTATTTTAGCAGTTTCATTATTTGTGTACATCATCCCTGACGGCAATGTGGTAAATCAGATGCGGCAAATATTCCCCTTAGCGGGCTTTGCTTGTTTGGCAGCGGGTTTTTGGTCCCAAAGCAATAGAGAATTTAAGAGTGGTTCAATGTTATCTGCAATGCTTTCCTCTGCAGTAGTTATTATGCTTGTTTGTAAATATTGTGGCTTCTTCACGGAAGGCATTGCTAATCTTTGGTACGGTTCAGCACTGTTTTACATCTTATTGTCTTTGTCTGCAGTGATGATGAAAGTGGATGCACTCAACCAACGCTTGGGAAAATCGGCCAAAGAAATAGACAAATACAATCAAAAGATTGAAGAAATAATAAGGCTGTCTCCTTTTCCGATTATCATTTCCAGAGTAGGTGATGACAGAATTATTTTAGCCAACAATAATGCCGTTAAGCTTTTTGGAATTAACCCAAGAGAGATTGAAAGGTATCGCCTCAAAGACTTTTTTGCCGATTCGGATAATCGTCAGTTACTAACCGAGCGGTTAGAGAACGAAAGAGAAGTACAAGATTTTGAGGTTTTGGTAAAAACACCATTGTCAGATACCCCTTTCTGGCTGTTGGCCTCGGTAAACATCATAGATTATAATTATGATGTTGCCTTGTACGCAGCATTCCAAGACATCACCTCTCGTAAAAACAGAGAGGCTTTGCTAAAAAATCAGGCGATTCGAGATCCTCTGACAGCACTTTACAACCGCCGCTATTTTGAAGACGAGGTAAATAAGAGAATTTTAGAGGCAAAGGCACAAGGCCAGCCTTACACGGTGTTAATGCTTGATGCTGACCATTTTAAGAAAGTCAATGATACCTACGGTCATAAAGTCGGTGATAAGGTCTTAATCGAGCTTGCCTCAACGGCAGAAAGAGCTCTGCGTGACAACGATATTGTTGCCCGCTATGGCGGAGAGGAGTTTGTGGTCTTTTTGCCCGGCATTCATGCCGAGCAGGGCAAGGTTGTTGCTGACAGGCTGCGTGAAAGCATCTCCAAACAGGTTGTATATTCGGACAACAAGTTACCGGTTACCTTCAGCGTTTCAATCGGTGTTTCATCTTCAGATATTTCGGATAATGTTGATACTCTGATAAAAACGGCAGATGAGGCCCTTTATAAAGCCAAACAAAATGGCCGTAATCGGGTAGAAGTTTTCAAGAAAGAAGATATGGAAGACTTCATGGCTTCCGGCCAAGCGGAACACAAAGATGAGAGCCAGAATCATCATCCTGTGTTTGACAAGGAAAATAGCGAGGAAATATCGCTGTTGGACGGGGTTGAGGCAGGCCAAATCTCAAATGAAGATACCCAAATAGAAGAACCATCAAACAAGAAAGAAAGCAAATAATGGATTGTGCTTTAGAGGCAATTTGCGGCGGCTGTCCCAAGCGCGGGCAGGAGCAAGAAGAATACAGGGAAGAAAAGTTCGGCAAGGTAAAAAAGATACTTTCATCTCTACCGGCAGAATTGCCTTGGGAGTCCCCGATTTTTATTCCTGATAATACCAGAAGACGGGCGGCAATGACTTTTAAGCACCACAAAGGCAAACTGGTATTCGGTTTTAATGCCAAGGCGAGTACAGAAATAGCCGATGTCAAATATTGCCCGTTACTCACGCCAAAACTCAATAAAGTATTACCGATTTTAAGAGGGCTTTTACAAGAGGTTTGTGCTGAACCCTATCAGATGAAAAAAGGCAAAAAAATCATCAATCAATATATTGTCGGCGGTGATGTCTGGCTCTGCGAGGCGGCAAACGGTGTTGACGTGGTTTTAGAGTACGATGCGCCGTTGGAATTAAATCATCGGATGATAATTTTTGAAAAAATTTCCCAAGCAGATGAAATCATCAGAGTATCCCACCGTCGCAGAACATCAGATTCGGCCGAGCCGATAATTGAAAAAGCCAAACCTTATATAAAAATCGGCAAGTTTGGTGTCTTTATTCCGGCCGGCACCTTTTTGCAGCCATCCAAAGAAGGAGAAGAGGCTCTCACATCAATAGTGAAGAAATATTTAGGTGATAGCCGTGGTAAAATTTTTGACCTTTTCTGCGGGGTTGGAACATTTTCCTATATCTTGGCGGAAAATAAAGAAAATAAAATTACGGCAGTGGATTCGTCTGAGGAGCTGTTAAAAGGTTTCAAGGATTCGCTCAATCGCAACCAAATCAGCAATGTTGAGGTTTTGGCACGCAACTTGTTCAAATATCCATTAGATGAAAAAGAGTTGAACGGGGCCGACGTGGTTGTCTTTGATCCGCCAAGGGCAGGAGCCGCAGCTCAGGTGGCGATGTTGTGCAAGGCAAGACCAAAGAAGATTATAGCCATCTCCTGCAATCCGGCGACTTTTGCAAACGATGCAAAAAAGTTGTTAGAGGCGGGCTATGGGCTTGATTCCATTACCATGGTGGACCAATTTGTGTATTCTGACCACAGCGAGTTGGTTGCGTTGTTTACAATTAAGGAATGATGTTTTAAGATTGAGGACAAGATGAAAAGATACGTATGGCTGACAGCATTATTGATGATTGCTTCCTGCACGGCAAGTTACCAAGCAGAAGATTTTCGTTGCCCCAATGTTAAAATTCCGGGGGGCGAGGCCTACCTCACGCAAATAGTCAATTACAGAGATAATTTCCGGGTGGAGCTGACAGGCTACGAGGGCTATTGCTATGTGGTAGATGGTACTTCTCGCCGCTATGCGGTTATCACTCCGCAGTTTAGGCTGACCAGATTGCAGGATAGTGCAGATACTGCGGTGGATTTCAGTTTTTATACCAATATTGAGCAAGGACCGCCGGAGTTTGTTGGCAAGAGGAGCTATTTTGCCAGCGGCAAAATAGATGTTGATGATAGGGAAACAACGTTTAGTGGTCGCCCGGTAAAGGTAAAGATTCCGGTAGATCAGGATGATATAGAGATTTTGCTGGGGCTAAATGTCTCAGCAGAAGAGGCAAATTATAACCAGCGCACATTTGACACCCGCTCTCGAGAAAGAGGCCGTAGAAAAGACGGAATGGTTGAAACACCTTGCGGTTTCGTAGAAGTTGAAGAAGCCGATTTTTCAGAAGGCCCGACAACGCAAGTTCAGGCGCCAACCTTGGCACCCAAGACATCCGGGTGCGGAAGTTGCTCGGTTCGCCGTTAAAAGTTTTAGTTTAAGGAGAAAGAATATGAGTTTGAGACTTGGTCATGCAAAAGAACGTCTGATGGCAAATGCGATTCGTTTTTTGTCGGCAGACGCAATAGAAAAAGCCAACTCCGGGCATCCGGGAATGCCGCTTGGCATGGCTGATGTCGCCACGGTTTTGTTCACCAAGTTCATAAAACTAAATCCGGAGGCTCCGCGCTGGTTTGACAGAGACCGCTTTGTCCTTTCGGCCGGGCATGGCTCCATGCTGCTTTATTCTGTTTTATATTTGCTTGGGTATAAGGATATAGACATAGAAGATATCAAGAACTTCCGCCAATTGGGAGCCAAAACGGCTGGCCACCCCGAATATGGGCACTTGGCCGGAATAGACATGACCACCGGCCCCTTGGGGCAAGGCATAACCTCATCTGTTGGCATGGCCTTGGCAGAACGCATGTTGGCCGCCAAATACGGGGAAGATGTTTGCAATCACTATACGTATGTGATAGCGGGTGATGGCTGTTTGATGGAAGGTATTTCGGAAGAGGCCATTTCTTTGGCCGGACATTTGAGGCTGAACAAGCTTATAGTCTTTTGGGATAATAATGATATTACCATTGACGGCCATGTAAGCGCCGCCAATTCAACAGATCAGATAAAACGTTTTGAGGCAGTTGGCTGGAACACCATAAGCATTGATGGACACGACTATAAAGAGATAGAAAAAGCCATAAAGAAGGCGCAAAAATCCAAAAAACCGACACTGATTGCCTGCAAGACCAAAATAGGCTTTGGCGCACCTAGCAAATGCGGCACCTCCAAATGCCACGGTTCACCTTTGGGGGCAGAAGAGCTTGCCGCCATGCGCAAGGCTTTGGGCTGGACAGCGGCACCGTTTGAGGTTCCTTCTGAAACACTAAAAAATTGGAGAGAGGCAGGCAAACGCTCTTTGGCGGCATATCAAGATTGGGAGAAAAGAGCCAAAATAAAAGGCAAAGACTTTTTAGATGCCATAGCCGGCAAATTGCCCAAAGGCTGGGATAAGGAGTTGAATAAGTTAAAAGAACAAGCCATCGCCGAGCAGACCAAAGTGGCCACGCGTAAGGCATCGCAAATGTGTTTGGAGGCAATTATGCCAAACCTGCCGGAGTTAGTTGGCGGGTCGGCAGACTTGGCTGCCTCAAATTTGACCCTGACCAAGGTTTCAAAAACCGTAACTGCGGCGGACTATAACGGCAACAACATCATGTATGGCATCCGAGAGCATGCCATGGCAGCGATTATGAACGGCTTGGCCTTGCATGGCGGATTAATTCCGTTTGGCGGTACGTTTTTTGTATTTTCGGATTATATGCGCCCGTCCATGCGCTTGGCGGCACTGATGGGGGTTCGGGTTATATATGTATTAACCCACGATTCGATAGGCGTTGGGGAGGATGGCCCCACTCATCAACCGATAGAGCATTTGGCCTCGTATCGTTGTATGCCCGGGATTCTGACATTTCGTCCGTGCGATGTTGTGGAAACGGCGGAGGCATGGCAGCTGGCCATCAGCACTGAGAACAAGCCGAGCATTTTGGCGCTGACAAGGCAAAATCTACCCTTGCTGAGAAAATCCGCACAAGAAAACCTCACGGCCAAGGGCGGCTATATTTTGGCCGGTGATGCCAAAAAACGGCAAGCTACCATTATTGCCACCGGCTCAGAAGTTTCTCTGGCTATGGAGGCCAGAGCCAAATTGGCAGAAGAAGGGCTTGAGGTTACGGTGGTTTCAATGCCGTGTTGTGAGTTGTTTGATGCTCAGCCGGAGCCTTATCGAGAAGAGGTTTTGGGGCATGCGCCGCGTGTGGCGGTTGAGGCAGCCTCCAAATTTGGCTGGGAAAGGTATGTCGGGGAGAAAGGTGATATCATCGGCATGGACGGTTTTGGCGCCTCGGGTCCGGCCGGGGAGCTCTACAAGTACTTTGGCATCACGGTAGAAGAGGTTGTAGACGCCGTCAAAAACAGCCTTAAGTAAGCTCAAAAGTGCAAGATGAGCAAACATTAAATACATAATAGCAGAAAAGGTCTGTTTCGCATGAGAAGGTTATTGATGTTTTTAGTAGTAGTGTTTGTATCATCTTGCCGGATATTTTCATCGGAAGAATTTGTAAATCCGTTATTTAACGAGACGTTGAAACCAACTTCACGAACTGGCTGGACGACCCAACTTTCTCCGACCCGGGTTCGTATTTCCAACGCCGGATATGAGGTAATAAAAAAGTGTGAGCTGTTAGAAAACGCCTGGGAAAAAGTCTCTCTAAAGTGCACATTTTTCAATCCGCTGAGCAACAGAGACGTAACGTATATTTATACCTATCAAATATTCCCTTGCAAAGGTTATTTCTGCAACTATGCGCAATGGAAAGTCAAAGAATATATGGCAAACACCGATGGGCAAGTTAACGGAATTACTTGGTTCTCTATTTCAGAAGATTAGTTTGTCAGAAAGGATAATGTCATAATGAAAAAAATCCTGATGTCTATCTTATTTTTACTTTTTGCAACGTCAGCCTCTCTTGCTGATACCAATAAATCACTTTCAGATATTGAGAGGTTGGGCAAGGCGGTTGATAACTGTTTGCTGGCACAAAAGCAGAATTTGGCTGTGGCAGAGCAAAAAGAAGACAACAGAAAAATACAAAAGCTTAATAATGAATTAGTCAAATGCTATCAAAAAGTTGCCAACGAAACATTTGAGTTATTTTATGCGGAAAAAGAAACAGAAATGAAAAAAGCTTTTTCGAAGTTTATTTCTGCGGCTTATGAATGGAATGCCTCAATGTACAATTATAGCAATGCTTGTTATAGTGAGAATGAGCATTTATTCTGTGGTTCAGTTGCGGATAGACTGAGTTCGACAGAAGTCGAAAACCTTGTACGAGACGCTGTTTTGAGAATGTTAATTTATACGAAAAAGATACTAACTGCAAATTAAACGGCCAAATTTTAAAGCCTATTATTAAAATCAAACTATCTAATAAGGAGGTCTGTTTCACATGAGAAGGTTATTGTTGTTTTTAGTAGTGTTTGTATCATCTTGCCGGATATTTTCATCGGAAGAATTTGTAAATCCGTTATTTAACGAGACGTTGAAACCAATTTCACGAATGGCATGGACAACCCAACTTTCTCCGACCCGGGTTCGTATTTCCAACGCCGGATATGAGGTAATAAAAAAGTGTGAGCTGTTAGAAAACGCCTGGGAAAAAGTCTCCCTCAAGTGCACATTTTTCAATCCGCTGAGTAACAGAGACGTAACGTATATTTATACCTATCAAATATTCCCTTGCAAAGACCGCTGCAGCTATGCAAAATGGACAGTTAAAGAATATACTGCCAACACCAACGGGCAAATTAACGGAATTGCATGGTTCTTCATCCCAAAGGATTAGTTTGTCAGAAAGGATAATGTCATAATGAAAAAATCCTGATGTCTATCTAATAAGGAGGTCTGTTTCACATGAGAAAGTTATTGTTGTTTTTAGTAGTGTTTGTATCATCTTGCCGGATATTTTCATCGGAAGAATTTGTAAATCCGTTATTTAACGAGACGTTGAAACCAATTTCACGAATGGCATGGACAACTCAACTTTCTCCGACCCGGGTCCGTATTTCCAATGATGGATATGAGCAAATAGAGGAATGTGAGCTGTTAGAAAACGCCTTGGAAAAAGTCTCGCTCAAGTGCACGTTTTTCAATCCACTGAGCAACAGAGACGTAACGTATATTTATACCTATCAAATATTTCCCTGCAAAGACCGCTGCAGCTATGCAAAATGGAGGGTTAAAGAATATACTGCCAACACCAACGGGCAAATTAACGGAATTTCCTGGTTTTTCATCCCAAAGGATTAATATCCCCAATTTCTAATTGAAAGAATAGTCTCTTTTGCCCATTGATTTCTGCTCTCTCCAACATCTTTTCGATTAACATTGTTGGCCATACCGCGGATATCTCGTTTATCAATAGCCTCATATAAATTTGGCCAATTTCTTCTGTCGGCATTCCCTGTATTGTAGCGAATATCAAGCAAAACTTGTTGTAGCCCAAACGGAAAGTCTCTAAATCCGGAAACATATGTTTCCAATTTATTCAAATCATTTTTAATATGTTGCTCCAAAAGGTGCTCTGCCTCTTTTTCGCTGATACGGAGATTGCTTTTGTCTTCAAAAAAATCAGAGGTAACATTTGGTCCGAAGAATTTTTGTTGTTTTAATTCCTCATAACGCTCAAATCCTGCCAATTTTTCTTCTTCTGTTGCCGGTCTGCCGTCAACCTCCCAATTAATTTTCTTAAAATCTCCCCATTTATCAATATTTTTTCCGGCTCCAACAGTCTTAAATCCCTTGGTGTCTAAATAAATATGATTTTTCAAGTCTTCTTCTTCAAGTAAGTATTCTTTCATCGTTGTAAGCAAGCGTTGCCGCCATTGTTCATCGGATTCAGAAGAGTCTTTTCTGGGAACGTAGGGTTCGGCAATACAGCGGCAGTTGTAGTCTTCTCCCGGATGCCCGCCTTCCGGAGCATCATCCCAACTAAAAATACAGCCTTCACGCTCGGCATGAGAATCTCTGACTTTGTCATCGCCAACGGTGCGCCAAATATAATATTTATCAGGATTGTTTTCAGCATCTTCAAACATCACCTGTTGCAGAGCCGGATTAGGCGTGTTGGGGCTTGGTACATCTATGGTTTTCATCTGCGATAAGAGTGTAAAATCCTCATCTCTTTCACGAGGGTCAACATAATACCACCGACTTTGTCCTTTTTTAGGGTTTTCACGCCTAATCGGGCGTTTGCCGTCTAATTTCAGTTCCAAATCTTCTGCAAAGCTCAAATCTTTATCCATAAATTCCTCCAAATGTACGTTAAACATATCCAAATATATACGAATATTGTATTTAAAGTCAAGACCTCTTTTGAAGCTAAATTTACGTTTTTACCAAATTTTAGAGTTTTTTTGCTACATTGAGACGTTTGGCAAACAAGAAAGGAAAAAATTATGAATTACCTATTTGAATTTATCGGCTATTTTGCCGGTGTCTGCATGGCAATTTCTTTTATGCCGCAGGCAATCAAGACTTTTCGCACCAAAGATGTCAGAGGTTTTTCTTTAGGCACCTACATTATTTATAACTTGGGTGTTCTTTGCTGGGTGATATACGGCGGATATCTGGGTTCTGTGCAGATGGTGGTGTTCAACAGTCTGTGTTTGTGTTTTTCCTTTCCGATATTGTTGATGGTCATAAAGTATCACAATCATCAAAAATAGCTTGCAAAAAAAGCTCACCGTAATATATTTGCGGTGAGTAAGTTAAAATATTTGAAGGAGAAAATAATGCCTTTAGTCACAATGCGTCAGATTCTTGACCATGCAGCTGAGAACAACTACGGCGTTCCGGCTTTTAATGTTAATGATATGGAGCAGATTATTGCTGTTTTGCAAGCTGCAAGAAAGGTTAATGCCCCGGTTATTTTGCAAACCTCAACCGGCGCCCGCAAATTTGCCGGCGACCCGATGATTCGTCACATGGTTGCCGCCGGAATAGAGATGTTCCCCGAGCTGCCGATTTGCTTGCATCAAGACCATGGTTCTTCAGTAGACATTTGTCAATCTGCCATTGTAAACGGCTATTCTTCCGTAATGATGGATGGCTCTCTGGAAGCAGACGGCAAAACCCCGTCTTCTTTTGAATACAATGTTCGCGTCACCAAAGAGGTTGTTGCCCGTGCGCATGCCGTTGGAGCCTCTGTAGAAGGCGAGCTTGGCGTTATTGGTTCTCTTGAAACCGGCAAAGGCGATAAAGAAGACGGCCACGGCGCTGAAGGTGTTATTGATAAGAAACGCCTGGTCACCGACCCTGATGAGGCCGCCCGTTTTGTAGCCGAGACTCATTTGGATGCTTTGGCTGTTGCGGTTGGAACCTCTCACGGTGCATACAAATTCACCCGCAAGCCCGATGGTGAGATTTTGGCCATTGATGTTATTGAGAAGATTCACAAAAAACTTCCCAACACTCACATGGTTATGCATGGTTCATCTTCTGTTCCGCAAGAGCTGCAAGATCTGATTAACGCTTATGGCGGAGCCATTCCGCAAACCTATGGTGTTCCGGTAGAAGAAATTGTTCGCGGTATCAAATCCGGTGTTCGCAAAGTAAACGTTGATACCGACTGCCGCATGGCCATTACCGGTGCGATTCGCAGACTCTTTGCCGAGAATCCGAAAGAGTTTGATCCCCGCAAATACTTAAAACCGGCCATTGAGGAAATGCAAAAAGTTTGCGAAGCTCGCTACATTGCATTTGGTGCAGCCGGCCACGCCGATAAAATTAAGCCGATGTTGATGTCGGATATGGCAAAACGCTATGCAGCGGGAGAAATCTAGGAATTTTTCCTAAAAGAGTTGAAAAAGGCGATGACAATCATCGCCTTTTTTGTTATAAGAAGGAAAAATAAGGAGAAAAGAGGATGTTGCGCATAAGCAATCTAAAGTTTGATATAGAAGTGGAGGTAGATACCTTGCCGGAGCTTGTGGCTCAAGAGCTGCAGGCGCACAAGCCTTTCAAAAGTTTCAAGATTGTCAAACGCGCAACAGATGCCCGCAGCCGAGATAAGGTTTATTTTGTATATACGGTAGATATTGAATCGGCTGAGGAAGAAAGATTTTTGAGCGAGAAAAGGCTGTGCGCGGAAAAAATTATTCCCGAAGAACCGTTAAAGATAAAGAAAAAACGTGCGCAAGATTTACCGCCGATAGTTGTCGGCAGTGGTCCGGCCGGAATGTTTGCGGCGCTTGCCTTGGCCAAAGCGGGGCTAAAGCCGATAGTTCTTGAGCGTGGCTCAGAAATTTCCAAACGCCAAAAAGATGTTAACATATTTTGGGAGAACAGAAAATTAAACCCCGAGAGCAATGTCCAGTTTGGCGAGGGCGGAGCCGGCACTTTTTCAGACGGCAAGTTAATGACCGGGATCAAGAAAGATATCTACACCGCAGAGGTTTTCAAAGAATTTGTTTCTGCCGGAGCGCCGGAAGATATTTTGTATTTGGCCAAACCGCATTTAGGCACGGATAAGCTGGCGCATATTGTCCGCAACATGAGAGAAAAGATAGAGGCTTTGGGCGGAGAATATAGATTTAACAATAGGCTGGAAGATGTCATCATCAGCAAAGACGGGAAGGTGACGGCAGTAAGGATTAGGGATGAAAACGGTGATACCTATGAGGAGCCGGTCAAGATATTGGTTTTGGCAATAGGCCACAGTGCCAGAGATACGTTTGAGATGTTGTATTTGCACAAGATTCCGTTGGAGGCCAAAGCCTTTTCGGTCGGGGTGAGGATAGAGCATCCGCAAAGTTTGATAGACAAGGCGATATATCATTCTCATGCCGGAGATGATAGGTTAGGCGCCGCAGACTATAAATTGGCGGTTCATTTGCCAAATGGGCGTTCGGCTTATAGTTTTTGCATGTGTCCGGGCGGCGAGGTGGTGGCGGCCGCCTCAGAGGCAGGGCATTTGGTCACCAATGGCATGAGCTACTATGCCAGAGATAAGAAAAACGCCAATTCAGCTTTGCTGGTAGGCGTCACGCCTGATGATTTTGAGGGCAAACACCCGCTTCGGGGCATGTATTGGCAACGCACAATAGAGCGGCGGGCTTTTATTGAGGGCGGCGGCACCTATGCGGCCCCGGCGCAATTGGTGGGAGACTTTTTGGCACACCGCCCGTCCAAGGCTCTGCAAGATGTGGAGCCGAGCTATTCCTGCGGGGTTGTGCTGCGGAGCATCAGCGGTATTTTGCCTGATTTTGTGATAGATACTCTCAAACTGGCAATTCCCGAGATGGATAAAAAACTCAAAGGCTTTGCTCACAAAGGTGCAGTCATGACCGGAGTTGAGACCAGGAGCTCATCTCCCGTTAGGTTTATGCGAGATGACAATCACCAAAGTCCGATTCTGGGGCTCTACCCCTGCGGGGAGGGAGCTGGCTACGCCGGCGGAATAGTCTCAGCCGCGGCAGATGGGCTAAAAACCGCCATAAAAATCATAGATTCTCTAAAATAATGATTGCAATTTAAATTTGGGCATAGTACGAATATAGACAAAATAAAAAATTATTGGTTGCCTATATTTATGTAGAAAAAGTCTTCTTATATTGGTAACCACATTGTTTAACTAAAAACCTAAAATTTATGTGTTTCCCAAAACCCAAAGACACGCGTCTTTCTTATAAAGACGCTTTCGATGCTACCAAGGTAGGCGGTCCGCGTTGCTACAAGGTACCTTCACAAATTTCGGATAAGGAACGCCAGGTCGAGGTCATCTCACAAGAGGACGGGACCTCGCTTGTGCGCTGGTACTACGAGGACGGCGGTTATTCCGAGGAATATACATTGCGGACAAACCTGGACGCCGGCGCGGTTCCCAAACCTGATGGAACCGGCGTGGTGGTTGGCGGCCATCCTGTAACCCTCGAGTTCTACAAGCGGGTCAGCCCGAGAAGGTAAGAAGCCTTTAAGCAAAAAGGCCTGAAAGATAAAAATCTTTCAGGCCTTTCGCTTATCTGCAATCTTATGCAATAAGGCAAACCGACGATTATTTGGAGTATGATTATGGTTTGCTTTATGAAAGCATAATTCGCAAGATAAAACTCTTTATATATTAGCGAATCTGCGAATCTAAATTTAAGGCTATTCTGAAATATTTAGACAAATATGTCAATAAATAAAACCGCTCGAGAGCCTCTCAAACGGTTTTATCGCTTTAAAACAATGGGTTAGATTTTATTGAAGTTTGTCGCCATATTTTATGCCAGCACGGATATCTTCGCCAAAATCACCGATTTCTTGCTCGTGCTTAATTTCTTCTTTTAGGATTTTCTCGGCTATTCTGAAGGTTTCATAGTCTTTGCCGAAGGTCATGTCGCAAATTTTCTGGTAGCGGGCAATGGCGCAGCGCTCTCCGACCACATTTTGCTCAATCAGGTTCAAGACATAGGTGTTAACCGGGGCTTCATATTTGCACTGAGCCACACTTTTCCAATCACTGGGATCAAGAACGGGCGTCCCGCCGAGTTGGACAATGCGCTCAGCAAGCCATTTGGCGTGTTTGAGCTCCTCATTGGCATGCTCCATAAATTCTTCACTGATGGCAGAGCGCATCGGGCCGACCATGAGCTGAGCTCCCAGCCAATACTGATAATAAGCAAGCCATTCTTCGGCATAAGCTACATTGAGTTCTTTAATGAGTTCATCTTTGTTGAGTTTGATGATTTTTTGAGCCATTTCAGCCATGATAAATCTCCTTTGGGGTTAAAAAACGGTTTCAAGGGAGAAATAGGCATCAAATATCAAAAAACAAGCCCTCCAAAGGATAGGTTAAGCTTTTTTTACTTAGTTTTAAGTATATTTGATTAAGATAAGGGCATAGTAAAGATAAAGGAGAAAGAGATGGTAAAAATATCTCCAAGCTTGTTGTCGGCAGATTTTGCCAATATGCAAAAAGAGGTGGCAGCATTGGAAAAAGCCGGCGCCGATTGGTTGCATTTTGATGTTATGGACGGCTGTTTTGTGCCAAACCTCACGTTTGGCCCCGGGCTTATAAAGGCCATGCGTCCGCATAGCAAGCTGGTTTTTGATGTCCATTTGATGATTGTTGAGCCGGAAAAGAAGATAGAATGGTTTGCCAAAAGCGGAGCAGATATCATCACTGTCCATGCCGAGGCCTGCCGCCATTTGGACAGAGCCTTGAGTGAGATTCGCAAATATGGGTGCAAAGTGGGGGTTTCGCTCAATCCGGCAACCTCACCGGAGGTTTTGGAATATGTGCTAGACAAGACAGATTTGATTTTGGTGATGAGCGTTAACCCGGGCTTTGGCGGCCAAAAGTTCATAGACAGCCAGTTGGAAAAAATTGCCCAAGTCAAGAAGATGATAGGTCAAAGAGCTATAGAGATAGAGGTTGATGGCGGCATCAATCAAGCCAATGCCGCAAAGGTCATATCTGCCGGAGCAGATGTTTTAGTTGCCGGCACAGCGGTTTTTGATGGCGGAAAATACAAGCAAAATATAGAGGCTTTACGCAAGGCCTAAAGGAGGAAGAATGCAACATTTGGTAATGGTTATAGAAGATGAAGAGGCACTGGCCCTGATGCTGCGTTACAATCTTGAAAAAGAGGGCTACAAGGTTTTGGTAGAAAGCCGCGGCTCAAAAGCCTTATCAGAGATAGAAAAAGAACGTCCCTCGGTCATATTGCTTGATTGGATGTTGCCAGAGATGTCCGGGGTAGAGATTTGCAAGCTGATACGCTCCAAGCCGGATATTAAAGGGATTCCGGTGATTATGCTCACGGCCAAAGGTGAGGAGGAAGATAAGGTTAAAGGCTTGACGGCAGGTGCGGATGATTATGTCACCAAACCATTTTCGGTGCCGGAGCTTTTGGCAAGGGTCAAGGCGCAGCTGCGCCGTGCGCCGGAGCCAGAAACCCAAAAAGAACTTATGTTTGAGGATATCCGCATGGACTTGGTGGAGAAAAAAGTTTTCAGAGGCGAGAATTATATTCATTTGGGGCCGACTGAGTTTAGGCTTTTGAAAATGCTGATGGAAACTCCGGGTAAAGTTTTCTCTCGTGAGTTTCTGCTCAAAAACGTTTGGGGAGATAATATTTATGTGGAATCTCGGACAGTAGACGTACATATCAGAAGATTGCGCAAATCGTTAAATGAGTTTGGTCCGGACTATATCCGCACGGTCAGAGCCACCGGTTATGCGGTAGACATCAATCCGCAAGGAGAAGATGAACAAGAAGAAACAAGCGAAGAGTAAAAAAATAGGCTGTCCGCAAAGGGCAGCCTTTAATTTTACAATAATTCAAGATAAGGCTCATCGCGCCAAAAGACATCACTTTTAAAGCGCAGAGCTCTCACCACGGACTTTCCGTCATATTGGAGTGTATCTCCGAGATTGACGCCGAGCCAGCAGTTGCCGTTGTCATCAAACCAGAGAATGGTTCCGCTCTTGAGTTCAAGCTTAAGCTTGCCATATGCGTCTTGGTTAAACACCAAGGGCAGGGTTGAAAGCTTCAAGCGGCGTTCCTCAATTTTTGGCAGCCCGAAAGAAAGTTTAACTCTGACAAATTTTCCGTCTTGAGACAGTTCCTCAGCATCCACCAAAAATTGATTTTCAGCCTTAGAAAATACATAACTATCAGATACGGCAGCAGAATTGTTTCTAGAGGAGCAACCAGAAGAAATCGCGGCTAAGCCGAGCGCCACAACAATAAGCGCAAAAGTTTTTTTGTTCATAATAACTGCAATTTATAACAAATGAGCGACAAGGACTATCACACAAACTTTCCCCTGTCCAGCAAAAAATAAGGAAAAAATGATTTAGCGGCATTCTAGATAATGAAGGGATGGGAAAAGTCTGGCATATCGCTCAAGATATTTTGCAGAGTTTTAGTTTGTAGGGCGCGCCAAAGTTTGTGTTGGGTTTTGAGGGGCAAATTTTCCCATTGTCCTTCTAAGTGATAAAGTTGGCAAATCAGGTAGCGCAGTCTTTTATGAGTGAGGTCGGTGTTAGAGGGAATGTCATTATAAAAAGTTTGAGTTTCAGTCATTTTTTCTCACTCCTTGTTTTGTTAAAACAAAACCTCCTTAAACGAATTTAAGGAGGGGAGTTAACGACTGCATAGATGACAGTCCGGGTTCTTCGTGCATAGCCTTATTCCCCCGGCTCCCCAAAAGAGGAGTTATTTACATCTATGAGGAGCCGTTACACTCCACAGACGCAACTCACGTCTGCGGAAATGATATTAGAGCAGAAAAATTAAAATGCAATTAATTTATGTAAGAGGGCAAAGATTGTTTGCTTATGGCACTTGCGCCAGCAAGCCGTAAAAAGCCGCTTTGTGAGGAGCGGCTTTTTAGTCTTGCGAGTTACAGCTTGATTAAGCCTCCGGTCGCTTGACCGGCGGGTTACAGCGGAGTTATCGGAGTGCGCGTCCGCACCGCTCCAGGCCGTCGTCTGGGCACGTGCGCTAGCGAAACGAACTTTGTGAGTTGAGCGAATAACAGCTAAGTAACGCCCCTGCCGGCTTCGGCAGCGCTGACCAGCCTGGCAGAGTTATTTAGGAAGTTTACAAACATTAAAATCAGCCAGCCAGTTTCCCTGCAGTTTTATACAATTTTGCTCATCTATGACACAGTTTTTGCCATCATCGAAGCAATTGTCAAGAACAGTTCCTTGCGGACAATAACCAATGTCCAAGCATCTTTCTTCGGAAATTTTTTGAGGGTCAGTCAACATCAGAAACAAAGAGCTGATAAAAATTACGGATATAGCTAGGGCAATCAGAACAACAAAAATATAATATATATTAAAATAAATTTGCCCGACAAAAAAGCTCCAGTGCCTTTGGGCGTAATCTATGTTTTGTCGTCTAAGACACCCCATAAAGATGATGAAAAAAATCCCAAAATAAAAAAGCCCGAATAACAACAATATTTTTTCAATCCCAACATTTTCCATGAATAAGCAGGAAACGAAAAATAACAATAGGCAAAATAAGGTTATTTTATTTAATCTGCTTAAAAACTTCCACCAAGGAGATATTTGAGGAAAACTCAGGCATAAAAGACCAAACAACAATACCACCAAAAAGCAAGAGCCAATAACTACTGACAAAGAGGGAAATATTATAGGAAAAATGGCGGTGGCACCGACACAAAAATCATAGATATAGATTTTTTGCGAAGATGCCAAATGCCTCCTAAGCAGATAGGAGTAGATAACAAACAAAGCCCCGTTTATAATTATAAAGGGGATTATTCCTATTTCATTCCAGAAGCCGCTCATTTTTCCCTTCCAATGTTTTTGTAATGATATTTTAGTTATTTAATCTTGGCAAGAGAAATTCCTATCGATACCATTTTTGATATTCATCTTCCTCATTAAGTTTGTTTGGTTTAAACTGAGCGCATGCTTCTTGTGCTGAATTGTAGATATTTTGAGCAGCCTGCTGTCTGCCCACACGATTAACATTTAAGTCGTTTTGAAAATCTTTTTTTGTATCATTCCACGTGAGTCCTTTTCCCAAATAATTATGTGCTGCATCAGCAATTTCACGCCCATATCCAAGTATTGCTGCCGTAGCACTGCCAAAGGGGCCTCTTTTTGCAGCTTCATAGTTTGCTTTGCAATGATAATAATTGTCTGTTGACTTTCCTATTCTCTGTTCTTGGGGAGAGCTTTGTAAATTTGCATTCCGCATATCAATATAGTTATGACAATAGTCCTTTATAGCACCTAAAGTTTGTTCTAAAGGAGAGTTATTCCATTTAATGTTAGAGGTATTTTGAATATAACTTTCACACATGTTGCCTATAGAATTTCTTTTGTCAGCTCGTAAAAATGGCATTTTATTTAAGTTTTTTTTAGCTTCTTGTTCAGCGAGGCTTTTATCCCAGGCATATTTGACGGCATCGTGAGTAGACATGCTTTCCATCGGCTTATAAGCTTGTTCTTTAGCTTCTTGTTTGGCAACACTTTGGTCCCAAGCCTGTTCCACCATTTGTCTCGGTGTCATTGGGGTTTGTTGTCCGTTAAAAGGTGTTTGTGTTTGAGAGTTGTTCAGTTTTTGACGTTTTTGTTCGTCAGTCTCCCAAGGATTATTAAGAAAATCAAACATATGCTTTTTCCTTATAAAAAAAGCCCGCCAAATAGGCGGGTGGTTAAAACAAAAAAACAGCCTGTTTGCTTAAACAGACTGCTAAGATGTATAAGTTACAACATCTTATCAATTTATAACAACTTTTCTCCCCGATGTCAAATCTGTGGATAACTAGGAGTATTGACAAGAGCAAAACTAAGTCACTTCGGTCACTTTATTTGTAAGAGGGCAGAAATTGTTTGGCTAAGGCACTTGCGCCAGCAAGCCGTAAAAAGCCGCTTTGTGAGGAGCGGCTTTTTAGTCTTGCGGATAACAGCTAAGTCATGCCGCTGGTCGCTGACCAGGGTTGCAATTTTGTAAAAAATGGGGCATTATCCAAAATCAAGAAAGAAAGGAAGAAAAGAATGTCGTTGAAATTTGAGATTTTGGCCCGCCAAGGCAAAGCCCGCCGCGGCCGCTTGCACACCAAACACGGTATAGTAAACACGCCGGCATTTATGCCGGTTGGCACTTGCGCCACCGTCAAAGCGATGATGCCGGAATCCGTTGCTGCCACGGGAGCGGAGATTTTGCTGGGTAATACGTACCACCTCATGCTTCGCCCGGGGGCTGATTTGGTGGAGAAAATGGGCGGCTTGCACAAGTTTATGAATTGGAATAAGCCGATTCTAACCGATTCAGGCGGTTTTCAGGTTATGAGCTTATCGGGCTTGCGCAAACTAAGTGAGGAGGGCGTGCATTTTTCTTCCCATGTTGACGGTAAAAAGTTTTTTCTCTCGCCGGAGGAATCAATCAAGATACAGCATAAATTGGATTCAAACATCACCATGTGCATGGATGAGTGCGTCAAACTGCCGGCGCCTTACGGCAAAGTCAAGAAATCGGTAGAGATGTCCATGCGCTGGGCCAAAAGGAGCAAAGAGGCTTTTACTGATAGGGAAGGCTACGGTATTTTTGGTATTCAGCAAGGCGGAGACTATGAGGATTTGCGGGCTTTTTCAGCCGAGAAACTGCGCGAGATAGGCTTTGACGGCTATGCCATCGGCGGTTTGGCCGTGGGCGAGGGGCAAGAAACCATGTTTAAGGTTTTGGACTATGCCCCGGGGATGCTACCTGATGACAAACCGAGATATCTGATGGGGGTAGGCCGCCCAGATGATATTGTCGGCGCGGTTTTGCGCGGGGTAGATATGTTTGACTGCGTGATGCCGACCCGCTCCGGGCGCACCAGCCAGGCCTTCACGGCCAGAGGCACGATAAACATTCGCAACGCTCGCCACCGAGAAGATCCGCGCCCCTTGGAGGCTGAGTGCGATTGTCCTCTTTGCAAAAACTATTCCAGAGCATATATCCATCACCTTCAGAAATGCAATGAGGTTTTGGCGGTGATGCTCCTGACCTGGCACAACATCCGCTACTACCAACGGCTGATGCAGGGGCTAAGGACGGCGATAGAAAAGGGCAAATTAGAAGAGTTTGCCGCAGATTTCTACGCCAAACAAGCTCTTGGCGATATTGAGGAACTTTAGTCCCAAAAAAGAGAGGAAACATGGAAAAAGACCAAAATATAGAAAATCCCAATGAAGAGCCGCATTTAAGAGTGTGCGTTTCCGGCGGTTCTCGCCCCGGAAATGATCCGGTATATGAAGAGGAGGCCTATAATCTTGGCGTAAAGATAGCAAAAATGGGCTTTCGTTTAGACTATGGTTTTTCAGACACCGGGATTATGGGCAGTGTTGCCAGAGGTGTTATGGATACCTGGGAAAAAGACGGAGAGAAGCACTATCACGGGGTAGATCCGATTGTCGGGGTAACAACGCAAGAATATTTTAAGTTATACAAGACCGATGAATTCCTAAAAAAGATAAACAATGTTGTCCTGACAGACACATTGGAGAACCGCAAAAAGAAATTGTTTGAGGCGGATATCATCTTGTTTGCACCGGGAGGAGTTGGCACCTTAGATGAGCTGGCCTATGACTGCGTGGCCATGCAAGATGGCTTTATACAAGCCAAGCCGTTTATCATCTACAATATTAATGGGTTCTTCTACCATATTCTTGAATATTTGAAAGTACTATCAGCCAGCGGCTTTGCCGAGAGAATCCCCTTTATTGTGGTAGACAACAGTGAGGAGCTTGAAATTGCCTTTCGTCTGCTCAAAATAAAGAACAATAAATGCAGCAATACCCAAGAGGCCTATGCGCAAGCGCGACAACTGGCTTATGAATTGCCTTATTTTTTCAAGCGTAAAATAGACAGCAGTATTTGGGTTGAACATATATTGGATTATATGCGTCTCATCAATGAAAGAGGTTCCACAGAAGAGCGCCAAGAGTTGGCTAATGATATAGAGCAGGCCTATCTGGAAAAAGAGATTGAACGTATGTATGACCGTTTGGCGCGCACCGGCCGCGACACGGCGGTGGTGAGTGACAAGCTGACCCGCCTTAAAAAACGGCGCAAGAAGACTATATAAATAGGACAAAAGCCAATTTATATAGGAGGAAAGATGAGAGAGCGGCCGATTTTTACCCATAGTTTTATCTCGGTTATGCTGATAAATTTTTTTATATTTTTCAGCTTTCAGATGATATTTCCCACTCTGCCGCTTTATATTCATGAGCTTGGCGGTAGTGACTCGGTTGTGGGGCTGATTATGGGCGTGTTTACGGTCACCTCGCTGATAAGCCGGCCGTTTGCCGGTTTTGCACTGGACAAGTTTGGCCGCCGCAAAGTATTCCTGCTGGGACTGGTGGTTTTGTGCCTTGGCGCTTTCTCCTATTCTTTGGTGCGAGTTTTGGCGCTGATTGCGGCAATTAGGCTTGTCCACGGTATTGGCTGGGGCATTGCCGGCACCTCAAACGCCACCATTGCGGCAGATTTGCTGCCCAAAGAACGCCTGGGCGAGGGGATAGGGTACTTTGCCCTCTCCAACAGCTTATCAATGGCGATAGCTCCGGCGGCAGGGTTGTATATTGCGCATTTATACGGTTTTTCAGATACTTTCAAGTTTGCCGGAGTTTTGGTGATTGCAAGTATTTTGCTGGCGCTGGTCATCAAATACAAGGCATACAAGCCCAAAGCAGTTTCCATTCAAGAAGGGCTCTATGAGCATTCGGCATTTGGGCCGACATTTTTAGTTTTTTGCATTTCTGTCACATTCAGCGGCATAGCAAGCTTTTTGCCACTATACGCCGCCTCTGAGCAAATAGAAGATATCGGTTGGTTTTTCACATGCTATGCCGCTGCCATCTTTTTCAGCCGTCTTATCATCGGCAAAGTGGTTGATCGTCGCGGTTATAGTGTTGTTCTGATACCAGGCTTTTTTGCACTGATGATATCTTTATTGCTGATATCGCAGGCCCGGAGTTTAGAAATACTTTTGGTGGCAGCCGCTGTTTTTGGTCTTGGTTTTGGTGCCGCGCAGATGACATTGCAGACCATGGTTGTCAAAGGTGTCAGGCCAACCCGCTTAGGCGCCGCCAATGCAACTTTCTACAGCGGCATAGACTTGGGCAACGGCTTGGGCGCCTTGACTTTGGGCGCTTTGGCGGAACTGGTTGGCTACTCAAAGATGTTCCTTTGTTCCTCGCTGATAATTCTGGCCGCTTTGCTGGTGTATACATTTTATTTGCGCCACCGAATAAAAAAGGCTTAATTATATTTTTATCTTTTTGGCCTAGAGTGAGAAAAGGAGAAGAAATATGCTAAACCTTATCTGGGCCGGATTTTTTATCTTGGCGTTTGTTTTTGCGGCAAGCCAAAGCCTTTTGGGCGGAGATTTGGATGTATGGAATAGGCTGGTGGGAGCCACTTTTGCCTCTGCCAAAACAGCGTTTTCCATCAGCTTGAACTTGACCGGCATTTTGTGCCTGTGGCTGGGACTGTTAAAAATAGCTCAGGCCGCGGGGATTACGGAATTTTTGGCTCGTCTGCTGCGCCCGTTATTTAGAAAGATTATGCCCGAAGTCCCGGCTGAGAGCCCGGCACTTGGGTCAATGGTGATGAATATTGCCGCCAATATGCTGGGGCTGGATAATGCCGCCACCCCTATGGGATTAAAAGCCATGGAGCAGCTCCAGGAGCTAAACCCACACAAAGACAGAGCCTCTAATGCGCAAATTTTGTTTATGGTTATTAATGCCTCGGCAGTAACAATCATTCCCATCACAATCCTGATGTATCGGGCAGAGTTGGGCTCAATCAATCCGGCAGCGGTGTTTATCCCGATTTTGTTGGCCACTTCAGTTTCGACATTGACGGGTTTTTTGAGTGTGGCTTGGGTGCAAAAGCTAAATATCTTCAACAAAGTTGTTTTGGGCTATATACTGGGTTTTGCGCTCTTAATCGGCGGGCTCGGATGGTATTTTGCCTCTCTTCCGGCAGAAAGCAGGCTAACGGCCACGGCTGCCATGGGCAATTTTATATTGTTTGCGGTGGTAACTGGCTTTATCTTAAGTGGGTTAATCCGTAAGGTTAATGTTTATGATACATTCATAGAAGGTGCCAAAGAGGGATTTTCAATTGCGGTGACAATTATTCCTTATTTGGTGGCCATGCTGGTCGGTATTGCGGTTTTCAGGGCTTCCGGCGGACTGGATTGGATTGTCGCAGGGTTTGAATATGTTTTTAGGGTGCTTGGTTTTGATACCGATTTTGTTGCCGCTCTGCCCACGGCAATTATGAAGCCTCTTTCCGGCAGTGGCGCCCGTGCCATGATGATAGAAACACTTCAAACTTATGGAGCTGATAGCTTTCAAGGTTTTGTGGCTTCGGTTGTTCAGGGCTCAACCGAGACAACATTCTATGTTTTGGCGGTGTATTTCGGTGCAGTCAACATCTCCAAAGTCGGAGCGGCGCTTCCTTGCGCGCTGTTGTCGGATTTGGCGGGGATTGTAGCGGCCATAGCCTTATCATATGTTTTTTATTAAGATGGGAAAAGAGATGAAAGCATTATTGCAAAGAGTAAAAAATGCATCTGTCACGGTTGAGGGAAAAGAAGTCTCATCTATCGGCCAAGGTTTGCTGATATTGCTGGGCGTGGAGAAAGGAGATACCTCAAGTGAGGGAGAATATTTGGCGCGCAAAGCGGCAGATTTAAGGATTTTTGAAGATTCCGCCGGCAAAATGAATTTGTCGGTCAAAGATATAAAAGGCGAGGCCTTGATAGTCTCTCAGTTTACCTTGGCCGGCGACACCAGCCGCGGCAACCGCCCCGGATTTGAAACCGCCGCCAAACCGGAAGAAGCCAATAAGCTATACGAGTTGTTTTGTGAGAATGTGGAAAAACAAGGATTGAAAGTTAAAAGAGGCATATTCCAGGCCGATATGCAGGTATCCCTCATAAACGACGGCCCTGTAACATTTATGTTGGAAAGAAAAAATCAAGGGAGGTAAAAATGGAAAACACTATGGCACCAGAGCCTCAAGTTTTTGAAGATTTGCTTTATGAATTATTTGCGTTGCCATTTAGCCGCACGGCAGAAATTAAGACTGTTGAACAAAAAATTATGGCAGAGTTGCAAAAACACCCTGCAGATATCTGCGGGCTGATAAGCCTGATGTTTGCATGCATTATGCAGGGAAATCGGAGCAAGGCCAAAGAGCTGGCCTATAAGATTTGGGAGATTGGCGGGGCTTTGCCACCGTTTTTTGAGCTTGTTTATACCGAAAACCTCCTGAGCCTTGGGTTAATAGATATGGCCACCATTTTGCTCAAGCCCAGATTTGAGCATTTAAGAGAAAATATCGATGATTTTTACTCTGTTCTAGCAAAATTCGCGGTTATGACCGGCAACATCGGCTTGCTGAAAAGGCTTGAGGCTTTCCCGGAAGCCTCAGAAGGAGATGAGCTTTTATTTGAGTTTGCCGCCCTTTATGAGGAAGCCAATTGTCAAGCCCAGTTCAAAGATATCCAAAAACTGGTGCTTGAGCATTCGGCAGATTACCTTTGCGCTTACGAATATAATTTATATGACGACAGAGATTTCGCTGAGTTGGAAATCGTACTTTATGTAAATTTTGATGATATTTCCTGCCTCAAGATGCAGTCCAACATAGAAAACAAGATAGAGGCTTATTGGCGCTCCACCGGCAAAGACAGGCTTTATAATTTAAGCGTGATTGTCCGCAACATCAAGCAACACGAGAGCTGGATTGCAGATGAAGAAGAAGCCTAATTTTTAGGCGGCGTAATGATAGAGTTTGTTGCCTGAACATTGGCTTTAGGCTTGACTTTTGGCGCAATTTGCTGTCCGGCCTTGCGCAAAAGTTTTTTAAGCAAAGATGCAGCCACGGTTTGCTCGTTTTCAGAAGCTTCAAAAAGGATAAACCGATTCTGATGCTCGGTGATGGAAGATGAATCAGCCGTATTGATGAGTTCTATGGAAACCACCATCTGCAAGCGGTTTGTCTGAGAGTTGAGCGGGTCAACTTTTGCCCTCAAAACTTTTGTTTTAACAACATAATCAGCATTACTGAGGCTGTTGGTGATAGCAAGAACCTGGTTTTCTTGCAAGGCCTGCGCTAAGATGGAATGAAAAGCATTGGTCGCCGTATCATTATAGAATTTTGTTTGCTCAATAAAGACTTTGGTTTTGCCGTCATCCACGGCGGCTCTGGCTTGGCTTATGGGATCTGAGGCGATTTGTTTTTGCGGCAAAGTTTTTTCTTCTTCCAAGATTTTTTCAACCGCAATATCATCGCTGATTTTGAGCTCCGGCTTAGGAGGTAATGCAGTTGGCGAAGGCTCTGTCAAAGCAGCTTGCTCCACCACCAGTTGGTCCGGGTACTTTGCTTCCTGCTTGGCCGAAAGCTCAGAAACGGCTCTGGCAATATTTTGGGTGCTCAAATATCCGGTAACCTCGACACAAATTTTTTCGTTGTCTTGCTCCAGCGTGCGCACCGCCAGGTCTTCTAAATAATTATCCACCAGATTATAAACCAAGACATTATAATCATGGGCATCATATTTATCGCGGTAGTCGCTGAGGTCGCTCAAGTTCTCCAAGGCTTTGAAACTGGCCTTATCTGTTGCACGCATTCTGGCAGAAGACTTTGGTTCGCCGTTGCGCAGATTTTCACATACGGTGGCATAAACAGACTTTACACCCTCCTCCTCATCATTGACCTCGGCGGCCAAGAGGGGAGCGGCATAAAAAAGCAAAAGATATGTGAGTAATATTTTGCGCATTACCACCAGCTGCGGTCATCGTTCTGAAGACGGCGGAGCGTCTCCGTCCATTCATTGATTTTATTGTTTTCGGTATCAAGCAAAATCATCCGATAAACCAAAATCGGATCCTCGGGCGTGCCGGCATTATCAATGATTGTCTCCAAGATATAGTCAGCCTCAGCCTTGTCATTGACAACCTTAAAGGTTTTAGAGCCCTCGATGATTTTGCGGGTAGTCATTTCGGCATTGTAGACACCGTCCGGGAGCTTGCGGTCACCTTTTTTGATATCGGTGATAAAGAGGAATGTATCACCGTTGTGTTCATAAAATTCTCTGGTTTCATCAAGCATTTTGTTAGTAGCTCTGGCGGCCGGAATAGCATAAACCTCGGCGGTTGGGGCGTTCGCCTCATAGCGTTCGGCTCTGGTCGGAAGCTGAAAGGTCATTGGTTCTTCAGAGACAATCATAAAATCAGACTGCGGCACGGAAACTTCTTTAACCGGAGCCTCTTTAGATACAACGGCTTCGCGGACTTCCACCAATTCTCCGTCATCAAAAATAATCTCATTCAAGGTGGTATCCTCAGTGGAGGCACAAGCGGACAGAAGAAGCAATCCGGAAACTAAACTGATTGTTTTTTTCATCAAAAACACCCTCTTCAAAAATTCAAAGCTTAAAATGATTATAAAGGTAATTTTTAAAATTCACATAATATTTTTTTACTTATTCACTATTTGCAATTTAAAATAAATTATACTACACTGCGACAAGTTGAGATAAAGATGAAAGTAATAAGATTTTATGGTTATCACTTTTACCGCCATACTTTTCGGCCTTGCCGCCGTTATTTATCCGCTGCGCCGCAATCGATTTTTTTTGTTAAACAGCGCCATGATAATCGGTGCGGCCTGGTTTTTGGAAACCTATTGTTTTACGGCTCCGGCATTTAACCCCAAAACATTTTTGCTGTTTGTGGTTTTTCAGGTAATATTTGCCAACATCACCACCTTCATTGCCTATGGTGTGGATAAGCGCGCCGCGGTGAGGGGAGCTTGGCGTGTGCGGGAAAATGACCTGCACCTGATGGAGTTCTTAGGCGGCTGGATTGGCGCCTGGCTGGGGCAAAAAGTTTTTCATCACAAAACTTCTAAGAAGAGCTTTCAAGCCATGTATAAGCTGATGATAGTGATGGAATTTGCCGCTGTATATGCAATTTTGAAATTTTTAAATTTATTGTAGGACGCTAGATGTCAAATCAAAAAGAGAAAAAGATAAAAGAATCTCCCAAACTGCCGTTTATGGACCACTACAAGATTATGTGGCCGTTTGTAAAACCCTATATGTTTAGGGCATTTTTGGCGATTGCGTTGTGTATCCCGATTGGCGCTTTGGACGCTGTTGTTGCTTTGGCACTCAAACCCTATATGGATGTTGTTTTGGTCGACAAGAGTGCGCATTCGCCGGCCTATATTCCGTTGCTGATTGTGGCATTTACTCTGGTGCAGGGAGGCTTTAACTATGCCGCCACATACTTGAATGCGTGGGTGGGCGGCAAGATCACCACTGATGTCAAAAGAGCCTTGTTTAAGAAGCTTTTGTTTTTGGAGCCGGCTTTTTATGACAAGCACGATTCCGGGCATATCATTCAGCGTTTTTCGGCAGATGTCGACACAGCCTGCACGGGGCTGATAGACAATATTCGCTTGTTTGTCTCAAGAGTGTTTTCTTCTCTGTCATTGATAGGGGTTTTGATATATAATTCTTGGCAGTTATCCATTATTGCGATTTTGGTTTTGGTCTGCGCTTTGATGCCCTTGGCTCGTCTGCGCCGAATGATTAAGGGGATTATCTATAAAACCGTGCAGGAAAATTCCACGATTTTAACCAATTATAACGAAACCTACCACGGCAATAAGACAATAGCCTCGTATAATTTGCAAAAACAAGCCTATGAGAAATATGATTCAGTCATCACCAAGTTGTTCAAGCTCTCAATCAAAATGGTTCAGCGCACGGCTTGGATGACTCCAATGCTGCACGTTGTTGCCTCAATAGGTATCGGCGGTGTGATTGGCTATGGTAGTTATTTGATTGTCAACGGAGAAATAACTTCGGGTAACTTTGTATCATTCATCACGGCATTGATTATGCTGTATAATCCGATAAAAAATATCGGCAAGAACTTCAGTGCGGTTCAGGTTTCATTTTTGGCCATAGAGAGAATAGCCGATATCTTAAACATCAAGCCCAAGATAACCAATGCGCCACAAGCAACGGAGCTCAAAAGGATAGGGCGAGAGATTAGATTTGAAGATGTCTGCTTTGCCTATAATCCGGAGACCCCGGTGCTAAAGCACATAAACTTGCGTGTAAAGGCCGGCACCACCACGGCAATAGTCGGCAACTCCGGCGGCGGAAAATCCACGGTTGTGAGTCTGTTGCCGCGTTTTTACGATGTTTGCTCCGGCAAAATAGAGATAGACGGCAAAGATATCAGAGATTTCACTTTGGAGAGCTTGCGAAATAATATAGCGGTTGTGTTCCAAGACAACTTTTTGTTCTCCGGCACTATTCGCGATAATATTCTCATGGGCAAGCCCGATGCCAGCGAGGCGGAGATAAACAAAGCCCTGGAGATGGCATATCTCAAAGAGTTTGTAAACGAGCAGGAAAACGGCTTAGATACGGATATCGGCGAGCGCGGCAGTTTGCTCTCCGGCGGCCAGCGGCAGAGGTTGGCCATTGCCAGAGCTTTTGTTAAGAATGCGCCGATAGTTATTTTGGACGAGGCCACCTCGGCTTTGGATAACAAATCAGAGGCCGTGGTGCAAAAAGCCATAGATAACCTGATGCAAGACAGAACAGTATTTGTGATAGCGCACCGCTTATCAACCATTCAGAATGCTGATGAGATAGTGGTGATTAACGACGGAGAGATTATCGAGCAAGGCAGCCACGAAAAACTACTGCAAAAAGAAAACGGCGCCTACCGCTCTCTTTATAACGCCCAGTTCAAAAACAATAAGTAATAGGCAGCAATCAAAAGCCCCGCTTGAAAAAAACAAGCGGGGCTTTGCCTAGTGGTTAGGGCAAGATGAAGGGATGAGAAAAATCAGGCATATCACTCAAGATGTTTTGCAGAGTTTTAGTTTGTAGGGCGCGCCAGAGTTTGTGCTGGGTTTTGAGGGGCAAATTTTCCCATTGTCCTTCTAAGTGATAAAGTTGGCAAATCAGGTAGCGTAGTCTTTTGTGAGTGAGGTCGGTGTTAGAGGGAATGTCATTGTAAAAAGTTTGAGTTTCAGTCATTTTTCTCACTCCGGTTTTGTTAAAACAAAACCACCTTGATTAAAAATCAAGGTGGGGAGTTCGAAACTGTTACAGCACAGTCCGGGTTATTCGTCATACCAATACAAGTACGCTTATATCCCCGGCTCCCCAAAAGAGGAGTTATTTCGCTGTAAAGGAGTTTCGATACTCCACAGACGCAACTCGCGTCTGCGGAAATGATATTAGAGCAGAAAAATTAAAATGCAATTAAATTGTTTAGAAAGGCAAAGATTATTTGATTATGGCACCCAAAATCAGCAAGGCGTAAAAAGCCGCGTTGTGAGGAGCGGCTTTTTAGTCTCGCGGGTTACAGCTTGGTAATCGCTCCAGGCCGTTGCCTGGGCACTGCCGATTAGCGCGCCGACCAAAGGGAGCCGGGCGAGTTACAGCTAAGTTATCGAGGTGCGCGTTCGCACTGCCTCCGGTCGCTTGACCGGCGTCCGCCTAGAGCGGAGAAGAACATAGATGGCGCCGGTGCCGCCGTCTTCGGGTTGGGCATAGCAAATACTCAAGATAAGTGGCCTTAGCTCCGGGCCGTTGAGCCAATTGGGCACACAATCTTTGAGGATGCCTTTTTTCTCATACCAGGCATCATCCTCACGGTTGAGACCTTTGCCGGTGACAATCAGCAAACAGCGGCATTTTTGCATATAAGCCTTGCGGACAAACTCATCGACTGCGGCAAAAGCCTCTTTTTCAGTCATGCCGTGCAAGTCCAAACGCCGCTCAATGGCAAACTCGCCGCGCTTAAATTTTTCTGCCGTGCGGCGGTCGATATTATCAGTGTTGCCAAGCGCAAGCGGCTGCAACGGCGCGCCGGAATAAACCTCTGCATAATTGAGCTTTGGCGAGATTTTGCCAACAATCAGCGGAGGCTGTGGCTTTTCCTCTTTTTGCGGAATTTTCTTAATGCCTTTAATTGCCTCCTGCCAAGCGCCGTCTTCATCGACGGGGGCGACGTCTTGATCCAGGCGTTTCATTTTTGGCCTCTTTGGTTTTGGGTTCTACCGGTTTTTCCTCTTGCGGCGGAGGGGGTGGAGTTTCCTCTTTTTTCTCAATCATCAAATCAGCATAGTTTTTGATGACAAATTCCTTCCAATCGCCGTCAGGGGCAATACACCCGAGTTTTTTATTTTCGGCATTAACCAGAACAATGCCGCCAAAATCCCATAGCTTGCAAAAATTATCATAGTCTGAGAGCAAGAGCTCCTTGGTGCGCTCAAAAAGTTTTTGCTCAAGCTTTTTCTTGACCAAGTTGGAAGAAACCATAATCATGGCCACCATAAAGAAGAGACCAAATATCGGACCAACGGCCAAAATCAGAATAAGCCCCAAGACAACAGGCACCAAAATTGGGAGCAAAACCTCCCATGGGTTATAAACAGGAGAGGATGGACGGTTGATTTTGCTCTCCACCAGGCAGAGATGAATTTTATTTTCGGCAAAAGCCTTTTTTAGGGCATGAAAAACCAGCTCATCGGCCCGGTTATAGATTTTTTTGGTCATGGATTATTCCTCTCTTCTTTAGGCAGCAAAATATAGTAACTCCCTTTGGCATTCATTTTGCCGGCCAGAGCCAAGATATCATCACCGCCGCTGCCCCAATAATAATCTCCGCGAATAGCTCCTTTGATAGCCCGGCCGACATCTTGGGCATTAACCAGCTTTTGGATTTTTTCTCCGTTTGGGGCAACAGTATCAAGCCACATCAAGGCCCCCAACGGAATAAATTGCGGGTCAACCGCCAAAGATCTTCCGGCTGCAATCGGCACGCCAAGCGCTCCGACCGGACCGGAGGCGCCAATCAAACGGTGGAAAACATAGCGCGGATTCTCATTCATATAAGCACGGGCTTTGTCGGGATTATCAATGAGCCATTTTTTGACCTTGTCCGTAGAGGCGCCGCCGCTTTTGAGCTCTCCGTGCTTGAGCAAAATTGAACCGATTCCCTGAAATTTCAGCCCGTTTGTGTCGGCATAAGATATTCTGATTCTGCTTTTGTCCGGGAGTTCTGCCACAGCTGGCCCCTGAATGTGCATAATAAAGACATCAACAAAGCTGTCAGACCAGAGCAAAACAGGCGCATTGCCTTTGCCTTGCAAAATTTCTTCTCTGGAATAATATGGTACCAGCTTTTGGCCGTCTACTCTGCCCACCAGGCGTTTTGAGGGCATTTGCGGGTCAAAGTCATGGGGGTTAAATTCAATCAGGTCAAGAGGCCTGGCGTGGATAGGATATTTGTATTTATCATCTTTATTGTGCGAAACATGAATAAGCGGCTCATAGTAGGCGGTGAATTTTCCCTCATCGGAGCCCTCATAAGTTACCAGATATGGGGTAAAATGCTCAAGGATAAATTGGCGAAAATGTTGCTGTGGGGTGAGTTTGGCCTCATTGCAAATCTGCTTGTAGGTGTTGGCAGAAATTTTAATTTCACCCTTGCCGATAAAGGGGGATTTTGTCTTGGCAAGAGCCTGGCAGCTTTGCAAAAAGGCATCTCTGGCCAAAGAGACATCATCTTCTTGCCATCCCGGTAGTTGGTCAAAAGTTTTTTCCACCAGTTGGAGTTTGGGCTTTTCTTCAGGCTCCGTTTGCGCGGGGGGCGTTTCTTCCTTTCCGCAAGAGGCAAGGAGCATTAGGGCAAGAAAAATGTTAAAATAGCGCTGCTTCATTATTTTTTAGTAGAAATCAAAAGCCAGTTAGGCGAGGTTGAAGATATAGCTCTTTCAAAAGTCCAGACATCGGTGATATTTTGGATATAGTTTTCATCACCCTCAATCACGGTGCCCTGTGCATCACGCAGAATGTTAACCTGCTCGCTGACAAATTCGACCGTAATTTCGGCCACCTTATCGGCAGAGATTTTGGCCTTGGTGATTTCCACCTTATCAAAGCCGATAAAATCAGTTTCGGCAGAGAGATTATTTTGCTTGCGATCTTCAATAACTTCTTGAAATTTCTTAAAGAGTTTTTTGTTAACGAGCATTTCCAAGGTTTCCGCATCACCTTTGTTAAAGGCTTCGGTAATGATTTGGAAGGCGTTTTCGGCACTTTTTAAGAATTTTGCTTTATTAAAGTTTGGAATTTCCATCAAGGTCTTGTCAAGCTCGCTCAAAGGCTCACCCTCAGGCACCAGCTCGGCGGCGGAGTCTTTACTTTTTTCCTCGGCGGCTTGCATTTTGTCGGCCTCGTCTTTTAAGATATTGTATAATTTCTCGGCATTTTCCTTAGAGAGGCGGATTTTCTTTTCCTCTATATTATTGGGGCGAGTTCCGAGCACACTGCGCAAGCGTTGGAAAATCAACACCACAACAACCAACAAAACCAAAATATCCAAATGTGTCATCATCTTTTTTTACGTCCTCATTACATATCTTTCTCAATATAACGTATTTGTAACTATTATCAACTGTTATTATTGACCTCTGGAATTTTAGAGTGTAAAACTAGAAGCAATAAAGATATCAAAAAATAAGGAGAAGGTTTCTATGGAAAACGCAAATGAGAACAAACCCCAAGGCCCGGCCATTGGCATTATTAATCAATACATCAAAGACTTGTCATTGGAGATTCCGCATGCGCCTGAGATTTTCAAGAAAATAGACAGCGAGCCCAAAATCAAGATAGATGTCAATATTAATGCCAAAGAGGTTGAAGGCAATATTTACAATGTTGAGCTCACTTTCCGCATAGATGGCGATGTCAAGGAAGAAAAGTTCTTTATTCTGGAGATGACCTATGGCGGTTTGGTTTCATTAAATGTACCGCAAGAGCACAAAGAGCCGGTGCTGATGGTGGAGGTTCCGCATCTTTTGTTCCCCTATGCTCGCCAGGCCATAACCAATGTCTTGTTTAACGGAGGCCTGCCGCCCTTGATGCTCAACCCGATAGATTTTGTGGCAATGTACAACGCCAAGCATCAAGCTGCCAAAGCTGAAAAACAATAAGGAATAGCCCACCAGTTTAACCGGTGGGCTACTTTTTTAATCTATCAGTTGGATATGAATTTTTTTGCCGTAGTATTTGGCTAAGATATAGAGATTGGAAAGCTGCAAGGGGTGAGAGCCAATTTCCATATCGTCCAAAATGTAGAGAGGAATTCTGGTGTCATGAGAAAGTTTCTCTAAAGATAATTGTTTAGACACTCTCAGTTGGTGAAGTTGCTGAGCAATAGTGCCGTGATTTTGAATAAGTTCTCTGATAGCTTGTTTTTTATTATTCATCGTTTCAACTCCTAAATTTCTTATTAAAAAGAAACCTCCTTGAAAAATCAAGGCGGGGAGCTCGAGGATAAAATCAACCGCTGCTCCGGTTGATTTTACCACAAGAGGCGTAAGTTTTCTTGATTGAGTGAGTGAAGTGTGAGCAAGCGAAACGAAATTAGAAAACAAGTGACCGAAGCGGAGTTGTTGAGCGCAAAGCGCGAAACCTACGCAGCAAGACGAAACTGTACCGTGACAGTCTGCCTTATTCGTCATGCAAGCATACTTATATCCCCAGCTCCCCATAAAGGAGTTGTTCTTTTTCTTGAGAGGAGCTTCTACACTCCGCAGGGGCAACTCGCCCTTGCGGAAATGATATTAGAGCAGAAAAATTAAAATGCAATTAATTTATTTGGTCAAGGCACTGGCGCCAGCAAGCCGTAAAAAGCCTCTTCAGATGAAGAGGCTTTTTAGCCTTGCGGTTTACAGCTTGATTATGCCTCCAGGCGCTTGCCTGGTCGAAGTGCGCGTTCGCACCAGCTAAGTTATGCCTCCAGGCGCTTGCCTGGCCGGCGCTCGACCGGTGGGTAAACAAGGTTAAACTCGTCGGGCAGTTCATAGTGCCACCATTCGCCCACCCAAGAGATGAGGCCGACACTTTCCATAAGATTTTTAAGCTGTTCGCGGTTGGCAATTTCTTTTTCCAGGTTGGGAGCAAAATAGTCATGCCGGCCGCATTTGGTGTATTCATAAAAATCTTTTGTGTCGCCTTTTTGGATTTTGGCTGCCAAATCAGGACGGTAGCAGTCAACTTTTGTGGGGTAGGCAAGCTCGTTGCCGTTCATATCGGTGAGCAAGACATCAACTGCGGTTCCGTGGCAGTGTTTAGATGTTTGCGCAAGGCTGGCAAAAATTCCGGGCCCTTTCTCGTGGATTGCCTCTTTGAGCGCCATATGCGCACTCATCGGGCGGAAGGCATCGCATATTTTGAGCTTGAGCTGATGTTCCTCAAGCCAGGGAATAAGCTTTTTTAGGGCCTCCCACAATTCAATCCGCACATAGGCATGGTTGCCGATTCCGCAAAGCTCATAAACCGGCTGTCCGGAGAGGTTTTGGGGTTTGGCATACATCATATCAACAATAAAATGCGGGTCGTCAATCTCAACCATCGGCGCCTGAGAAAAGGGGATGGCCTCATGATTATGCACAAAGCCGCCGCGAGCCGCTTTCATGAAACCATTGAAGATTCTATCCGTGAGAAAATCTTCTTTTTTTACCATGCGCTCGGGGTGCCATTGCACGCCCAAAACAAAATAATGCCACGGGTCTTTAGGCTCAATAGCCTCAATGGTGCCGTCTTCTGCCGTGGCCGAGACAACAAAATCTCCGCTTGTTTTAGCAGATACAGCCATGTGGTGGTTAGAGTTGACTTTAGCCATTTTTAGCCCGCACAATTTGGCGAGCAGAGTGTGGGGAACAATGTTAATCAGGTGGGCATCATCATCCAAGGAGGCACGGTGCCCTTTGACCATGCAAAGTTTTGCCCCCAAAGTTCCGGCCAAAACCTGCTCTCCGGCGCAAATACCCAAAAGCGGCAGTTTGTGCTCTTTGGCATAAGTTATCATGGTCTCATAGGCTTTTTCTCGGCGCAGATTTCCGCCATGGGCTTGGATGCCTTCTTCCAACCAAGCGGGCGGAAAGGCAAAATCCCCACCCACCAATAATATGGCCTGCGGCATGGTTTGTTGCAGTTGTTCTGCTGTTTTATCAAAACCGATAAAAACGGGGTTTCCGCCATTTTGCGTGATAGCCTCTACATAAAATTCAGGCACATAGTAGTCAGGCTCTTCGCGGTCCGGGTGTTTTTCAACCGCCATCAAAACCGCAACGGTTGGGCCGTTTGAGCTTTGCGGCAAAGTAATATGCGGAATTTTCCCCACAGCCAAAACCTCAGCCACTTCTTGTGCCGTGATAAAATAGCTGTCAAAATCATTATTCGGATAACGCATTTTTTGCAAATGCAGTTCTGAAATCTCCATTTTCCAAAAATCCTTTTGTTACTTTAAGAATAATGATAAACGCTATTTATAAAGATTGGGTAAAATTTCCTGTTTTTTCGGATTTTTTTGCTTTTGTTTGCAGACTTGGTTGAAGATTTTGATAAATGATGCACTATCCCAGCCCAAGGTGTCTTTGGCATAAAGCGCGCTTGTAAGCTTATCAAGCTCAAGGCCAAAGTCCTTGTTTTGAGAGATTTTGGCAACATCCTCAAGAGACAAGATTTGCTCATCCGTATAGTGCTTTGCCGCCCAGGCCAACAAGCTATCGCGCAAGAGTTTGAGATTTTTTTCTTTGGCCGCGCGGATGACCAATTTTTTATAAGAGCTTTCTCCTTTGGTGGTAAGGGCTTTCCAAAGCCAAATAAATATGAGGCAAAGCAAGATTCCCAAAACAAAAGCTGTTGCCGACAAAGCATAGATGTTTGGCACTGTTTGGGGTGCAGAGCTTGGCAATGGTTGCGGCTGTGGAGCAGGGGCTTGCGGTGCGGCTTGGTGTGTCGGTTGTGGCAGAGGCTCACTGCCTGGAGTGCCGATAACCTTGATGTTCATGGCCGGCAGCGTAGCCTTTTCCATTGTCTTGGTCTTAACATTAAACCAATTAACGCTAACCTCCGGCAGGGTGATATCCCCGGCCTGAGAGGGAATATAGACATTGGTGATTTTTTCCAAAGCAATAATTTTGCCGTTTTCCACCCGCATTTCAGAAAGCGGTTTTTCCGGATATTGCTTAAGTCCCGGTACGGATTTAAATTTAAGTTCCGGCAGTTGGCTGTCAATCACGCCGGTGGCCTGCAGATAGATGGTGCGGTTAACGGCTTCTCCGAGCTTAAATTGCGGTTTGGGCGGATTGAACTCGGCATGGAGCTTGACATCTTCTGCCGGCAGCCACCAGTTGCCGCCGTTTTCAGGCGCAGCCGGCAGCACATTGATTTTGATGGGTTTGGCAGTGAGAGCAACCGGATTTCTGGTGGCAAAAACATCGCTCATGCCAAAACCGGCAATAAACAAATCATCATCAAAAAACTTGGCAAAGGGATCATTGCGGCGCTCTTTTGTTAGATAATATCCGTTAAAGCGCACGGCCGGAATTTCCTGCACACCGCTTTTTTGCGGAAACATCGCGTAGCGAAATTTGATTTCTCTGAAACTCCTGCCATTAACGGTTTTGGTGTCAATTTGGGGCTCGCCCAAGCTTTTGATGATCCAATCGTTTTCGTTGTCAGCCAAAAATACGGGGGCCTCACCTTGCAAACCTCCGGTATCATACAAAGTAAGGGTGTAGTTGATTTGTTGTTGAACATAAGGCGTGCGATTATCAACCTCAGCCTCGATTTTAAACCGCGGGGCGTTGGCAACCTGAGGCTGAGAGGAGTTATTGCCGCCGCCAACCTGTTGAACTGCGCCCACGTTGATGGTAATGGGGTTTGTTTTATATGTGTCAAGCACGATGGAAGGAATAGTCAGCTTGCCGCCTTTGTTCGGCATCAACACCAAGTTCCACTGCTGAGACTGGCTGACTTTTCCGTTAATGATGTTGGTTCTGTAGGCGTTAGAAACGGAATAGGTCGTAAAATCTCGGTTTAAGACGCTAAAATCAGGTGTACCTTTGGCCTTTGCGTCTTGGAGCTCAACCGTGAGTAAAAAG
This sequence comes from uncultured Alphaproteobacteria bacterium, assembly GCA_944392205.1. Taxonomy (GTDB): domain Bacteria; phylum Pseudomonadota; class Alphaproteobacteria; order RF32; family CAG-239; genus CAZU01. The sequence continues at coordinate 21,617 of CALXVV010000012.1, read as the reverse complement.
GTCTCCCCCTCAGGCACATTTGAGCGGTTAACCCTGGCCTCAAAAGTCTGAGCCCAAGAGTTTGCGCTCAAGATAACAGAAATAATAAGTGATAAAACAAATTTTTTCATTTTTTTAGCCTCTTAATCATTATACCGATTACGTGCATATTCTTTGTAGATAAAAGCCTTCAAAAGCCCGCCCGGATCTTCGGGAATTTCACGATATTGCTGAGCTCTGGCCTGAACTTTCTCATCATATTCCTCATCTTCTTTGCCCATCTGAGTGCCTGCCCCAGAAGGTGTTTGCTCTCCTTCTTGCTGTTCAAGCGGTTGCTCACCCAAAGGCTCGCCACTGGCAGAGCTATTGTTGGCTTTGTCATTTTGGGGGCTTTGGCCGTTGTCTTGGTTGGGAGTTGAATTTGCTCCTTGCGGCTTCTGCTCGCCAGATTCGGAGGATTGCTCGTTTTCATTTCCCTCATTTTGCCCCTGGTTTGGGTCAGAATTTTGGCTTTTGTTTTGTCCTTGGGGCTGGTTTTGCTCTTGATTTTGGGAGTTATTGTCGCCATTCCCGCCGGCAGATTGGTCGTCTTTGTTTTGCTCTTGGTCTTGATCCTGACTTTGTTGCTGATTATTTTGTTGTTGCTGTTCTTGCTGGCGTTTCAGATATTCAAGATTAAATTTGGCATCTTCATGGTTAGGGTCAAGTTGCAAAACTTCCTCATATTTGGCAATGGCCTCCTCGATTTTACCTCCTTTGGCCAAAGCATTTCCCTGATTATAAAGAGAGGTGGCGTCATTTCCCTTGGCATATTGCTTATAGGCCTCATCATAGTTGCCCATGCGATAATAGCTGGCGGCTTTCCATGCCGGGTCCTCAAACTTTTGGCTGGCGGTGGCAAAATTTGAGTCATTAAAAGCCCTCAAGCCTTCCTGATTGTTGTTGAGGAAAAATCCTGCCTGCGCCGAATGGGCAAATATCAGGCTAAAAATAATGATAAAAATGCCTTTTCTGAAAAAGTATAAACAACACAAAAGCGGAATACTCAAAAGATAGTATCCATAATCAAGCCAAACAGATTGCACGTTTTTGCTTTCTTTGAGAGCGGAAGACGGCTTTTGCAGGCTTTGCAAAAATTGGCGAATATCGGCATCTGTACTCAAAAGCCTGGTATATTTTCCACCACCGGCCTCAGCGAGCATTTGCAGTTTTTCGTTATCTTGGGCAGAGGCATTGAGGATATTAACCCTAAAACCGAGTTCTTTGGCTTTTTTAGCCTCTTGCAGGGCGGCATCAAACCCTTGGCCGACATCAGGTGCAATCAAGAGAATTTCACCTTTATGAAAGCCTGCATCCTGAAATTTCTTAACCGCCAAGGCAATCGCTCTGTCAGCCCTGTCACCATTGGCCGGCATAATATCAAAGCTAATGGCTGGGAGAAGATTGCTCGCCAATTTAGTATCATCACTGAAAGGGGAGATAACAAAAGGCTCAGCGGAATAAACCATCAGCCCGCTTTGCACCTCAGGCGCGGCATCAAGCAAATCTTTTATCTTGTATTTTGCACGCTCCAAGCGGCTGGGGGTAAGGTCTTTCTCTTGCATATCGGTAGAGAGGTTGAGTGCAATCATCAAGGGATTTTCAGCTTCCAAGGCCGGAATTTCCATCTTAACCCAGCTCGGGCCGGCCGCGGCGATAATGGCAATAATTATTCCAAGCAACGCCAACCACGCCATCACTTTTCTTTGGCCTGAAGAGCCCTTGATCAAGAGGTATGAGAGCAGCCTTTCATCAACCACTTTTTCCCAAGAAGATTTGTTGGCACTGCTGCGCCAATAGCGGCCGAACCAAAAAATCGGAATCAAGAGGAGCAAAAGCCACCACGGCCGCAAAAAATGAAAGTTAATCAAAAAAGATTCCATTACTTTGCCCTCCGAACCACTAAAGCCAAGATAAAACTCAAGATAATCGCCGCCAAGAGCGGAATGTAGTAAAGCTCTGTTGTCTCTCTGATAAAGCGGTTTTCCTGAGGAGCGGCCTCAAGTTTGTCGATGTAGTTATAAATTTGTTGCAAAGTTGACGTGTCCTCGGCCCTGAAATATTGTCCGGCAGTGGCCTGCGCCAAGGCTTTGAGGCCTTTTTCATCTACCCCGGGCGTCGCGCCCAAAAACAGACCCAAAAAAGAGTTTTTGGAGCCAACACCGATGGTATAAGTTTTAATCCCTTCTTCAGAGGCCAGTTTGACTGCCTGCGGCATGGAAAGAGAGCCATCGTTGTTCTCACCATCGGTTAAAAGGATGATAACCTTGTTATCGCCTTTGGGAGCATCTTTGAGCGTCTTGAGAGCAAGCCCCAAAGCATCACCGATACTGGTGGAATCTCCGGCCATTCCGGCATCCATTGACCACAAAATTTCCTCCACCGACTTCTTGTCAAACGTGAGCGGCGATTGCAGGTAAGCCCTTGTTCCAAACAAGATAAGGCCGATTCTGTCATTGGCGCGTTTGCTGATAAAATCTGAGGCTGTTTTTTTAACCGCACTGAGCCGGTCGATTCGGCGGGAACCATAAGTAAAATCTTGCGCCAGCATAGAAGTTGAGATATCCAAAACCAGCATAATATCGCGGCTTTCGTTTTTAAGCCTGATAGGCTCACCCACCCATTGAGGCCTGGCCACGGCAATGACCAGCAAGACCCAAATTACGAATAACCACCAGAAAAGCTTACTTAAACGGTAACCCTCGGTTGAGGCGCCCATTTGCCACAATGCGCCAGATTTGATGGATATTTTCTCCAAATCTTTAATGAAAGGGATTTTTAAGGCATCACCGTGCAGGCCCTTGGCGGCAGGCCACAAAAAACGCCAGATAAAAGGCAGTAAAATAAGCAAAAAAGCATATGGAAAGGCAAACTGATTCATAGGTTTTCTCCAATCCAACTTTTGCAAAAGTTCTGTAAGTTCAAGGCATCTATGCGGGCAAAAGCTTTGCTGTTTTGGGGGATATAGGGCGCCTCAAGCAGGAGCTCTGCGGCTTTTCCGGCTAAGGGCTTTTTGGCTTTGGCATTGAGAAATTGGAGCCAATCATTGCCGGCAAGCGTGGCGGCCTCTTTATATTTGAACACACAGATTCTCCGTAAGATAACCGAGATTTGGGCCGCGGCGATAACAGGATTTATGGGTGTGATGTTTTTTAACAGATAAAGGGCGTAAAGTTTCTTGGATTTTTTGCGCAAAAAGCGGATAAGAAAAAACAAGGCAACAAGACCTAAAACACCAGCCAAAATCACCCACCAGCCATAGGCTATGGGAAAAAAATCAACCCCTTGAGGCAGATGAATATCTCTTAATTCCGGCAGATTATTTTCAGGCATTTTATCTTGACCCTTTCTAGAAACAATAGCGGCACCTAAATAAGGTAAGGATTATTTTATCAAATATCAAGCACAGAATATTTTGATATTTAAATTTTAGGCATAAAAAAGGTGCCTGAGAAAAAACTCAGACACCAAGAGGAGAACCGCTAAGCAAGGGCAAGGCGCGCTTTGCGAGCGATACGTTTCTCACTCTTTTTAGCTTCTTCAGCACGTTTCAGACGAGCCTTAGCAGCCTCAACGCGCTTTCGAGCTTCTAACTGTCGCGCAATCACCTCTTTACACTTCTCAATCGGCCAAGAAAGCCAGGTCTTCGGCGATCCAAGCAGCTGCCCATCAAGATAGAAGAAGATGCCGTCGTCCGACTGTTCAATTCTAAGTTTCATTCCCGGCTTAGGCCTGCCGATATTCCGGAAGAGCGGTCGGGAAATGCACATCAAAGATTGTCTGTCAGACGGTAAATACGCATCCTCCTCAAAACAAATTGTATAAACATCACCATTGTAGATAGCTTGGCGGATTGTTAGGCTGGTAGTTTTCATAATGTTTGGGTTTTTAGAATTGTTTATAAATAAGATATTATGATAAAAACACCATACCATATTTTAGACAAAAATCAATATTTTTTTCAAAAAATAAGCCCGCCGAAGATGGCAAGCTCATTTTCTATTATGCTCCTAAAGGACTAGGCCAGTTTGATAAGGCCGTGTTTTTTCTTTCCCTGAGAGATTTTGGCTTGCCCATCCACAAAATCAGCTGCACTCAAACGATAGTTCTCATCCGTGATTGGCTTATCGTTGAGTTTGAGGCCGTTTTGCTTAATCAGGCGGCGGGCCTCGCCTTTGCTCTCAACAAAGCCCATTTGCAAAAAGGCATCCAAAATTCCGAGCCCCTCGCTGCCGTTGATTTGCGGCAAATCACCGCCGGCCATGCCTTGCTCAAAGGTCTTAACCGCGGTTTCTTGAGCTTTGCGGGCTTCTTCCTCGCCGCGGCAGATTTTTGTAGCCTCAAAGGCCAAAATTTTCTTGGCCTCGTTAATTTCTTGGTCTTTCAAGGCCTCTAAGCGGCGGATTTCATCCATCGGCAGGTCTGTATAAATACGCAAACATTTGCCGACCTCGGCATCTCCGATATTGCGGAAATACTGGAAATAGTCATAGGCAGAGAGTTTATCCTCATTAATCCAAACCGCATTGCCTTCGGATTTGCCCATTTTTTTGCCGTTGGAATCAGTGATAATCGGGCTTGTAAAGCCAAACAATTCCACATCATATTTGCGGCGGCCGAGCTCGGTACCTGAGGTGATGTTGCCCCATTGGTCGGAGCCGGCAATCTGTGCCCGACAATCATATTTCTGGTAAAGCTCGCAAAAATCATATCCTTGCAACAGCATATAGTTAAATTCCAAGAAGCTCATAGGCTGCTCGCGCTCTAAACGAGTTTTGACACTGTCCATGGTGAGCATCCTGTTGACCGAATAAAAGGTTCCGATATCGCGCAAAAAGGCAAGATAATTAACATCTTTGAACCAATCCCAGTTATCAACCATTTTGGCATCAGTAGCGCCGTCACCGAATTTTAGGAATTTTGAGAAAGACTTTTTAAGCCCGATGATGTTGTGAGCCAAAACCTCCTCAGACAAGAACGGACGCAGTTTGTCTTTGCCGGAAGGGTCGCCGATTCGGGCAGTGGCACCGCCAACCAAGGTGAGGGGCTTGTGCCCGCATTTTTGGAACCAGCGCATCATCATCAATGGCACAATATGCCCCACATGCAAGCTATCCCCCGTGGGGTCGGAGCCCAAATACCCAACCGCCGGTTTGCCGCTTTTTTCGCACTCGGCCAAATAATCATCAAAGCCCTGCTCATTAGTGCATTGATTGTAAAAACCGCGCTCAAGCATAATGTTGAGGAATTGGGATTTAAATTGTGACATTGTTTTTCCTTTTCTTTTTTATAACCAAATTTTAACGCATATTAGCATAATATTTGGCTATTGCAAGAAGGGAGTTTGATTTTTAGTCATGGATTTGTTGCGTGCAAAGAGAGCGCTTGGATTAATGAGCGGATCATCGCTTGATGGGGTCAATGCCGCGGTGATTTCAACCGATGGGGTAGATGTTTTTGATTTTGGCCCGATTTTAGATGTTCCGTTTGAAGATGAGTTAAGGGAAAAACTGCGCTGGTTTCACCGCCACTATAAGGATGCAGAGGCAGAAGAAAAAGAGCAACTTGAAAAAGAGTTTACGGAGTTTCACGCCGCAATTGTCAAAGACATCATCAATGACTACGATGAGAAAATAGATATTATTGGTTTTGCCGGCCATATTATTGCCCACAATCCGGCTGAGCAGTTTATCTTGCAATTAGGAGATGGGCAGCTGTTAGCCAATTTGTGCGGGATTAAGACCATCAGCCGCTTCCGCCAGGCAGACATACTCTCAGGCGGCCAAGGTGCACCGCTTTCGGCCCTATACCATCAGGCAATAAGCCACAACCTGCCAAAGCCTTTGGCGGTTGTAGATATCGGCGGTATCTCGAGCCTCACTTGGATTGGTGAAAATGGCGAGATGTTGGCTTTTGATGTCGGTCCCGGAAATAATGCAATAAATGATTGGGTTTTCAAGCACAGCGGCCAACACATGGATTACAACGGCAAGCTGGCAGCCACCGGCACTGTCCATATGCCGATAGTCAACCAGCTCATGCGGCATAAGTATTTGGCCAAATTTCCACCTAAAGCGGCTAATAAAAATACATTTAATGACAAGTTGGAGCATTTGGAAGGCTTGAGTTTGGAAGACGGCGCTGCTGCAGCCACCTCTTTTGTGGCTGAGGCCATAGCTTATTCAATGGCGCTTTATCTGCCGCAACGTCCAAAGATGGTTGTTGTTTGCGGGGGCGGAGCCAAAAACCCGACCTTGGTACGTTTTTTGCGCCAAAGACTTGAGGATATTGAGGTTAAAACCGCAGCAGATATGGGCTGGGATGCCTCTGCCATAGAGGCGCAGGCTTTTGCCTATTTGGCGGTAAGGAGAGAAAATTTTATGCCCGCAACCTATCCCTTCACGACCGGCGTGAGAGAGCCCTGCATCTGCGGCGAGGTCTTTGAGCCGCAATCAGGTAAATGAAGCCCATAAAAAAAAGCCCGGCCATTTTAAAAAGGCGGGGCTAAAGCGCTAACGGAAAAGAGAATCATCCTTTTTTTGTTTATAAAGTGTTTCCAACCGTTTTTTTCTTTGCTGGTCTGCATGCCACAAAGATATTTTGCACACGGTGAACAGAAAAATTATCACCAGCAACATAAGAACAAACAACGCAAAGACGACACCACCTAAAATGGTGAGAAATGTTAGAAAGGCTTCCATAAGGCTTGGGTTTTAGAGTCAATAATTTTCTTATTTTGTCTTTAAAATTATAGTAAGCGTAATTTGTGTTGATAATTCCCGAATACTATATCTTTAGACAAAATGCAAATTTTTTTTGTTTCCATTATGAAGAAAAAGGAAATAGGGGCAAATTTATGTTTGACTCAACTGAATCAATGTATTATTTTGAAACGCGAGTTAAGTCTTTTTAAGAGAGAATAAATATGTGCAAATTTTTCATATCACCGATTTTTAGCATTATCCCCTAGGGGGATGATATTTTTGCTGCACATACTCAACCAATTTTTTCAAAACAAAATAATCAAAAATTTTAAGGTGTTTGATAATGACAAAACATTATGCCGATGTTAAGGCCAAGCCTGACTTTGTAGAAGTCGAAAAAGAAGTCCTCAAGTTCTGGGATGAAGATAAAACTTTTGAAAAATCCGTTCACAATCGTGACGGTGCTGCCGAGTTTGTATTTTATGACGGCCCTCCGTTTGCCAACGGCACCCCGCACTATGGACACATCATGGTATCATACGTCAAAGACGTTGTTGCGCGTTTCCAGACCATGAACGGCAAAAAGGTAGAGCGCCGTTTGGGGTGGGACTGCCACGGGCTTCCGGCCGAGATGTCGGCAGAAAAACAGTTGGGCGTTTCCGGCCGCAAGCAAATTGAGCAATATGGTGTTGAGAAGTTTAACAATTTTTGCCGTTCTGATGTTTTGAAGTATTCTGGCATTTGGGTTGAGATGTTCAAACGCATCGGTCGCTGGGTAGACTTTAACCATGACTACAAGACCATGGATTTGCCTTTTATGGAAAGTGTTATTTCCAACTTCAAACAGCTCTATGACAAAGGCTTGGTATATGAGGACTACCGCGTACTGCCATATTCTTGGGCGGCAGAGACTCCGCTTTCCAACTTTGAGGTCAACCAGGGCTACCAAGACAAGACCGATAATGCCATCACGGTAATGTTCAAGCTTGAAAACGGCATGAAGATTTTGGTTTGGACCACCACACCATGGACCTTGCCTTCAAACCTGATGTTGGCCGTCGGCAATGATATTGATTATGTTGTGATGGAAGAAGATGGCCAAAAATATGTTTTGGCTCGAGCTCTGGTGGGCAGATACAAAAAACAGCTTGAGCATGCAACCGAGGTTGGCTCGCTCAAAGGTAAGGATTTGGTCGGCTTGAGCTATGAGCCGATGTTCCCTTATTTCAAACATTTGAAAGAAAAGGGCGCCTTCAAAGTTTTGGCAGGAGAGTTTGTTTCAACCGAGGACGGAACCGGCGTTGTCCACATTGCTCCGGGTTTTGGTCAAGATGACTTTGATGCCTGCCGCGCCTATGATGAACATTTCCCGGTTGTATGCCCGGTAGATGAGGCCGGCAAGTTTACCTCAGAAGTTCCGGACTATGAGGGAAAACAGGTTTTTGAAACCAATGAGCCGATTATGCAGTGGCTGAAAGAAAACGGCCTTTTGGTGAAAAAAGAACAATACACGCACTCTTATCCCTTCTGCTGGCGCACAGACACCCCGCTTATTTATAAGGCGATGTCCAGCTGGTTTGTAAAAGTAACGGATTTCAGAGATGAGATGGTCAAAAACAACCAAGAGATAAATTGGGTGCCGGACCATATTAAAGACGGCCGTTTCGGTAAGTGGCTTGAGGGGGCCAGAGATTGGTCAATCTCGCGCAATCGTTTCTGGGGAACCCCGATTCCGGTGTGGAAGTCTGATAATCCGAAATTCCCGAGAGTTGATGTCTTTGGTTCTCTGGCTGAGATTAAAGAAAAAACCGGGTTTGATGTAAAAGATTTACATAAGCCCTACATTGATGAGGTTGTTTACAAAAACCCCGATGACCCGTCAGGCCAAACCATGATGCGCCGCGTGGGCGATGTCTTTGACTGCTGGTTTGAGAGCGGCTCAATGCCCTATGCTCAGGTGCATTATCCGTTTGAGAACAAGGAATGGTTTGAAAACCACTTCCCTGCAGATTTCATTGTTGAAGCGATGGACCAGACCCGTGGATGGTTTTATACTCTGACGGTGCTTTCAACCGCTTTGCACAATAAACCTGCTTTCAAGAATTGTATTTGCACAGGTTTGCTGATGGCCGAAGGCGGGCAGAAGCTTTCCAAACGCCTCAAGAACTATCCTGACCCCAACGAGGTCTTGGAAAGCATCGGTTCAGATACTCTGCGCTGGTTCTTGGTATCTTCTCCGGTCCTAAAAGGCGGCAACTTGGCCGTCGATAAGGAGGGAAAAGAAATAGCCAAAGCCGCCCGCGTGGCCCAAATCCCGCTTTGGAACGCCTTTTACTTCTTCACTCTTTACGCCAATGCTGAGGGCTACAAGGCCAAAGAGGTTTATAGCTCTTCAGAGGCAATAGACAATTACATTCTCTCCAAGTTGAAAAAACTGGCAGAGGTGGTCAATAAAGGCATCAGCAGTTATGATGTTGCCGTTGCCACAAACGAGGTTGCCTCGTTTATGGAGATATTAAACAACTGGTATATTCGCCGCAGCCGCGACCGCTTCTGGGAGGGAGATACGCAGGCATTTGATGTCTTGTATACGGTTTTGGTAAACTTGAGCAAGATTATTGCCCCGCTGATGCCGTTTGTTTCAGAGTATGTCTTCAAGACCTTAACCGGTGAAGAATCCGTTCACCTGACAGATTATCCGAGCTTGCAAGAGATTAAGTTTGATGCTGACTTGGTTGAAGAGATGGATTTCTTGCAAGAGCTATGCTCAGCCGGCAAGTTCATCCGCGAGGAAAAGAATCTGCGCAACCGCTTACCGTTGGCCTCAATGACCTTGGTTGGCCATAAACTGAGCCCGGCATATCAAGAGATTGTCAAAGACGAGTTAAATGTCAAAGAGGTTAAATTTGACGATAACTTGAGCGCCTATGCGGAAAAGAAGATCTATCTATATACGCCGCTTTTGGGCAAGGCTTTGGGCAGAGACATGGGCGCGGTCATGGCCGCTTACAAGCAAGGCCGCTGGGAGCTGAATGCTGACGGAACTTTGTCAATCGGCGGTCAGAAGTTGACACCTGATTTGTTTGAGGTCCGCCTGGAGATGAAAGAGGGCGTTGCCGGCAAGTCTTTTGCAGATAACAAAGCGGTTGTCACCTTGGATACCAATGTAACCGATGAGTTAAAACGCGAGGGCATGGCCAGAGACTTTGTCCGCCTGGTTCAAACCTTAAGAAAAGATAAAGACTTCAACATCTCAGACCGCATAGAGCTCTGCTGGCAGACATCTAATCCGGAGCTTGCCAAAGCCTTGGATGAGAATAAAGCCTATATTGCCGAGCAGGTTTTGGCCGTTAAGTTTGGAGATAGCTGCACCGGCGGTACCACGGCCGATATTGAGGGCGCCAAAGTCAGCTTTGATGCCAAAGTGGCTTAAATTTATAAGGCTTAAGATAAAAACCGCCTTGAGAGAGGCGGTTTTTTGTTGCCAAAAAGACAAAAAAGGTTTATAGGCAGAAGTGCAAATTAAACAAAAGATAAATTATGGAAACAAATTTTTATGTGTTTCGCCACGGCGAGACGGATTATAATCAGCAAGGACGTTGCCAGGGTTGTCGCAGTGATCGTCTTCTGACAGATAAAGGTGTTGATCAAGCTAAGAATTTGGCAAATATTCTCAAAATGAGGAAGTTAGATTGCATCTACAGTTCTCCTTTGTTGAGATCGGTACAAACGGCCAACATCGTATCACAGAACAACAGCAAGATACCGGTCATCGTCATGCAAGATTTGCGAGAAGGTAATTTCGGCAAGGCAGAGGGAATGTTGCATGGAGATTTGGAACGCCTTTTTCCTCAATTGCTGAAGAACTTTCTCCAGCCGACCAGAGATAGCTGGGATATGAGTTTTGCTGAAGGCGAGAGCAAGCACCAAATGTTTGACCGGGCGTTTGCCGTTTTGCAGAAGATAGCAGAAGAAAACCCCGGCAAAAATATTGGAATCTCGCTTCATGCCGGGATAATCAGCGCCTTGGCCTGCGGTATGGAGCTTTGGAATGTCTGCTACGACAACTGCGCCGTTTTGCATCTGAGCTATGACGACGAGAGCAAGCACTTCCGCCAGGTTATCTAGATGCCGGAATCTAAAAAAAAACCGCCCTCTTAAGGAGAGCGGTTTTTTAGTGTTTTTTTAAATAATTAGGAATAAAATAAGCACCATCATCGGCGTTTTTTAAAGATTATTTTACAAAATTTAAAAAAATTGACAAAAAGTACTTGAAGCAACTGAATTTTTGTGATATATTTCAAAGCAAATGAAACCTTACCTCTTAGATTGAAGGATCTAAAACCATGGCAGAAAATGAAAAAATACAACAGACTAAAAAGATGACAACTCAAGAAGCACAAGAGATCTTGGGCGCAAGTTCTTTTGTAAACTACAGTTACGATGAACTGTTGGAAGCTGTTCGGCTTTTAAGGAATGACCCCACCCAAAAAGACTTGGTAGAAGGCTTTTATGAGCGTTTTGACATGAGCTTGGAAAGTACGGGTGCGGACTACCGCCAATTTGACAAGATAAGAGGCATCTTTGAAGGAACGCCCAAAGAAGAAAAATGGGAGAAAGATGTTCAGTGGAGAGCTGAGGAAACAGCAAAAATACTGGACTTCGGGGAGATGAGCTTTAAGGAGGCTGAGGAACTTCAGGCGCTGTATAATATCGCTCCGCAAAGCGATGAGATAAAATATGCTCAAAGCAGATTAAATAACACCATTGCCGAAAAGATGGATAAACTGATAGAAGGTAAAGAATCCGTAGATATTCATGAGCTTGAATCTGCCAAAAGTTTTGTAAGTCACATTACAGATGAAAAAAAGAGAGCCGAGGTTCAAAAGAAGTTAGACGAGGTATTGAAGTCTTATGAGGAAGAGAATGGTCTCGACCAAGAAATAGAGGTTTTGCGCAAGAATGACAAGAGCTTAGATGAAAATCTTGAGCGTATAAATTTTTATGCCAAGGACGGCACGATTTCCGAAGATTTCAAAGAGCTAGAGCAGGTTTTGGCCAATGTCGATATAGTTGAAGATGACGGCTCCGTTGTGGATGAGGAAAACAAGGCCAAGAACCTTTCTCAGATGTTTGAGGCAGCCAAATTAGAGGCATACCAGGAAAATGTTGGCAACCTGAAATATTTAATGGCTTCCAAGAGCGAGCAACACAAACAGTTGACCGAAAAAGTCAAAGATTTATTTGTGGCCAAGTTGGGTATGGCAGGTGTTGCCTCCACTTTTGAATTGCCCACGGCAGAAGAGCAGAAAGATGAAAACAAATTCAAAGCTTACCTGGAAAGAAAGGCTAAGGCGGCAGATGATTTTATAGCGAGCCTGATTGAAGGCGGGAAAAAGCTTCAAATAAGAGTTAAGGATATCATCACCGCTTGTGCCGATACGGATGTAGAGGTCACCAAGTTCAAAGATGTTTTGGAGGGAAAACTTGGTAAAGGTAAGTCGGCATTAGGCAAGAGATTAAATTCTTTCAGGGACAAAGCTGTTGCACTGTGGGGCAAACGCTATGAAATCGGCCGTGCAGTTGTAAAAAACATCAAAGAGCACAAGTGGCAACATATTGTTAACGGTGGTGCCACTCTTGCTGTTGCCGCAACAGGATATGGGGCCATAGCCATTGGTGCATATGCAGCATATTCAGCAGCCGGAGCATGGTTTTGGCCGGTTGTAGCCGAGGCACAAAAACAGCGTGCGGCAGCCAAAGCAAAAGGTGAGAAGATTGGCTTTTGGGATTCAATGAAGACTGCATGGCAAACCAAAAAAACAGACAAGGACTACAAGCGCCAAAGCTGGTTTGGCATGGTTGGTGCTGTTGCCGGAGGTTTATTGGGAGCCGGCGGAACAACAATGGGACTAGATAAGGTTTCGTCTCGAGTATTGTCCGGTTTAGCACGCACGGCATCTTCTATTTCAGCCCAAACCACGGCCATGATTGTTGCCAGAAAGGAATATAAAAAGAGCCCGACTGAAGAAAACAGAAGTAAATGGAAAGCAGCCAAAACTTCGTTTTACATTGGCTTAGGAATCTCAGCAGTTGGATCATGGTTGAGTCTGAGACGTCTGAACTCAAATGTGGCTGAACATATAGACACAATCACCGGAGCAGGACGTTCACACACCGGAGTTGCCGGGGTAGGGGCTGAAAATTGGCAGGATTCAGCACAACCATCCACACCGTTGCGCGAAGGCTGGGGCAAAATGCCGGAAGTTCCGAGTGCTGGTGACAATAATGCTGTTGCCGATGGGGTTGACACAAATACAATAACCGACGGTACAAGCACTAGTGGTGGTACGGCAGCTACCGTTACTGGAACCGAAGCTCATACAGCCGGTGCAGACGCCGCAATAGAGCTGGGCGGAAAATTCCAAAGAGCCGTCAATATTGAAATGAAATTTGGAGCTCACTCGGATTCATGGTTTGATTCAAGAAGCAGTCTTGCCAAATTTGATAATATCATAATTCGAGATGCTGCAGATGGTGGAAACATGAAGTTATCAGCTCAAGAGTTTTTGGATTATGCTAAAGATGTTGACAGCCAAGGCCTCTTGGAAGGAAAGCCGGAAGGAATGAGCGTATCAGAATACGTATATCGTTATAATATGTTGAGAGAACAGGTCGGTTTTTCAGGAAATTTGGCACAGCAACGCATACAGCTCAATAAAGAGTTACTTTCTCTTGGCTTTAAGGAAGGAGATTGGGAGCGTTTCTTGGAAGGCAACATCAGCAAAGCCGAAGCAGATAAACTGTTCCAAACTCACTTGGGCCCGCATTTGGCTCGTACATTAATTGATCGAGACATCAATTGTGGAGAGGTCAATGTGGTCCAACAAGAAATTATTCATCGGGGCTTAGCAACTATTGATACCTCGGGTGAGGTCTATGGCAGGAGTGGTTATTATGTCGGTGCCGGCCACGTCAGACCGGAAGACAACCGTTGGACCGGCAATGAGGCTCACTATCATATTGACGATGATTGCTCTGGTAAAGGCGACTTGCACCAGGCCAAGACTGAGACAAGTGTCGCAAGAAAAGATTTTGGAAGTGTGGGCAGAGATGTAGATTTTGATAATGATATCAAAAAGACGGATTTGCCTCCGGTTAGACCGGGACTTGACATAGATATGAGCTATGGAGAGAGCCAATATGATATTCCAGAATATCAGCAAAAGATGACGGAAGGTGTCGGCACCTTTGAGCGGACAGTTCCGGGAGAAGTTAAATGGGCGATTTCCGGTCCTCACGGCCAACATCAGATTCCTGAGGATGCAACGGTTACGATTAATAAAGAAACCGGTGAGATGATGATCCAATACTCGGATGGAAGAGCTCCCGAATTTTATGATAAGAGTGCTCTTCGCAAGATAACCGAGAATGTAACCGAAACCTATGAAGAGCCGGTTATGGTTTCTGTTCCTTATACGCCGCTTTCAGACCAAACTGTCAACGAGGCCGCGGCATTGGCCGGGTGCAAGCCTGGAGAGCTGACCAAAACTTCTATTTTTAACGGAACATCTCAATTTAAGATGTTTACCGAAGACGGAGTGGTTAACATCCGGGTTGGCAAAGACAATGTGCCGCACTTCACCATGACCAATATGGATGGCAGTGAGGCAACCTCTGTTCCGACCAAGATTGTTGAGGGCAGGTTTAAAGAGGCGGATGCTATGCTGAGAAATCACGAATACACAAGTATTCCGGCCAAAAATGAAGTCGCAGCCAAAATTCTCCAAACAAGAGTGGGCAGAGGAGGCTTCAGTAAATAGAAATAAAAAAACCGGGGAAATTCCCCGGTTTTTTTATTGTCCGATATATTTTCGAATATAACGAGTGTTCTTGCCCACGCGTGACATAATTTCATAAGAAATAGTGCCGGCATCTCTTGCCATATCATCAAGCGTGTAGAAATCATCAGCAATATAAGCAAAATCGCCGACTTCCAAGCCTTCTGCCTCGGTTACATCACAAATAAGGTTGTCCATGGACATCCGGCCGATAACCCGGCATTCGTGGAGCTTGCCACGGACTTTGAAATAAACTTTGCCCACATTGGAAAGAGAACGGGGTAATCCGTCGCCATACCCGATGGAGGCAATGGCAATTTTGCGGTCCGAGCTGGCTCGATAAGTAGCAGAATAGCCGACAAATTCGCCCTTGGGTAAGGGTTCGATTTGCAAGACCGGCGCTTTGATGCGCACCACGTTCTGCATCTGGTTGAGGCGGTAAGGTGCGGTGTTGATACCATACATGGCAGCGCCCAAACGCACCATGTTCCAATGAAATTTCTCGCCCAAAAAGACACCGTCAGAGGCCGAAAGAGAAGCCGGCAGGTCAGGAAAATAGATGTTTTTGAGCTGCTCAAAAGTCTCCAACTGATGAGCATTCATAAAATGGTCCTTTTCATCACCGCAAGCCAGGTGAGACATCACCATTGAAAACTCAGACAGGTCGGCATCGCTCAAGGCTTTGAGGTCATGCTCCCTAAAGCCCAGGCGATTTAGTCCGGTCTCAATATGAATAACCGGTTTTCTGTTTGGCAAGCGGTTGTTTTTCCAAAATTCAAACATCTCGGGACTGCTGATGACAGGGATCAGCTGCGGCACTTGTTGAAAAATATCCAAACAATCCTCGCCGATTCCCTGCAAGACATAAATTTTTGCCTGCGGCAGTTTGTCGGCGATTCTTTGCCCCTCAATGGCATGAGCCACAAAAAAGTTACGGCATTGTGCTTTTTCATAGAGCAAAGGCGCAACGACAGCGGCTCCCAAGCCATAGGCATCATCTTTGACGACTGCTGCCGGAGTGGCGTGCGGAGCAATTTTTTCTAACAATTGGTAGTTTGCCAATAAGTTGTTTAAGTCAATTTCCAAAATTGGTCTTGTCAAAATACTCATAATTACCTACAATCCGAATCAAAATTTTTTAATGAAAAATCTAAAATGCAGTTTATTGATACCCATATCCACTTGCAAGACTATAAGTCAAACAATGCACCGCAATTTCTTGTCGAGGTAAACAGGCAAGGGGTTGAGGAGGTCGTTTGTGCCGCCACCAAAGAGGGCAATTGGCAGGCAGTGTGTAAATTGGCAGAAGAATTTCCAGGCAGAGTTGTGCCGGCTTTGGGTTTGCATCCGTGGTATTTGCAGGATTGTTCAAAAGATTGGCACAAAAATTTGCAAAAGCTTCTGGAGCAAAATCCACAAGCGCTGGTGGGAGAATGTGGGCTTGACAGCTTAAAAGACGTACCTTCGGAGCTCCAAAAAGAAATTTTTGCCGAACATATCCGCCTGGCAAAAGAATATAACAGACCTTTACT
The DNA here is from genome assembly GCA_944392205.1 of uncultured Alphaproteobacteria bacterium. Lineage (GTDB taxonomy): Bacteria > Pseudomonadota > Alphaproteobacteria > RF32 > CAG-239 > CAZU01. The sequence continues at coordinate 5,522 of CALXVV010000012.1, read as the reverse complement.
GGTACATGCGGTGAAAGTGCAAGATTGGTTGGAGGCGTTTTGGCCAATTTTAAAAGAGGTAAAGTTCGTTCTTCACTCTTTTAGCGGAAGTGTAGAGCTTTTAAGGCGAGCTTTGAGTTTTGGCGCTTATATTTCTTTTTGCCCCAAAACACGAACACGAAAAAATTTCAAAGAGCTGGCGCAAGAGGTTCCGTTGCAAAAGTTGCTGTTTGAAAGCGATGGCCCCTATCAGGGAAATCCGACGGATATTCCGGCCTTGGCAAAAGATGTGGCCGAATGCAAAAACATAGAGTTAAAAGAGCTGGCGGCTGAAGTTTATAAAAATTCACGGGAGTTCATAGATGTCAGATAAAAGATTTATGCGCACGCAAATGCTTTTGGGCCAAGAGGGGATGGAGTGCTTAAAACAAGCAACTGTTATGGTTGTAGGTTTGGGTGCAGTTGGAGGCTATGCCTTAGAGGCTTTGGCCAGGTCTGGTATCGGGCATCTGATTTTGGTGGATTTTGACCGTTTTGATGAAACCAACATCAACCGCCAGATATTGGCATTGGATTCGACGGTGGGAAAACTTAAAACCGAGGTCGCCGCCGCCAGAGTAAAAGATATAAATCCTTCCTGCCTGGTGGAGATTAAAAATGTCTTTGTAGATAAAGATAATTTAGCAGATATTTTTGCCGTTAAGCCGGATTTTGTGGTGGACGCCATCGATTCGCTTGGCGCCAAATGTGCCTTGCTGGAATTTTTGTGGCGTGAGGAAATAGCGTTTATATCATCAATGGGGGCGGCGCTTAAAACCAATCCGGCAGATATTGCCGTTTCCACACTTGATAAAAGCCAAAATTGCGCATTGGCTCGCAAAGTAAGACACCAGTTAAAAAGTCAAGGGGTAAACCTTGCAGAAGTACCTTGCGTCTACTCCAAAGAACAGCCAAAGTTGCCGCAAACCGCAATTTTGGCCCCGCAAGAAGATGGTGCCCGCAATATCATGGGCTCTTTGCCGACCATCACGGCCATTTTTGGGCTGACCTTAGCCAATGAGATAATCCTAAAATTATCAAAAGCAGAATTTAAGGCGTAAAACTCGGTTTATTTTCTTGTAAATATGGATAATTTCGGCTAGTTTATAAACAAATTAGTTCGGGAATAAAAGCAATGAAGATGATAAAGCCCATAGTTAATCTGTCTAAAACCGCAGACAACTACGACACATTTGTCCTAGGTTTTAACGGTGTTTTATATGAAGGCGGCAGCATTTTGCCCGCTGCGGCAGATGCTCTGCGCAACCTTGCGGCCAGAGGCAAAAAAATTGTGCTCTTAACCAACATGGCCTGGCGCGTGGCAACCATAGCCGAGTGGCTGCAGCAAAATGGTATTAATCCGCAAATTTTCAGCTGCATCATGAGTGCGGGTGAAATTTTACACTATAAACTAAAACACGGCAGCGGCAATTACGGAGCCTTGGGGACCAATTATTATCATTTGGGGTCTTCGGCGGACAAGGGCGTTTTTGCCGGGCTTGATTTTGTGCCGGTAGCCAATATCTCTACCGCTCATTTCCTATATATGGATACGGTGGCAGATGTAAATGATACCACAGATACTTATCGTCCCATTTTAGAACAGGCCGCAGCATTGGGATTGCCGTTTGTCTGTGCCGGCAACGACACCTCTTGTTTTAAGGATGGCAAAATTTGTTTGGCCCCCGGAGCTTTAGCTGAGCAATATGCGGTTATTGGCGGCAGAATTGTCACACTAGGCAAGCCGGATATTAATATTTTCAAATATTGCCTGGATGGAATTGCCGACCCCGGAAACATCTTGGTGATTGGCGACAATATTGCCACCGACATCAAAGGCGCAGTCATGTTGGGATGGGATTCTGCTCTTATTTCTAAGGGTGTGCATGTAAATTTCTTAGGTGAGGGTTATATTCCCGATGTTGCTAAAACCAGAGAGCTGTCCAACAGTTATGATGCTTCTCCGGATTATGTTATTTCCAACTTGAGATGGTAGGCCAGATGACGCGTAAAAAGATTTTGATTTTATGTGCTGCATTAGTTTTTTTAGGCGTTATATTGACCACGCCGTTGAGCAATATTGCCCGTTTTGGTGCAAATTATGATACACCGCCGTCACCGGAAGATGTTTTAAGTGTTAAGGAAATAAATGCTTTTCTGAGCGTGTGGTCAGATTTTATGCAAAAGGATTTGAGTAAATCAATGGCACAAGTTTCTCTGCGGCAAGACAGCGAGATTCCTGCGCAAGTTCGCCGCTGGCTGGAGGCCAACGGCTGGAACGCCGAAAGATTTTTCTCTATGGAGCAACGCCTAAAAGAGCTGGCGACAATAGCGACTTTGCAAAACAATCTGGAAGATAATCGCGGATTGTTAAAGACAATGTCCGGAGCGGGAGCAGACAATCTCAAAAACATAATCGCTTCACAAGAAAAGCAGTTTAAGTCGCTGAGCTACAATCCTGAAGAGTTGGCCTTGGTCCGTGCTAATCTATACCAAATAGAGCAAGTCTTATCAGGCAAGGCAGTTTTGGAATAAACTTTAGAGTTCTTCAGCCAAAAGCTGAATTTCCAGCCACTGATTTTCTTTTTCTTCCTTTTGAGCCTGAAGCTCCGGCAGTTTTTTACTCAAAATATCAAATCGTTGCGGATTTTCGGTGTAAAGCGAAGCATCTGAAAGTTCCTCTTCAGTCTTTGCAATTTCAGCCTCGATTTGCTCTATTTCGGTAGGCAAAACCTGCAACAATCGTTGCTGATTGTAGCTGAGTTTTTTAGGCTTAGAAGTTTGTTTTGGCTCTAGAAGAGGGGCAGAGGATTTTTTCTGCTCAGTTTTTGCAGGCTTGTTTGAGGTTGCAGAAATTTTTTCCAAAAGCTCTGAGTAGCTGCCGGCATGCTCATAGACAGTGCCGTCGCCTTTAAGATAGATGATGGAAGAAACCACTCTGTCCAGAAAATCACGGTCGTGGCTGACAATAAGGATCGTTCCGCCATAGTCATCAAGCACTTCCTGCAAAAGGTCAAGAGTATCCATATCCAAATCATTGGTAGGCTCGTCCAGAACCAAGAAGTTTGAGGGTTGGGCAAGAGCCTTGGCCAGCATCAGACGATTTTTCTCTCCGCCGGAGAGAGCAGCAACCGGGCAGTGGGCCTGGCTTGGCTTAAACAGAAAGTCTTTTAAGTAGGCCACTACATGGCGAAAATGTCCCTGCACCATGATGTGGTCGCCTTTATCACAAAGAGTCTGCCACAAAGTTTTCTTAGGGTCCAGGGTTATACGGTTTTGGTCAAAATAAGCTTCTTCAAGGTTTTTACCGATACGCACAGAACCGCTGTCTGGTTCCAGACGCTTGGTCAAGAGCTTGACAAGAGTTGTCTTTCCGGCACCATTAGGCCCGACAATACCGATTTTGTTTCCCTTGATAACGCGGGTGGAAAAGTCTTTGATAATCTGGCGCTCGCCAAAAGCTTTTGAGATATGCTTGGCCTCAATTACCAATTTAGAGCGAAAATCTCCCTCATCGATATTGAGGTTGATGTTGCCGATTTGTTTAATTTGTTCACGCCTTTCGGCCCGGAGCTGTTGGAGCCTGCGCAACCGCCCCATATTGCGGCGTCTTCTGGCCGTGACTCCTTTGTGAAGCCACTCGGTTTCTTCGGCAATTTTGCGGTTGAGGTTATTTTGCTCAATAATCTCTTGGTTAATGATTTGCTCTTGCCATTCTTCAAAGAATTTGAACCCCTTATTGTTTCGATGCATTTTGCCGCGGTCAAGCCAAAAAGTGGCTCCCGAGGTGTTAGATAAAAACATTCTATCATGGGAGATGAGCACGACGGCGCCTTGAAATTCTTTGATGATGTTTTCAAGTTTTTCGATGGTGGCAATATCCAGGTGGTTAGTGGGCTCATCCAAAAGCAAAATATCCGGTTCATTGATAAGGGCTTTTGCCAGAGAGGCCTTGCGCCTTTCTCCGCCGGAGGCGCTTTCCACCTCTTGCTCAGCAGCAATGGAGAGTTGTTCAATAAGGATATTGACCTTATATTCCTGTTCGGGGGTATAGTTTGGCAAGCCGGATCGTACGACCTCGCGCAGTGTTTTACACTTACCAAAATCAGGCTCTTGGGGCATATAAGAAATTTTTATTCCGGGCTGGACAAAGATTTCCCCGCTATCCGGTTCAAGAACACCGGCAATAATTTTGAGCAAGGTAGATTTGCCTGAACCATTGCGGCCAACCAAAGAGATTTTATCTCCGCGGTTAATGTAGAGTTCAACATTTTGAAACAATTGGTTGTCGCCAAACGAGAGGCTGACACCTTTTAAGGTAAAAATCGGGGGTTCTTGCATAATACTTTATAAATCATCCTCCACCAAGCGGACTCCTTCCACCTGCCATTCAATACCCTGAGCCGCCCAAAGGAAAAAGTCGTTGATTTTATCCTGTTTAATACCGATAGCCGTGCCGATTTTGTAGATATTGCACATCTCGACATCGGTTAATTCATGATCAGAGATGGCAAGCATAATCATTTCGCGCACAAAATACCGGCGCAGACGCACATTATGAATTTTCAAGAGCTCGTTAGAAATAGTTTCAGGCTTCAAGGCAGGTTTAAGAGCAGACAATTTTTTTATAGGGAAACCGATTTCTTTTGCCTGGTGGACAAGATATTCATTTTTTGCGGGCTTAAAGTTTTTATTGGTATTCAAGATATACAAAAGAGCCCTAAGAAAGATTTCTTGTTCTTCAGCGCTCAGGTCTTGCTTGAAAGTAGAAGTCATAACAAAGTCCTTAAGTTTAACAAAGTTGATTTTAGTTATACATAAAAAATAAAGATTTGCAAAATAAAAAAATCACTATATGATAGGCGCAATCAGAAAATTTTTACTAAGGAGCGCAAAATGCCGTTAAAGATTGAATTAAAACCGCACGAAAGTATCATTATCGGGGAGGCCCTGATAACCAACGATGGGGAGCGGACCCGTTTTTACATAGAGGGCAATGTTCCGATTTTGCGTGAGAAATTTATTTTAAGAGAAAAAGATGCCAACACCCCGAGCCGCCGTGTTTATTTTGTGGTTCAGCAGATGTACTTGTCTAAAGGCAGTACGGAGTTGCAGAACTTGTATTTGACATATGTCAGAGATTTGCAAGATGCAGCTCCGAGTCTAATTCCCTATATTGCTCCGATAAATGAAGCAATCATCCGCTCAGACTACTATGGTGCCATCAAAGCTGCAGCCCGCTTGCTTGAAAAAGAAGATGAGTCTTTTGGTGATATTTTAAATCCTAAGTTGTAGATTTAAGGCTTTTTTTACTAATTTTGAGATAGGATATCAGATAAGTATTGAACCAAGGTAGGTTTTATGCTATTATATAACCTGTAGCGTCAGAATGATGCCGCAAGTTATAATGTGTCCACAGTATTTGGAGAAAAGCCATGTCAGAAATATCATTAACAGCGTCCATGAGATCCAACCTGTTGTCTTTGCAGAATACGCAAAGCTTG
>CALXVV010000011.1 GCA_944392205.1 uncultured Alphaproteobacteria bacterium | reverse complement strand
ATCAAAGACGCTGGGTATAAAGGCATCAATCTTTTGCAAGCAGATAAACTCACTGTGAAGTTTAATGAAACCAACACGGCAGATTTGAGCGTGCAAGGCAAAGATATGAGCTCTCAAGCTTTAGGCTTTACGGTGTTTGGTTGGGAGACCCAAGGCGATATTGCCGATAGTTTGGCCGAAATTGCCAATGCGTTGCAATCTATTCGCAATTATTCTTCAGAACTTGGCAACAACTATTCCATCATCACCACCAGGCAGGACTTCACTGAAAGTTTGATAAATGTTTTGACTGAGGGGGCGGATAAATTGACCTTGGCGGATATGAATGAAGAGAGCGCCAATATGCTGGCTCTCCAAACCCGCCAACAACTAGCGATTAATTCCCTTTCCTTGGCCTCTCAGGCCAGCCAATCAATCTTGAAATTGTTCTAAGGCACTTGCGCCAGCACCCCGACCAGCCAGGGCATACTTAAACTTTTCTAGGGTACGAACGCCAGCAAGCCGTAAAAAGCCTCTTCAGATGAAGAGGCTTTTTAGCCTTGCGGCTCACAGCTAAATTATGCCCCTACCGGCTTCGGTAGCGGTCGCCTGGGTAGATTGTTTGAGAGCTTGGATGGCCTCATTCATACGGGTTGCATCGGGGCCGCCGGTCTGAGCCATGTCAGGCCTTCCGCCGCCGCCCTGAGCTCCAACATAGGGCGCAACAACCTTGATGAGCTCATTGGCCGGGAGCTTGCCTTTCAAATCCTCGCTGACACCGATAACAACCGATGCCTTGCCTTCATTGGCAGTAAACAGAGCCACCAAAAGATTCTGCGGATATTGAGCCTTGACCTCGTCAACAAAGGCTTTGAGCTCTTTGGTAGAGACATTCTCCAAGATCTTGGCAACAAAACGAATGCCGTTGACATCTTCATAGTTGTCGGAGTTATCGGCAGATTTGTTGCTGACAAGTTTTTTCTTGAGCTCAAAGAGCTTGGCTTCCAGCTCTTTCTTTTCTTCCAGAAGTTGGTTAACTCTGGCCTCAATATCATTAACACCGGATTTGAGAGCATGGCTGACTCTGTGGAGCTTGTCTTCAATATCCTGAGAAAATTTCTCGGCTGCGGCACCGGTCACACATTCCAAACGGCGTACCCCGGCGGCAACGGCACCTTCGCTGACGATATTGAAATAGCCGATGTTTCCGGTGTGTTTAACATGGGTACCGCCGCACAATTCTTTGGATACATCATCGCCGACACAAACAACACGAACCTCATCACCGTATTTCTCGCCAAACAAAGCCATTGCACCAGACTTTACGGCCTCATCTTGGCTCATCAGCTTGGTGGTAACCGGGTAATCTGCACGAATCATCTGGTTGACGGTATCTTCGAGCTCTCTGATTTCAGCCTCGGAAATTTGTTTAGGATAGGCAATATCAAAACGCATCCGATCAGCCGCCACCATAGAGCCTTTTTGCGTAACGGTTTTGCCGTATTTATCCTGCAAAGCGCGGTGGAGCAGGTGGGTAACCGTGTGGTTGCCCTCAATGGCGTGGCGGTTGTCTTCGGCAACATGGAAGCAAGGCGTATCACCGACAGAAACAGAACCCTTCAGGAGTTTGCAGACATGAACATACAGACCATCAAGCTTTTTCTTGGTGTCGGTGACTTGGATCTCAAAATTATCACCGCTGATTGTTCCGATATCACCAACCTGGCCGCCCATCTCGCCATAGAAAGGTGTTTGGTTGGCAAGCAGGTAGAAGTCGCCATTCTGAACGGACTGAACCTCTTTGCCGTCTTGCACCAGAGCCGTGATCTGGCAATCAGATTTAAGGGTATTATAACCCAAAAATTCGGTTGCGCCGAGTTTATCCTGAAGCTCAAACCAGATTTTCTCTGTTCCGGCATCGCCGGAGCCGGCCCAGTTTTTACGAGCTTCTTCTTTTTGGCGGGCCATCGCTTTGTCAAAACCATCAACATCAACCTTAATACCTCTGTTTTTCAAGGCATCTTCGGTCAGATCCAGAGGGAATCCGTAGGTGTCATAGAGCTTGAAAGCGGTTTCACCGTTTAGAGTGTCTCCCTCTTTGAGGTGAGAAGATTCTTCATCTAAAAGTTTAAGACCTTTGTCCATGGTGCGGATAAAGCGCTCTTCTTCCAACTTAATGGTTTCTTTGATGAGGTCCTCGGCAGTGTAGAGTTCAGGGTAAGCCTCACCCATTTCCTTTTGCAGGGCAGGCAAGAGCTTGTACATCATCGGCTCATCAACACCAAGCAGGTGGGCATGGCGCATAGCGCGGCGCATAATACGGCGCAAGACATAGCCGCGGCCTTCATTTGAGGGTAAAACACCGTCAGCAATAAGAAACGCACTGGCGCGCAGGTGGTCGGCAATAACGTTGTGAGAAGATTGCAACGGCCCTTTGGGATCAGAGTTGGCGATATCGGCGATAGCTTTAATCAGATTTTGGAAAAGGTCGATATCATAGTTGGAATGAACACCTTGCAAAATAGCAGAGATACGCTCCAAACCCATGCCGGTATCAATACATTTTTGTTTAAGATCGATACGGGTTCCGTCGGGCAAATCCTCAAACTCGTCAAACACCAGGTTCCAAATTTCAATCCAGCGGTCGCCGTCTTCTTCGGGAGTTCCGGGGAGGCCGCCCCAAACTTGCTCGCCGTGGTCATAAAAGATTTCGGAGCAATATCCGCAAGGACCGGTATCACCCATCTGCCAGAAATTATCTTTGGTCTTGATGCCGATAATGCGGTCTTCCGGCAGGCCGGAAACCTTGCGCCAGATATTGCGGGAGACATCATCAGTATGAAAAACGGTAACGGCTAATCTGTCTTTCGGGAGGCCGAATTCTTTGGTGACAAGTTCCCAGGCAAAAGCAATGGCCTCATCTTTGAAATAATCGCCAAAAGAGAAGTTTCCGAGCATTTCAAAAAAGGTATGGTGGCGCACATCATAGCCGACACTGTCCAAGTCATTGTGTTTGCCGCCGGCGCGCACGGATTTCTGAGAAGTTGTTGCGCGTTTGAACGGGGCCGTCTCGTTGCCGGTAAAGATATTTTTAAACTGCACCATGCCTGAGTTTGTAAACATCAGGGTAGGGTCATTGTTCGGCACCAAAGAAGAAGAAGGAATAATCTTGTGCCCGTTCTTGGCAAAATAGTTTAAAAAGGTGTTTCTGATTTGCTTAACCGTTGTTGTCATTTTACACTTCCCGAAATCTTAAAAACATTAACCTCACATTGATAATGCAAACTTGTTCATCTGTCTAGCAGTTTTTTACAAAAAAAGCAATCAAAACAACACATATTCTTGCCAAATTAAGAAAATCATATAATATTTCAGATAATTCAGATTTAAGAGGAACAAAAGTTGGAAATAACAGAAGATTTAGTCAAAGCCAAAGTAGCGGGAAAATACAACGGCATCATATTAGATGTGAAGTTTGCAGACGATTCCCAGCATCCGGCCTTTTGCGGAGCCTTTGATATTGCCGAGATGTGCAAGAAAGACACGATTGTATATGTCAGACCGACAACACCTCGCGACAGAAAAGTTGCCTATGAGGTTGAGTTTATGGAAGAAGGCGGAAGCCTAATATACGCACGCCCCAATCGCAACAATGATTTGTTTGAAGAAGCATTCTTGAAAGGCTCGTTGCCTGAATTTGCAGAATATGATGAGTGTCGGCGCTTAGAGGCAGAAGACCATTTGCCGCATATAGACTTTGAGTTGAGCAATAAATCAGGCAAAAAGGCTTTTGTATTTGTGACCAATGTTTATCATAAATTTGGCGGTAGTGCGGTTTTTCCGATGGAGGTAAACTTCTTTGAGTTGGAAATGTTTGAGGAGATGAGACGCCTAAGAACCAAAGGATATGAAACCTATGCCTTCATGATTATCCCAAGAACAGATTGCCAAGACATCAAGTTTAGCTGGAAATATTCTCCGTTGGCGGCAGCCAAAATTTTTGATGAGGCAAAAAATGGTTTGAATTTTATTGGTTATGGTTGCAATATAGATAAAAAGAGTGTAACACTGTCACATCTAATGACAATTCAATATTAAGAAGAGGAATAAAACCGTGTCTTATAAACGTAAGGATGGTATCGTTATTCATGATGATCCGAAAGATTTTGAGAAAATGCGTGTTGCCGGCAAGCTGGCGGCAGAATGTTTGGACTATATAACCCCCTATGTTGAGGTAGGTGTCACCACCGGCTATCTGGATGATTTGTGCAGGGAGTTTATTGTCAGTCACGGAGCAATTCCGGCATGCTTGGGCTACAGGGGCTATCCAAAATCAACTTGTATTTCCATCAATCATGTTATTTGCCATGGTATCCCGGACTATGAGAGAAAATTAGCCGACGGAGATATCGTCAACATAGATGTCACGGTGATTGTTGACGGATGGTACGGCGACACCAGCCGTATGTATTATGCCGGCAAACCAAAGATAAAAGCCAAACGTTTGTGTGATGTGACCTATGAGTGCATGATGCGCGGCATAGATGTTGTCCGCCCCGGTGCAAGGCTTGGTGATATCGGCGCCGTGATTGAGGAATGGGCACACAAATATGGCTATTCGGTCGTTGATATGTTTTGTGGGCACGGGTTAGGACAAGTTTTTCACGATGAACCCAATGTTATGCATTGTGGCCGCAAAGGAACCGGCGCATTGCTGGAGGAGGGAATGTTCTTCACCATTGAGCCGATGATAAACATCGGCAAACCGGATGGCATCATCCTCCAAAACGGTTGGACGGCAGTAACTCGGGATAAGACCTTGTCTGCGCAGTTTGAGCACTCTTTGGCGGTCACCAAAGATGGCTACGAGGTATTTACATATTCCCCCAAGGGGCTTGATAAACCGCCATACAAACTTTGAGAACTTTCATGATTAAGACAGAAAAACAACCTGACTATATCGGCCATAGGGAGCGTTTAAGACAAAGATTTTTGCTTGGCGACGGCAAAGATATGGCCGATTATGAATTGTTGGAATTGGTGCTGACAATTGCTCTACCGCGGAGAGACGTAAAGCCTCTGGCCAAGATGTTGATTTCTCGTTTTGAGAGTTTTGCAGGCGTTATTAACGCGCCTAAAGAAGAACTGATGTCCATTCCCGGCGTAAAAGAGAATACCGTTACGATTTTGAAGGTGATAAACGTTGCCGCCCAGAGAACCTCGTGGCAGAATCTGAAATCACTGGACGGTCCGATAATCATGAACACGGATTCTCTGATTGACTACTGCCGCTCAGCCATGTGTTATTCGGATGTTGAGGAGTTCAGGCTGATTTATTTGGATAGCAAATTGCATATCATCGGACAAGAGATAATGCAAAGAGGCACCATCAACAGTGTCGCCATTCACCCGAGAGAAGTTCTAAAAGCGGCAATGGCGCACCATGCATCATCAATCATCATGGTGCACAATCATCCCTCTGGCAATGTCCAACCTTCAAAGGCAGATGTTGCAATGACAGAGCGGATAAACGAGGCCTGTGCTTCAGTAGGCATCCACTTGCTGGATCACTTAATCCTGAGCCGCAGTGAAAGTTACAGTTTTGCTCAGTATATCAAATTAGGCAAATAAAAAAAAGCTCCCAAGGAAGGGAGCTTTTTTTTAGTTATCCGCGCGGATAAATGTGTCAATCAAATGCGTGAGGTTACTGGTAAAGAGCTTAACCGAGATGGAAAGCAAGATGATACCGAAGAATTTGCGCACCATATACAGGATACCGGCACCAAGCCACTGTTCCAGACGTTTGGTGAGTTTAAGAACCGTATAGATGACCAACATATTGGCGGTAACAGCCAATAAGATATTAATGTTATCGTACTGAGAACGAATAGAGATAAGGGTAGTTAGCGCACCGGCACCGGCAATAAGCGGAAAAACGACGGGGAAGAAGGTCGAATCTTTGGGAGCATCATCAGTTTCTTGAAAGATTCTGATATCCAAAATCATTTCCAAAGCCATCACAAAGATGATAAGTGAACCGGCAATAGCAAAAGAGGCAATATCGACATTAAACAAGGTCAGAAAGGCCTCTCCGACAAAGAAGAAGAGAATAAACATCATAAAAGAGAGGAGGGTCGCTTTGGTGGCATGGATTTTGCGTCCGCGTTTTCTCAAAGCCAAGATGATGGGAATGGATCCGGGGATATCAATAATGGCGAATAAAACGAAAAACGCGCTGATAAATTCCTGTAAATCAAAATGTCCCAACATATCAAAATCCTTCAAGAAAAATTATAACTGTAAAAAAGCCCGGTAAAGATACCAGGCTTGAAGAAGTGGCGATCCCGAGAGGATTCGAACCTCTGACCCACAGCTTAGAAGGCTGTTGCTCTATCCAGCTGAGCTACGGGACCACGGATAAACAACCAAAGAATGGTCGGGACTATTGGATTCGAACCAACGGCATCTTGCTCCCAAAGCAAGCGCTCTACCAGGCTGAGCTAAGTCCCGATTCTCGGATGTCCCTATAATTAGCCAAATAAAAATAATTTGCAAGTATTTTTTTATTGCTTGCAAATATGCAAGTTTTAAGTATAGTCTTGAGACCAGAAAACGAGAGAAAACCAAATGAAAAAATTTTCACGCCGAGAAGAAGATTTTGTTTGCGAGCACTGCGGTGCAAAGGTAAAAGGCAACGGATACACCAATCATTGCCCGCATTGCTTATATTCCAAACACGTAGATATCAACCCCGGTGACAGAGCAGCAGATTGCGGTGGTCTGATGGAGCCGATAGATGTGGAGATAAAAGGCGGCCAATATGTCTTGGTGCAAAAATGTCAAAAATGCGGTTTTATAAGACGTAATAAGGTTGATAAGGCAGATAACTTTGAGGCGGTGTTAAACATTGCCAGAAATAAGGTCGAACGCCTCAAAAAATAAACGGCTGCCGGTTGGAAAAACAAGCAGCCGTTTTTTTGAGAGGTTAAGATTTCTTTTTGTTTGAGCTGTTTTTGTTTGTGCGAGAAACGCTGACTTTTTTACGCTTTGTCTGTTCGGAGGAAGATTTTGGAATCATAATTTGCAAAACACCATCCTCATATTCTGCCGTAGCGTTTTTGAAATCCAAATCCCAAGGCAGAGGCACACTGCGGCGTACTGTTCCGTAGGTGATTTCAGAGAAATAACTTCCCTCGCTGTTTTGCTCAACCTGATGAGTTTTCTCCCCCGATATGGTAAGATAACCGTCAGAAGAAATTTCAACGTCGATATTTTCTTGCGGCACGCCGGGAATTTCAGCAGTTACGGTAACATTGTTTTTGTTCTCGGCCACTTCGATTTTAGGCTCTAAAGAATGAGCCTCTGAATGGTTGGCAAAGTCCAACATATTCCAAAAGTGATGAATGAGGTTTCTCAATTCTCCCTGCTGGTTGTAAGAAGAAAGCTTTTGATTATTGTTATGAGTAGATAGTTGATTAGCCATAAGATACTCCTTGATTTAGGTGTTAGATTGCTCACGCACAAGATCTTCCAACTGGTGTTTGGCCAAATTGGCTTGTGCTATATCGGAAATTTGCGTAAAGCCGCGTTGCAGGTAGGTATTTAGTTTTTGCAAAGCGAGTTTAGGATCTCCGTTTGTTTCTTTCAGCAAAATATCGGTGATTTCGGCAGCGTTGTGTTTGAACAGATTTTTCAGAGAAATATTCATTTCAGCCATAAAAAAACTCCTTGTTTTGCAGTGATGAATATAAGCACGCAAACAAGGAGTTTAAGAGGGCTAGAACTTATTGCCGTGTTTGTTCCACAACAATACCTTTTTGTTCTTGTTTATGTTTCCATTTGATTTTTGCATATTGGCGCATATCAGAAACGGTATCGGTCTCATCCATGATTTCTTTTCCCAAAATGGTTTCAATAATATCTTCCATGGTGACAATACCTTCCCAGTTTCCGAATTGGTCAATAATCAAGGCCATATGGTTATGATCTTCAAGCATGGCGTTCAAGACATCCTCAAGTCTGGCGGTGGGAGCAAAGCTGCGCATTTTGCGAGCATAGTCATCCACGAGATCGGTGTCTTTGGCCTTATCAGAGCTTGATTTATGGATATACCCCAAAAATGTTGTTTCTTTTTCATCAACAATCGGAAAACGAGAAAACGGGGTTTTGGTTAAAAACTTATCAAATTCTTTAATGGTCATTCCCGGGCGCACGGTGTGTACAACGGTGCGCGGCGTCATAATATCTTTGGTCTTAACGGCAGGTAGATTAATGATGTTGGTAATGATACGATATTTGTTTTCTTCCAACACTTTGGAGGCCTTACCCATTCTGGCCAGAGCTTTAATTTCCTCACGAATATTGGAGGCATCGTTAGATGTGTTTTCAAACCAGCGGGTGATAAGAGCAGACATCCAGATGAGAGGCCTCATCAAAAACATCATGGCACGCAAAACCACCACCATAGAGGGGATAAGCTGTTTCCAATATTTAGCTCCGATGGATTTGGGCAAAATTTCCGACAACACCAAGATAAGAAAGGTCATAATACCGGAGGCCCACCCGATATATGACTGCCCATAAATATTAGCCACTTGTGCACCCACGCCGGTAGCACCCACGGTGTGAGCAATGGTGTTAAGAGACAAAATAGCGGCCAAGGGCTCGTCAATATTAGCTTTTAGTTGAGAGACCTTGTGAAAAAGTTTTGGGTTACTATCTTCTAATTGAGCAATATAGCTGGGAACAATAGAAAGGAGCGCAGCTTCCATAACCGAACAAAGGAAGGAAACGGCAATAGCCATAACGGCATAAAAAATTAAAAGTATCATATCTCTTTTGTTAAAATGTTAATCCGACAAGAAGAGAGTGTAACAAAAAATTTATTAAAAATAAAGGATTATTATATAAAATTAAATAAACATCAAAAGGAGAGATAAGTGAGCAATAAATGGGCATTGGTAAGCGACTTCGACGGCACGGTGAGTGAGAATGATTTTTTCTGGTATGTGGTGGAGCATTTTCTAACTCCGCAGGATTTAGAGCCGTGGGAAAGATACATGAGAGGGGAGATAAGCCATCTTGCAGCCATGAGGGGGGTGTTTGCAAAACTGCACGTCAGCGAGAAAGAACTGCAAAGATTTATAGATACGATTTACACAGATAGTCACTTAGCAGAAACGGCCGCCTATTGTCATGAGAAGGGAATACCTTTTTACATTGCCTCGGCCGGATGTGACTACTACATCAATAGACTGATTGGAGGTATCATAGAAAAATATGATATTCATCTGGTGACAAACCATGGGGTTTATGACAGCAAGAAAGGGCTAGAACTATTTCCGCCGAAAAACAGCCCGTTTTATGATGAAAAAGTTGGAATATCAAAAGCAGGTGTTGTAAGATTTTTGCAAGAAGAAGGCCGCAAAGTCGTTTTTGCCGGAGATGGCCCACCGGATGTCCTAGCGGCAAAAAAGGCAGATGTTGTCTTTGCAAAAAAATACTTGCTGGAAAAATGTAAAGAGAATAAAATAAACACCCACCCGTTCACCACATTTGGGGATATTTTGAAATATCTCAAGGAGGTATAGATGGCGTTTATTCCTTTCCCTAATAAGCAGATAAATATTCCTTATCTATTAAAGATAGGCGAGGGCAAGCTGGCCAAAGTCGGCAAATATCTGATAGATAAAAATATGGTGAATATAGCCGTTTTTTGGGGCGAAGGGCTGGAGGCCGTTTTTGGAGAGGGTCTGCAAGAAAGTATCAGACCATATGGTATCACGGTTTTACACAAGCAAGATGTCAGGTTTATCAATATAGAAGAGGTCAATCGGGTAGCGTTTAACCTGCCCAACAACATAGATGTGATATTAGGTATTGGCGGCGGCAAGGCTTTGGATTTTGGAAAGTATTGTGCGCATTTGCTGAAAAAGCCCTATATCTCGATTCCGACCTCAACATCAAATGATGGCTTTTGCAGTCCCAATTGTTCACTGTTGGTAGATGGCAGAAGAAAGAGCATCAAGGCAAGCATTCCCTTTGGGGTGGTGATAGATTTAAGTATCATAAAAAGCAGTCCGGATGCTTGTTTTTATTCAGGGCTTGGAGATATGATATCCAAAGTCACGGCTCTGTGGGACTGGAAGAAATCTTTTCAAAAAGGTTTTGAGCGCTACAATGATTTTGCCTCGCTTTTGGCCTATAACTCGCTGGACTTATTGTTCATCAAACATAGTTTTGATATCCATTCACCGGAGTTTCAAAGGAGTCTGACCAACTCACTTTTGATTTCGGGTATTGCAATGGAAGTGGCCGGTACCTCGCGTCCGGCCAGCGGGTCAGAGCATTTAATATCCCACGCTCTAGATGCTCTGGCAAAATATCCGCAAATGCATGGTATTCAAGTCGGCGTGGCCACTTATCTGTGTGCATTGCTGCAAAACAATCCCACCACGAATGATGTCAGAGAAATACTAAGCAGGACCGGATTTTTTGAGTTTGTAGCCGAGCGTCCGCTAAACCGAGAGGAGTTTATTTCCGCATTGAGAATGGCACCCACCATAAAGAAAGATTATTACACGATTTTATCAGAGCCGGAGAGTTTCAAACGCGCGGTGGAATATGTTGAAACGGATGAAATTTTGCGCCGTGTAATAAGATAATTTTTATTATAAACAGTGTTACAGTTTTGTTACAAAAAGGTTGCCTTCCGGCGAGATTTATGTTATATTAAATAATATAAAATCCCTTCAAAAAAGGAGGCTATTATGATAGAGGAAAAAACCAGCCACGGGCATGATTTTTTGAGTAGAATATCATCGCCGAATATTGATAAGGAACAGATATTTGAAGCCTTGTTTGATGCGCGCGGTGTTGGAGAAGATATCAACACCAAACATGTGTTTTTTCAAGAAGTGATAATCAAGTTCAATGCCTCCAAGGCCGTAGCCGTAATCAAGAATCACCTTCCGTATGAGACAGATAGCCACTATGTAGATGTAGCCTTGTATCGCTATATTCAGATAGGCGGCAATATGAAGGAGTTTGATAGAGATCTGGCTAAATATAAGGAAGAATATAGCAAGACACACTCTTTTATACATCAAGCAGCATTTCGCGCCTCAATGTTGGCCGGAATGTAGAAAGCTACCAACAAAAACCCCGCTAAGAATTTCCCCCGGCGGGGTTTTTATTTTATGTGGAAAAGTGGTTGGTTGTTATAGTCAAAAGATTCGAAAAAATATAGAATTGAAAATGTATATATACAAAGGACTAGAAAGAGGAAATGAGCGGAATAAGTTTAACTGCGAGCATGCGGTCGAATTTGTTGAGCCTGCAAAGCATCAGCGGGCAGGTTTCCTCTACTCAAAATAAACTCTCTACCGGTAATAAAGTAAATTCCGCCATAGATAACCCAAGCTCTTACTACACAGCTCTATCCTTAAACAATCGTGCTGATGATTTGAATGCTTTGCTTGACTCTATGGGCCAAGCGGTGAGCACGATTAAAGCCGCCACCACGGCCTTGGAAAGCGCCACCGAGTTTTTGGAGCAAGCCAAAGCCGTTGCCAATCAAGCTTTAGAAACAGCTAAAGTTCCGGACAAGTCATTTTTTGAAGAAAAAGTGGGAGAGAATGGCGCAGTTGTCAGCACCGCACAAGAGCTAAGAGACGCCGTTGCTGCTGGCAAAGAAACAATCTGCGTCTATGGCGCCATTGATTTGGGCGATATCTCCACCTCTGGTGGATTAAACCTAAAAGAAAATCAAAAGCTTGTTGGTGTAGGCTACTTTGGTAATTATGATACCGATACAAACAAGTTTTCTTCCATATCTGCAACGGCAAATGCTGTCAAGAATATGATCGATATCAATCAAGGTAATTCTCTAATAAGTGATTTGAGTATAAGTTATGAAAACTTAACAACAAATGGGAGATTATTTGCCATTAATGTAGAAGGTTCAGGGGCTAATGCAGAGCTAAAAAATTTAAACATAAGTGCAAGTTTTAGCGATACTCAGGGAGAACATAAAGCTGCCATAGGTGTTAGGGGCTCAGCTACAAGCAATATAGGAGGAAACATAACGCTCAATGTTTCAGGGTATTATGGGGCAGGCGTCTATAACACCTCTGAGTTAAATATAAAAGGAGAAACTAAGTTATCTATTGAATGCCAGGGAATGTATGGACATGGAATTTTTACATACAACACGGGAAAAACAGATATATTAGATAGATGTAATATCCAAATAAAAACAACAGGTGCTAATGGAAGTGCCATTCGCACAGATACAAACAAAGCAAAGTTAAATATTTTTTCAAATAACACTATAAACATAGAAACATTGAACGACAACTCGGATGGAATTTATAATACAACATCCGCAATAACAAACATTCAGAGTGGTACGACTATAAATATATCAACACTAGGAAACTTAAGTGATGGAATAAGTAACAATGCCACCATGAGTATTGCGTCAGGAGCTATGATAAAAATTTTGACAACAGGAAGTAATGCAATGGGAATTTCTGTTAGCAGTGGTTCTATTTATGAGATTTTGGGAAATATCAGTATAACAACCAAAGATAAAACAAGTTATGGCATACGTTCTGATTTAGGCAATACAATTACAAAGGTAGGCAAGACAGCGCAAATGTACTTTAATACAGAAGGAAAAGAGATGCAAATCAGCCTTCATTATGATACCCAGCCGGCTAATATTTTAGACATCGCTGCCGGAGCAAAGCTGGCATTTGAAAAAGGCGGCAAAACGGATTGGTATGAGGTGAAAGAAGATTGGAAAGATGAAAACACTTCTACCACAACCAACAATACAATCACGGCTGATGATGTTAAAGACAAGCTGACCGTAGAAGAAACCTCTGCTTGGGAGTTGCCAGAGAAGGCAGAGATAGATTGGGAAGATAGCAATTCAAACGGTGAAACTACTAAGCAAGATTTGGCTGATGCCGGCAAGCAGTATCAAGAAATCATCAACCAATATGACGCACTAATCAAAGACGCCTCTTATAAGGGCATAAATCTTCTGCAGAATGATACGTTGAGCGTTAAATTCAACGAGGATGGAGAATCAGCCCTTGCGGTACAGGGCAAAGATATGGGAACAAAAGCCTTGGGGCTTGTGACATTAGAGTGGCAGACCCAGGGAGATATAAATAAGTCCATAGAGGAGCTTTCGTCAGCCATAAGCTCTATTCGTAATTATTCCTCAGAGCTTGGCAATAATTATAACATCATCACCACCAGACAAGACTTCACCGAGAGTTTGGTCAATGTCTTGACTGAAGGGGCTGATAAATTGACCTTGGCGGATATGAATGAGGAGAGCGCCAATATGCTGGCCTTACAAACCCGCCAGCAATTAGCAATTAACTCTCTCTCCTTAGCTTCCCAGGCAAGCAAGAGCATTCTCAAACTATTCTAAGACGCTCAAGATTAGCGCACCGACCAAAGGGAGCTGCGCGGATTACAGCTTGATTATGCCCCTACCGGCTTCGGTAGCTCCAGGCGCTTGCCTGGGCACTTGCGCCAGCGAAACGAACTTTGTGAGTTGAGCGGATTACAGCTAAGTTATGCCACTGGTCGCTGACCAGTTAGTAGGAGCGGGCATAAATAACATCCATTGTCGCGGGCTTGCCGGTCAGCAGGCAAACACCTTGCGTACCGGATTGGTCAAACGGAATGCAACGGATAGTGATTTTCATGGCCTTGAGGAGCTCCTCGCTTTGCGGGTCTCCGCTCCACTTGCCGCGTACAAAAGCAACCTTGCCCTGCAAGCCATCTTCAATCCATTCGTTGGATTGCTCGAAATAGGCTTTGAAGGCTTCAGGTGTGACGATATCCGTGCGGATATTGGCAAACAAACGGTCCTTTGCTTTTTGGAACATCTGCTTTTGAATTTGTTCCAAACGGGAGGCAACAGAGGCAACAAACTCGTCTTTAGAGAGGATTTGCTTGGCCTCATCGGTGCCGAATTTCAGGCGCTCTTTAACCATGAGGTTATTGGCATCGGCATCACGCTTTCCGATTTCAAGAACAATCGGCGCACCTTTTCTGGTCCACTCCCAGAATTTATCAACCGAGGCTTTGTTGCGCTTGTCGAGCTTGATACGGATTTTTTCACCAAACGGGGTTTGGGCAGACAATTCTTTTCTGATGCCATCGATATAGGCCATAACGGCATCTTCGTCAGCCGGATTTTTAACAACCGGAATAATAACGATTTGGTAGGGAGCAATTTTTGGCGGAACAACCATACCTTCATCATCGGCGTGGGTCATGATAACACCGCCGATAAGACGGGTAGAAACGCCCCAAGAAGTCGTGTAGGCATATTCGGGCTGGTTTTGTTTGTTAACAAAGGTTATGTTGGCAGATTTTGCAAAATTTTGCCCCAAGAAGTGAGATGTTCCGGCCTGCAGAGCCTTTCCATCCTGCATCATAGCCTCCACACAATAGGTGTCAACCGCACCGGGGAATTTCTCATGCTCGGGCTTGCGGCCGACCAAAACCGGCATGGCCAGGGTATCTTCACAAAGCTCACGATAGGCTTCAAGCATTCTCTTGGTTTCAGCCTCGGCCTCCTCAGCGGATGCATGGGCGGTGTGGCCTTCTTGCCAGAGAAACTCACGCGTGCGCAAGAAAAGACGAGGGCGCATTTCCCAGCGAACAACGTTTGCCCATTGGTTAACGAGCACCGGCAGGTCGCGGTAAGATTTGATCCACTTGGAGAAAGAGTCTGCAATAATCGCCTCAGAAGTCGGACGGACGATGAGGGGTTCTTCCAATTTGGAATCAGGCACAAGTTTGCCGTCCTTCATAGAAAGGCGAGAATGGGTAACAACCGCCATTTCTTTAGCAAAGCCATCGACGTGTTCAGCCTCTTTTTGGAAGAAAGAAAGCGGAATAAACATTGGAAAATAGCAGTTTTCGTGGTCGGTAGATTTAATTTCCTCGTCAAACACATCGCGGATGCGCTCCCATAAGCCATATCCCCAAGGTTTAATAACCATACACCCCGGAGAAGAAGAGTTTTCGGCCATATCGGCCTCAGAGACCACACATTGGTACCATTCAGGATAATTTTCTTTTCTGGTTTTCTTCAAAGTCATAATGTTTATTCCTTTTCATAACGTAATGAAATATCCGCGAGCCCCATTGCCGCAGATTGCGCAAGCAAGATAACAAAATATTTTTAATTTGTGAAGAAAAATTTTCATACGAAAAAACTTGCCAAAATCAGTAAAAAAGAATAGGTTAGAAGAAAGTTTTCAATTAGAAAAAGAAATTATTAACCCCTAAAACCCAATTACTATGTTAACTTTTTACGGCCTTGCAATTGCATTTTGCGTTTTTGGCGAAATTGCCAACTGTGTGTGGATGTACAAAAGAGGTTCTTTAAAGCCGATTAACACCATCCCGACGATTGTATTTACTTTCATCGGCGCTCTGTGTTTTATGGGCATTGCAGTGGATTTCTTCATGTGGATGCTCTTTGGCGGACTAATTCTCTGGCATGGCCTGGGGATATTTCTGCAGGGTAACGGCAACCCGCTGAACCAAAATCGAATTTCTCTGATTTTGTTTGGCATGTATTTCATGGTGTTCATTGGCGCGGCCATATTACGCAGCCCATGCGATGATCCCAACTGCGGTCTCCACCATCCGCGTTGCACAATAGAGGATTTGCAAATTTGGAAGTAGCAGACAGAAAAGAAAACCCCGGAAACAACTCCGGGGTTTTCGCCGATTTTGAAGATAATTAATCTTCAAAAGGAATTTCAGAAATTCTCTTTATAAGCTTGCGGTTATCCTTATCTTTCATCAATGATTGCATATCAAGTT
Source organism: uncultured Alphaproteobacteria bacterium (assembly GCA_944392205.1). Classification (GTDB taxonomy): domain Bacteria; phylum Pseudomonadota; class Alphaproteobacteria; order RF32; family CAG-239; genus CAZU01. The sequence goes on along the minus strand of CALXVV010000011.1, from coordinate 2,300 downwards.
TTTGTCTGGCTTGCATTTGCTGTTGCATAAGCTGCTGATATTCGTTCATCTTTTGCAAAGCCCACTTGCGATTTTGCTCAGCTTGTTGTTTTAAGAGTTCTTTTTGCTCAGGCGAGAAAGATGATTTCTCAATCTTGTGCAGGGCTTTGGTGTAATTTTCATTGATATTTTCGGCTTGTTCACGCATCATTTTGTCGTGATGTTTCTTGCCTTTTTTTGCTTTTTTTTCATGATGCATTTTCTGGTCTTTTTTCATCATTTTTTTGCATTCTTTGAGGCATTTTTTATTTTGCCCGCAATTGCATTCGCCCTTATTCACATTTTGGGCAGAAGTATCGCTAACGGCTGTAAAATCAACCGGTTTCACATCATGAGAAGTTGTATTCCTACGTTGAGCATAGGCCTGGTTGCAGGCAGCAATCATTAAAGCCGGAGCCATAGCCAAAACGGCGATAACGGTATAAATTTTTTTCATAAACAAATCCTTTCGCGAATAGAGTTAAAGCAGATTATAAATAATCTTGATTGGCATTTTTTACAGATTACAAAGAAAAAAATATTGCTTGCAAAGTAAAATAGTTGGGCTAGACTAAAACCATAACTAACTAACCTCGTGGTTAAAGAGATTTTTAGAAAATAATTGTCACACCACCGACCAGATAGTTATAGGGCAGGGTATTAAAAGATACTCAGAGCCCTCGTTATCAACCTGTTATTAAAAAGGATATGAAGTTATGGCAACAGGAACAGTAAAATGGTTTAACAACAAAAAGGGTTATGGATTTATTACCCCGGATGAAGGTGAGCAAGATATTTTCGTACATATCTCAGCCGTGCAAAAAGCAGGCCTCAGAACCTTGAAAGAGGGCACCAAGATTAGCTATGAGCTGATGACCGAAAGAGGCAAAACCGTTGCCGGCGATCTGAAATTAGCGTAGAGAATTTGCTAATAAGAAAGCCCCACGAAAGTGGGGCTTTCTTTTTGCTTTTATAATATTAAATCAGGGCCAGAAGAGCTCAAACACTTCAAACAAGATATAGACCCATCCGAAGAAGTACAGCATTCATAACAGTTACGATTGCTTGTTGCTTGTCTGTAGCCATAAGAGCAGTTCTTACAAGCCTCTGTCGGAGTAGAATAAGTTCCAATCTGGCAAGACAGCCCATCAGGGCTCAAACTAGATGTACATTTCATACACATTGAGCCATCGGGAGCAAAACCGGAGCTGTCACAGCAAACGGTAAGAGAGCCTGAATTATAAACCATTCCCGTTGTGCAGCCAGTCGGACACGTATTGAAATTTAGACTTACCTTACAAGATGTGCATCCGTTTAAATCAGTAGAAGCCGTATATCCGCTAGAGCAAGAAATAACAACCTTATATCCATTTGAGAATGTTGCGTATTGTGCAACACCAGCAGTTAATCCCAACTTTCCGCAAGCGGTCTTGTAACATTTTTGAGTGGTCGTCCCATAAATAGTTCCGAGCTCATATCCACTTGAGCAAGTAGAATTAGCAACACAAGTATTATTTTGTAGAGTATATCCCGTATTACACTCTGTTATTTTAAACTTCCCTGTACAAACGGCCCCCTCCGGACATACGGACAATGTGTATTCATCGGTTGAGAAAAAGTCGATAATATCTTTCACGGTAGCCATATTGTTGGCGTGAACATCTGGAATATCTCTATCAAATTCTTTTTCCAAAGCCATACGTAAACCAACCAAGGCCAGACTATCAGCTCCCAGGTCCGTTTTTAGGTTAGCGCTATCACAAAGAAGGGCCTCACTGACAGCCAGCTCATCAACGATAACTTGTCTGACCCTGACGCCAACAGAGGAAGTTTCCTTCGTGCAACGATTATACTCACTGCAAATTTGATAAGATGTATCAAAGGGACATTTAATGTACTTAGTGCAGCCATCAACTTCAGAGGTAGAATATCCCAAAGCAGCACAATCCGTGCTCCTACAAGCAACAGTGAGAAGCACATTCGCAGATCCGATAGAATCTTCGATATCCGTAATATCATTACTTTCCTCAGAGGATGCTTCTTCGTCCGCTTCCTCAGAAATATCAGTATCTGTGCCTGTATCTCCCGGAACAAAATCGACAGCAGTGTCATCCTCGATGGCCGGAGTCTCCAGTATATCAGGATTGAGGGAGTTTGCGGCGAGTGCGGGGATAGCGAGACAGGTAGCGCAACAGAGGGCGAGAGAGAAAGGTAATTTCAACATATTAAGTCTCCTAGTTAACAGCTAATTAATTGTTCCGAGTGATGGGGAAGAAGAACCG
>CALXVV010000010.1 GCA_944392205.1 uncultured Alphaproteobacteria bacterium | reverse complement strand
CCAAGGATGGTAACGCAGCGATACCTGTGTCCTCCTTTGGTGTAGTACCGTACCGAATATATATAGTCCTTTAATCTCTTGGGGCAAATATAAGCATCAAACATAGAGAATGCTTTTGGTGGAAGATAATGCCGGCAAAGTTCTCTATATTCACTTTGATTTTTCTTAGGGATTTTGGTATAGTGGATGGCAACCATGCCGCTTATATCGGCCAATAAAGATTCTTCAACTCTTGCATAGGCTCCCTTATTGGTCAATAGCTGCACAACATCACCCATGAATTGCGGAACCTTTAAGTTAACCATTGAAGTTTTGCGGCTTACGCTTTGAGAGCGCACCAAATAATGATACATGCATTCATTAATATATACAATTTTACGGGCTGCAAGTCTTATGCCAATCGTAAAAATATGGTCCTCAGCGCAATAGCCTTCGCTATAATATATATGCTCTCTTTTTAACAAATCCAAACGACAAAGTTTATTCCACCCGGCCGTAATACCGCCAAACAAATATTGCGGATTATCTTTCCAACTGAAGGGAACAAGCGGAAAATTCTCAAGTTTACTTCTGGTTTTGCCACTTTTTTCATTATGTGTAATTACACCACATTCTACCAAATCGGCATCATGAGTTTGGGCCGCCGAATACATTTTTTCGTACATATCATCATCAACCCAGTCATCAGGGTCTACAAATCCTATATATTCTCCTTGGGCCGAAATAATACCTTTGTTGCGAGCGGCTCCAGGACCTGAATTTGCTTGGTCAATAACTATTATGCGCGAATCTTTTGCAGCATAGTTTTGCAGAATGGTTAGAGAATTATCTTTGGAACCATCATTGACACAAATTATTTCAATATCTTCTAATGTCTGAGCAAGCAAACTGTCAAGACACTTGGGCAAATAGTTTGCTACATTGTATACAGGAAGCACTATTGATACTTTGGTCATTATTTATCCTTATATATTGCCCGAATTTGTTTTACTTGTTGCTTTAGTTTGGAGCTTTGTTGCGCAAAATGATTTTTTATTTTGCCAAAACTTATATTTTTTAAGACTTTGTAAAACACATATTTACTAAGCAAGCGATTATAATGCTTAAAATTGCGCAACAACAAATTGCTGATACGTGTATTTTTATAAATTATTTCTTCATAAAATGCGGTCTTTCTTGCCGCAAGCCACCACTCGGCAGCATAGGGTAAATCAGGAGAATTCCATGGTTTGTGCCCGCTGATATAATGGATAATCCTGCGTTTTGAAGATGCTTTTGATATTTCAGAATTGTCAAGCAGCTCAGGATGCTCAATAACCATATAATATTGGAAGTTCCAGCTCCAATCCAACGGGACATATTTGCCCTCCCAAAGTATGTTCAAAACATCTTGATCAAGAAATGGTAAATATGGTCTCTTGAGTGTTTTGATAAAACCATCAATAAATTTCTGGCTGTTAATATTTTTAATATTAAATAACACCACTCCAGCATTAAAATATTTCTTCCAGTCTTTGATTTTTACATACTCGGCAATATCTTTGATACGATCGGAATGAGCACTATAATGCAATTCGTCATAACAACATCCGGCCTCAGCCTTGCCCAAATCGATTTTAAATAAATCGACCAATGAATCTTTTACCAAAACATCACAATCTAAGTACAAAACCTTGTCATAGTTTGACATTATTTGTGGGATGAATAGACGATAGAAAGTGGCAGAGCTCCAAATTCCTCTGCTTTTAAATAGTGAATAATCTAAAGTAGCAAGCAGTGGCTTTACATCAATGTATCTTAAAGAAACATTGCTTTTTAACATTTGCGACAACTGCTCTTTCTGGTAAGTAGTTATACCATCATCAAAAACCAAAATATCATAATTGTAATTTTTATCGCTATTATCAATTATTGACTGTATTGATACCGCCATATACGGAACATAGTTGGAATCGGTTGAAAAAACAATAGCAAGATTATTTTTGGTAAAGGCCGGTTTGATACTTGTTGGCATTTTGATACTGTCCTCCACACATAATTTATAGCCTTGTTATATATTACATACTATTTTATAAACAGCAATCTTTTTATCACTAAATACAACTAAAAATATTGATCATTTTATAAGAGTTTTCAGGCTTGAGTTGCACAGGCGGGCTTTTGCCTCAAAGGGCAAACCGGCGATACTCCCGTCTCGCCTAGCCCTGGTAGTCGTTCATGTTTGACTTGTAACGCTTGCTTTTGTTCGCTGTCGCTCGAAAGCGCGCTAACAATTCTACACCACAAAGGCCTCGCAGGCACGTCGGTGCCTGCTCCTCACTTTAGTGCCCTTCCTCGGGAGTTCAAACCTAACTCCCATACCAATAAAAAAACCACCCTTATTGGGTGGATTTTGGCTTTGGCATCTAATTTCGCTGCGGTTCGTTTACACTTCCTTGCTCAAATAAGATGTTACAAAGATTTTGCAGAAAAAAAACAACCGGAGCAACGGTTGTTTTTTCTTAGCAATTGGTGGGCGCTGAGAGGTTCGAACTCCCGACCCTCTCGGTGTAAACGAGATGCTCTTCCAGCTGAGCTAAGCGCCCCTCGTTCGTTACTGAAAAGTCTTATACACTCATAAAAAAAAATAATCAAGCACTTTTTATAAAAAATATTATCTTTTTTATAAAAAAACGAGGTGCCATTCATAGCACCCCGTTTCGCTTATAAACTTTTCATATAAAACAGCAGCGTGCCGTTTTATATTATATTAGTTTACAGAGTCTTGCAAAGCTTTACCAGCTTTGAATTTGGCCTGCTTGCGAGCCGGAATCTTGATAGCAGCGCCCGTGCGGGGGTTGCGACCAGTTGTAGCAGCTCTTTTAGAAACAGCAAAAGTACCAAAACCAACCAAGCGAACTTCGTCGCCTTTCTTCAAAGCGTTGGTGATTGAAGATACAAATGCATCCAAAGCCTTAGCAGAATCAGTTTTGGTAAGGCCTGTAGAACTAGCAATGCTAGAAATCAATTCATTTTTATTCACGGTGAGGACTCCCTCTAATATAAGTTATAAACCAATGTAAACAAGGATTTTCCCTGCTTACAAGGAAATTGGAACACTAAAAAAAGTATGAGTCAAACAAAAAAGTCATATCTATCAACATTTTTCATCATTTTAGGGCTCAAAAAGCCCAAAAATAGCGGTTTTCCACAGCTTTGATGCCAACTTTTCCACAAAGATAGGACTATTAAGGCCGGCAAGTCTTAATTTGCCTGATAGATTCGGACGATTCTTAAAAAAGAAAAACCGGATGCTTTAACACCCGGTTTTCAAGAGCTACATTCTACAAATGATCAAAAAAAAGCTGAACCAAAGGAAAATTTCTAACCGTTCCGCAGCGCTGACACCGACACTTTTGCGATATCCAATATTCAGTTTTTCCGGTCTTGGAATTTTGCAGAACCTGGATATTCCATACCTGATACGGATCATACAACACCCATTGGTGTTTTTTGCAGGCAACAGCATTAAAATTAGCCACCTGATGCCCCAAAGCAATCCAATCTCGCAATAGAGTTGGTTTTCTAAAGAATAATTGTAGCATAGTCAAAATAGTTTTTAAGTTATAAATAAATGGAGGCTTAATATACGCCAATCATTCTGTTTTGCAAACAAAAAAACGGGAAAAATCCCGTTTTTTGCACTTCATATATGTAATAAAGAAGTTACTTTTTGGCTTTAAGCGGTTTTACCTTGCCCTTAAGAGCGATCTTCAAGACCTCTTTGGCCTCAGAAACCGGAATAATCTTCATTCCTTTTTTGACATTATCCGGAATCTCAGCCAAGTCTTTTTCATTATCTTTAGGAATAATAACGGTCTTGATACCGCCACGCAAGGCTGAAAGGAGTTTTTCTTTGAGCCCGCCGATGGGAAGAACCCTGCCCTGCAAGGTAATTTCACCGGTCATGGCCACATCTTTGCGCACCGGAATTTTAGTCAAAACCGAAACCAAAGTTGTATACATGGCAATACCGGCAGATGGGCCATCCTTTGGCGTTGCACCTTCTGGCACATGAACATGGATGTCCGTTTTTTCAAAAACTTTCGGGTCAATACCCAAGTCTTTAGAATGAGAACGCACAACCGAATAAGCTGTTTCAATGGATTCCTTCATCACCTCACCCAGCTTACCAGTTTGTTTAACGACACCCTTGCCCGGCATATCAACCGCCTCAATAAACAAAATATCTCCGCCGACCTCAGTCCAAGCCAAACCGGTGGTAACCCCGACATGGTCTTCTTCCTCAGCCTCGCCATAGCGATATTTGATAACGCCCAGATACTTATCTATATTCTTGGCCGTGACGGTGATTTTTTGTTTTTTCTTGGCCAAAAGCGTCTCTTTAACCGCCTTTCTGGCAATGGTGGCCAACTCTCTTTCCAGATTGCGCACCCCTGCCTCTCTGGTATAATACCTGATAATGGAGCGCACGGCATCCTCAGAAATCTCGAGTTCGCTCGGCGTGACCGCATTTTCCACAAAAATCTTAGGAATCAGGTGGCGCTTGGCAATCTCAATTTTTTCATCTTCCGTATACCCCGAAAGTCTGATAATTTCCATACGATCCATCAAAGGCCGCGGCATATCCAAAGAGTTTGCGGTTGTCACAAACATCACATCCGACAAGTCATAATCCACTTCCAGATAATGATCGTTAAAAGCGGAGTTCTGCTCAGGATCAAGAACTTCCAACAAGGCAGAAGCCGGATCACCACGGTAGTCATTCCCCATTTTGTCGATTTCATCGAGCAAGAACAACGGATTAGACGTGCCGGCTTTTTTCATACCCTTTATGATCTTGCCCGGCATGGAACCGATATAGGTACGTCTGTGCCCCCTTATCTCGGCCTCATCGCGCATGCCGCCCAAAGAGGCTCGCACAAAAGCACGCCCGGTTGCCTTGGCAATAGATTTTCCCAAAGAGGTCTTACCAACTCCCGGAGGCCCGACTAAGCACAAAATCGGCCCTTTAACCTTGTCCGCCCTGGCTTGCACGGCCAAATATTCAACAATGCGTTCCTTGACCTTGTCCAAACCATAGTGGTCTGCTTCCAAAATCTCCATAGCTTTTGAAAGGTCTTTATTAACTTTAGAACGCTTCTTCCAAGGAATATCCAAAAGCCAATCAAGATAATTACGAACCACGGTAGCTTCAGCCGACATCACGCTCATATTTTTGAGCTTTTTAACCTCTGCCAAAGCCTTTTCTTTTGCTTCTTTAGAAAGTTTAGTCTTTTCAATTTTCTTCATATATTCAGATATCTCAGCGTCTTCTTCACCGTCGCCGAGTTCTTTCTGAATAGCCTTCATCTGCTCATTGAGGTAATATTCCTTCTGGCTTTTTTCCATTTGCTTTTTGACACGGTTACGGATTCTGTTTTCCACCTCAAGCAAAGTAATTTCTGAATCCATGAAGCCCAAGATTTTTTCAAATCTCTCAGAGAGAGTAGCTCCTTCCAACAAAGCCTGTTTATCGCTGATTTTAAGAGCCAAATGAGAGGCAATTGTATCTGCAAGCTTACTGTAGTCGTCAATTTGGTTAACAGCTACCAACACTTCCGGCGCTGTTTTCTTAGACAACTTCACATATTCCTCAAACTGGGACAAAACCGCACGAACGATTCCCTCCAATTCCGGATTTTTTTCTTCCACTTCCGGCATCAAAGTGATATTGGCCGATAAATATTCCGGTTCATCGTAGATTTTATTGAGTTTAACTCTTTCCAGCCCCTCGACCAGAACTTTGACAGTCCCGTCCGGCAATCTCAAAAGCTGCAAAACCGTCCCCAAAGTTCCCACATGGAAGACATCATCACCATTTGGCGTTTCCACTGCGGCATCTTTTTGGGTAACAAGAACAATATTTTGGTCGTTATCGACCACTTCCTGCAGCGCGCGAATAGATTTTTCTCTTCCGACAAAAAGCGGAACAATCATTTTTGGATAAACAACGATATCGCGCAAAGGCAACACCGGATATTTTTCTTTTTTCAAAGCCATTTCACACCTATAATAAAGAAAGTTATACAACTTATATAAGAAAAGCTATTTGCTTCTGCAAGATTCACATCTAATTTTTTTGCCACAATGCTTTTCCATAAGCAATTATAAACTGCTTAATCCACAAAAAAGATTTTTTTCATTGTGATAAGTGATAATAAAGATTTTGCAGATTAAAAAAAATATATATAATAGGCACAAATAACCATATGGAGTAAAAAATGCCGATTAATAAAAATTTCTTGTCCAACGAAGACATTTCGGTCGATATTTCCGTCACCCTTGGCACGGCGGACCTGCGTGTACATCAGCTGTTAAAACTCGGGCGCGGTGCGGTTGTTGAGCTTGACCGCAGTATTAATGATTATGTAGACATCTACGCCAACGACGTCTTAATTGGCCACGGAGAAGTTGTTGTCACCGATAACGAAACAATCGGCATCAGCGTCACAAAACTCGTTTCCGGTAGCTAAGTGAAAAACAATGAGCCTTTATAAAAAACTAGTCAAAAAACCACTAAAGAAACTCGGAGAGGCCTCTGCCGTTATGTGGCTGATATCTCTTGTTTTTTATCTCTATGCCAAATTTGTCGGCCTCACCACTCGTTGGAGAACCGAACGGGTTGAAGAGTTTCACCAATTAGCCAGAGAAAAAGGCGGTGTCATCTTGGTAATTTGGCACGGCCGAGCATTAATGCTCCCTTTTTTCAAACAGAGGAATTTGCCCCTAGATGCTCTTGTATCTCTGCACCGCGATGGCCGGATGATAGCCGGGCTTCTCAAACGCTTTGGCATTGGCATTATTGGCGGCTCCTCCAATGAAAACGCCAAAGGTGGTGCCCTGGATTTGATGAGAACCCTAAAGAAAGAAACATCTATTTGCATTATCCCGGACGGTCCCAGAGGTCCCAGAATGATAATGGGACGTTCTCCGATTTATTACGCGCAAAAAACAGGCAAACCGATTGTTGGCGGAGCTTACAGCATCAAAAGCAGTAAAATAATAGAAAAAGCTTGGGACAAAATGATGATTCCTTTTCCCTTTTCAAGAGGAGTTTGCAAAATTTCAGAGCCCTTATATGTCCCGGCAGATGCCTCTGAAGAAGAGTTGGAAAAATACCGTCAAGAGATGGAAAACCGCCTCAACCAAATCAGCATTGAGTGCGACCAAGAGATGGGGCTTTCCCCTATTTTGCCGGACAAAAACGCCGTTAACATAAAACACCACAGGAAATAGGCTATGTTTATAAAGATCTACAATACGCTCATCACGATTCTCTACCCCTTGGTCATCAAGAGATATATAAAAAAACGCCTAAACAACGGCAAAGAAGATAAACAACGTTTCAATGAGCGTGTAGGCCGTCCCAAACTCCCCCGCCCGGAAGGAAAACTTGTGTGGTTGCACGGGGCCTCTGTCGGCGAGTCTGTTTCCATGCTGCCGCTAATCCAAAAGATATTAGATACATATCCTGATGCCCACGTTATGGTCACAACCGGTACCGTCACCTCCGCCGATGTTATGAGCAAACGCTTGCCGGAAAGGGCCTTTCATCAGTTTATTCCTATAGACAACCCTATCTTCACCACCCGCTTTGTCAAACATTGGCATCCAGACGTTGCCTTATGGTTTGAATCTGAATTTTGGCCGGCCATGCTCTCCAGCATCAGGCGTAAAAACATTCCGTTAATTCTCATCAACGGCAGAATATCAAACAAATCGTTCAAACGGTGGCAGCAATTTGACTTTATCAGCAAAGAGTTACTGGCCTGTTTCAACCTATGCCTCGGCCAGTCAGAAGAGGATGCCTACCGCCTACAAGTTTTGGGAGCTCAAAGCAGCATGTGCTTGGGCAACCTTAAATATGCGGGATTACCCCTGCCGATAGATGAGGAAAAAAGAGATAATATCTTGAAGCAGATTGGCAAGCGGCCGTTTTGGCTTGCCAGCTCCACCCATAACGATGAAGAAGTTCGCATAGCAAAAATTCACAAGAGGCTCAAAGAGAAATTTCCGGGCCTTCTGACAATCATTGCCCCTCGCCATCCGCAAAGAGGCAAAGAGATAAAAGAACAAATAGAGAACCTAGGCCTTAAAGGGGCCTTGCGCTCAGCTAACGAGAAAATAACCCCATCAACGGATATTTACATTGCCGACACCATTGGAGAGATGGGAATTTGGTACAACATTGCCAAAATTGTCTTTATTGGTGGCTCGCTCATTCCGCACGGCGGGCAGAACTTTATCGAACCATCAAGAGTGAGAGATGCCGTCATTGTCGGTCCTCATATGCATAACTTTACCGATGCAATGAACAGAGCCAAAAAAGCGGACGCCGTTATGCAGGTAACCGACCCCCAAGAGCTGGAAGAACTTTTGGATCAATTGCTTAGCAACAAAGAACTTTTAGAAGCAAAAGCCTCTCTGGCCTATAATTGGGCCAACAGCGAGGCAAAGGTTTTGGACGGTATCATGGATAAAGTTAAAGGATATATTTAAGTGAAGACACCAACATATTGGAAAAACAAGAATATTTTATCTATTATACTCCTGCCGCTAGGTTGGATTTATGGGCTTGCAACCGCCTTGCGCCTGTGGATACACACTCCTCAAAAGGTTGATGCCAAAGTCATCTGTGTTGGCAACCTAACCGCCGGAGGCACAGGCAAAACCCCCGTCGCCGTTTCTTTAGCGGCTCTATTGCAGCAAAATGGCAAAAATCCATACTTCGTCAGCCGCGGCTATGGCGGAAAACTTAAAGATGTTTTGGTTGACCCCAAACGCCACACAGCCGCAGATGTTGGGGATGAACCCCTGCTTTTGGCCCGTCAGGCACAAGTTGTGATCAATCCGCAGCGTTATGAAGGGGCTCTCTTAGCCGAACAAGAAGGTGCAGACTATATCATTATGGATGACGGCTTCCAAAATCCATATTTGTACAAAGATTTTTCTTTCATCGTCGTTGATGGAAATTTTGGTTTTGGAAACGGCTTTTGCATCCCGGCCGGCCCCTTGCGCGAATTTAAGGGCTTGGGACTAAAAAGAGCTAATGCGGTTATTATTTTGGGAGAAGATAAGCATAATTTAAGCGGAAGTTTTGGAAAACTTCCTGTTTTTAGAGGAAAGACCGTAGCAGTTTCTCCCTCTCCGCTGACTTATGATGTTGTTGCCTTTGCCGGCATCGGCCGCCCGGAGAAATTCTACCAGTCCTTAAGGGACTGCGGTTTTAAGATTGTTGCCACCAAAGACTTTCCTGATCATCACTTTTACAGCGAGGCAGAACTACAAGAACTGTTGGACTTGGGCAAGAAGTACAAGGCTCCCGTTTATACCACCGCCAAAGACTTTGTAAAGATACCGCCTCGCCTGCAAAGCAAATTCAAAGTGCTGGAAATTACCATTGAATGGGAAAATCCGGCAGAGTTAGCCAACTTTTTATTGCGCTGATACTACCAAATTTGCGAATATCCGGCTGCGGAATTTAGAAAACTTTTCCCGTCAATAAAACGATACCCTTTGTCGAGTGAAGCAATTTGCCTCATATCGTCCTCATCTAAAACAAGAACCGATGAAACAAAATTTTCTCTCAAGCGAGCCTCATGAACAGACTTAGGAATAACAATAATACCTCGTTGCATCTGCCAAGCCAAAACGACTTGAGCCGGCGTCGCATTTAATTTAGTTGCAATTTCAACAATAAGAGGATTCTGCAAGACACTTTCTTTCCCGTCTTTGGGCTGAGCTCCAAGCGGAGAATAAGCCGTTACCGCAATATTATTGGCGCGGCAATATTCAATCAGAGCATTTTGTTGCAAGAATGGATGACATTCAACCTGGTTAACAGCGGGCACAATTTCAGCCTTTTTAATCAGATTATCAATATGTTCCTGGTTAAAATTAGAAACACCGATAGCCCTAATAAGTCCCTCATTATAAAGATGTTCCATCTCTGCCCAAGTAAGTTCCAAAGGCTGTTGAGACAAAGGAACCCAATCTTGGTCGTTTTGCGGCATTTGCGTACCTTTGGCTTGAGCCACCGGCCAATGGATTAGATACAAATCAAGATAATCAAGCTTCAGCTCTTCCAGAGTTTTCTTGAAAGCCGGACGCACGTCTTGCGGTGCATGGGAATCATTCCAAAGTTTTGAGGTAATAAAAAGTTCTTCTCTTTTTATATTGTCCTCATGAATGGCATCAAAGATAGCCTGTCCGATTTCTGACTGATTACCGTAAATTGCGGCACAATCAATATGACGATAACCGATTTTAATGGCCCAACGCACGGCCTGATAAACCTCACCGGGCTTTGCAAGCCAAGTGCCGAGTCCCAAAATGGGAATATTTACATCATTATTCAATACTACGTTTTTCATAAAATTCTCCTCTCACGTTTACAGCATACAAAATATAAACGTAAGACAACAACTCTTAAAGAGAGGAGAAAAAAATTATTTTACGGTCCAACTGTGAGAATATTCTTCATCCCTAAACAGAGCGGCCAACCCGGTCACTTGTTTAAGACGCAAGAGCTCATCGGCAGACATTCCGATATTTTTACAAATCCATCCATCGCTTTTGCCCATTTCCAAGAGCTCAGCCACGATATTGCTCATCAGATCCACACTATGGCTCCCTCTGGCACGGTTATGCCTGATGGTAGAAGCCATTCTTTCGCCCAAATCTTTATCAATAACCACCACCGGCAGCATTCCTCTCTCTCTGGCATAGATACGCTCGCTCGTTTTCATAATGGTATAACGATGGAAACCATCCACCACAATATATTCATCGGCATTTTTATCATAATAACACACAACCGGCTGGGTGAAACCATCTTCCCAAATAGAAAGCTCCAAAAGGCGCATTTCCGGCGGGGCCACTCGGTTTGGATTGTAGTCGTTAGCCCGTACCTTCTCTACGGGAACGGCTATAACATTATAAACAGGGCTGGTAAATTTCTTCATCATAATATCCTTTTATAGACTTTTATACTTTTCAATCAATTCCTTCTCACGCATAGTTTGTTTTTTAGTCTGGGAAAAGCCCATATATTTGCACAAATGATCGTTTTTCAATATACAAATAGCCATTCTCTTCCAAGAAGGAATGTCAATCGTGGATTTAATATCATCTGTGTCATCCGGCGTTCCCAAAAATCTGATTCTATCTTTAACCGAATGATAATTGCTCTTGCCATTATTCAGAATATGGTAATTGCACTGTTCCAACTCTTCAATAGCCTCTGGGCTGACGACACCCCCTTTTTTCCACCAAAAACGGATAGAGGTTTTAAACTTGTTAATATAGTTTTGCCTGATATTATCTGGCAAAGTAGCCAACAAAAATTTAACATAGCTGCGCCAGGTATGCCCTTTTGGCAAAGTTATCTTTCCCACGCCCATAAGCTTGGTATTGCCATACATTGCGGCGAAATTAGCACCATGAACACGAGAAACAACCTTAACCCAGGTGGCAGGCTCCAACACTCGATAAAGATTAAGGCTTTCCTTTGCCGTTTCATGATAAGGACTGGAAACCCGCATTTGGCTAATAGGCACACCGGCCCGATAAAAAAGGTCATAAATTTTGTTATACTCAAAACCCTGCTTAGCATTGGCAATCCAAACATCTTTAGTGGTCCAATCATAAATCGGGTAAGCATTATAAAGATTTGGTGCCAGTTGGGTCGTCCATTGAGAATTTTTCATCAACGTTTTACGAACATTGGCATAGGCACGATAACGATTAATAGATTCGTCAGCCCTGATTCCGACCATACAAATGGTTGTACCTTCATGATGATTGGCATACCACTTTGCAAACTCGGCATACAAATCCTCCTGCGGCATTTTATATTGATAAAACTCAAACGGATTATTTTTTAAATTAATGATATATGGCTTGTCCGGCATAGGCCTAACCCAAAGAGCTTCTTTCTCATCATCCCATGGATACCAATACATCTGATAATTACTTACCGCGCAACGAGATCCCATCGGCAAGCAAACCCAATAAGGCTCTATATCGTCGATATTATCATCAAACATTTTTGAAACATATTCTGATGTCAGTTGGTATTGCGCCTCAAAATCCTGATGAAAAACACCTATTTTTTTCTTTATGTTATGACGGCGTTTATAATCCAAAACCAAACTCAACAAAAGACCGCTGTCTTTTCCTCCGGAGAAAGAAACATAGATATTATCAAAATTTTCAAAAGCAAATTTAAGCCTTTCTTGTGTTGCATCATAAACATTTTGATCATGATATATTTTCATAAACAGTCAACCTCGCCAGCAGACATTAATTTACAAACACTTTTCAACAATTCTTTTTTGCGAGACAGATTATCCTTCATCAAAGTTTCTAACCTGGTATTCACCCAGAAATCAAAAACATTCAAGGACAATTCATCATCACAATAAAACCTAGACAACACTCGAGTTTTATCTTTATAGTCAAAAGTCTGAGAGAAGTATACCAAATTTGCACAACCTTTCAAGACCAGTCTTGGAATTTCAACCTTATATGTGCAAATCATAATATCATAATCAGCCTCAAACCGCTGGGCAGCTTTTTTTCTGTCACTCATCCCCGACATAATCACATATTTTTTACCCCTCAACAGGCCTGATTCTCTTAAAAATTTAATTTCGCCCAAATATTTGGTATAAATAATAACCTTTTCACCTTTTTGCCGAAAATCATTAAGCAATTCAGCCAATTTTTTAACCTTTGCACTGCAAATTGTGTAAAGATATTGAAACTCTTGAATTGCCTGCAGAAACAACACCCTCATTTTTCCCTGCAAAAAACGTTCTTTATCCTCCTGATAAGCCTTTTTTTCTTTATCAGTCAAATCAAACCAATATTCATGATAATTAATTTTAAGATTATCGCCCAAGTCACAAAACAAAACATATGGCCTTAAGAGTTTCATGGCCTGGCGCTCAAATTTAGGCTTAGACCAACGCTTAGAAACATCAAAATCATCAGTATAAAAAGGCATAAACAAATTAGAAAACTGAGTTTCCGTCATATTCAAAATGGATGTATCCATTAACTGCATCAAGGCATAAACATCTCTCAATCCTCTGCACACCGGATTTTCAGAAAGCAAAAGCCTAAAATCAAATTTAGCCTGCATGGAAAGCAATCTTTTCGTTCTGCCTGAAGCCATGTTTTTAACATTTAGGCAATCATCGACCACACAAAAGACCCTATTTTCAGATGCCAGATCATAAAGCTGCAAATAAGGTTGATTCTGCAAAGATATTTCTTCAAAAGAAAAAAACTTACATCTTTTGGCACCATCTTCAATTTTTGAAATAATTTTATTTTTATAAATCTCAACATCCAAAGAAGTTGCTGAAGCCAACCACAAAAGATAATCCCATTGCTTTTGGTATCTTTTAGCCACCTCCAAAGCAATTTTCACTCTTTTGGCATGGTTTCTGACAAAAACAATTCCACCCTTAGTTTGGTCAAAAACTTTGTATTTTTTCCGTTTTTGCATAGTTCATCACCAACAATGATTAAAAAGCTCAGCATATAAAGCTAAGTCCTAATTATAGAAGACACTTGCTGGTAAACTCACAAAGAAAATCAAATAAGAACCAAATTCCATCACAAATCCGGCCCCATATATAACATATTATGTAACCCAAGAAAAAAAACGTCAATACAAAAACCGCCTTTGAAAATCAAAGGCGGTTTGAAGTGGCGGAGAGTACAGGACTCGAACCTGTGCATCGTTATTCACGATGACGGATTAGCAATCCGCTGCATTACCACTCTGCCAACTCTCCAGCAAAGCAACGCAGATATATTTATCCGAACTTTAAGTTATCGTCAATAACTTTTTTTCAAAAAAAGTATAAATGAATATCCTATACAAACTTTAAAAAAAATGTTACAATAAAAGAGAAGTATGGTAAAAGAGGACCATCATGGAAACTAAAGATATAGATAAATTACGAGGTATATCAAGAAATTACCTTACAGAAGTAAAAGACTTTAATCTTGCTGCGCATATTGTTTCCATATTCAATAAATATGATTATCCTACAATATCTCCGATCCAAAAAAAGCTCATATCCATAAATATCAAAAAAAATCAAGGACTTATCTTGAATCGACTTAATCAAGACAACGGTTTTGCAAGATCCAGAGAACAGATTTATTTTCCACAAAACAGCATTCAACACATAGAAGGATGTAAATATCTTGAAGAAATTCTCAATCGTTTTTGCGATGGACCAAATAGCATCAATCAAGAAATAAGAAACTTACGTCAACAACGGAAAATTTCATTTCGAATAATCCAAAATGAAAAAGCTGACGCCTTCGCAACAACAAAAGATGATGGAAGTAGAGAAATAGCTTTTCAAGCAGGAATGTTTACCCAATGTGATGCTGGTACAATTGCCTTGGTACTAGGACATGAACTAGGACATATCATTGAACAACAAGCCCGTCCTCCCCAGGGAAAAATACCAGGAATAAATTGTAAAGCTGTTGAACTTTTTTGCGATATTGTAGGAAAAAGTGTCGCCGAAGGCGCCGGGTATGACACTTCTCAATTTAGTAGCTTACTAAAAATGGCATCTTCTACCCGTAATCAAGATGATTCTAATGATGATCATCCGTCAGCAACGAACAGACTAAAAACCTTGGAAAATATATCAGCAGGCTCTCATAATCGATCCAACACAGTCCCCCCTATTCTACAACAACATATGAAAAAAGAAAATTGGACAAAGACTGTTTTTTCCAACCAAACTACTCACCAAAGACAATGGTAAGATACGTCATAGCGATAAAGCCCAAGAATACGGCGGCTGCCGAGCGACTTGTTTCTTTGGTACCATAGGTTTCCGGCAAAATCTCGTTTACCACCACAAACAAGAGTGTTCCTCCGGCCAAAGCCATTCCGTAGGGAACAATATTGAAGCTGATTCCCATAAAGAACAAACCGACAATTGCCCCTAACGGCTGCACCAAACCAATAGCACAAGCCGTCAGAGCGGCGCGTAGTCTTGAGTTTCCGGCAGCCACCAAAGATATAGCGATAGTCAAACCCTCCGAAATATTATGAGCGGCAATTCCAATTACCAAGGAAAGCGGATTAACAAACTCCTCAGCCCCGAAAGCCACACCCACAGCCAAACCTTCCGGTAACTTATGCAAAGTAATGGCGATAATAAATAGCCAAGCCTTCCGGATATCAAAATGTGGTCCATGGTGCCCCATGGAATTATGCTCATGCGGAATAACAATATTCAAAATCCACACCAACAAAACGCCGACAAAGACAGCAAAGGCATACTCAAAAGCACTTAAATATATATTTTGGGCTTCAGTTATAATCTCATGCATGGACGGAACCAGCAAGGAGAAAAAAGACGCAGCCAGCATGATTCCTGCTGCCACATTAAGCAACAAATTAATTTCTGATTTCAGGTATTTCTTTTTCAAGAAAATACAAAAACCACCTACCCCGGTAATAAGCCCGGCAATTAAGGCTGCCTCAAACCCTTCAATAAGTTGCTGATTAACCATTACAATTATCCTTTAAGTTTAATCTTATTTTCAAAAAATCTTTTGATTTTGGCGCAACATCATACATTTTTTTTAACATCAATTTTACATTATTATCTAAATATGTAATGGCTTTTTCAGCTATTTGCTCTGGAATTCCGAAACGGGCTTCAGCCAAAGCTCCGCTCATACAAGCAAGTGTATCACTATCACCACCCAAAGAAACTGCATTACGAATTGCATCTTCAAAATCAGTTGCTTCCAACGCACATATAATTGCTTCTGGAACAGTTTTCTCACAAGAATAATAAAATTTATTATTATTTAATCTAATTTGATCAACATTTCTATTCATATCATATCCAAAATCATTTTCTATCCTGTTTCTTATTTTATCAGTGCTAACACCATCAAATAAACACAACATTGTCTTTACATAAGCATTAACTGCTTTATAACTATCTTCATGATCATGTGTTACACTTGTTATTTCCATTGCCTGTTTTAAGGCATAATCATTATTTCTATTCAAAAACGGTACAGGACTTATTCTCATTACAGCTCCATTTGTATGAGCGTGATAAGTATAATTATTATCTTCCTCCAACCACTTCATAAATCCGGGAGAAAAAAAACTATGTCCGAACACATCTCCCTTACAATATCTTTTTCCCCATTTTTTCAGATAATCTCTTGGATTTCCGCCATTGATTAGCCAATCTGCACAAGCCATGGTTTGTATTGTATCATCTGTAAACTGGGCATTAGACGGCCAAAAATCAAAATCCTTAGATTTAACATTATTCCATTCATAAACTGAACCAACAATATCACCAATAACAGCACCAAACATTTAACCACCTGCCCTACCTATCAAACAATTTTGCAATATCTGTAATTTTCAATTCCACATAAGTCGGACGCCCATGATTGCATTGACCCGAATGTGGTGTTTTCTCCATATCGCGCAGAAGTTGGTTCATTTCCTCCACATTTAGGCGTCTTCCGGCTCTAACCGAGCCATGGCAAGCAATTGTCGCACAAACCAAATGAAGTTTTTCTGTCAACTCAAAGCCACTGCCCCACTCTGCCATTTGCTCGGCAACATCTTCAACCAGCTTTTTAACATCCGTATTCCCCAAAAGTGCCGGAATTTCACGCACGATAACCGCTGTGGTGCCAAATTCCTCTAACACGAGTCCAAGCTTGGCCAAATCTTCAGCGGCGTCCAAAATCCTCGTTTTCTCCGCCGCAGGCAAATCAACCACCTCAGGAATAAGAAGCATTTGGGTAGCCACATGGCCAGACTTTAAACCTGCCTTGAGTTTTTCCATCACAATTCGCTCATGGGCGGCATGCTGGTCGGTAATGATGATGCTGTCTTCGCTTTGCGATATGATATATGTATCATGAAACTGCGCCTTTGCCAAGCCTAAAGGCCCGACATCGCTGCGCGAAATTTCATCCTCGACATTCTCCACCCTGACGGAAAACTTATGCTCCAATTCCGGCAATTCTGCTTGGCGTTTAGGCTGAGGCCGATAAGCAAAATTCATAGCCTGGCGAGGTAAAAACTCTCCCAAAGAAACACTCTCTTCCAATCTATTCTCTTCCGACAAAGGACTTTGAAAATTGGGGATTTTATCGTTAACAAGCTGTTCCAGATTCAAAACGTTAGAAGTCCTGTTGGCATGAAGATTAAGCCCATTGCGAATAGATGAAACCAATAGCCCTCTGACCAACGCATTATCATAAAAACGGACCTCTGCTTTGGCCGGATGAACGTTTACATCTACAAGTTGCGGCTCCACATCAAAAAACAATGCACAAAGCGGATACCTGCCCGAAGCCAAAACATCCTGATATGCACCACGGATGGCACCAAGCAACAATTTATCCCGCACCGGCCGATTATTAACAAACAAAAACTGTGAAAGAGAATTTGCCTTATTAAGTGTCGGCAAGGAGATATAACCGCTAATCTTAACACCTTCTCGTTCTGCGCTGATAAGAATAGAATTTTCGCCAAACTCGCGCCCCATAATAGCTGATATTCTGGCCAATCTGGCATCAAACAAATCGCCGTTGCAAGCTGGCAAAGAAAATTTTTTACGATCATTTTCATAGAGGCTGAAAGCAATAGAAGGATTAGCCAGAGCGATTCTTTGCAAAATATCCGAACATTGAGCAGCCTCATGCGCAGCTGTTTTCAAAAATTTCAAACGAGCCGGCGTGGCAAAAAACAAATCACGCACTTCGATTCTGGTGCCTTGAGATTGCGCAGCGGGAACAACCTCAGACTTTTGGCCGCCGTTAACCTCAATTTTCCAGGCACTGTCGGCATCTTTTATCCTGCTGATAATAGAAAGCCTGGCAACTGAGGCAATAGAGGGCAACGCCTCCCCTCGAAAACCTAAAAAATTGATGTTAAAAAGGTTGTCATCCGGCAACTTGGAGGTTGCATGGCGTTCAACAGCCAAAGCAAGCTCCTCTTTGCTCATCCCTTTGCCGTTATCGGTTACGGTAATTAAAGTTTTACCACCCTCATTCAAGCGCACCTCAATACTGGTGGCGCCGGCATCTATGGCGTTTTCCACCAGCTCTTTGACAACGGACGCCGGCCTCTCGACCACCTCTCCGGCGGCAATCTGGTTCACAAGATTTGATGGCAGAATTCTAATCGGCATTAGTCTCTCGGTATAATTAATTGCGCAAACGACGAATTGTTGCAATCAAATT
Source organism: uncultured Alphaproteobacteria bacterium (assembly GCA_944392205.1). Taxonomy (GTDB): domain Bacteria; phylum Pseudomonadota; class Alphaproteobacteria; order RF32; family CAG-239; genus CAZU01. The sequence goes on along the minus strand of CALXVV010000010.1, from coordinate 42,607 downwards.
AGCAGTAGATGCATCATGGCTGATACCTGAGGCATTATTTTGCAACTCCGGCAAAATACTCAAAGCCATCTGCTTACCAAGTTCAACGCCCATTTGGTCAAAGGAATCAATATTCCAAATCACACCCTCAACAAAAGTCTTATGCTCATACATGGCAATTAACATTCCGAGCGTATAGGGGTCAACTTTCTTAAAGATGATGGTATTGGAAGGACGATTTCCCGGAAAACTCTTATATTTCTTAAGTCTCTTAGCCTCTTCTTTGGGTTTGCCGGCTCTGCGCATTTCATCATAGGCTTCTTTGACGGTTTTCCCTTTCATTAAAGCCTCACCTTGCGCCAAAACATTAGCGAGCAAAATCTCATGATGCTCCCCGATTTCATTGTGCGAAATGGCCGGAACAATAAAGTCGACCGGAACAATAGATGTTCCTTGGTGAATCATCTGAAAGAAAGAGTGCTGAACATCTGTCCCCGCCCCGCCGAATATAACCGGAGAAGTCTGATATTTAATGAAAGTGTCATCATTAGAGACAAATTTTCCGTTGCTTTCCATCACCAACTGCTGCAAATAAGCAGGAACATACTGCAAATACTGATCATAGGGAACAACCGCCGTATTGTTGAAGTGGAAGAAATCATTATACCAAACTCCAAGCAAGCCAAGGATAACCGGAATATTCTTAGAAAATTCGGTATATTTGAAATGCATATCCATTTCGTGAGCACCATCCAACATTTTCTCAAAATTATCCATTCCAACGGCAATGGCAATAGATAGCCCGATGGCCGACCACATAGAATAACGCCCGCCGACAAAATCCCAGAATTCAAACATATTTTCAGTGTTAATGCCAAATTTCTCAACTTCCTTGGCATTGGTGGAAACAGCCACAAAATGCTTAGCCACGGCATGCTCGCCCAAAGCATCAACCAACCACTTGCGGCAGGTTTTGGCATTGGTGAGTGTCTCAATTGTCGTAAAAGTCTTTGAACAAACAATAAAAAGTGTCTCTTCGGGGTTAATCTTATTCAAAACCTCACTACAGGCTGTTCCGTCAATGTTAGAGATAAAATAACATTTGATATCTTTAGCCCAATACTTGCGCAAAGCCTCGGTCGCCATTTTTGGCCCCAAATCAGAGCCTCCGATACCGATATTAACGATATTGGTTAACTTTTTACCCGTCTGCCCGACAAATTTTCCCAAACGCACATCTTCGGAAAACTTGCGCATTTTGGCCAATACGGCATTAATTTCCGGCATAACGTTTTTGCCGTCCACATAAATCGGAGAATTTTCACGATTACGCAAAGCCACGTGCAAAACAGCCCGATTCTCGGTTGAATTGATTTTATCCCCCTTGAACATAGCCTCAATTTTTTCAGCCAGTTTAGATTCTTTAGCCAGCAACAGCAAATAAGCCATGGTTCTGTCGGTAATACGGTTTTTAGAGTAATCCAACATCATAGAATCAAGATTAATGGTATAACGCTCTGCCCTTTGAGGATCCTTGCGGAATAGGCCGCGCATCTCGACATCGCGCATTTTTTTGTAGTGTTTCTCCAGCTTTTTCCAAGCTCTTGACTTATTTGCTTCCGGCTTTTTTCCAAACATTTTTATTATCTCCTTGTTAATTGGTCAGAATTTGCCTATCTCGACACTAATCATCCTGCTGTCATCAAAATATTTTTGAGCAGCCTCATTTACCTTTTTTAAGCTGATATTAGCAATATAATCGTTTCTTTTTTGCAAAAAATCCAGCCCTAAATTATATTTTTGCATAGCTGTCAATATCTCGGCAATATTTTCGATTGATGCAAATCTCAAGTTATAAGAGGCAATTAGATAATTTTTTGCATTTTTAAGCTCAACTTTTGAGACACCTTGCTGCCTAAAAATCCTTGTTTGTTCCTTGAGCAACGCATCAGCTTTCTTAAATTTATCTGCCGTGGAAGAAAACGCCACCACCAACAAAGGCGATTTATCATCTATAGACAAATACGAGTATACTCCATAGGTTAGCCCCTCTTTCTCACGCAGTTGTTGAGAAAGTTTAGACGTTAGCCCTGCCCCACCCCAAATATAGTTGGCAACAAACAACGGGTAAAAGTCTTCATGATTGCGAGAAACCCCCGGCAAAGCTTTCAAAACCATATTTTGCCCACTGTCTCTTGCAATTTGGCGCACACGCCCGTCAAAATCAATCTCAGCCTCTTTCACAAAATTAATTTGCCCGTTAGACGGCAGGTTAGCAAAAACCCCATCAATAAATTCAGCGGCCTCCTCAGCGTTAAGATCTCCGGCAACACCGATAATAAGGTTGTTTTGGCTAAAATTATCTTTAACAAATTGCCGCAAATCCACCGCAGATATTTTGTCAATATCCTGAATTTTGCCAAGAGGATTCCTACCATAAGGATGTTCGCCATAAAGCTCTTTAATAAACTCAAGTTCCAACTTTTTAGCCGGATATTCATCTTGGCGCTTGAGAGCCTCTTTCATTTGAGCTTTAACTCTGTTGATGTCTACCTCATCAAATCTGGAAGAAGTGAGCATCAAATTCAGATACTTCATCGCTTCTTTGGCATTGGCCTTGGTAGTAAGCATAGAACCGGAAAAATCATCCTTACCGGCAGCAAAACTTATTTTAATAGCCAAACTCTCCAACGCCTCTTTCAAGGCTTGTCCATCCAGATCACCGGCTCCCTCAGTCAAAAGAGCTGCTGTCATTTGGGCAATTCCCTGCTCATTTTCATCATCACTGGCATAACCGGCATTTTTAAAGCTGAAATTCAAACTGATAATCGGGTTTGTATCATCTTCAAGCAGATAAGCCTTTAGCTTAGCCTTAGGTGAAATGATTTCCACCACCGGCGTTGAAAAATTCTTAGCTTTCAAAACCGAATTTTCAACAATTGCTTGCGGATCAGAGCTAAACAGGGCAGATACTCGCGGCCCCCAGTTCCACACTCCCCAAACCACGGCCGCCGAAAGCACCAAACCGACGCACCATTTGCGAGCTGGATTCTTACGATATCTCGGCGCTCTCATCGCTTTTCTCCATTCTTTTCAAGCGGCTGCAAAATACCAACAACTTCAGGAGCAGAGTTTATAAGCTTTTCTGCCGCCTCACGCACTTCCGAAAGACGCACGGCCTTAAGTTTTTCCTCTTGAGATTCAATTTCATCCAAAGACACTCCGGCCACCGCCATAGACCCGATAATATAAGCGGCATCTTCAGGATTATCCTTCAGATAAACAAGACCCGCCAACATTTTTTTGCGAATTTTCTCAAGCTCATCAATATCAAATTCGCTCATTGCCTCATTCCAAGCACTTTCAAAGGATTTCACCAATTCTTGCGGTCTCACCCCGTCTGCCGGAATCATGGCAATCACAAACTGCCCATAGCTTCTTGATATTGGATTATAATCAACACTGACACTTAAAGCTTTTTTATCCTCAAGCACTAACTTTTTATACAGTTTAGAGGTTTCTCCGCCACCCATATATGTAGCCAAAACTTGCAAACTATAGACACGTTCGGGCTCAACTTTGTAGGAAGGAGCCGCAAACATCACCAAAACACGGCCGCCCCTAATATCCGGCTTGCTCATTGTAATTGTAGCTCTAAATTCAGGCTGTAATTTTGGCATTTCTGTTTCAACAACCTTTGCCGTGGGAATATCGCCATAATATTTTTCAGCCAATTGTTTAGCTGTTGGCACGTCAATGTCTCCGGCCAACACCAAAACCGCATTGTTGGGAGCATAATAATGTTGATAAAACTCAATTAAATCTTCTTTTTTGAGATTTTTTATCTCGGCATCAACCCCGGTAACCGGCCTGGCATAAGGATGTTCCTGCCACAAAGCTCTGTTTATTGCTTCTCTGAAACTCCCTAAAGGATTATTATCCACCCGTTCTTTACGTTCCTGAAAAACGATGCTTCTTTCCGTTTCAAAATCATCTGGCCTAATGTTTAAGTTTTGCATTCTGTCTGCTTCCAAAAACATTGCCAACTCCAAACGGCTGATATCCAAAAGCTGATGATACGCCGTCATATCTTGCCCGGTAAAGGCATTGCTTTCTGCCCCGTTTGCCTCCAACAAACGATTAAGCTCTTGGTTTGGAATCCTAGATGTTCCGCGAAACATCAAATGCTCCAGCAAATGAGCTGAGCCACCCTTACCTGGCACCTCGTCAGCGGCACCGGCCTTATACCATACCATATGCTTAACAATCGGCGCTCTGTGGTTCTCCGCCACAATCACCCTCAAGCCATTATCGAGGTAAAACTCTTTTGCTCCAAAAAGCTCGGCTCTTGATGCCGAAACCGGTAACAAGCCCAAAAACAACAATATGTAGATAAAATTTCTGCCCATAAAAGCTTATTTAGATTCCTCTATTTCAGAAACAAAGGCCTCATCAGCTTGAGACAGATTTTCCTGCTCTGCCTCAACAGGTTCCACCACTGGACGCAAATCATACTCCGGCGGCAAAGACAAAGGCGGTCTGGTTGTAACCATAAACTCATTGGGGGCTTTGTTGCTCAAACCGAGTTTTTCTTTAGTTAAGTTGCTGCAGGCACTCAAAGCTGCAGTCATAGCTACAAGTCCGATAATAAATTTTCTCATCTAATTTTTCCCTTCTTCTTTTTTCAGATAATGGCAAACACTTTGCAGAATCAAGATTGCCGCACCAATACAAATAAAACTATCGGCAAGATTAAAAGCCGGCCAATGGTTCTCCCCGATATGAAAATCCAAAAAATCAAACACCGCACCCAGACGAACCCGATCAATCACATTACCGACAGCTCCGCCGATAATCATGCCCAGAGCAACCTGAGCCAACCGGCTGGTCTCATTTTTGAGCCAATAAAACAAGAATCCCACAATCACAAGAGCCACGCCGGAGAGCAAAATGGCCCCCAAACTGCCGTAATTATTAAACATGGAGAAACTCACGCCGGTATTCCATGCCCTCACCAAGTTAAACACCGGAGAGATAACAATAACGGCGCCTTGCCCCAAAATTTCATTTAATATGTAATATTTGCTGAGTTGGTCCAACAAGACCGCCGCAAGAGCAATACTTAATCCCAAAAGCACAAACAACTCCCAAAAATTTTTTAACACTGGGCCTGATTATAACCGATAATGCACAAATCAAAAGTCCTAACTTTGAGATATAAACAAAGTTACAACAAAAAGAGCTTTGCCAACCCCAAGAAAGTAAAAAATCCGCCGGAATCGGTAATGGCGATTAAAAACACACCTGAAGAAACCGCCGGATCCACCTTCAAACGGTTCAATGCCAGAGGAATAAGTATTCCCGCCAAGCTGGCAATGGTGAGGTTTATCAGCATGGCAATCCCGATAATCAAACTGATAACCTTATACTCCGGAAACCAAAAATGGGTAATAAGAGCAATCAATATAGCAAACAAAATACCATTGTTGAGACCAACCAAAAATTCTTTCAAAATCATACGCAGTGTATTGGCAGAGGTAAGTTCTTTGGTTGCCAGGGCTCTCACCACCACTGCGAGCGTTTGGTTGCCGGTAGTTCCGCCCATAGAGGCCACAATCGGCATCAACACGGCCAAAATCGAGACCTGAGCAATTACGTCTTGAAACCCCTTGACAACTGAAGCCGCAAGAATTGTTGCAAAAAGATTCGTAATCAACCAAGCCACTCTGGAACGAAAGATAGAAAAGACAGACTTGTAAACATCACCTTCTTCTGTTCCCGACAAATGCATGATATCTTCGGAAACCTCTTCATGAATAACATCAACCACATCATTAATGGTAATCACGCCGATGAGGTGCTCTTTATTGTCCACCACCATAGCGGAGCGCCAGCCATATTCGCGGAACATATGAGCCACTTCCTCTTGATCGGTCAAAACATCTATCGGCACAATCTCACCATCCATAATATCAAAAAGCTTCTCGCTGGGTTTGGCGCGCAAGAGTTTATCCAAAGCGATTTGCCCGGTTGGATGGAATTTCTCATCGGTTAAGAATATTTCATAAAAGTCCTCTGGTAATTCCTCATTTTTAAGCAAAAAAGCTTTTGCTTCCTTGACAGTCCACCAATCAGGCATACTCACAAACTCTCTTGACATGATACGCCCGGCCGAATCTTCAGGATAAGACAGAGAAGATTGAACCTGATATTGGAGTTCCGGATCCAATTTTTTGATGATGCTTTTCTGCTCATCCTCATCCATATGCTCCAAAATCTCGACAACTTCATCTGAATCGAGTTCATTAGCGATTTTAACAATTTGCTTTTCCTGCAAACTGTCGAGTACCTGCTCCTGAACCACCTCGTTTAATTCCGGAAAGACATCAGGATTAATTTTATCTCCCAAAATTTTAACGAGTTTTGTACGTTCAGAGTGGTTCAAAGCCTCAATTAAGTTAGCCAGTCCATACTCAGAAAGCCCCTCTACCAATTTGCGCACATGAATAGTGTCACCATCACGCAGGGCAGAGCTGACAGATTCGATAAATTTCGGCCCCAAACCGAGAGTTTGACGCTTTTCGAGATTTTTCTTTTTCTTCTTGATGATTTTAGACTTGGGAAGTAAATCACGTTTAAAACGTTTGCTCATAACCTCTCCTCCCTTGTCTTTACACTGTCCTAGCGGACAAGAACACCCTATAAAAACAAAAAAAGCTTTATTTAAGCAGAGGAATGGTGCGGCCAAAAGGACTTGAACCTTCACGGGAGAACTCCCACAACCACCTCAAGGTTGCGCGTCTACCAATTTCGCCATGGCCGCATATTGCCAATAAAGCTGTGCTTAGAAATAAATCACAAATAAAAATAAATCAAGTATTTTTTAGCCCTCACGGAAAATATTTTGGCATTTTTCCCCAAGATGACACAATTCAAAACAAAAACAAACGATTAGCAAACCTATATTAGTTAGACGTCAAACGCGATTTTTTTCTTTTGGTTCAACCAATCCCCCAGATATAACAAATTTCAGACCTTGTTCCACGCTCATATCAAGCTCGATACAGTCTTCTTCAGGAACAAAGATAAGGAAACCGGACGTTGGGTTCGGCGTTGTGGGAATAAACACACTAAGCATTTTGGTTGGACATTTCTCTTTCAACTCACCCTGCAAATCAGAGCTGACAAAACCCAAAATCCAGATTCCCTTGCGCGGATACTCTAACATAACGACTTTTCTAAAAGCTTGAGTTTTACTTGAAAAAAATGTTTCAAATACTTGTTTTAGAACAGAATATACACTGGAAACAAGTGGAACTTTGTAAACAATCCACTCTCCTAATTTGAGAAAGAAACGCCCCAAAAATCCAGCGGCGAACATCCCAATCAGTGTCAGCACCACAACTGCCACCACCAGTCCTAACCCCGGAATAGTATATGGCATATTATCAAATTTGTATTGCGGCGGCAGCATTTGGTTGACCAAGGCATCCATCCACAACACAAACTTTACAGCCAAATACAACGTAATGGCCACCGGAGCCGTAACCAAGATTCCAGTAAAAAGATAGGCCCTCAACTTTCCGCCCAGCTTCATAAACACGGCTCTTTCTCTCTCCAACCGAATTTTATGAATTTTCAAAGCTCTTTTTTTTACCTCAGCATGTTTGCCCATCATACAAGCTCCTTTTTTAAGCACATTTTTTGACATCTTCTATAATAAACTGGACATCGTCCCGGCCCTGCCAGCAATCTCTGCGCAAAACACCAACCACATCAAACCTCTCGCCCTTAGCATTAAGCATAGCCTGGCCGATATCATTATCTCCGACCCGAAAAGCCATTCCCTTGAGACTAGCCCCCGTATCAGAAGACAATATACAACGCACATGTCCAATTCCAACCAGATAAGGCTTAATAATATGCACATTTTTCAGCATTAGCTTCGGCTCCGGATTACCAGCGCCATAAGGTTCAAGTTCCTCTAACGCTTTAGCCAATTCCTTTGTAGCTCCGGCGGCATCCAACGCGGCATCTATTTCCAAAACGGGAGTAATAGCCTCGTTGCCAATCCTAGAAACCACATATTCTCCCACAAATTTTCTAAAATCATCGATTTTGCTTTCTTCCAAAGAGAACCCGGCCGCCATGGTATGCCCGCCGCCTTTAGTCAAAAGACCTTTCTCTTTGGCTGCCATCACCAAAGCCCCCAAATCCACCTGCGGAATAGAACGTGCCGAACCCTTAACCTCGTCTGCCTCAATAGACATCACAAAAGCCGGAAGATTGTAGCGTTCTTTGAGCTTTCCGGCCACGATTCCGACCACCCCTTGGTGCCAATCGGCTCCGGCGACAAAAGCAATCGGATATTCTTGAGGGCTCCCCTCGAGTATCTCTATTGCCTGCAAAAGTACGTAATTTTCAATATCTTTGCGCTGAACATTATACTCGTTGAGCTTATCTGCCAAAAGCTGAGCCTCATATTCCTTAGAACAACAAAGAAGCCGATGGCTAATATCAGAGGCGCCGACTCTGCCGCCGGCATTAATCCTAGGGCCCAATACAAAACCGAGATGAAAAGCCGTTGGTGCGCCGTTCAAACCAGCCTTTTCAAGCAAAACCTTCAAGCCCGTATTTTGGCTGTTGGCCATGATTTTCAATCCCTGACGCACATAGGCACGGTTGAGACCTTTGAGCGGCACCACGTCACACACAGTCCCCAAAGCCACCAAATCCAACCATTGCATAAGGTTTGGTTCTTTCCTCTCGGCAGAATAGAAGTTTTGTTTGCGCAGCTCTCTGTTGATGGCAACCACCACCATAAAAACAACACCGACAGCAGCCATATATTTGAGGTAAGGATAATCGTTTTCCTCATCCAAACGCTTCGGATTCACAACGGCATAAACCTTTGGCAATTGCACTTCTGCCTCATGGTGATCAATCACAATCACATCCATTCCCTGAGCCGTTGCATATTCAAGCGGCTCAAAAGCCGTTGTTCCGCAATCGGTGGTAATCAAAAGCTCTGCCCCCTTTGCCTTAAAGTCATCTATTGCGGCAACACTCGGACCATAACCCTCTTCTCTTTCAGGGATATGAACATCCGGAACAACCCCCACCGCCTCCAGAAACAAGCGCAACACGGCTGAAGATGTTGCCCCATCTACATCATAATCTCCGATAATGGCAATTTTTTGCCCACCAACAATTGCATCGGCAATTCTCTTTGCCGCTTTGTCAACATCTCTAAGCACGGAAGGATTCGGCATCAGATTTTGTATTTTAGGCTCCAAATAAGCAGACACCTCATCTGCACTAATACCACGCAAAGCCAAAACTCTGGCAATAATATAAGGAAGATTACACTTTTGAACCATCAACTCTGCCGCACGTTCATCAACAGAAGAAATCTGCCATAAATTTCCTCCCAGCGACTTATTCTCAGTATTTTGGCTCGACATTTTTTCCTCTAACAAAAAGTGAGACCAACCACAGGCTTGCCACTAAAGCCAAGTTGCATCTCACTTCACAAGACATCACAAAACCGGGCGTTAGTAAGAAATATAAACTTCCGCACGGCGGTTCAAACGTTCGCCTTCAGGCATAACCTCTTGGTAAGCCGGAGCAGAATCAGACATAGCTTGAATAGAAATCTTACCAGAAGGAACACCGGCTCTTCTCAAAGCCGCAGCCACATTTTGAGCTCTTTCCAAAGAGGCCTTAAAGTTAGCCAACTTGTGGCTGACGGGGTCTGTATCGCGGGTGCGACTAGACGAATGCCCGTAAACGACCACATTGGCATTGTTTTCCTTGACCATCTTGGCAATTTTACGCAAATTCGGATTATACTTAGGGCTCAGATAAGCGCTACCATTGTCAAAGTAGAAAGTATCCACACGGTAGCTGACACTTGGTCCGGCGGGCTCAGATGTCAGTTCCTCGACCACTTCGGCAGCCTCGACCTCTTCTTCCTGAGGCTCTTCCAGATTCTCTTCTTTCACCGGCACGGTCTCTGCCGCAGTCACCGTTTCTTCCTCAACAATCTCTTCAACATTTTCTTCCTGAGGTTCATCACTCATTTCCGCTTCTTCGGCATCTTCCTCTCCTTCATAAGCGGCATTTTGTGTATCAGCCCTCAAAGAAGATCCCTCTTCGGGCATCTGGCGTACCACACGGCCGCCCTCAGAGACCACCACATCTTCTTCATTATCATCAAAATCCGGAAAAACGGCGCTGGCACAAGCAGTTAACATAAGTAGGCCTGCACCCAAAACCAATCTTCTTAACTCTAACATTGACCTGTCCTTGATTAAAAAACTTTGCAAACTGCTAACAAAATATCTTATTCCTCTTCATAACACAAGAGCAAAAACAAATTTTTCAGCAGATTAATTTATCCGTGACTATTTTTGAATATTTATTTGTAATTCAAAATGGTTATATTATAATGCAGATTAAGTTTCAATAACGACAAACTCGAGGAGCTTTTAAATGTCCCTGCCCGCCATCAGTTCATCATTAGAAGCCGCCAACTGGTTTTTCCGCCGTGCCGATAAAGACGATCACTATTTGGAAAACGATAAGTTACACCAACTTTTATTCTTGGCGCAGGTTCATTTTGCCCTCAACAACAACATGGAATATCTTATTCCGTCATTGTTTGTATGTGATGAAAGGGGCTTTTTTGAGCCCAATTTAGCCAAAATACTAAATTACGGCATGCCTTTGATGGAAGCCCCCGCATTTGCAGAAAAAATAAATTCTTTTTTAGAACTCATCTGGCAAAAATACTCCCCGATGAGTTGCCGAGAGCTGGCTGATTTCATAAAGAGTTCTGATTCTTACCTTGATAACTATCAAACCGGAAAGAAAAACATTGTAGCTCTGGAAGATATGGCACAAAAATTCAAATCGAGCCTCAATCCTCGGTCATTTTCAAAAGCGGGAGCCTCCGGCAGCCGCAAGATTCTGATTTCACAAAACGGACCGGTTATGGTTTCGGCTTGGCAGCCGCGCAAACTGGGGTCCAAAAATAACAAGGAGACCAAACATGCTTAAATTTGCCAAATTATTCTTAGTTATCCTTCTATTTAGTGCCTGTTCAAACGAGCCTGAGCCCAAACCAACCACACCGCTCGTCATCAAAACGGCCGAAGGTGATGTCAGATTCATGGTAGAAGTTGCCAACACGCCCGAAGACCTCAAAACCGGCCTCATGCACCGCACCAACCTCGGGTTCAACAGCGGTATGATATTCAACATTTACCCTGTCCGCCCCACTGCCATGTGGATGAAAAACACCAAGATTCCATTGGACATGATTTTTGTGGCCCCGGACGCCACCGTCAGCATGATTAAAGAAAACGCAGAACCGATGTCTGAAGAACTGATTATCTCCAGAGATCCGGTCAGAGCCGTGATTGAAATCAACGCCGGGCAAGTCAAACGCCACGGAATTAAAGTCGGGGATAAAGTTACTCACATGTTGCTAAATAGCATGGTTGATGTCAAAACCCCAGGCCCTGAAGCTCAAGCAGCCCCCAAGGCTCAAGCTCCGGCCGCTCAACCGGCTCCAAAAGCAGAAATCCCGGTACCAACCCTAAAAGTTGAGCCTCAGGCTCCTGCGCCAACAACGCCTGAGGTGCCCGCCGCACCGGCACCGCAAGCCCCCGTTGCCCCCAAGGCACCCATTGCTGCTCCGGCCACAGCACCTAAGCTCCCGGTTCCGGCTCCTGCTCTGTAATAAAATATTCTAAAAAAAGCGGCCAATAATTGGCCGCTTTTTTAGTTTTAAAAGATTAGGCAAGCTTGCTTTTGAGAATTTGATTAACCACTCCCGGGTTAGCTTTCCCCTGTGAGGCCTTCATCACCTGGCCGACAAACCAGCCCATAAGAGCCACCTTGCCTCCCTTATAAGCAGCCACGTTACCGGGGTTAGCAGCAATCACTTCATCAATGATTTTCTCAATTGCGGCCGTATCCGTTACCTGTTTTAGACCTTTTTCCTCAACGATAACATCTGGAGCCTTACCGGTCTCGGCCATCAAGACAAACACATCTTTGGCCGTCTTACCGTTAATTACGTTAGAAGTTACAAGCTCCACCAATCTGCCAAGATTTTCAGGACTAATCGGGCTTTCCTCAAGGCTGATTTTTTTCTCATTTAACATCGCAAAGAAATCACCCATCATCCAGTTTGCCACTTTCTTGGCATCATGCCCCTTGGCCGCTTTTTCAAACCATTCGGCAGTTTCCCTTGCTTCGCAAAGAACAGAGGCGTCATAAGGCGTCAAACCCAACTCATGCACAAAACGCTCTTTTTTGGCATCCGGCAACTCAACCATCTCAGACTTAACGTCATCAATAAACGCATCATCCAAAACCAATGGCAACAAATCCGGCTCCGGAAAATAGCGATAATCATGAGCAAATTCTTTTTTGCGCATAACCTTGGTAACCCCTTTAAGCGGATCAAACTGCCTGGTTTCCTGCACAATGGTACCACCGTTTTCATAAGTCTCGACATGGCGGCGAGCTTCATATTCAATTGCCTGCATCACAAACTTAACGGAGTTAACGTTTTTCATCTCGTTTCTGGTTCTAAACTCGGTCTCCCCGACCCTGCGCACGGATACATTAACATCACAGCGCATAGAACCTTCATCCATATTTCCGTCGCAAGTTCCCAGATAGCGAACAATAGAGCGCAGCTTGCGCAAAAACGCTCCGGCCTCCTCCGGTGAGCGAAAATCAGGCTTAGTCACAATTTCCATCAACCCCACACCGACACGATTAAGATCAATAAAGCTCTTAGTCGGAGAAATATCATGAATAGATTTTCCGGCATCTTGCTCAATATGGATTCTCTCGATTCCGATATTTTTAGAACTTCCGTCCTCTAAATCTATTTTTACAAAACCCTCACCGACCAGAGGATATTGAAATTGCGTAATCTGATACCCCTGAGGCAAATCGGCATAAAAGTAGTTCTTCCGAGAAAATTCGGAATATTTATTAATTTTGGCATTAAGCCCCAACCCGGTCTTGATAGCCTGTCTGACACACTGCTTATTAAGCACCGGCAACATTCCCGGCATTCCGGCATCAATAAAAGAAACATTTTCGTTCACATCAGAACCATAATGTGTAGACGCTCCCGAAAATATCTTGGATTTAGAAATAATCTGGCAGTGAATTTCGAGTCCGCAAATAACTTCCCAATCACCGGTTTTGCCGTTGATAATCATTCCGCTCATCTTACTTCACTCCCACAAAATTCACATCTTTTTCCAAACAATAGGCAGCCTTGAAGATGCTCTCCTCATCAAAAGCCCTGCCCACCAACTGCATTCCCAAAGGCAACCCTTGCTGATTGAGCCCGATAGGCAAGCTCATAGCCGGTAACCCCGCCAAAGAAACAGATACCGTGAAGATATCATTGAGCCACATGGTAATCGGGTTCTCTTGCATGGACTTATCCCCGATTGGAAATGCGGCTGTCGGCGCTGTCGGTGTCAAAATCAAATCACACTTCTCAAAAGCCTTAATAAAATCATCGCGAATAAGGCGGCGAACTTTCTGCGCCTTGAGATAATAAGCATCATAATATCCGGCTGAAAGGACGTATGTTCCAATCATAATCCGACGCTTAACTTCTTTGCCAAACCCGGCAGAACGAGAGTTGATATACATATCATCCAGGTGAACACCATCTACACGGTTTCCATAACGCAACCCATCATAGCGAGCCAAGTTAGAAGAAGCTTCTGCCGGTGCAATAATATAATAAGTTGCCAAAGCATATTTAGTGTGTGGCAAAGAAACCTCCACCACTTCTGCCCCATGCTCTTTCAGCATCTGAGCTGCCTTATCCCAATAAGCGGCCACTTCTTTATCCAAACCATCTACCCGATATTCTTTTGGAATACCGATACGCATTCCCTTGACATCAAGACCCAAAACTTTTTCAAAATCAGGCACTTCTTTTTGCGCCGAGGTAGAATCTTTGGCATCGTAACCGGCCATGGTTTTAAGCATAATGGCGCAATCTCTGACATCTTTGGCAATCGGTCCGGCCTGGTCAAGAGAAGACGCAAAAGCAATAATCCCCCATCTGGAGCAACGCCCGTAAGTCGGCTTAATTCCCGTAACGCCGCAAAAAGCCGATGGCTGACGAATAGATCCGCCGGTGTCTGTTCCGGTTGCCGCCGCACACATATTGGCGGCCACTGCCGCGGCAGACCCGCCGGAAGACCCACCCGGCACCAAAGGAACATCTTTGCTCCATGGATTTACAACCGGCCCAAAAGCAGAAGTCTCGTTGCTGCCGCCCATGGCAAATTCATCCAAATTGAGCTTGCCCAAAAAATTAGCCCCTGCCGCCAACAAATGAGTCGTAACGGTGGATTCATAAGGCGGCACAAAACCTTTCAAAATATTAGAACAAGCCGTTGTTGGAATTCCTTTGGTGCAAAAAAGATCTTTAATTCCAAGCGGAATACCTTCCAAATCTCCGCCTTCGCCGTGGTTAATTTTTTCTTGGCTGGCTTTGGCCTGCTCAAGAGCCTGTTCCGTTGTTTCGCAAACATATGCGTTAAGCTTGCGGTTTTCTGCCATTTTTGCCGCATAGGCTTCCACCAATTCGGGAGCGCTGAATTCTTTTTTCTTTAAGCCTTCTCTGGCTTTGGCAATTGTCAATTTTGTTAAATCAGTCATAAATCTTCTCCCCCAAACCTTATTCAACCACTTTCGGCACGGCAAAATAGCCATATTCTTTCATGGGAGCATTAGCCAGGATCTCTTCAGGCATATTACCGTCCGTCACTTCGTCCTCGCGCATTTGCAAATAATTCTCGTTAACGGAGACAAGCGGCGCCACATTTTGAGTATCCACCTCTTGTAGCTGGTCGACCCAACCAAGAATTTTGTTAAATTCATCTTCCGTCGCCTGAACCTTATCATCGTCCACTCTGAGCCGAGATAAAAAGGCAATTTTTCTGACAGTTTCGGTATCTATAGCCATTTACTTATTCCTTACATATTAAATATCATTGGAAGCATAATCGCATCATATTTGAAGTGTTTTAGCACAGTTAACGAGCTGATATCAAGCCCTAATTTTTGGGCGGTTGCTTCCACCGAGACAATCGGAGCCGCACCCAACAACTCGCTGATTTTTTCTTGCAGAGTTTTGGGCTTGGGATAAATCACCAAAACCACGGGCTCGGCAGCGTCCATCTTTGCCCTGCCCTTAAGCTCGCCCAAAGCGGCATCCAGCCCACCCACTTCATCGACCAAACCAAGCTCTGCGGCATCTTGCCCCAGAAAAACTCTGCCTCTGGCCAGCTTATCCAACTGATCCAATGGAATATTCCTGGCCTCTGAAACTTTTAAAGTAAAATCTTTATACACACGATCTAACGCATTGTTAAAAGCTGATTTTTGCGTTTTGTTAAATTTGAAATTAGGGCTCAAGATGCCGGCATTCTCAGAAGGATCAAAAGCCTCCCAATTAACATCCAGCTTCTTCCACAATTCCTCTAAAACAAACTTGCCGCCCAACACGCCGATAGACCCCGTCAGCGTTGCCGCATCGGCAAAAATCTTATCTCCGGCCAACGCCACCATATATCCCCCCGAGGCGGCATAATCTCCCATTGAAATCACTAATGGGATTTTGTTTTCCTGCTTCAAACGGTTAAGAGCATTCCAAATCTCGGCTGAGGCACCATAACTGCCGCCCGGAGAATTAATCCTTACCAACACACCTTTTATGTCTTTATCTTGCTTAATCTCATCAATCTGTTCCAAAACCAGCCTTGAATTGATTTCAGTCCCTTCCAAAGGACGTACTCCCGGCACGTCAGAAATCATTCCTTCCATAAAGATGACGGCCAATTTTTTCCCCTTAGTATTGGGGTACAAAGAAACCGCATATTCCTCTACCGAAACTGGCTCTGCCTGATATTTTTCCATAATATTTTTTATCCAGTCTCCCTCATAGGCGATTTCATCAATTAGGCCAATAGTTTTAGCATATTCGGCAGAAAAAGGAGCCTTATCCATCACCCCCAAAAAATCTTCTTTGGTTGGCTTACTAAATCTTGACTTTAACAAATCTTGCATAACCATAACATTAAGTTGTGCAATCAAAAAATTCATATCAGCCTTAAAAACAGGAGAAACCTGCTTATCCATAAAAGTTGCCATTGCAGTTTTATGCTCATAACGAGTATAAAACTCAGGTGTCACCCCTATTTTATCTAAAGCACCTCTAATAAACGGCACCTCAGCACTGATACCAGTCACTCCCACATCAGAATTCGGCTGCATGGTAATTTCCGAGAAAGCAGATGCCAGATAATACTCATCGGTCCCCTCCCCAAAGCTTCCCAGCCCCGGAGAATAAATATAAGCTTGCTTTCCGTTATTTTTAAAAATCTCAATAACTTTTCGCAACTCCTGAATTTGAGCCAATCCAAGACTTGTCATATTAATTCTTCCGGCAAGGGCTTTGATTCTGCCATCTTTAGCGGCTTTAGACAACGCGGTTAAAAGTTGATAAAAAGACATTTGCCCGGCACTACCTGGAGTCATTGTAAACAACAAAGAATCCTGAGCAACTTCGCCAAAATAGGTATCAAAATCGACGGTTAATATCGCTTTTTCAGGAATTATCGGCGCCGGAGTCGAAGTACGCATCATTCCAAGTACTGCAAACAAAAGAAGTATAAATAAGATGCCAAAAATTGCAAAAGCATAAACCACTGATTTAAGCAGAATTCTAATGGCAGTCTTTTTACGCAAGCTAATATTGGAGCGCGGAAATGGAGATTTGACTTCTGGCATTCTAAGGACCTCAAAAAAGATGAAGGTTATCTTCACAATAACCTTCATCCTACAAATTTTTAGTTGTTTTCACAACCCTAAAATTGCACTTTGCAAAAGTTTTTATTCCTCTCTGAACAATTCGGCAATTTCTTTAGATTTGTGAATATTCATCATGCCAACGGTATGATATCCGCAATCGACATGAACAATCTCGCCGGTAATACCGCTGCCGCAAGCAGAAAGAAGACCAAGCGCAGCCATACCGACCTCATCTTGAGTAACATTGCGTTGCAGAGGAGCATTATACTCATTCCAATGCAAGATTTTGCGAAAATCGCCAATTCCAGAAGCAGCCAAAGTCTTAATCGGGCCGGCGGAAATAGCATTAACGCGTACACCCTGTGCTCCCATATCGGCAGCCGCATAGCGAACAGAAGCCTCCAAAGCGGCCTTAGCCACACCCATAATATTATAGTTGGGCAAAACGCGCTCACTACCCATATAGGTTAAGGTAACAATGGCACCACCCTCATTCATAATCGAAGAAGCATACTTGCAAGCCTCCAAGAAGGAGAAGCATGAAATTTCCATTGTCATAGCAAAGTTATCACGAGTTGTATCGATTGTGCGTCCTTTGAGCTGATTTTTATCAGAAAACGCAATAGCATGAACCAAAAAGTCGATTTTTCCCCATTTTTCGCCAAGCTCTCTAAAGCAAGCTTCCACACTGGCGGAATCAGAAACATCACACTTAATCAACAAAGGTTCTTTGTCAAGCTGAGCGGCCAAAGGCTGAACTCTTTTTTCCAGAGCTTCGTTTTGGTAAGAAATTGCAAGCTGGGCGCCCTGAGCATTCAAAGCCTGGGCAATACCCCAAGCAATGGATTTATCATTGGCCAAACCCATAATCAGGCCTTTTTTGCCAGCCATTAAAGCTGTTGTATCTGTCATCATTATGTCCTTTTAGTTTTGTGTACAATTAACAATTCAATTAAATTGGCTTGAATTATTAGCTAGATTTCTATAAAATTTGACTCGTTTTGTAAACATATTTTTTTATGAGTAGCCAATGTTTCTGAATAACCCTGTTTGTAAAAAGCTCTATAATCAAGCACTAAAGTTCAAAGAATTCCTTATTTTTCTTGCGGCCAGAGCCAAAAGCGACACCATTTTGCGGGTGGCCTCATCCTTGAGCTATACCTCGCTAATCGCCCTTGTTCCCCTGCTGGCCATAGGTCTGGCAATTTTCTCGGCTTTTCCCGTATTTTCAGAAGTCAGGGAGCAGTTGCAAACACTTCTTTTGCAAAATGTTGTTCCCAACATGAAAGCAGAAATCAGCCAATACTTCACTGACTTTATCTCTGCCACCGCCAAACTGACCACAGTTGGCGTCATTGGTATTGTGGTCACAGCAATTTTACTTCTTTCCACCATAGAAAACAGCCTAAACTTTATATTTAAGGTATACAAAGCCCGCAGCATCAAAACCAAGATAACACTTTATTGGACAGTCATTACCCTTGGTCCGTTATTGCTTGGCACCGGATTTTCGATGCGTGGTTATGTTTATGCGCTGCAAAAATTCATGCCGGAGGCGCTTTTGAGCTCTGAGGTATTTTTCAGTGCAGTTTTCCCGAGCTTATTTACGATTCTCTCCTTGGTTTTGCTATATGTTCTGGTTCCCAACAAAAAGGTAAACATTTGGCACGCCTTTATCGGCGCCACGGTGGCCATGTTCTTATTCTATATATTAAGAAAGGCTTTCGGAAGCTTTCTTGCCTCAACCAACACATACAACGTCTTGTACGGCGCCCTAGCCATCATTCCGATTATGCTGATTTGGCTGTATCTGGTATGGGCGGTTGTCATCTTCGGCGCAGTCATCACTGCTGCCATAGGCGAGTTTAAAGAACAGCCTTCAGAAGCAGGAAAGCCAAAGGAATTAAAGGTTTTTGACTATAGCCGAAGACCACAAAACAGAAAAAATAAATATTATGCAAAAAAGTTCTTGCCAAAAGAACAAAAATAGAACATAGTGAGTCTGAAATCAATAACTCAAGAAGGAACAACCAATGGATAAAGATAAAGCACTAGATGCTGCCCTGAGCCAGATTGAAAAAGCCTTTGGTAAAGGCTCAATCATGAGACTCGGGCAAGACAACGCTCATGTAGATATTGAAGCCATCTCCACCGGCTCTTTGGGGCTCGATATGGCTCTGGGTATCGGCGGACTGCCACGCGGGCGTATTGTTGAGATTTACGGTCCCGAAAGCTCAGGAAAAACCACTTTGGCCTTGAGCGTCATTGCCCAGGCCCAAAAGAAAGGCGGCACTTGTGCCTTTATAGACGCCGAGCACGCCCTTGACCCTTCTTACGCTAAGAAGATTGGTGTTGATATTGAAAACTTGCTGATATCCCAACCTGATGCCGGCGAGCAAGCTCTTGAGATTGCAGATACCTTGGTTCGCTCCGGTGCCATTGATGTCTTGGTTGTAGACTCGGTTGCTGCTCTAGTTCCCAAGGCAGAGCTTGAAGGTGAGATGGGCGATTCTCACATGGGACTCCAGGCACGTCTGATGAGCCAAGCTTTAAGGAAACTAACCTCAACCATTTCGCGCTCCAACACATTGGTAATCTTCATCAACCAAATCCGTATGAAAATCGGCGTAATGTTTGGCAACCCCGAGACCACAACCGGTGGTAATGCCCTAAAATTCTACGCCTCCGTACGCATAGATATCAGAAGCATTGGCAAGATTAAAGACAAAGAAGATGTCATTGGCAGCCAAACCCGTGTAAAGATCGTAAAGAACAAAGTTGCGCCTCCGTTTAAGGTAATTGATTTTGATATCATGTATGGTGAAGGCATCTCCAAAACCGGAGAAATTATTGACCTTGGTGTCAAGGCCAACATTATAGAGAAATCTGGTGCTTGGTTTGCCTACAATGGCGAAAAACTCGGCCAAGGCAGAGAAAACGCCAAGTTATTCTTGCGTGACCATCCTGACATTGCCCTTGAGATTGAAAACAAAATCAAGGCGGATGCCGGACACCTGGCCAGTGAGCTGATTGGCGATAACGCCCCGGCTTCTGACGAAGAATAATCTACAAACTCAAAAAAACACCTTGGTATTGAAACCAAGGTGTTTTTTTTGCTTGACGATAGTCATAGAATCTTAGTAGACTGGTCCTTTCTCTTAAAAATTAACAAATTATGAAAAAGCATTTTAATGTCGCTGTTGTAATTGTTCGCAACAACCACAACAAAGAAAAGTTTCTTTTTATTGAGTCGAAAGGTGTAGAAGGAAATGATTTTTGGTACTTTCCCAATGACATTTTTCTTCCCGGCCAAAACTCGAAAGATGCCGCAGTCAATATTGTTCTGAAACAAACGGACATTCGCTGCCGCACTCTCCCCAAAGAGGTTATCTGCAAAGATTCTCTGGGAACAGAGTTACACTTTGTGTTGGCTGAACAAATCTATGGACGACCCTGCCCGCTTCATGACACCATCAAAGACATCCGTTGGTGCACCAAGGAGGAGATCAGGCTCCTACTGGATGCAGACCTGCCCTATGAAGTATGGCAACTGATGGAAAGTGAATAAGAAACAAAATGTAAAAAACTCCCGCCGAACCAAGTTCCGCGGGAGTTTTTCTTTATTTATGTGTTAAATCGGATAGAAGCTGTTCCCATTTATCGGCAATATGCTCTTCAGCATACTGTTCCACCCCTTCAACAGCCGCAGCGCCCATTTTGATACGCAAATCTTTATCGCTCATTAGCTTGGCCATTTTGGCGGCAAAATCATCAACATCTTTTGCCAGAAAACCATTAACACCATCAACAATCACTTCGTTAACGGAAGGAGCATCGGCAAAACCGATTACCGGCAGCCCATGAGCTTGTCCATCTGCCAAAGCAATGCTCAAGCCCTCATAAGCAGCAGGCCAAGCCATAAAATCCGCGCTCCGATAAACAGCCTTCACATCATTGGCATAGCCCATAAATTCTACCTGATTCTCAATACCAAGCTGTTTGAGTTGCTCAAGCAACCGTTTATGATAATCCGGATGTTTGATACTGCCATAGAGCTCAATTTTCCAATCCGGAAAATCATGAGCAATCTTGCCAAAGGCTTCAAACAAGAGATGTTGGCGCTTTTGGGTTTCATCCACTCGGCAAACATAGATAATTTTTTTCTTTTCAACACTTAAATCCGCACGCTCAGCAGGAGGAATCTGAGCAATGATATTGCCGATAATACGCTCCTCATGCTTAGGATAATCATCACCAATGGTACCTCTGAAACTTTCGAGCAAAAGATCATAGGCGGCAATTTTCTCCAGTTGTTTTTTATAAATGCGATAACGGATAGGCTTTTTACGCAGAGGTGCAAAAAACACCGGCGGATGATTATGCACCATCAAGACAATAGGGATATTATATTGATGCAAAAAGCAGACATTGTAAACGTCTTTAAGAAAATAGCAGACAATAACATCGGGCTTAATATCGCGGATGACCTTGGCAAAGCGAAAACTGGCCGGCTGGAATACGGCTTTAAGCCCGGTCCAGATGTCTTTAAGCAGATTTCCCTGTCTGGCGCTTAAATTTCTGACCTTAACTTGAGGCAACAAGTTTGCCGGTCCGGCTTGTTGTTTAAAGCTGTCAAAAACAAAATTGACCTCATGCCCGCGCTTGGCCAACATATTGCAAAAGTCCCACACAAAGCGGCTGTTAACATTGCGGTCTTTGACCACCATAAGTCTCATCAAAAATCTCCTGATAAGTTAAATAATACAGACACTATAACTCAAGAAAATGCAAAACAAAACTGCAAACAATCAGATATCCAGAACAGAGTAAGTCTGAAAGCCAATTTCTGATTTTGTTTTAACTTATACTGCCTCTTGCCATAAAGACATATCAAGAAGGCTTTTTTCACTTTAGCCATCCAAGTATCTCTATAGTACAATTTTTGATTTGCACACACAGACATTTCAAAATATCTTCGCCAAATTTCAGCACCAATACGATGATAATATTGCCAAGGATTTTTGCCCGTATAATGGATAATTGCCGGGTGTAAACATTGTTTATTAACATAACTTTCATCGGCATAAATATCGGTTAGAAAGGCATGATATTTCTTTCTGAAATATGCCGCCATAAAGTTATAACGAAAATCAAGATACTTGACTTTTCCGGCAAAAGCCAAATTAAAAACATCCTGATCCATAAACAGCAAATCTCTCTTGAGACACTTCAAATTCCAGAGTTTCTCAGCCATTTTATCATGCCTGATTTTTGCACAATTCAAAAGCATTACGCCTGAGTTAAAATATCCATCAACTCCAAGAGTTTGCTTTTTCTCTTCCAAGACATAAGCATCTTTGACCGCTCCGACATAATAGTCTTCAATATTTGTATTAAACAGATCAGACAAATCATCTTGGACGATGATATCACCGTCCAAATACAAAACCTTATCATAACTACTTAAGATATTGGCAATTTCAAACTTACATAAAGCCGCTACACTGACATGAGTTTTACAAACGATGTTTTGATATTTTTGAGTACCGAAATCAATAAACCTGAGTGGCAAGCCGGATGCAGATGCCACAAGTTTTCTTTTATCATTTTCACTTAAAGCTGTTGCAAATATAATAAACTCATAAGAAGTTGTTGTTTTCTTGTTTTTAACAACCGATGTTATCGCAACAGCTGTAGGCAGCACATAATTCTGATCGGTAATAAAAACAAGAGGTATAGTTCCAGTCCGCATCAAAAATTCCTCCATAACATGTTATACATCATAATAATATTCCGACAGTTATCAAGCTGTTAGGTGTTTATTAACAAACAAAACTATTGACTTAGAGTAGACTCTAAATATTATGATTTGCCAAGAATCGGAAAAAACAGAAAGGAAAATAGATGCAATATCTTGATAAGATAAACTCACCCAAAGATATCAAAACACTTTCGACACAAGAACTTGAAAGCTTGAGCTCGGAAATCAGACAAGCTATTTTAAATAGAGTCAGCCACTTAGGCGGACACGTTGGCCCCAACCTAGGCATGGTTGAAGCAATCATTGCCATGCACTACGTGTTTGAGAGCCCAAAAGATAAGATTGTTTTTGACGTTTCGCACCAGTGCTATGCCCACAAACTTTTAACCGGCCGCAAAGAAGCTTTTTTGGATCCGTCAAAATTTTCTGAGTATTCAGGCTACACCAACCCGGCAGAAAGTGAGCACGACTTTTTTGTCGTCGGCCACACCTCCACATCTGTAAGTTTAGCTTGCGGGTTGGCAAAAGCCAGAGATTTGAAGAAAGAGAAACATAATGTTATAGCCGTTATCGGCGATGGCTCACTCTCAGGCGGAGAGGCTTTTGAAGGCTTTAGCAATGCTGCGGTTTTAGGGAGCAATATGATTATTGTGGTAAATGACAACGAGATGTCCATTGCCGAAAACCACGGCGGTCTATACAACAATCTTCGCCTACTAAGAGAAACCAACGGAGAGGCCGAATGCAACATGTTTAAGGCCCTTGGCTTTGAGTACCGCTATGTTGCCAAAGGAAACGACATTGAAGAGTTGATTAAAACTTTCAAAGAGGTAAAAGACATCTCTCACCCGATTGTGGTTCACATTCACACCCTCAAGGGCAAAGGCTATGAATTTGCAGAAGAGAACAAAGAGAAATGGCACTGGAATCTTCCCTTTGATATCAAGAGCGGCCAAAACACCATCAAATTTGATGGCGAAAGCTATGGAGATATCACTGCCGAATATCTTATCTCTAAAGTAGAGAAAGACAAAGATGTTGTTGTCCTCATGGCCGGCACCCCCGGGGCAGTCGGATTATATCCGGAACGCCGCGCCAAACTCGGGAAAAGCTATATAGACGTCGGCATCGCCGAAGAACACGCGGTTGCCATGTCCTCTGCCCTTGCCAAAGGCGGCTGCAAACCTGTCTATTTGGTGATGAGCTCTTTTTCCCAAAGAACCTATGACCAACTTTCACAAGACTTGGCCATAAATAACAATCCGGCGGTTATTCTGGTATTTAATGGCGGAATTTCCAGCATGGATGCCACCCACTTGGGTTGTTTTGACTTACCAATGATGTCAAACATTCCAAATCTTGTTTGCCTCTCTCCGACAAACAAAGAAGAATATCTGAATATGTTGGATTGGGGAATTGAGCAAAAAGAGCACCCTGTTGTCATCAGAGTTCCCCGCAATGTTGTTTCCGGCGATCAACACCAACCCAAAGCGGAAGAATTTCTGAACCGCTATGAGGTTGCAACCAAAGGCAGCAAAGTTGCTGTTTTGGGCCTTGGAAATTTCTTCAAGCTCGGCCAAGAAACGGTTAAGCTTTTGGCAAAAGAAGGAATTTCAGCCACTTTGATTAATCCAAGATTTTACAGCAAGTTAGATGAAGAAACTTTAGCATCTCTAAAAGAAAATCATCAACTGGTTGTCACTCTGGAAGATTGTACCTTAGACGGCGGCTGGGGTGAAAAAATTGCCCGCTTTTATGGCAACAGCGATGTCAAAGTGCTGTGTTATGGCGCCAAAAAAGAATTTGTTGACCGCGTTCCGGTGGAAGAACTTTACAAGCGCTATCGCTTAAAACCGGAAATGATTGTCGAAGATATTTTGAAGATAATCAAATAGAAAGAAAAAAAAGCTGCTCTTTTGGAGCAGCTTTTTTTCTTATCACAATCTCCTACCCTACGTCTATGCCAAAGGCAAGCTTTGCCAGCAAACCGATAAGGAATGAGATAAGCGCCACCGAAAGGCTGATACCGGACATCTCCAAAAATTTCGGCAAGAAACGTTCAGATTTAACCACTGCCAAATAGTAATTAAAGACTGCAATCAATAAAATGACGGTCAAAATCATGCAAACAAGTGCCGGCAAGTAGAGATTAGCCGGAAAGATAAGATACGGCAAAACCAAAAAGATAACCGTAAAGAGATAAGTCAACCCGGTATAGACACTGGCTTTTACGGCATGCGGATTACCGTCTGCCCTCTCGGCCAAATAATTTGATGCCGCCATAGATAGAGTTGCGGCGATACCGGTAATAATCCCGGCCAAAGCAATCATGGTGGTGTTGGCCAAAACAAAAGTCAATCCGGCAATGGTTCCGGTTAGCTCAACAAGAGCGTCGTTTAAGCCCAATACCATTGCCCCGACATAATTTAGCCGATCTTCATCAAGCATTCCAATCAATTCTGCCTCATGCTTTTTTTCATCATTAATAATGCCAGATACTTCAGGAATTTCTTTTTTGAGCTGTTGCAAACCGTTAACACCGGCATATTCATGCAGTTCCAGAAGTTTTATCACAAAGGTATAGCCCAAGACATAAGTCAAAAACCTAAACCACCAAACTTTGAGCATATTGGGGCGAACTTCTTTTTGCGTATAGTGCTTCCAAATGGCGGCGTGATGAGCCTCGTCTTGAGCAATTTGCAATAAAATCTTCTTGTTTTTCTCGTCTTTCACCGTTTTGGCAAAATAACCATAAATCAGAGAGCTGTTGAGTTCATCTTGCTGAAATTCAAGCATCAGTTTTTGAGCATCAAGAGAATAAGACATAATAAAAATCTCCTTTTAGTCCTGTTTCAAACTTTTATAAAAATTCCACCCGCCGGCATAGCTCAAAACATTATCAAAGCCGTTTTGCATCAAAATTCTCGCCACCACATAGCTGGTATAACCCTTAAAACAATGAACCATAATCGGCTTGTCTTGAGGAAGCTCGGCCAATCTGGCTCTGATTTGCCCGGCCGGAATGTTGATGGCACCTTCGATGTGCTCTTTTTCATAAACAGCCGGCGGACGCACATCCAAAACCAACATATTGCTAAAATCAAGCCCAAAATACGGCTTTACAAGACCTTGGCGAACATTTTCAATTGCCATACCAATGAGGTTAACCGGATCTTTGGCTCCCGAATATGGCGGTGCATAGCAAAGCTCGGCATCTCGCAAATCAGCCGTCGTTCCGCCAAGACGCATAATTGTGGCAATAACATCTATGCGCTTATCCACGCCTTGTTTGCCCACAGCCTGCGCGCCAAAGATTTTTCCATCTTTGCCGTAGAGAACTTTCAAGACCAGAGTTTCCGCTCCCGGATAATAACCGGCATGAGAATTGCCCAAGATGAGCATTTTTTCATAAGGAACAGAGGCTTTTTTGAGGCTTTTTTCATTTTGTCCGGTAAATGCCGCCGTGAACTCAAAAACTTTAACAATACCAGTGCCTTGCGTGCCGGTATAAGGATAAGGATGTTTTCCGGCAATATGGTCGGCAATCAACCTTCCCTGGCGGTTAGCAGGCCCCGCCAAGGCAATCACGGTCTGTTGGCCGGAAACAAAATCTTTGACGGCCACACTGTCACCGCAGGCATAGATATCGGGATAGTTGGTTTGCATATATTCATTGGTAACAACAGCACCTTTTTCGGTCAGGGTGATGCCGGCTTTTTTAGCCAATTCCGTTTCCGGCCTAACCCCGATTGCCAAAATCAGCATATCAGCGGCAACCTTTTTGCCGGAGGTAAGAATAACACCGTCCCCAGCAACGCTTTGTAAACCATCCGAAAGATAAAGAGAAAGGTTATTGCGTTTCATCTCTTTATGAATGAGGGTTGCCATATCTTCATCAAGCGGCATCAACACCTGCGGCGCCATCTCCACCAAAGATGTCTTAATCCCCAAATGGCATAAGTTTTCAGCCACCTCAACACCGATAAACCCGCCGCCGACAACCACGGCATTTTTAGGCTTGTTTTGAGCAATAAAAGCCTTAATGGCATCGGCATCAGCAAGATTTTTCACCACAAAATGCGGCAAATTTTCTATTCCATCAATGGCTGGTACAAAAGGTTTTGCCCCGGTTGCCAAAACAAGCTTATCATAAGGATAAACATCGCCGTTATCGGTGATAACGATTTTTTTATCGGGATTAATCTCGCTCACCGGTGAGTTGAGTTTGACATCAATATTAAAAAGCTGTTTTAGAAAGGCTGGCTTAGCCACTTGCATATCATCGCGATTATCAATGACACCGCCGATAAAGTATGGCAAACCGCAACTGGCAATAGAAGTCTCCTCAGTTTTTTCCAAAATAGTGATTTCGGCCTTTTCATCAAGTCTTCTCATTCTGGCGGCAAAACTGGCACCTCCGGCACCCCCGCCGACAACAACGATTTTCATGATATTTCTCCTTTGTTAATCTCTCTATTTATATTGATATTCACACAACTTAACTCAAACCCCAACAGATATATCTCTTTATCCCCAACACTTTGGAACAAGCTCTAAAGATATCAGAAAAAAGGATCATAGGCCCATTGGAGCAAAGCTTGGCGCTGGCGTTTTCGGCAATCAATATCAAAAACCAAACAATTGTTGAGTATTTGCGCCTTGTGGCGCCTAAAAGCACGCCATCTTTTAATTTGCAAGGCATCAATATCAGGGATTCTTCGCCCCATATAATATCGGCAATACCACTGAAACCAGCCACGCACATCAGGCTGAAAAATCCACCCTTTCTGCTGCCAGATGGAAAGCGGCTGCCTTGATTTTATCTTGAAATAATTACAGTTAACGTCTGGTTTTTGAGGTGAAAGCTTAGCATTTTTAAACCAACAAGCAGGGAATTCATTTTGACAATCTGTCATGTAATGCCCCTCAAACACACCAAGCTCGAGCATTTTTGGGGGTGTGAGTTCCGGCATAAATTCAGGCGCAAAATCTTGCCCCTCTTTGGCGGCATATTCATAAGAATAGCCCTGCTGCATTTTATCACAAACAATCACCATGGATAATCTCCTCCGCTTTCTATCAATAGATAAGAGCAAGAAAGGATTTTTCCAACAGATATTCTTGAAGTTTGGAGAAGCAGAATTAAGTTTTTATGCAACGTAAGGAGAAAAAGATGAAGATATCAGAATCAATAAAAAAATTTATCACCAAAGAAAAAACTTTTGCCGACCACTGGTTTGAAACCGATGAACGCTTTCGTTTTGCACTTTTAGCCTCACTCAACATGGGGCTGAGGTATGTCATATTTGTATTGCTGAGCCTGATTCTTAGCACCATGCACTACCAACTGACCTTGCTGCTGATGTGGCTGATTTCTTCCTTTATTGCCTTTTATTCTTACAAAAAACTTGTTTTTGCCACTGAGGGAAATCATTTGCAAGAATACCTAAAAAGCATTTCTATTTGGATTCTGAGCTATTTTATCAATGCCGGCGTGTTAATATTGTTGGTTGAGAAGTTGGATTGGAATTTATATCTGGCACAAGCTGTAGCCATTGGCTTTTTGCTGGTGACCAATTACTTGTTGTTCAAACACTTTGCTTTTCGCAAACCCTCTCCCCTCCGCCGTTGGGAAAAACTATTAAGCATGTTTGATGTTATTAAATAAAAAAACTCTCCCCTGAAGGGAGAGTTTTTTAGCTGAAAGGCCCAGATGGACTCGTCTTGCTACGTAGATTTCGCGCTTTGGCGCTCGATAACTTCGCTTCGGTCAAGCCAGTCGTAACGCCGTCTTTGTTGCCTTTCGGCAAGTCGCCGTCTAACAACTGCTATAGCTCTCGGCAAAAAATGTCCACCGGACATTTTTTGTTCCTGCGAGCCCAACGACCTCGTTGGTTCGAGTGATCTATTATGAATTCACCATAAAAAAGCTCTCCCCTGAAGGGAGAGTTTTTTTATGGTGGGCCCAGATGGACTCGAACCAACGACCAGACCGTTATGAGCGGCCTGCTCTAACCAACTGAGCTATGGGCCCAAAAAACATTGCCTACATAAGGCATCAGAACCCTGCAAAATAATTTCTTTCCAAGAGCAGACCTGAGTCGCTTCATAAAGCTCGGTTAAACCACCTCGCTAACTGCGCTCCTGTCGTTTGCTCGTAACGATTGCTCCCCGCGTTGCCACTTGGTCGCAATCTAACTGCGCGGCACCTTCCGTCAAAATCTCTGCCATCGGGCAGATATTTTTTCCTCCAGCTAACCAACTGAGCTTTTGCCCCAAAAAACATTGCCTGCTTCAAACTTCAAAGCAAACGCCCCTCCGTCATCCGCAGCACCTAGAACTTAAGCGAATTATTTGCCGCCGTCAAGCAATTTTTGCATAAAATTCTCATATAAAAAAGCCGACATTTTTTGTCGGCCTTTTTCTTATTGATCTAAGAAACTCCGCAACTTGCGCGAACGCGACGGATGTTTGAGTTTGCGCAAAGCCTTCGCCTCAATCTGACGAATACGCTCACGCGTAACATTAAACTGCTGACCAACCTCTTCCAAGGTGTGATCCGTGTTCATTCCGATACCAAAGCGCATACGCAAAACACGCTCCTCACGCGGGGTCAAAGAAGAAAGGATTCTGGTGCACGTCTCTTTTAAGTTGGAATGAATAGCAGAATCCAAAGGCTGCAAAGCGCTGTCATCGGCAATAAAATCACCCAGAGAAGAATCTTCTTCATCTCCGACCGGAGCCTCCAAAGAAACAGGTTCTTTGGCAATCTTCATAACCTTGCGGACTTTTTCAAGTGGCATTGACAAACGTTTTGCCAACTCTTCCGGCACCGGCTCACGCCCCATTTCTGCCAACATCTGGCGAGAAGTGCGTACCAACTTATTAATTGTCTCAATCATATGAACCGGAATACGAATGGTGCGCGCCTGGTCGGCAATAGAACGGGTAATTGCCTGTCTGATCCACCAAGTAGCGTAAGTAGAAAACTTATAACCACGGCGATACTCAAACTTATCAACTGCCTTCATCAAGCCGATGTTGCCTTCCTGAATAAGGTCCAAGAACTGCAATCCGCGGTTAGTATATTTTTTGGCAATGGAAATAACCAAACGCAAGTTGGCCTCAATCATTTCTTTTTTGGCTTTTTCGGCCTCACGCTCACCTTTTTTGATGGTATCGACCATACGACGATATTCACTGATGGGCAAACCGCACTCTTGTGCCATTTGCGCAACAGACTCTCTTAATTCCACAACTTCGGTACCGTATTTTTCAACAAAAGCCTGCCAATGTTTGTCTTTTTTGTGAGAGACCTCCTCTAACCAGTTAGGCGAAAGCTCTGATTTCTGATAAGCCTCCAAAAAGTCCTCACGTTTGATTTTGCAAGAAAGCGCATAACGCATCAACTTTCCTTCAAACCCCATCAAGCGTTTGTTTAGGTCATTTAACTGCTCAACCAACTGCTCAATACGGGTGGCATTAAGGTGGATTGAGCTCATCAACTCAACCAAATCTTTTTTAACCTGCAGATAGTGTTTTTCAACCGTCGCACTAATTTTCTTGCCGGCCAAGACCGCCGCCACACGCTGATTTTGGATTTTCTTCAAATCATCATAATAGCTCGAAATCTTATTCAAAATATCCAAAACCGGTTCTTTAAGAGCCTCTTCCATGGCAGAAACAGAAGCAGAAGAGCGGCCTCCGTTGCCATCAAGATCATCTTCATCGTCCTCTCCGTGGCCCTCGCCGTCTTCACCTTCACCCAAATCATCTGCGGCATCATCTTCCGGCTCATCGTCAACAGCACTGTCGAGTTCAATATCATCTTCGGGAAGATCATCATCAATATCTTCCATACTTTCCTTTTCAGCGAGTTCTTCCGCCACTTTTTCCAAGTCCTCATTGGCAGAAGTATCCTCTTCTTCAAACTCCATACCCTCGACATCGGCGCCATACATCATTTCCAAATCAACAATATCACGTAGCTGCATGGTACCGTTAACCAGCTCATCGCGCCAACCGGCAATAGCTTTAATTGTCATCGGGCTCTCGCACAAACCGTCAATCATAACGGTTTTGCCGGCCTCAATACGCTTGGCTATGGCAATTTCGCCCTCTCTGGACAAGAGCTCAACGGATCCCATTTCTTTAAGATACATTCTAACCGGATCATCGCTGCGGCCGAGTTCTTTTTCATCAAAATTACCGCTTTCGTCTTCGTCCTCATCAAAATCATCATCCTCAACCGCATCGGGTTCAAAACTGTCGACATCAGACTCGGCAATGATACTAATCCCCATATCAGAGATATTGGTCATAATATCCTCAATATTTTCGGAAGATTCTCTTTCCGGCGGCAGGGCCTTATTAAGCTCCTCCACGGTTATATATCCGCGGACTTTTCCTTTTTCAATCAAACGCTTAACAGCGCTTCCCAAAGAATCGATCAAAGGAGCATCTGCAGCCTGCCCCTCATACAGATCTGAACTTTCGATATCTGACATTAACGTTCCTTATTACTACAAAACCGGTTTTTGCATAAACTTCGAGCTAGAGCATTTTGTAATAATTTTTGAATCAATTGTCAAGAGTTTCCCGATAATTTTTCGCAAAATTTCTGCCGATTCGCTCTTCCTAAAGCAAATCTCAATCTGCCCCCTGCGATGAGAGCAAAGAATCGCGCTCTTTTTTCAAGGTTTCATAGCGACTATAAGCCTCCGAGAACGACTCGTCGTTTTCCATTTGCCTTGCACACTCTCTAATATCGCCTTCAATCTGTTTTAGCTGCACTTCTAAAATTCTTTCATCAAGATTTTGGCGCATTTTTATCACATCAGGGCATTGTTTTTTAAGCATTTTCAGCTCAATGTTTTTTTGTAAGACATCGGCAAATCCTTTATCTTTCAGAGACTGCAACAAGTCATCGGTATTTTCAAATTCCGCACCGTCATGCACCATCTCGCATAAGGTCTCAAACAACACCTTAAGTTTTGGTGACTTTATCTCAAAATTGAGCAATTTTTCCTCATACTCCTCAATCAACTGAGGATAAGCAATCAAGGCCGAAACAACAAACTCCGCCACCAAATCATCCAGATTGGTTCTGACACTTGAGGCCAGAGAGATTGTAGTTTTCTCCGTTTTGCCGAAATGAGTATTTTTATCTTGTTGGCGCCAAGCCCCCCTACCGATTTCATGATAAATTTTGTTTTTCATATCCTGCGTATAGTAGCCGCGCACGGTTTCATCGGTAATTTTGGATACTTCTTCTCTGATGTTTTTCTCAAGCAAAGCTTTTTGCTCCGGCGTATTAAGAGGCTGCCCGTCAACATTTTTCTTCCACAACAAGTCCTTAAGCGGCATTGTATCATTAACCACCTTAAGAAATTCCTCTTGCCCGTGAGCTTTGAGAAATTCATCAGGATCTTGCTTGTCAGGCAAAAAAGCATATTTCAGAGAATATCCAGGTTTCAAAATCGGCAAAACTCTATCCACCGAGCGAATAGCTGCCCTCACCCCGGCGCTGTCACCGTCAAAGCAACAAATAGGCTCTTGCACCACTTTCCAGGCCTCAGCAATTTGGTCTTCGGTCAGAGCTGTTCCGAGCGGCGCCACGGCGTAAGATATGCCATACTTATCCATGGCAATAACATCCATATACCCTTCGCAGATAATGAGGTTCTTGGCCTCATAGCCGGCATCCCGAGCGTTATTGAGGTTATAGAGCACTCGGCGCTTATTAAAAACCGGTGTTTCCGGCGAGTTCAGATATTTAGGCTGGCTTCCGTCCATCACGCGGCCGCCAAAGGCAATAACTTTACCGCGTTTATCAATAATCGGGATCATGACTCTGTTGCGGAAAAAGTCATGAGGTCTGCGCCCCTCTGGAATAGTCAAAAGCCCGAGCTCTGCCATTTCTTTTTCGCTGATTCCCTTAGAAGAAAGCTGGGCCTTAAGCCCATTGTTGTTGGGTGCAAACCCAAGGCGAAATTTAGCAATAATCGCATCATCAAACCCACGGCCATAAAGATAATTTAAGGCCTCCTGCCCACCGGTCAGACGCAAATTTTTCTCAAAAAATTTGCACGCCATTTCCATAATATCATAGGCAGAATTACGCTTCTCGACCTGCTCTTTGCTTTCATGCGAAAGTTTCGGCAATGCCATCCCGACCTTATGGCCGAGTTTTTCAATAGCATCCATAAACGTAAGACCGTTGGCATCCATCTCAAATTTGATGATATCACCATGCGCGCCGCAGCCAAAACAATGGTAGAAACCTTTAGCTTCATTAACGGTAAAAGAAGGCGTTTTTTCATTATGAAACGGGCACAAACCGGTGTACTCACGCCCTTTACGCGTGAGTTTAACTTTTTGACCAACCACGTCGGCAATAGAAATCTTTGCCCGCAGCTCGTCACAAAATCTTTGCAGTTCGGTTGTGGCCATTTTCCACCATCTTCAAAACTTAAGAGAGCAACCCCTTAATAATGCCGTTGGCTTTGCCCATATCCAACTGGCCGGCATACTTAGATTTCAAAGCTCCCATAACTTTGCCCATATCTTTCATGGAGGAAGCCCCGGTCTCGGCAATAATGGCCTTAATGGCGGCAGTTGCCTCTTCTTCGCTCATTTGTTTTGGCAAAAAGCGCTCAATAACGGCAATTTCGGCTTTTTCCTTATCAGCCAAATCCGGACGCTTTCCATCCAAATACATTTTGATGGAGTCATTGCGTTGTTTAATCATGGATTGCATCATCGCCATTAATTCGGCATCGGTGGCTTCTTTAGCTCCCTTACCTCTGGCTTCAACATCTTTTTCCTTTTGGCCGGCAATAATCAAACGCACGGCACTGGTGGTGGCCGCGTCATGAGCCAACATAGATTCTTTCAGAGCTTTTTGTAATTCTTCACGCAACATTTATATTCTCCTTTAGCTTTGTACATAGATTGGCATTTACTTTACACGTCTATCTCAAAAAAATCAATTGCCTTTCTGCACATCCTGCACTATTTTAAAACCAGCCAAGGAGGATATAAAGATGAAAAAATTTTTAAGCATTCTTGCCATCATGAGCATCGCCGCCAATGCCGCCGCACAAGAAACAGAGGTCATCAACGCCGATGTTCAAAAAAGCTTTGAGCAAACGCAAAAAAGCATGCAGCAATCAATTGAAAAGATAGACCAACATATGCAAAAAGTGATGCCGGCCCTCTCAGAAAGCATGGCGCAGATGATGCAAGATTTTTTCAGAACTCTCCCGCCGCTGATGAAATCGATTGAAGAAAATCAGGTTCTAAGCAAAGCCGCAGAGCAAATGAACAAAGAGATAAATACTCAAATTCAAGAAGCCAACCGCACTTTCAAAGATTTCAGAGCCTACCAAGAGCAACAAAAAAGTAATGAACAGGATAAGTTTATGGTTGCCGGCAGCAAGAATGATAATGGCAAGACGCTTGACTTTTCTTTTAGCCAAAATGAGGAACGCTTGCAAGAGCTGCAAAAGGCTTTCAACGCCAAAACCGCCCCCGACCAAGCGGCAGATTTCAGCATTACCGATTTCAAACAACAACGCCTAAAAGGCAAAGATTTCAAAATAGAGTTTATTGATGGTAGAAACTACCTGGTGTATGATGACGGAGACAACTATTGCTACATCACCGGCATTGCCGAAAACAATATCATCATCAGAGTGCAGACCTCCGGCCCTGATGCTCTGGCGCGGGCGCGCAACTTCATCAAAAACAGCCGCCGCCAAATAGAGCTCTAAAAATAGCTGCGCAAGGAGATAAGGCTCTCATCCACATCATGGCCGTAGTTTTGCTCATATTTATAGTGCAAAGCCACGGCCCAGTTAGTTGCAAGAGTGAAAGAAGTTTCCAACTTATAAACCATTTTTGAGCCAATTTTAGCGGTTGCATAGATTTTTTCAGCCTCGGCCAACAAACGCCATCTGCCAAAATCGGCAAAAGCACCAAAATTTGCCCCCAAACCGAGCCATTGATTGTTGGGTAGGAATCCGCCATAGGCGCCATGAGTGTTGCCCAAAGCAAACAACCAGATATTATCTGTTAAGGCATAAGTTCCACCTCCGCCCACGGTCAAATGAGCTGCATATCCCTCCTCTTGCGTTTTGGGGTTAAAGTCCCTTGAAACCCCGGCCAAGACTTGAAAAGAAAGCGGCGCAAACATTTCATCTATCGGCGAAATTGAACGAATACCGACCAAGTCAAAATTTTGCAAAACATATTTATCAGAGCTGTCATAGTGCCTGAAAGCAGCATTAAGGAAATTGATTTCTGCCCCCCGCAAAAATCCATAAGTATCATCAGTTAATGAATGATAAGCCGGCCGATAAGAAATTTCCTGAAAAGCCTCGCCGTTTCTGAATCCAAATCCAACTGTTGCACGCATAGATTCATGAGCGTCAAAAGGCTTTTTGCCTTCTTTGAGCTCTTCAATATTGCCTGGATTTTTAAGTGAATTTCTGGTGCGTAGCAGAGCAAAACTTTGCTTACGATAATCGGCAAGCTCTAATTTTTTGGCCACATATTGATATTGCACAAATTGGTAGGCCGTTTCCGTCACATTGGCTTTGGCTGTTTCATCCAAGGCGGCAATATCATAATCTTGTTCAAGAATAACCCGCAAATAAGCCTGGCGCTCGGTTTCATTCATCAACTTATAACGATGCCTAATTTTATTTTGCCGAGATGGCCGGTAGTTAATGCTTTTAACCAAACCGGGAGTCCGATACACGGCCTTAACCGTATCTAGGGGAATAGCCTGAACAGGAAATTGTTTGGCCAGCTCTAAAGATGGCCGCACGGCATCCAAAACCTCCATCAACATATAAGAACAATTGCGAGAGAAGAAGTAGTAGCGAGATTGCGCCTGCCCCACTTCCCACAAATGGGCCACAAAGAAATCAAGCTCTTGAGGAGAAAAATCAAGATTAAATTCCCAAATATCACGGTTTTCGATATTGTTATAAGTGTTGATGATATCATAATAAGGTTTTACGGTAAAGCCGCCATAATATCCGCCAATCAAGCCATAAACGGCAAAAAGGACACTGTTTTCTTTTCCCTCGGTAAAAGCACCGTAGTTAGCCCCGTGCGCCAAAAGTTGGGTTCCTTTTCTGGCCGTATCGATTCTAAGAAGTGTGTGCCCGAACAAAGAAGATGGGTTGTTCATATAAGCATCGGTAAAGAGAAATGTTACACCGGCCGGCCGCAAATCATCATAAAATTTTTCATATTCACTGCAGGAGGGAAATTCATAGTCAATAATTCCGGCTTTGGTCAAAAGTTTGTAGCGGGAGGGGAAAAAACATTTGGTTTTGTCATCATTGGATTGGAACAAGGCGATAGTTGCCTCAAGTTCACTTTTAGGATTAACTTTTCCGTTTTTGCTCAAAAAGAAATTCGGCGTATCAATCGTACTTTCATAACCCTTGCCTTTGGGCTGGTAGTGGCCAACGGCAAGCCATTCGGGCGAATAGGCAAAATCATCTTCAGCCCGCAAAGGATAAGCAGAGATTAACAAAAAGAAAAGCGAGAAAAGCCCCCGCTTATACAAATACCGCCACAAATTCATCCATTATCACAAAAAAGAAAAAAGCCACTCTTAAAGAACTTTAAGAGTGGCTAAAAAATTAAGCTTGGGCAATGTTTAACAATTTTAAGGTAACATCAACCGCGTCAACATTTTCATTGTCAAACAAATAGGCAAATTGAGCGCTGGTCTTAGCTCCCAATTCCTCACTGTCAACATTCAAGATACCGGCCAGAGTATCAATGGTTTCACCATGTCCGGCGGCAGCATCCATAGCAAACTGCTCCATGTTGTTTTCAACAAAGGCCAAAACCATTCTGCCTGTTCCGCCTGAAACTCTTCCGTTAGGATCACATCCGGATGTACCAAAGGTAATACCAAAAGTTTGGGTAGAAAAGATTCCGTTAGTTGTCACCGCCAAAGCTTGGGGACCGATTCCGCTTTGTCCGCGCCAGGCCATTGAACCCAGACCGCAACCGGTGCTGTCAACGGCATAAGAAGGAGCAGCAGCCAGCAAAGCACCGCCAATCAGTAAAGAAGCAAGATAAATTTTCTTCATTTTCAATCTCCGAAATTAATAAAAGACGAAACAACTTTAACATATTCTCGCCAAAAGTATAGAACAAACAAAAGTTTTCCAACAAAGAATTTGCTTGATTTATTTTTTATTGGTGGTAGAGTAAGAAACATCAAAACAAACACGAGCTGTGATGGAGTAACCCTCCCTCGCAGTTCGTTTTTTCTAACTCTAATAATTTTTAACAACAGGTGAAAAAAATGGAAAAATTCCCTTTAACCAAAGTAGGGTTTGAGGCCCTTGAGCAAGAGTTAAAAAATCTAAAAGGTGTAGAACGCCCCAACATCATTGCCGCCATTGATGAGGCACGCTCACATGGCGACTTGTCCGAAAATGCCGAGTATTCTGCCGCCAAGGAAAAACAGAGTTTCATTGAAGGCCGCATTCAGGATTTAGAGGCTGTGTTGAGCCGCGCTCAGGTTATAGATGTTGCCAAAGCCAACTATGATGTCATCCGTTTTGGAGCCACTGTCACCGTTGCCGATGAAGACACCGATGAAGAAAAAACATACCAAATTGTTGGTGATTATGAGGCTGATATTGAAAAGAACAAGATTTCGCTCTCCTCTCCTTTGGCCAAAGCCCTGATTGGCAAAGAAGTCGGAGATTCGGCCAATTATATGGCTCCAGGCGGCCGCAAATCTTTTGAGATTCTTGAAATTAAATATATTTAAGTTATATAAGAAACCACCCTTTCGGGGTGGTTTTTTGTGAGCAAAAAATTCTTGGAGTATAACATCATGGCTGAATATAAAACCCCTGTATTAATCATTGGTTCCGGTCCGGCAGGCTACACGGCCGGAATATATGCGGCTCGCGCCGGCCTAAAACCAATTTTGGTCTCCGGCGAGCAAATCGGCGGCCAGCTGACAATCACCACAGAGGTTGAAAATTTTCCGGGCTTTCCCGAAGCCATTTCCGGCCCCGAGTTAATGATGCAAATGCGCAAACAAGCAGAAAATTTGGGGGTCGAGATTGTTGATGACAAGATTGTTGAGGTAGATTTCAAACATCGTCCCTTTATCTGCAGTTCAGAAAACCACCACCAATTTTGCGGGGAAACGGTAATCATCTGTACCGGAGCTTCTGCTCGTTGGCTGGGATTGGAAAGCGAGAAAAAATTCAGAGGTTTCGGCGTCTCGGGCTGTGCCACCTGTGATGGTTTCTTTTACCGCAACAAAAACGTTGCCGTTATCGGTGGCGGCAACACGGCGGTAGAGGAAGCTCTGTATTTAACCAATTTTGCCCATAGCGTAACACTCATTCATCGACGCGATGCCCTAAGAGCAGACAAAGCCATGCAAGAAAGGCTGAGCAAAAACAAAAAGATACAAGTTGAATGGGATTCTGTTGTTGAAGAAGTTTTAGGCACCGAGAATCCGCTTTCCGTCACCGGACTAAGACTCAAAAACGTCAAGACCGACCAAACAAAAGAAATTAAGGTAGACGGTGTCTTTGTGGCTATCGGCCACCATCCCAATACCGAAATTTTCGAAGGCCAAATAGAGCTCACCAAAGAAGGCTATATTGCCTGCCGCCCGGGTAGCAGCCGCACCAACATTGCCGGTGTTTTTGCCGCCGGCGATGTCAAAAATCCGGAATTCAGACAAGCCATTGTCGCCGCCGGCTCAGGCTGTGTTGCCGCCTTGGAAGCAGACCGCTTTTTGCAAGAGCATAAATAAGAATAGATTATTCATAGCGCAAAGCATTAATCGGGTTCAGAAGCGAGGCCTTATAAGCCGGATAAAAGCCAAAGAATAGGCCAACCAAACCGGCAAAAGAAAACGGCAGCAAGACATAAAGAAGCGAGACCTTTGCCGAAAGCGAGGTAAACATACTCACCATCTGAGAACCGACCAAACCGATAATCACTCCGACCAGCCCACCGATAAGAGAAAGCACGAGTGATTCCATCAAGAATTGCCAACGAATATCCCAAGCCTTGGCCCCTATTGCCATTCTGATTCCGATTTCTCTGGTTCTCTCGGTTACTGAAACCAGCATAATGTTCATGATACCGATACCGCCGACCAAAAGAGAGATAGAGGCAATGGCGCCAAGCAAAATTGTCATGATTTTAGTTGAATTTTCCATCATTTCCATCATCTGGGTCAGGTTGCGGATAACAAAGTCATCCTCTTTATTAGCACCCAGATTGTGGCGCTGGCGCAAAAGCTGAGTGATTTCCTCCTGCGCGGTATAGGTGCTCTCTGCATCAACAGCTTGCAACATAATAAATTTGACTTGGTCAGGAAAACTGATACCCATCACTTTTTTCTGGGCGGTAGTAATAGGAATATAGACCACGTCATCTTGGTCCATACCCATACCGCTCTGCCCTCTGGCCACCAACACCCCGATAACCTGGAACGGCATACCCTTAATGCGGATAGTTTTGCCCAAGGGATCGACATCGCCGAAGAGTTCATTCACCACAGTCTGACCCAAAATAGCGACTTTATTGGAGTTTTTAACATCGGCCGGAGAAAACATTCTCCCATAGGCCAAATCCCACTCCTTAATTTCAAACATTCGACTGTCTGTTCCGGTCACACCGGTAGACCAGTTAGCGTTTCCATAGACGATTTGGGTTGTCTCCTCCAAGACCGGAGCCGCCAGACGAATTTTGCTGATTTTTTCCTGGATGGCATCACCGTCGCTGGCCTTCATTGTCGGCTGAGAACCATGTCCGCCGCGAGCTCCGCTGGAAGTTGCCACACCGGAGCGAATGATGATAAGGTTTGAGCCCATGGTTTTCATCTCGTTTTGGATCGAAACCTGCGCTCCGTGGCCGATAGAGAGCATTACAATCACGGCGGCCACTCCGATGATGATACCGAGACTGGTTAAAATGGAGCGCATTTTATTAGCTCTGATAGCTCTGATAGCGATGCTGAATATGGTTTTAAAATCAATCATTTTACCACCCTCTCATCAGAATGAATCTCACCATCGACGATTTTAATAATTCTGTCGGCGTAGCGGGCAATATCCTCCTCGTGAGTAACCAAAATGATTGTTCTTTTGAGTTCTTGGTTGAGCTTGGTGAACAAGTCCATAATTTCGATACTCATTTTGGTATCAAGGTTTCCGGTTGGTTCATCAGCAAAAATGATCGGCGCCTCATTAACCACGGCACGGGCGATAGCCACACGTTGCTGCTGCCCACCTGAGAGCTGGTTGGGCTGATGGTACATCCGCTCTTTTAGCCCCACTTTAGCCAAGGCAGCCTCGGCACGTTCTTTTCTTTGGGCTTCCGGCACATTGGCATAAACCATGGGAAGCTCCACATTTTCAAGCGCAGATGTTCGAGAGAGCAGATTAAAGCCTTGAAAAACAAAGCCGATTTTCTTATTTCTGATTTCGGCCAATTCATCGGCAGAGAGTTTATCCACTCTTTGGCCATCGAGTTTATATCTGCCGGAAGTCGGCTTATCAAGACAGCCCAAGATATTCATCAACGTAGACTTACCGGAACCCGAAGGTCCCATAATAGCGACAAACTCACCATTTTCTATTGTCAGGCTGATACCTTTGAGAATTTTAAGATTAAATCCATCAAGCGGATAAGATTTGGTAATATTTTCGAGTTCAATCAGCGGCATTATCTGGGCATCCTCAATCTCATTTCTCTGGCCTTAGCGGCAGAGTCCGCACTTTCAAGAATAACCTGAGTATTTTCATCCAAGCCCTTGCCCTCCACTTCCGTAAAGTCATCATCGGAGACACCTGTCCAGATAGTCACTCTTTCGGGCTTGTTATTTTTCAGAATCCACAATCCTTTGTCAGCATAGCGTTTGGTTTCGCCGTTTTCATCGGTAATATAGAAACGGAGGGCCCTATTGGGCACCAGCAAAACGCCTTGTTTTTCAGCCGTAATGATATTAACATTAGCGGTCATACCGGGCTTGAGCTTAAGGTCGCGGTTATCAATTTCAATAATCACCTCATAGGTAACCACGTTTGAGGTCGTGATTGGATTATTGCGCACTTGTGTCACAATACCGTAAAAGATTTCATCAGGAAAACTATCAACACTAAACTCCACGGTTTGGCCTTCTTTAACCTTGGCAATATCAGCTTCAACAACCGAGGCCTCAATTTGCATTTTGGTCAGATCTTCCGCCACATTAAACAACGTTGGGGTTTGGAAACTGGCCGCCACGGTTTGGCCCACTTCCACCTCTTTGGAAACGACTATTCCATCCACCGGAGAGATAATTTTGGTATAGCGCAAGTCAATTTCCGCTTGTTCGAGCGAGGCCTCTGCCTGCAAGACCTGAGCTTCTTTCAACGCTTTTTGGACAATGGCATTGTCATAATCTCTCTGGGCAGATTCCAAATCTTTATCGGCAGTATACTGAGATTTATTAAGTTTTTTGATACGGTCCAGATTTTTCTTATAATAGACGATATCATTTTTCACCACGTCGACCTCTGCTTTGGCAATATTGAGAGCAGCGCGGCGCTGGTCAACGGTAGCCTGGAAAAGGGAGGGATCAATCTGCGCCAAGAGCTGACCTTGTTTTACCAAGGTGTTGTAATCAACAAAAATCTCGGCAATGGTACCGGAAACCTGGGTACCGATATTAACGGTAGATATAGGGTTAATAATGCCCGAGGCAGTAATTTTCTGCGTAATATCGCCCTTAATAATTTTTTGGGTTTTATAAGCATCTTCTTTAGTGTCTTTTTGCGAAAACCACCAACCTGCTCCGCCAAGCAAGACACAAATAAGCAAAATTTTTATAAATTTTTTCATTATCCAACCCTTTTATAGTCAACTTACACAATTTAAAACGTAATATAGCACCTGAAAGTTTAAAAAAAATAAAAAAGGTTGAAAAAGTACGAAGTTATGTTATAGTAATTGACAGCTTTTTTAAGTTTAATAAAATAATTAAATTCCTATTTTTATGAAAGACAAAAAACCCAAACTAACGCAAGAGCAAAATCTAGCTCTCCAAGGATTGAACCTCCAGCAAAAACTGGAACAACTTTATAAGTGGTTTAAACGGAAAGAAATATCCAAAGAGGCCTTTGAGTATTTCTCAAATGCTTGGATCAACAAGCAAAGCAAAAAAGAAAAAGATCTTCTGGCCTTGAGGAGCACTCCAAAGGAAAATTTTGTGAGAATGGGCCCTCGTGCAATTGTGGAGGGGGAAATTCAAGCATTTCTGGAAAAGTTACGCGGCAATGTAAGAGCCTATATAACCAACAGAAATGCCACAGTCTCCAACCTGACAACAAGCGAGCTGGAAAAGTTTAAAAATTATGTCAGGAAGTACTGCACCATTTACCCTGACAAAATTTCCAGACTGCTTATCGTTGGATTGCGCTACCCCGACAGCACCAAACAGATCAACAAATTCTGTATGGAGTGGATAAGAAGTGAATCCTTGGCATATGGCAAGAACTACTTCTTTGACAAGCACTTCTGGGGACTGCTCTGGGAAGATGGCGACCTTGTTCCACTGGACGCCATCCGCCTCATGGGTCAGAAAAAGGCCGATGAATTTATCATGGACGAGCGCTTTGAAAAAAGCTTTATCAAGACGTTGGTGCCCTATTTTGTGGCCCAACGAGATAAAGAAATAACTCGGCTCAAACTAGCCCAGATGAGAGACGATCCAGACCACGATGAACAAGTTGCCCGTAAGACAAAACGTCTCAATGCGTTCAACATCTTGATTGCCGCTGCTGAAAAATATTGCGCGGCAGAAGCAGAACTCGCTGCGGAATAATAAGAAGCACTTATCCCCTTAAATCCAAAAGATTTAAGGGGATTTTTTTATGAAAATTAAATTTTAGACAAAAAAAACTTGCCATCGACACCAAAATACCCTAAACTGGTGAG
>CALXVV010000009.1 GCA_944392205.1 uncultured Alphaproteobacteria bacterium | reverse complement strand
TAACAGCGTCCATGAGATCCAACCTGTTGTCTTTGCAGAATACGCAAAGCTTGATGGACCAGACGCAAGAGAGATTGTCTACCGGTAAAAAAGTAAACTCAGCGATAGACAACCCGTCATCTTACTACACCGCACAATCATTGAACAACCGTGCGAGTGACTTGTCTGCCTTGTTAGACAGCATGGGTCAAGCGATTCAGACCATTCAAGCAGCCGATGAAGGAATTGAGGCGATTACGGACTTTGCTTCACAAGCCAAGGCGGTAGCACAATCAGCAGCCGACAGTACGGATGCTGAGGAGCGCGCCAGCTATATGGAGCAGTTCAATAATATTTTGAAACAGATAGACGGTATCGCTAAAGACTCCGGCTATAAGGGTGTAAACTTGTTGGATGGCGGTACTTTGACCGTAAAATTCAATGAGACCGGAGATTCTAAGCTTGAGATTACCGGTAAGTCAGCCGACACCACCGGCTTGGAATTAGATGATGCTGCCGGTTGGGGCTTAAGTGCAGATGGTAAATCTAAATTAGATGCCTTAAATAAAGCTAAAGATAATTTAGCTAAGGCTCAAAATGGTAGAGTTGATGCCGGTGGAGGTGGGGACTATACCTCAGATGAGTTAAAGAAGCAAGATATTGAGGCAAAGCAAGGGGCTTTGGATACTGCTCAGCAGGCATATGATGCGCAGCTTGAGTTAGATATCAAGGCCGGCGCGGCCAA
This sequence comes from uncultured Alphaproteobacteria bacterium, assembly GCA_944392205.1. Classification (GTDB taxonomy): domain Bacteria; phylum Pseudomonadota; class Alphaproteobacteria; order RF32; family CAG-239; genus CAZU01. The sequence goes on along the minus strand of CALXVV010000009.1, from coordinate 12,067 downwards.
GATTGAAGAAGCAATCACTGCGGTAGATGGCGCCATCAGTACTTTGCGTAACTGGGCATCTGAGTTTGGTAACAACTACTCAATCGTCCAAAGCCGTGAAAGCTTCACCGAGAACCTGATTAACGTATTGACCGAAGGTGCCGATAAATTGACCTTGGCCGATATGAATGAGGAAAGTGCCAATATGTTGGCCCTGCAAACCAGACAGCAGTTGGCGATTAACTCTTTGTCTTTGGCTTCACAGGCAGCGCAGTCAGTTCTGCAGTTGTTCTAAGCACAGAGCAGAAAGTAATAAAAGCCCCGCATCTTTTAGGTGCGGGGTCTTTTTTAGCAGTTTTTTCCCATTTCAAAGGCTTCTTTCATGGCTGGCTTACCTTTTATATCGCCGATATTCCAGGCTCCGGTGCCGTAGATGATGCCTTTTTCTTTAGCGCCGTCTAGGCAATCTTGCGTGAATCCTCTGAAACCTTCCAACGCTTTTTCCATATTGGCATGGCTGTTGTCTGCCGCGGCGACAATAAAATAAAATTCTTTATTGCTTATTTCGGTATATCTGGGAACAGTTCTGTCAATTAGGGTTTTCATTTGCCCGTTCATCGTATAGAAATAAATCGGGGTGGCCATGACAATGACATCAGCCTTTATCATCTTATCTAGAATTTCTGCCATATCATCTTTTTGTACACATTTATGTGTTGTGTTGCAAACACCACAGCCTCTGCAATAGTTTATTTTTTTATCATTTACATAAATCTTTTCTACTTTATTTCCCGCTTCAAGGGCGCCTTTGATGAATTCATCACACAAAATATCGGAATTTCCGCCTTTGCGAAAACTTCCTGAGAGCACAAGTATATTTTTAGTCATTTTCTAACTCCTTTATCCATTTGTTTACGTCTGTTGAGGCCATGGCAGCAGAGGTTCCCCAGAAGGCTTTGGCCCCCATAATAGTTGCCGATGGTATCTGTTTTTTGATATCTTCAACACTATGGCCAAGACCGCTTCCTCCATGTGTCATGAAAGGAATGACAGTCTTGCCGGAAAAATCATACTCACTTAAAAAGCTTGAAACAGGAGAAGCTACGGTTCCCCACCAGCATGGCGAACCTAAGAAAACAATATTGTATTGTGCAAAATTTTCAATCTTGTTTTTAAGCTCGGGTTTGTAACCTCTTGAAATTTCTTCTTTTGCTTGCTCGGTTGTTTGTCGATAGTCTTGCGGATAGTCTTGGGCTGGCGTGATTACAAAAATATCTCCACCGGTTGCCGCTTGGATGTGTTTGGCGATTTCTGCTGTATTGCCGCTACGTGAATAATAGGCAATCAGTATCTTATTTGAAGTTGGTGATATTTGGGCCGTTGCTTGCGAACTTACAGCAAGTAGGGCTCCTAAAGCCAAATACATTGGTGTTTTTTTCATCTGTTTAATCCTTGCTGATTTCGTTGACGGCGGCTATGGCGTTTAGAGAACGCGGGTAGCCAATATAGGGTAAAAGCTGAGTTATCGTGTCTAATAAAACGCTTTTATCGTTACCAATATTTAGATTACCTTGTACGTGTGAGCGCAGTTGAGAATCTGCCCCGCCTAAGGAGGCTAGCAATGCAAAGGTTAAAAGCTCTCTCTCTTTGAGCTCTAGGCCGCCTCTGGTATAGTAGTCGCCAAAGCAATTGGCTGAGAGGTAGTCTTGAATATGTTTCAGCTCTTGCGGAGCTTGTGCACGCATTATATCAATACTCTTACCAAAGATTGCCTTTTGGGCGGCAAGTCCTTTGTTCAGACGTGTTTGGCGGTTGGTGTTTGCCTGCGAGGGGAGTGGTAGTTCTATTCCCAATTCTGAAAATACTTCATTAGAAGCGCCCAAAAAGTCGTAAACTTTCGCCATACCAAGATATGGAACCGCTTGGTAGATAACCTCTTTGGCCTCGGTTGGTGAAACACCATCTTTGAGGCTTTCTCTTAATATAATTTTATATTCGTTGGGAGATTGGGTGGCTATGTGCGCCGCCATAATGACCAACCAACGCATTTTGCTTGGTAAATTTCCGTGAGGTTTGACATCAAGATTTATAAAATCTTCAAAAGTAGCCACAAATTCCGGGTCTGTTTGAGCAGGGGATTGCATTGTTATTTCCTTTCTTGAGTAATAGCCGAGGCTAAATAAAGCAACTGCGGCTATAATATATGCCAATATCTTACTTGTATTCTTCATCGCTTACCGGGGAAAGCCAGGTTGCTTTGTTGTTGGGGAGGTTGGTCTCAACCGAAATATGGGTGAACCACTCATTTGGAGCGGCTCCGTGCCAGTGCTCAACATCAGGTGCAATCCTTACGACATCTCCTTTGTGCAGAATCTGAATCTCTTTTCCACGCTCTTGGTAGCGGCCTTCACCGGCTAAAACCAGCAAAATCTGTCCACCGCTGTGTTTGTGCCAGTTGGTGCGGGCCTTGGGCTCAAAAGTAACATTGCCGATGGAGGAATTCCAAATTTCATCGTTATTGCTTAGCATGGTTAAATATGTTTGGCCGGTGAAAAATTTGCCGTAGGGGTTTAATTCTCCTTGGGCAAAAACCGTGTCTATTGGTGCTGTTTTCATTTCTTGTGCTCCTATGTTGGTTGAAAAACTTAATGCAGCAATCGCCGCGATGAAGGCATATTTCTTCATTTTTTTCTCCTGTTTGGTTGCGATTCTGTTTTGAGTGTAATCTTTAGAGTTAACTCTAAGTCAAGAGTTTTTGTTGACATTTCATATTTTTTTTCTTATCTTGCCCTTCATAAGGAGATATTGAAATGAGATATTCTATCGGCCAAGTGGCTAAAAAAACAGGGCTAACGGCTCACACCCTGCGCTATTATGAAAAAGAGGGCTTGTTACCCTTTGTGCAAAAAACAGGATCCGGCTTGAGAGTGTTTTCTGACACGGATATCGGTTGGCTTGAAATGATTGAGTGCCTTAAAGGTGTGGGCATGTCTCTCAAAGATATCAAGCAATATATTGATTGGTTTAGAGAGGGTGACGAGACCTTGCTGCAGCGTTTGGAAATGTTCCAACAGCAGCGCGCTCATCTGGAAAATCAAATGGAACAGCTCAATAAATATATGGCTAAAATTAACTACAAAATCCATCTCTATACTGAGGCCGTGCGTTTGGGGAGTCTTGAAAAGGCTCATCAAAATAAAGAACTGCAAGCCGAACAGCAAAGAGTTTATGGAGATATGTTCTAGTCTTTTCTTCTGTCTTCCAAGCAAACGGTGGCCGGGGAGGCCGGCATCTCAATATTTAGCTCTTGGAAACGAGTGATTATCTTTTCTCTTAAGTCGTTGCCGATTTCCGCGCGTTTAAAAATATTGTCCGTGTAGCAATTTAGCTGAAATTCAAGCCCGGCACCGAGATTGCTAAAAGTTACCGACGGGGCAGGCGTGTCTGATATATCTTCATTGGTAGAGGCGATTTCTAACAGATTTTCTCTTATTTGTTTGACGTTGCTTTCATAACCAACGCTCATTTTTATGGCAACACGGCCGCTTTTGCCTTTGTAGGTATAATTTACCAGGCTTTTTGATAAGATGTCGGAATTGGGGATGATGACGGTGGTTTTGTCCCAGGTTTCGAGTATGGTACAACGCATTTTTATTTGTTTGACTATTCCTTCTTGATCGTTGATGATAACCCAATCTCCCAATTTTATCGGGCGCTCCCATAAAATGGTCATGCCGGCGGCCAGATTGCCAACCATATTTTGCAGCCCCAAACCAACACCGAAAGACAAAGCACCGGCAATGATGGCAATGCTGCTCAAGCTTCCGCCCATGACGGCAATGGCCAAAATGCCTGAGATGATGAAACCCAAGAAGTTAATTGAGGAAACAATGGAGTTGCGAATGCCGTCATCCATTTCTATTTTGCTCAAGTTGCCGTTGCTAAAACTGTTTTTCAGCACTTTGAATAGGGATAAAAAGACAAAGAAAGAGATAATTCCCAGCAAAATGGAATAAATGGAAATATGAATTCCGCCAATGTTAAAGCCAATAAGAAAACTTTTCACTCTGGCTAATAGCAAATCTACCGGAACACCCCAAACCGCTAAGAGTGTTAAAAGACAGGTGAACCAGAGTATCGGGGTTAGTAAAAGACCAAGCCAGAACTCCCCTTTGCTTAAACTCTTGTGGCTGATGCGAAAGGTTTTTAGCCAAAAGCGCATCAGTAAAATACGGTGACAAATCCAGAAAAACAGTTTGCCGAAAATGTAAAAAATGCCGATGACGACTATTGAATATATAAAATGGTTTATGATGTACTCAGACAATCTTATGTAACCGCCTAAAGATAAACCAAAAGCAATGAGCATGGAGAAAGAAATAAGCAGACTTATTTTTGATGAGAGGCTTAGTCCGGCTATGGCTGTGTTCTCGGAGAGTTCATCTTCAGAGAGCGGGGTGTTGTCATAAAGTGCTATTTTACTCACCAAAATAATGCAGAGAGCTTTGGTGGCATTGGCAAAAATATTGAGAGAATAAATTGTTGCCTCGGAACTTTCTGTTTGATTGGCAACACTTTGAAAAAATGAAATAAAACAAATTGCAATGGTTGAAAATATAAGCGCCGAATAAATCTTTTGGGCTTTGCTGTCTGCCACCTCAATCAACCTCCATTTGGAAGATGTGGGTGTGAAGATAATGCTGATGACTGCCGTTGTTATGCAATAATAGGCGAAATAGAATATGATGTTGTGCAACAAAAGACCAAAGGCATTGTTGTTGATGCTTTTATTGTCATAGAACCAGAAAAAGATGATACCTAAAGTTGAGGCTGGTACAATACTCTTGGCAATAAACATCCAACCGGCGGTGCGAATTTTTTGCCAATAATTTGGGTGTTCTATTGAGGTGCGATATCCAAGACTACGCTGCAGATAAAAACTGATGAAAATTGATATGAAAAGTGTGGCAACCACACTTAAAGCAGCAAAGAAAAATTGCTCTTTTACTTTTGTTTGGGATTTTGGCGGCAGATTTTGATACCAAATTAGCGGAGATTTGCTTAAATTAAATACAAAACGGCCAAATTCTCTCAAAGAATTTATAAATTCTTGCGGGTGAAAAATGGAGCTTTGTTTTACCGATATGTTGTTTAGCAGTTCTTTGTTTCTGTTTTTTAAGATAAGGTTATTTATCTCATCTATTTTAGCTGAAAGAAAAGCTGCTTGGGCTATTTCAGCTTTGAGTTTGTCTTCTTGCAATTTTAGGCTTTGGCGCTGGATGGTGATGCTTTCGGGTTCCGTTTTTGCGTTTTCTGGTTTGGGGCCCAGAGCATCAAGTTTCTTTTGCAAAACCTCCTGTTGTGACACATATTGTTTCTGTATCGTATTGAGCTCGTTTTGCAGTGTAGATGTATATTCTAAAATATCTTCAATCTGCTCTTTGGCAGCCTGGTTGTTATTGAGCTGATAGATGATGGCATCTATTCGTTTATTGTTTTGCTCCGGTAAAAATAAATTTTGTGCATTTAAGCTCGCAATGGGGCCTAGAAGTGATATTATTGTCGTGAAAATAACAATGGCTTTACGCATTTTTTCCCTCATAAATTTTTCTTTGTATATGGGTATGATTTAGGGATAATCAAGGGAAAGTGTTTATCTTTTATGGATGTAAATAATTATAAAAAAACTCTTGACTTAGAGTTTACTCTAGATCCTACAATAACACTCATAATGTTGTGCGTGAAAGGAAAAAACAATGAAGATATTGTCTGCTATTTTGCTGATTGTGGCGGTTGCCGCTGTTTGGGTTTTTGCCGTCTATCATCACTCAGGCTGGGATAAAACCTTTGCCAAAAGCGACAAGGTGCAAATCAAGAAAGTAAGTTTCAAAAATAGGTATGGTATTACCTTGGTCGGGGATTTATATCTGCCAAAAGATGTAAAATCGGCCAAATTACCGGCGATTGCCGTTTCCGGTCCGTTTGGCGCGGTTAAGGAGCAGGCCTCTGGTCTTTATGCTCAGAAAATGGCGGAAAAGGGCTTTGTTGCTCTGGCTTTTGATCCATCTTATACGGGCGAAAGCGGTGGAGAACCGAGAAATGTGGCCTCGCCTGATATTAATACGGAAGACTTCAGCGCCGCTGTTGATTTCTTGACGACTTTGCCGGAGGTGGACGCTGATAAAATCGGAATTATCGGTATTTGCGGATTTGGCGGTTTTGCCCTCAATGCTGCCGCGATGGATACCAGAATTAAAGCCGCGGTTACCTCTACTATGTATGATATGAGCAGAGTAAATGCCAATGGCTATTTTGATGCCATGACACCTGAGCAACGCTATGCTTTGCGTGAACAGTTGAACCAGCAACGCACTAAAGATGCACAAAGTAAGACTATTGCCGTTGCTCCGGGATTGCCAGATAAGTTAACCGGGCAGGAGCCTCAGTTCGTGCAGGATTATTTTGGTTATTATAAAACCAAGCGCGGTTACCATAAACGTTCCATTAACTCAACCGGAGGGTGGAATATGACATCGTCTTTGTCTTTTATGAATATGCCGATTTTGACTTATAGCAATGAAATTAAAAACGCCGTGTTGATGATACATGGTGAAAAAGCACACAGCCGCTATTTCAGTGAGGATGCTTTTAAAAAGTTAACCGGTGACAACAAAGAGCTGATGATTATTCCGGGAGCTAACCACGTTGATCTCTATGACAATATGGAAAAAATCCCGTTTGACAAGATTGAGACATTTTTCAGTAAATATTTATAAAGGATGATATATGAAAAAAGACGCGTCTTTATCTATTGTAGAAGATGTTGCTAATCATAAATTTTTGATGATTCGGCATCATCGAGGCATTAATGAAGGTTGTGTCAACTTTCCGGGCGGCAAGAAAGAAGCCGTGGAAACCATGGAAGATTGCGTTATTCGTGAAACCTATGAAGAAACCGGGCTCAAGATTAAAAATCCTAAACAAGTTGGGTATATTGAGTTTCCTACCAAGGATTTTTACGTATATGTCTTTAAAAGTACGGAATTTTCAGGAGCTGTTAAGGAAAAAAAAGACGAAGTTGATGCCTTTTGGATTGATGAGGATGAAATCCCTTATGAACAAATGCGGGAGGCTGATCGAAACTTTTTACCTGAGATTATAGCGGGAAAATATGTAAAACGCCGTTTCATCTATGATGATGACTTCCACGTCATTGATATTATTGATTTGTAGCAAATAAAAAACGCTTTATTCCGGCACCGGAATAAAGCGTTTTTTATTAAGATCTCAAATCTATCTCGGCCTTGATCTTATCAATCCAGGCTTTGATGAGGCAGTCCATTCTTGAGCCCTCGCTGTAGTCTGCAGGTGCAATGTTGTCCACTCTATCGTCTTTAAGCAGTTTCTCGGCATGTTGGCTGCCGTTTTTGGTCTTGGGACGATACACAGCAATGGCATTACCTCCGAATTTGCGCAAAGTTGCCATGCAGGGAACATCTGTCAGCCCGTCTCCGATGTACATCATGCGGCTAAAAGGAATGTTCCTTTGGTCTTTTGGCGTACGATCATTTACGGCGCCATCTCTTTCATCCAAGCAGCCTTTGCTGATCCTGAACAGGTACTGAGTCTTTGTTGTGTAATTTACAACTTGTGCCGGCCAAACAGCAACTCCGTTCTCATCATACATAAATGAGCAGGCATAGACTTTGGTGAATTCTTTGGCGATAGGCATGCCGCTGATAATCTCTTTTAAGCCAGAAGATAGCAGAAAATGTTGTAATTCAATGCCTTGCTCCAATGCATAGGCATTAATTCGCTGAAACCAATCTTCTACTCCTTTGAATAGAGGAATGGAGTTTCCAAATTTTTGCAAGTCTTCTTTGCGGAAAGACACCTTTTTGCTTTTGGCTTCCTGAAGCATGGTCAGCATATAGGCCAGATTTTTATCTGCCGAATGCTTTTCTGCCAAAAGGTCTGATTTGTTCCAAAAACTTTTTGGTGTGGTTCTCAATGCTTTCATAAAGCCAAATTCTTGCATGTTTCCCGGGGCTAGTGTGCCGTCAAAATCGTAGCAAATAGCTATTTTCCCTGAGTCTTTTTTCATATCTGATAATGTTTTTTTTATTTGGTGACATAATTATATCCATTTTTCCCGTATCTTACATATTTTTGTAAAAAAGTCAAATTTATGTGTTGTTCCATTGTTTGGAATAATTTTCAAGATGGCAAGTTATCTTGTTTTCTTGGAAATTGAGAATGTTTAATTGCTAATACATAGTCGTATATTTTTAATAATCATTTATATTTTACGTAATTTTATTTTGTTGTATTTATATATTCCTTTATTATCTACACTTTTAATAAAAATTAAGTTGACGTAATTAACTTTTAGTTTATATTAAGTGCATCAGTTCAAAAACGGTGGTTTATGGCGAGATTTTATTATGTTTGTCGGGTATATACAGCATAGCGAAAGTGAAGGCGGACATAGTCAGCAGCACGAACTAGTCTCCTCTTATGCAAAAGAGAGGGGGATTTGCTTGGGCGGTATTTATGATGATGAGCATTTTGAGAATCTGGAAAAGTATATCGATGAGAAGTGCCAAGGGATTGTCTTGGGTAGTATTGTGAACTTTGGTTATTCGCTTTCAGCTATCAAAAATAAGCTTGTTTACTGCAAACAACATAATTTGGAGGTTTTTTCTGCCACGGAAGACTACCAATTTACCCCTGATTTTTTGACTGATGAGCTTTTTAAGGGAATGGATGTCGTGGCCGATGTCCGGGAAAGGTTTGTTTCTCAAGGAGCAGAAGCAACATTGCAACAGTTGAAGACAGTTAAGTCACATTTGAAATCTTTTCTACGAGCAACTTCAGATGGTCAAAACGACAATCTGAGGTATGTGAATGCCGTATTTTGAAGGTTACCAATGGTCGGGAGAATTCGTTAGGTCGAGATAGCTTTTATGGACGTGTACTTGTTTGAAAATTACAGATTTATCTAGTGGAGAGTTGAAATGAGAAAATACTACATCGTAAGCGGAGGGTTTGACCCAATTCATGAAGGGCACATTGAAATGATCAAAGCTTCTGCCGCCCGCAGTGATGGGGTCATCTTGTTGCTTAATTCAGATGAATGGCTTTGTCGCAAAAAGGGAAAAAATTTCATGAATGAGCACACTCGTCGCGTCATTTGTGAAAATTTGAAGGGTGTTGTTGATGTTTTGTCTTTTGACGACAGCGATAATTCTGCCTGCGACGGGATTCGACAGGCTCGTGAAAAGTATGCGGATTGCGAGCTCGTTTTTGCCAATGGGGGAGATCGTACTAAGGAAAATATTCCGGAATCCGAAATTTGTAAGGCTTTGAATGTAGCTCTTGAATTCGGGGTCGGAGGCGAAAATAAGGCAAACTCATCTTCTTGGATTTTGGCTAATTGGAAAAAATAAGCTCGGGTTGTGTGCTGTATTATTAGTTTTAGTTAACATTGAATGTTCATTAATATATGAGGAAAAAATGAAAAAGGCATTGATTACCGGTATTACCGGACAAGATGGATCTTATCTGGCAGAGCTGTTGTTGGAGAAGGGGTATGAGGTGCATGGTTTGAAACGCCGTTCTTCTCTGTTTAATACATCCAGAATAGATCATTTGGCAGGTAAAATTGTTCTCCATGATGGTGATTTGACAGATAGTTCTAACCTTATTCGTTTGGTGAAAGAGATTGAACCTGATGAAATTTATAATCTTGCAGCGCAAAGCCATGTTAAGGTTTCTTGGGATTGTCCGGAATTTACGGCAGAAACGGATGCCTTGGGAACTTTGCGTTTGTTGGAGGCAATTCGTATTTGCGGCTTGGAAAAGAAAACCAAGTTTTATCAGGCATCTACTTCTGAACTGTATGGTTTGATCCAAGAACCTATTCAAAAAGAGACAACGCCTTTTTATCCTCGTTCTCCTTATGCGGTGGCTAAATTATATGCCTATTGGATTTGTGTTAATTATCGCGAGAGTTTTGGGATATTTGCAGCTAACGGTATTTTGTTTAACCATGAGAGCCCCCGTCGTGGTGAGACATTTGTGACTCGCAAGGTGACAATGGCTGCTTGCAGAATTGCTTTGGGTATGCAGGATACATTGTATTTGGGCAATTTGAGCGCTAAACGCGACTGGGGACACGCCAAAGATTATGTTGAAGGCATGTGGCGAATCTTGCAACAAGATAAGCCGGAGGACTTTGTCTTGGCTACCGGAACCACAACATCAATCAGAGATTTTTGCACGATGACATTTAAGGAGCTTGGTATTGATCTTGAGTGGCAAGGTGAGGGAGTCAATGAGAGAGGAATTGATAGGAAAACAGGAAAAGTTTTGGTGGCAGTGAATCCTAAATTCTTCCGTCCTGCGGAGGTCGAATTACTTTTAGGAGACTCTACCAAGGCCAGAACCAAATTGGGGTGGCAGCCACATTATGATTTGCAAGCTTTGGTTAAAGAGATGGTGGCTGAAGATTTGAAATTGGCTCAAAAGGAAAAGCTTTTGAATGATAATGGTTATGAAACATTGATCCCGAGGGATGCATAACATGAGCGAAATGATTGAATTTATCAAGCCCGATTTTACTTTTGAAGATGATAGGGGAGCTCTTGCTCAGTTGTGCAGAGAGGGATGGAGACAGGTTAATGTGACATCTTCTAGGGCAGGTGTTGTCAGAGGCGGACATTATCATAAAAACAATAAAGAAGCCTTCTATATAGTGGATGGAGAAATTGAAATTCATCTCTCTAAAGACGGAAAAGAGGAAAATGTTACCGTAAAAAAGGGAGATTTCTTTATTCTGAGGCCTTATGCCGTTCATTCTTTCACTTTTACCAAAGATACATTGATGATTGCTCTTTATGATAAAGGGGTGGAGGAAGCTAACGGCCAAAAAGATATTTATACTGCATAGAGGAAAGATATGTATTTGATTGTTGGTGCTGGTGGTTTTTTAGGAAGCTATTTGATCAAGAATATTTTATCGATGACCGATGATAATATCTTGGCTACAGATATGTTTTTGCCGGAAAACGGTGAACAGGCTAGGGTTAAGTGGCAAAAATGTGATGTAACCTCTAAGTCTGATCTGATGCAGCTTAATGATATCTGTAAAAATTGTGAGAATCTTAAAGTCTTTTATTTGGCGGCCTATCATCATCCGGATAAAGTTTTGCAAAATCCAAAGATCGCGTGGAATATCAATATTACGGCTTTGTCAGAATTTTTGAATACCGTTGATAACATTAAGGTCTTATATTACCCGTCAACAGAGGTTGTATATGGTCAAGGCATTGATGGTTATAAATTTAAGGAAACCGATGCATTACACCCTGCAAATCGTTATGGAGAGCATAAAACGGTGGCAGAGAGAATGGTTAATGTCGCTGGTTTTAATGTCGTACGGTTTCCAGTGTTAATGGGGCCAAGTCTGTTGGCGGGGAAAAAACATTTTTATGATGAAATTGTTGAGACTGTCAAAAACGGTGGAACCATGGAAATGTTTGAAGATCAAAAACGCTCAATGATTGATTTTGACACGGCAGCACAGATTTTAATTAGATTAGCAGAGAATAAAGATGCTCAGCAGTATCCCATTGTAAATATCGCGGGTGATGAGGCGTTGTCTAAGTATGAGTTGGGAAGGCGCATTGCTCGCAAACATGGATTGGATGAATCTAAGATTATTCCAATTAGTATGGATAGTGACAATAAGATTTTTACGGCCAAACGGGCCAAAGAAACACTTTTGGATAATACGTTGATGAAAAAAATACTTGGACTTAATCAACTGACTATAAAGGTATAAAATGGCACAATCTCAAATACATATTCCTGTGTTTATTGAGGGGCAGGATGATTTGATAGATATTTTGGCAACGGCGATGTGTAGTATTTGTTACAATACATCATCGTTTGTCGATTTTTATATTTTGGACTTTGATGTTTGTCCGTTCAGTAAAAGGCAGTTAGCTACGTTGATAAATAAATTTCAAAACTTGTCTTTGGTGTTTTTTTCGGTAGATTTGCGCCGATTTGATGGAATGAAGGG
>CALXVV010000008.1 GCA_944392205.1 uncultured Alphaproteobacteria bacterium | reverse complement strand
GATGTTTTGGATACATGGTTTTCATCCGGCTTGTGGGCTTTTTCAACCTTAGGCTGGCCGGATAACACCGAGTACTTGCAGACATTTTATCCGACCACGGTTTTGGTAACGGCGTTTGACATCATCTTCTTCTGGGTTGCCCGCATGATGATGATGAGCATGTATATGATGAAAAAAGTTCCGTTCAAAAAAGCCTACATCCATGGGCTTGTCAGAGATGAACAAGGCCGCAAAATGTCAAAATCAAAAGGCAACACGGTAGATCCGATGATTTTGATTGATGAATTTGGAGCAGATGCCGTCCGCTTCTTCATGGCAGCCATGGAGACACAAGGACGTGACATTAACATCAGCCAGTCACGCATTGCCGGCTACCGTAATTTTGCAACCAAATTGTGGAATGCCGCTCGATTTGGCGAGATGAATCAATGTGAATTTAAAGAGAATTTTGATGAAAATAAGGTTACCTTGGCGGTTAACAAATGGATTATCGCCAAGGCTTTTGCGGCCACCAAAGAGGTAACGGATAATTTGAATTCTTATCGTTTCTCAGATTCCGCCAATGCCGTATACCAATTTGTTTGGGGCACTTTCTGCGATTGGTATATTGAGCTGATTAAGCCGGTGCTTTATGGTGATGATGAGGCCGCCAAGGCGGAAACAAGAGCAACCTTTGCGTGGGTTTTGAGCCGCATTTTGGTTATTTTGCATCCGTTCATGCCGTTTATTACCACAGAGTTGTGGAACAACACGGCCAAAAGAGACACTAAGTTAATCAATGCACTTTGGCCGGAAGTAAAAGAAGCCGATGCCTCAGCCATGAAAGAGGTTGATTGGGCCATTGAGCTGATTTCGGATATCCGCTCCCTACGCGCAGAGATGAACTTGCCCGCCTCAGCAAAGTTGACGGTGTACTTAAAAGATGCCAACGCTCAATCTCAAGAAGAACTCAAGACCTTTAACCAGATGGTTTGCTCGCTTGCCCGATTGGAAAAATTGGAGAGTTATAACGGAGATGTTACCCCCGATATGGTTCAAAGCGTCTTCAGAGAAGCTGCATTGCTGATACCTCTAAAGGGTGTTGTTGATTTTGCCGCTGAAAGAGAGCGTTTGAATAAAGAGCTTTTGGCACTGGATAAAAATTTGGAGGGTTATGCCCGCAAGCTCAATAATCCAAGCTTTGTAGAGCGCGCACCTGCCGCGGTGGTGGAGGAAGAAAAACGCCGCCAGGCAGAGGCCTTGGAAAACAAAGCCAAGGTAGAAGCTGCCCTAAAGCGCATAGCTAATTTTTAAGAAGCAAAAAGAAAAGCCGCTCTAGATAGGGCGGCTTTTTGATTGTAGAAAAAGCTTTATTTTTGTCCAAAAAGATGCTATCCTAAACATAGTATAGGGCAAGAAGATGGAATTAGATTTTAATAAGATAGAAAAATACAGCAAAGCTTACAAGAAATGGCTCAAGCAAATACCCGGCGGTTATGATTATGATAACTGCCAATGTTGCTGTTTTGCTCATTTGCTTTCAAACGCAGCCGAAAAAGAGGGCTATCAAACATATAAAGTTTGCGCTTTGCTGTCTGAGAGAGAAGGTAACAAGAAAGGTGTTTCAGCCTATTTGCCGCTGGCCGACGGCAGTGGCTTTTCTGAGGTAAAATGGGATTATCACATGGCTTTTGCTCTGGAGGTTCCGGTCTATAAAGATAGTCCCAAGACAGAGTTTCTGGTGGCAGATCCGGTTTTGTTTGGAGACCAGTTGGTAACCTTGAAACAGTGGAAACAAACACTGTCTTGCCCAGACTATGCATTTATTATGGCCCGCAAGGGGATGTCTTTGCAAGGCTCACCTCGCGGCTATTGGCTAAGCGGTGATGAACCAGCGGATTTGGATGCCCATGCAATGGGAGAGCTGAGCGCACTGGAAAATCGTGTTAAAAAGCAAGAATTATTACAAGAAGCCGTCAAGACCAATCCGTCGCTAAAAAAGACGTTGGAAGGAAATTACATGGCGCATTACAATCCTCTTAAATCAATGCTTTGCAGAGGATTGAAACTTCACGCCCAGTGCAAAAAAACTCTAATTGCGCCTCAAGAGAGGGGTAGGAGGTGTCATGGATGATTTTTTCCCGCTTGATGTAGATGAGCAGCTGAAGATTTTTGATAAAATCTATCGTGATATAACTAGAGATAAGAAACCAGACATAACAAATTTGCAATGTCAGTTGATATTAGGATTGCCGGGGAGCGGAAAATCAACCTTGGCCCAAAAACAAAGCCAAGAAAATTCTTTGGTGCATTTAGATAGTGATAGCTTCTTAAGTTACCACCCGGCCATAAAGGCATTAACAAAGAAATATCCTCAACGCCTAAACGGCAAAGATAGCGCTTCTTTAGCCGAAGATCCTGAGATTTATCGTTTTGTAGAAGATGCTTTTTACTACCTTGATGACCGTTTGGAGAAAGACGGGTATAGTGTTATGGTAGATGCGCTTCCGGGAGAAGAGATGATAAATTACGCGGCAGAAAAAGCTCTGGCCGGTTATAAAACAGAGGTTACGCTCATCTCTGCCCCAAAGCCGATTTTAGATTGCAATATTGTTGAGCGCTTCTTTAATAACCGCAAACAAGGAGCATATCATCCAAGAGCCATCTTGCGCCTGGCACCAGAGCAGCTTAAAGATTTTGACCTTGATTTAGAGTATCTGGCTGAAAAACAGTTGCCGATAACCGTGTGCAACGGGGCTGGGGAAGTTTTATATCAAGACAATGGCCAAACTGAAGATTGCCAGACAGCAGCAGTTTTCTGGCAAGAGTACCACCGCGAATTAAGTACAAGAGAAAAGATAGAGTTAAATAAGCGCCAATATCGATTGATGGCTGAGGCCCAAACACCCTACGAAAAAGCCGTGGTTAACGGGTTATCTGCTTCTATTCCCGGCATCACCAGACAAAACGAAAGATAGGACAACAGAGTGGCTAATTTAAACAACAGATCAAGCAGCTTGTTTTTCCTTGGCCAAATAGGCCTTTGTGTTTGTTGAGCAGACATCTGGAGTCCGAGGCAGATAAACAACCTCGCAAAAATCTTTCAAGAAATCGAATTTGCCTTTCCAATCATCCCCCATAACGAAGACATCTGCCTGATATTTTTTGACATCGTCGATTTTTTGTTCCCAGTTGTTTTCAGGAATAATCAAATCGACATACCGACAGGCCTCCAGAAGCAATTTCCGTTGCTCATAAGTGTAAAATGACTGCTTGTGCTTAATACTGTTGAACTCATCGGTAGAGAGAGCAACAATAAGATAGTCACCCAAGGCTTTAGCCCTTTTCAGAAGATTGATATGTCCGTAATGTAAGACATCAAAAGTTCCATAAGTGATAACGCGTTTCATGGGCTTAGTCTCCGATGTATTTTTTTATCTTTAACATTTCATCTAAACTGATGGAGGAAAGATCAATATGGGCATGAATTTTTTTAGGCAACTTCAAATAATCACCAAAGATATAGGTTAAATAAAGGTCAGGTTTAGCTACGCAAGGAAATTCTGCTCCTTCAAAAACAATCTGCTTAAGCGGAAAAATGGTGCCATAATCAAAGGCATTATAGAGGTGTGTTTGATGATGAAATTCAACCCCGTAAAAAACAGTTGGAGATTTTGTCTCCTTTGGGCCTTCATCCGTTTCAAAAAGCTCAAGGCTTAGTTTTCTGAAGCTGTCATGAAACTCAGCTGTTGAAGAAAACTTTTTCATTTTTTTAGCTTGTTTAAGGGTAAGGGATTTAATCTTCTTGCTGAATTCCAGTTTTTGGGCATCATTCATTTCTTGATAACAAAAATCAACCGGAAACACATCAACACTGATACTTGGAATATCTTTGTGGACGACCTTGATTAAGTTATACTTTCCGGATTTGTGAGAGCTCAAAACAGCCTCAAGATTGTTGTCGTGGCAAGACTGGTTAAACGATTTAATAAATTTTTTGTAATCATCTCTGGGCATGCAAATATCAATATCATCATCCCAAGGAATAAATCCCTTGTGCCTGATGGCACCGAGCAATGTGCCGAAATCAATCCAATATGTCAGATTGTTTTCTTTGCAAACGAGGTCAATCTCTTTTAAAATTTTTAAGCCTGCCAGCTGAATATCTCGTAAAAAGCCGACAGCCGAAGGCAATGTTGAAGCCGCAAGATTTGCATAAAGCATGCTGGAAACAGAGTTTAATTCTCTAAAGATTGCAGAGTTGGAATATCTTCCAAAGCGAAAGATTTTTTTGCCAAACAAGCAAATTATTTTCTCACCGTTCTCTCTTTTAATGCTAAACATGTAGTCCAAGTCCCAAGGTAACAGTCATGTGTCCACAACATTCAATTGTATATATACACAAAAATATCGGAATACGCAAGTGATTTTTTGAGGTTATATGAAATCCAAAAAACACAAAAAAGCCCGCTCAGATGAGCGGGCTTTTCCTTGAAAAAGTAAATTATTTTTTCAAGATAGACTTACCGGCATAGATAGCCATATCGCCCAATTCTTCCTCAATGCGGATGAGTTGGTTGTATTTAGCCATACGGTCTGTACGAGACATAGAACCAGTCTTAATCTGACCGCAGTTTGTAGCAACGGCGATATCGGCAATGGTGGTGTCTTCGGTCTCGCCGGAGCGGTGAGACAAAACAGCAGTGTATTTGTGGCGTTGAGCCAAGTCAACAGCCTTCATGGTTTCGGTCAAAGTACCGATTTGGTTAACCTTAACCAAGATAGAGTTGGCAACACCTTTTTCAATACCCATAGCCAAACGAGCCGGGTTAGTAACAAACAAGTCATCACCAACCAACTGAATCTTGTTGCCTAGAGCATCGGTGAGCATTTTCCAGCCTTCCCAGTCATCTTCGGCCATACCGTCTTCAATAGAGAAGATTGGGAACTTGTCGCACAAACCTTTGTAGAACTCAACCATTTCTTTGTTGGTGTAAGATTTGCCTTCGCCCTTCATCTCATATTTTCCGTTTTCATAGAACTCAGAAGAAGCGGCATCAATAGCCAAAACAACATCATCACCGGGTTTGTAGCCGGCATCAGAGATAGACTTAACAATGAAAGTCAAAGCCTCTTCAGCAGATTTGAGGTTAGGAGCAAAACCACCCTCATCACCAACGTTGGTGTTGTGGCCGGCAGCTTTGAGGTTTTTCTTCAAGGTCTGGAAGATTTCAGCACCCATACGGATAGCTTCTTTAACAGACTCGGCAGAAATCGGCATAATCATAAATTCTTGAATATCAATCGGGTTGTCGGCGTGTTTACCACCGTTCAAGATATTCATCATCGGAACCGGCAAGGTACGAGCCATGGTGCCGCCTAAATAACGATAAAGGGGCAAACCGGCTTCCTCGGCCTGAGCCTTGGCAACAGCCATAGAAACAGCCAAGATAGCATTGGCGCCGAGTTTACCTTTGTTCTCGGTTCCATCCAAATCAATCATAGTGCGGTCGATTTCGATCTGATCCTCGGCTTCCAAGCCGGCCAGAGCATCATAAATTTTGTCGTTAACATTTTCAACGGCTTTCAAAACACCTTTGCCGCCAAAACGTTTTTTGTCACCGTCGCGGAGTTCAACTGCCTCATGCACACCGGTAGAGGCGCCAGACGGAACGGCAGCACGGCCAAAAGCGCCGCTTTGCAATACAACCTCGGCTTCTACGGTAGGTGTACCGCGGGAGTCCATAATTTCTCTAGCATGGATATCAATAATCGCACTCATTTTTTTCTCCTTAAAATATAAAAGTACTTGCTATAAATTGGTGCATTTTATCTCTGATGTCAAGCAAAACTGACGATTTTTGTGCCTAAATAAAAAGTATGTTTGCAAGTTTGGGATAAATGCTTATGCTAGAGGTATAAGAGCATAAGGAGAGCGCATATGTTTTCGGAAAAATGGCATAGAAGATTTATGGAAGTAGCCGAGTTGGTCGCCACTTGGTCCAAGGACAAATCCACCAAAGTCGGAGCAGTTGTTGTTGGTCCCGATAGGGAGATTCGCTCCACCGGCTACAATGGGGTTGTGAGGGGCGTGGATGATGACATCCCCGAGCGCCAGGAGCGTCCAACCAAATATGACTTTTTTGAGCATGCCGAGCGCAACGCCGTTTATAATGCTTGCTTAATCGGCGCCTCACTCAAAGGCTGCGTGATATACGTCACTTCCATGCCGTGCCCTGATTGCGCCCGCGCCATTATTCAATCAGGCATCAAAATGGTCGTCACTCGCAAAGTAGAGGTTGATGCCAATACCCCCACCGGCACCTGGCGTGATAAACTCGTTTATTCCGAGCAGATGTTCAAAGAAGCCGGAGTTGAGTGTATTTATTTATAAAAACAAAAGGTTAGAATTTTTCTATTCTCCTCTTTAAATCTTATCCTAAGGGTTTATATAGCAGCTAAAGCATTAAACCTATTTAAACGTTTTGCGTTTAAGTTTGTAATAAGACAATTTTTGGGTGTAGTGAGGGAAGTTATGAAAATTCTGATTGCGGATGACCACGCACTGTTTAGAGATGGCCTAAGCTTGCAGCTTGAGAAAATATCACCGCAAGCAGTTATCAATCAGGCGGCAAATTTTTCGCAAGCTCTGAAATTAGCGGAAGATTCTTCAGATATAGACTTGATAATTATCGATTTAGACATGCCCGATATGCGTTGGGAGGACGGCTTGAAAGAGATTAAGGAAAAAGCCCAGAAAAGCAAGATAGTTGTGATTTCTGCCTCAGAGAATACGCGCGATATCAAAAAAGTGATAGAGATGGGTGTGTCGGGCTATATTCCCAAGCGCTCAGAAACCAAGATATTGCTCTCAGCCCTCAAACTGGTGATGGAAGGGGGAACCTATCTGCCGCCCTCGGTGATAGAAAACCACACCTCAGAAAGCGAGCGGGCAGGGCGCGGCAGCAAAGTTTTAACCCCGAGGCAGTCAGAGGTTTTGCAATATGTGGCTGAAGGGCTATCAAACAAGCAGATAGCTTATAAGATGGGTGTATCAGAGGCAACGGTAAAGCTGCACATTAATGCCCTGTTGCGTGCAGTCGGCGCCACCAATAGAACTCAAGCCCTCATTATCGCTCAAAAAATGGGTCTGATTTAGAATAGCTTGAGTATGCTCTAACCAAACAAATACTGCCCCTCCGAATAATTTAATTGCATTTTAATTTTTCTGCTCTAATATCATTTCCGCAGAGGCGAGTTGCCCCTGCGGAGTATCGAAACTCCTTGCAAGAAAAGAACAACTCCTGTTATGGGGAGCCGGGGGTATAAGGCTATGCACGAAGAACCCGGACTGTTCTTGCACAGTTTCGAACTCCCCGCCTTAATTTGTTTAAGGCGGTTTCTTTTTAATAAGAAATTTAGGAGTTTAAAACGATGAAGAATAAAAAACAAACTATTAGAGAACTTATCCAAAGCCACGGAAGTATATCTCAGCAACTTCATCAGTTGCGAATGCTAAAGCAAATTCCTTTAGATAAAGTTTCTCATGATACCGGAATACCTTTGTATGTTTTGGATGATATGGAAATAGGCAGGCGTTCTCTGCAACTTTCCAATCTCCATATTTTAGCCAAATACTATGGCAAAAAAGTTCATATTCAGCTAATTGATTAAAATTAAAGCCTCGTTTTCACGAGGCTTTTTCTAAAATAGTTTTAGTATTGATTGGCTAGCTTGAGAGGCAAGTGAGAGGGAGTTAATGGCTAATTGTTGGCGGGTTTGCAGAGCCAGCATATTGGCACTTTCTTCGTTCATGTCCGCAAGCGTTAATTTGTCCGCCCCTTCGGTCAAAACATTGACCAAACTTTCAGTGAAGTCTTGTCTGGTGG
>CALXVV010000007.1 GCA_944392205.1 uncultured Alphaproteobacteria bacterium | reverse complement strand
GATGGTACTTCGTCTTAAGGCGCGGGAGAGTAAGTCGTCGCCAGATCTTCCAAACACACTCCCTCCCTTGTTTATGTTTGTTGTTTCCTCCCTTGATACTATCAAGGGAGGATTTTTGTTGTGGCTTAGAATACATGTCACGGCAAAGCTTCTTAGAGTCTTTTCAATAAATCAATAAGATTGAATACCCGTAGCAAATGTTCACGTATCAGTAAAATTTGTACTTGCAATTTGGTTGTATTTTTGTAATATATATAAACAAAAAGTTGTTATAATATATAGATAAACGTAAAAAGTGTGGTGCGATATGGATGAAAAAACGATTCCTCTAAGTCCTGAACAAAAAAAGAGAATAGGGTCCAAAATCAAACAACGCCGGATAGAGAAAAACTATTCGTTAGAAGACTTTGCCGCCGAAGTGCATATGTCAACCGAGGCTCTGGCTAATATGGAAGCCGGAGATTTTGAGCTTTATGACGATATAACATCACCGACTAAGCACTGAATTTTTTCATAAAAGTCAGCAACGCAGGTAGTTTATTAAACTCACTTAGCGGCTCGGATATAAAATCTTTTTCCATATCTAAAACCCAAATACTCGGCTGTTGATTGGCAATTTCTCGGCCCAACACGATATTATCGTGGTGACGAATCAGTCTATTACGCAACTGTTCAATTTCCGCAATGTGGCTTTTCAGCAAGCCATTTCTTTGTGCATATGCGGTTGTATAGTATTTGATGGTAAGGAGCGAAAGATAGACGAACAATATACACCAAAGAGAAACCACTGCAGCCATAATAAGGACAGAAAATAAGATAAACAAACAGCCTAAAGCCTTGAGTAGAATTTGCAGCCACAGTTTTTGTGGATTCTGAGAGAAGATAATGATTCCGCTGATGGAGATTAGCGTTGAAATAAGCAACACACCAAAAGTCTGAGCTATATTAATGGTAAACAGACTAATGAACAATTCGCCCAAGAAAAGCATGCTCAAACTAAAGAAAAGATATCCACTATTTAATTTAGTTAAAAACCTAAATAAAGTCTGGCGCAAATCCTTTTCTATTTCTTTGGCAGCTCTTTTAATCTTAAGGGCAGAATTTTTACTAACATTAAAGACCGGTTCGTCCTGCGTAAATAGGTAGTGAATAGCCTTTTGTTCAGATTTATTGAGAGATTTTAGGTCATCTGTCCGCTTTATTAACAAGAGAGTATCATCAGCTTGTTGGATATCAATAATATTTTTGCGGTATAAGTCTAATAAGAAGCCTCCGAAAGATTTCAAGTCATAGCGATTAAAAGCCAAATATCTCAGCATAACCGGTGTTTTTTTCAGAGTTACCTTCAGTTGGCCTTTATTGGCACGAATATATTTCCAAGAAATAATAAAAGATAGAGCAATTGCCACAAAAGTGAGCAAGCTGACATACACATCGGCATTTTTTTCAAAGGTATTGAGTAAACGTTTGTCCCAAGCCGGTGGCAGGACGACATCTTCTGGCAGAGAAACAACCAAATGCAGACCTTCGCCGATAAAGAGCGGTCTTTGGACGGCGTATCCCCAAGTATCAGGAGAGGGATTAATTAAGACAACCTCTTGAGAACTTAGGTTTTGAGGATGCCCGATAAGAATTTCCTGTCCAAGCGGCTTTTTCCCCATTGGAAGAGAAAGCGTTGCTCCGGCTCTGGCAATGACAAGATTCCAAAAACTTCCCGTCACATCCCAATAAAATTCCTGAAAATCTCCATAATTCCACAATAAATTGTCGGCCAAATACTCGAGTTTATAAGTATACACGCCAGGTTCTAAAGTATAATTTTCCCGAGGAATAAGATAAACACTGTTTCCGTTTTCAAGTAATTTATAAGGAACAGCTTGCTCATTAACGGAGACATTGATAAGAGTGTAGTTAATTGGATGCCGTTTATTATCACGAGAAACAATATCCTTAGGCAATATTTTTGTCAGGCCGTTACGAAGTTTCTTCCCATTAGCAACAACGACGATCGTATCCGTAAATTTAGTTACTCCATCAGGGAGAATTTCAATATTGGTCATAAGATATGGAATGTGTTCAAGAGCGGGAACAACGGTGCTTTTCCCATCTGGAGGAAGGTTGGTCCTAATAGTTGGGATATTTGGCATATCCCACTGCTTTTGTTGTTGTTTTGAAGTATCAAAAATTTGAGGGGTAGCCAAATCATTGCGTTGCAACTGAGACTGTTGCTCATCAAGACGTTTGAGAGCATTATCATAAATTTTTTGAAAAATTCCTTTTTGAGCTTCTTTTTGTGCTTGCAAGACGGTGTCACTGGGCTGTACATCAGATGCTTTAGTTTTGACCTCATCTCGAGGCTGGATAACTGTTTTTTTTAGGCGTTCGTCCAAAAAGTCAGTGAGTTCCTCTTCCGTAATTGCATGAACTTTCATCGGCGACGGTTTAGGCAATTCCGCTTTTGGCAATTGGCTCTGATCAAAAATTTCAGTAACCTTGGCTAGAGAAGCATGAGCGTTCCACAACAAGCTGAAACAAATTGCAAGAAAAAGTTTTTTCATAAAATGCACTCTTTGTTAACGAATAAAAGATAATTGCATTATAAATTAAAGTTATTAAAAAGTTATAAAGTTTACAAAATAAGGAGATTTACTATGACAAACGTTGCAGCCATTATTCTTGGAGCCGGTAAGGGAACTCGTATGAAGTCAGATTTGCCTAAGGTTTTGATGCCGGTTGATGGCAAACCGATGATACGTCATATTATTGATACGCTTGAAGAGCTAAAGGCTGATAAAATTGTTACCGTAGTTGCACCCGACGGAGATCTGGTCAAAAAAGAAGTGGCTCCGTACCCGACATGTGTGCAAGAAAAACAGCTGGGAACCGGCCATGCCGTTTGCTCAGCCAGAGGAGAACTGTGCGGATATAAAGGAGATGTGCTGGTAATTTTTGGAGATCAGCCGTTGTACACCAAAGAAACGATGAAAAAGCTTCTAAAAAAGAGAGCCGAAGGTTACTCTGTTGTTTGTTTGGGCTTCCGCCCCAAAGATCCTGCTCGTTATGGGCGCTTGATTATGAATAACGGAAATTTGGAGCGTATTGTTGAATATAAAGATGCCACAGAAGAAGAAAGGGCCATCAACTTTTGCAATTCCGGAATGATGTGCTTTGACGGAGAAAAATTATTTGAAATTTTGGGCGCTATCAGTAATGAAAACGCAGCAGGTGAGTATTATCTTACCGATGCGGTTGAGGTTGCTCTGCGAATGGGACTCAAGTGCAGCGCAGTTGAGTGTCCGGTTGAGGAGGCATCTGCAGCGAATACATTGGAAGAATTAGCCTATTTGGAAGAATTGGTAAAGCAACGCAAAGCTCAAAAAGGAAAATAATGAGTTTTATCCGAAGATATTGGTTTGGTCTGACACTTGGTGTAATTGTATTTATTTTTTGTGTACTGTTTATTTTAGTTTTGCTTTCGCCTAGGCAAGATATGCAAAAAAGAGGCTTTATTCCGTGCACGGAGACCATGGCCGAAGAAATTTTCTCTTGTGAAAAAAACAAAGTCTTTTGTCTGCTTTCTGCTGTCATAAAAAATAGCTGGTGTGATATAAAAATTGTCAGCAAAGGCGTGAAAGATTGGGCCAAAGGACAACAACCGACACCATGGGCAAATTATATCTTTACACCCAAGCTTCCGACCGACGAACTTTTTGATGAAGCCGCCAGAACAGAATATCTAAGACAAACGCCGGATATAGAAGCAGAAATGCAGCGCCTACATGAGTTAAATAAGGAGTTAGAAAATGCAGAATATAAAGAACCGGAAATCACCCCAGAACAGCAACCACAAGAATTGCCCAAAGACTGAAGTGCCGGCCTGGGATCTGAGTGACTTATATAAAGGTATTAAAGATCCTCAGATAGAAAAAGATTTAGAAACTTATAAGCGCCAAAATAAAAAGTTAGCTAAAGATTATAAAGGAAAAATAGCTTCCATAAATGGGGAGGATTTTTACCAATCATTGCAGTTGGTTGAAAAAAATAGTGTGCTGGGCAGTAAATTGGCGGTATTTGCCTACCTTAATATGGTCACCCAAATGAAAAATCAAGAAGCAGTAGCTTTCTACCAAAATCTTGATGAAAAGATGACTGAATACAGCAAACCTTCAATCTTCTATACTTTAGAAATTAATCAATTACCGGATTCTAAGTTTAAGGAGCTGCTGAAAGACAAAAAGGTCAAGGCATATAAGCCGTTTTTGGAGCGTGTTCGCCGCTTCAAGGCCCATGAATTGCCCGAAGCGCAAGAGGCCATATTCTTAGATAAGTCAGTAACATCTGGCTCAGCTTGGCGGCGTTTGTATGATGAACATTCAGCCAAACTTGTCTATACCGTAGACGGTAAGAATTATAACGACGCCGAAATCTCAAAACTTATGCAGGATAAAGACCCAAAGGTCAGAGAAAAGGCAGGGAAAGAGCTAAATAGAGTAAGCAAAGAAAACGCAAGCCTGTTTACATTTATTTATAATATGATTGTCAAAGACAAGGCCATAGGTGATTCTCACAGAGGATATAAAACTCCCGTAGCCGCCCGCAACTTAGACAACCAGGTTGATGAAAAAGCTCTTACTGCCCTGGTAAGTTCTGTTCGTTCTCAATATGATAACATATCGGACCGTTTTTATAAGCTAAAAGCCAAATGGCTCGGCGTTAAAAGAATTCAATATTGGGACAGGAATGCGCCTTTGCCGTTTTCTGATGACAAGCACTATAGCTGGGAAGAAAGCGTAAAAATAGTGCTGGAAGCATACAAACGTTTTTCTCCCAAATGGCAAAAATTAGCCTTACCGTTTTTTGATGCCGAGCATTCGTGGATAGATGTTCCGCCAAGAGACGGAAAACGCAGCGGTGCCTTTGCCATGCCGTTGCCCGCCAAATTTCACCCGTATTTGATGCTGAATTTTGTCGGTAAACAAAATGATGTTTTGACTTTGGCTCACGAGTTGGGGCATGGCTGCCACATGCGCTTAAGTATCAAACAAGGAGAACTAAATGATGATACTCCGATGATTTTAGCGGAGGTAGCCTCTGTATTTGCTGAGATGATGACCTTTCAGTCTCTGCTGGCAGGCCTAGATGATGATAAAGCTAAATTGTGCTTAATCGCCGGTAAGGTAAATGATATGATAAACACGTCTTTGCGGCAAATAGCTTTCCATTGTTTTGAAACCAGGGTTCATGCCGAGCGCCAAAAAGGGGAGCTTTCAGCCGAGCGGATAGAGGAAATCTGGCTTGAGGAAATGCAAACCAGTCTTGGCGAGCATGTGGTTGTTGATGAGAACAGTCGTTATATTTGGTCAATCGTCAGCCACTTTTTCCATAGCCCGTTTTATGTGTATGCATATTCCTTTGCCGATTGCTTGGTAAATTCATTGTACCAGGTATATCAAGAAGGCAGTGTTAAGGACTTTCCGGAAAAATACATGAAGATGCTCTCAGAGACCGGTGTTAAGAGATATGATGAACTGTTAAAACCCTTTGGCCTTGATGCCAAAAGCCCTGAATTTTGGAATAAGGGACTGGGGCTGATATCTTCGTATATTGACGAGTTGGAAAGACTTGATAAAAAATTAAGCAAAGCAGGATTAATATAGAACAAAGCCCCGTTTATACAAGCGGGGCTTTAATTTCTTCGTTCAAAAATTTCTTTTGCTGACTGCATATATGATTCCGATGCCTCTCCGTTTCCGGCGTAGCCCACGGAATAGCGCCGAACTTTAAACCCATGAGGATTGTGGCTGTAAACATCCTTTTCGGTATCGTCATTATAATCCTCATACATAACGCGTAAATATGCACGCCAAATAGCTTTTGCCGGTTTGGGGTGATCATTGGTTGTTGTGGTGGTTGTAAACTGTGCGGCCCAAAGATCGGAAGTGAGTTGTCGGATCCAATCAATATCAACCTTTCTGTCCATGCCCATGTCTATGAGCTTAGCCATCTGTTCATAATCCATCTTGTAGATAAATTGTTGATAAACTCCCAAAGAAGAGAGTTGATAAAATTCAGAATCCGTATTCCAGCGATAAGCTAAATTGGCATAAGAATAGGGGATCTCATGACGCAGGACAATATAGCGTCGAATGGCGTTTTCGGTTAAGAGGTCTTCAGGAGAGGCAGAAATTTCTGCTTTTTGAACATGTCGCAAGCTGCTATTATATTCTTGAGCCTCATACAAAGATGGTTTGGATGCCTTTTGGGGAAGAAGAAGATAGATTGTCATTGTCAGCATGATAGTAATGCATAGGCTGAACACGGCACAAATAACCATAATTCGCGAAGTCCAAAGGTATCTGCGTTCCGGATAGGCATTGATATTGACATCCAACGGAAACTTGCCCAAAACATCGGGGCTTTTTTTATCCTTAAAACGAAACAAAAGGGAAAACCATTCGGGCATCGGTTATCCTCGCTAATAAGCATATTTTTGGGCGCGAACGTCTTTAGCCGTGTTGAGGTAGCTTTCTGGCTCATCAGGTGTTCCGACATAAGAGAGAGAGTAGTTCAGGACCAAAAAGCCGAAGGGATTAAGCTCTCTTTGTCTTCTGTTGGCATAGTTGATGGTGGTAAAGGCCACGCGCAAATATGCGCGCCAAATATTAACAATAGGCTTTGTCTCTCCGGGATAGTAATCCATGGTGACAAATTGAGCTTGCCACAGACCTTTGGTCATGGGCTTTATCCATTCAACCTCCACCATTCTGACCAGTGAACGCATTCTAAACTGCATAATGTTATTTTGAGCATCATTGGTTGTGAAATTTTGGAAAACGGCACGGGTAGAAAGCCAGTAGAGTCTGGAGCCGGGAGCCCAACGATTGACAAGTTCGTCATAGTCATTGCTGATGACGTGCCGGAGCATGATATATTCTTCAATATATTGTTCGGCAATCAAATCCTGTACGGGAACGGTTTTTTCCTGCACATCAGTAAGCTCCAGTTGGCTAAAATAATTATTAGGCTGCAGCAATCTTGGATAAGCGCCGCGTTGAGGCAGCAAAAGATAAATTGTGCTGGCGAGCATCATGGAAAAACAGATGCTGATACAAGCAAAAATGACCAAGATTCTCGAGGTCCAGAGATACCTGCGTTCAGGCATGGCTCTTGTGTGTACACGCTCCGGAAAAGCTCCCAGCACGTCAGGGCTTTCCTTTTCACGATATTTAAATACGGTTTGCAGAATATCAAGCATCGATTCCTCGGGAGGTGGTTGGAGCGTATTTATATATATGATGGCATAAAAACTTATCTATTTTATTAAAATTTATACAACAAAGTTGAATAAAAGCAAATAAATACTGTTAATATCCAAAATATTGATATAATCTCCAAACATAGATAAGTGTATTTATAGGAATATGTTATGAAAAAGACACTACTTACTTTGTTTATGGCTGTGTTAGCCCTGGGCGCATGCTCGTCACAAGAAAATGCAAAGGTTTCAAATGCTTTGGCGGTTCCGGCGCCGGTTGCCTATACAGACTGGGATCGCGCGATTCGTGTGGATACGGATATGCAGACGATGTATGCTGCCACGCCGCGCAAAATAGAAAAGCCGATAGATATGTATATGGCAATGGCCTTGGCCTTGAAATATAACTACACGCGCAGAGTTGTCAGCTATCAACAAAGTTTGGTAGAGGTTGGCAAATCACCGGCCAATAGATTGCCTGAGATATTTTCTTCAGCCGGTTATGTTAATACGGCCAACCATTCAGCCATGGATTCCGAGCTGAAGTTAGCGTGGAATATTTTGGATGTCGGCACGGTTTACTACCAGACTCAAGACGCAAAGTTTCAGTCCGGCGTTGCCTATGAGCAAAGTCGCAAGGTTATTCACAACCTCCTGCAAGAAACAAGGGTTTTATATTGGAAGACCTTGACAGCGCAAAGGCTACTGCCAACCATTGATGACATGATAGAATATATGACCCTGGAGGTAGACGAGTTAAACGCCAGAGCTAAGGAATTAAGCGAGCAGGGGCAGGCTTTAAGTATGCCGGACTTGGTTAAAAAACGTAAATATATGGAATCAGTAAAACAGCTCTCTGCCATCAAGAGAGATTTAGAAACGGCGCAAGTCCGTTTAGCCTCATTAATGGGCTTCCATCCGTCAACGGAGTTTAAGCTGGTCGGCAAGGAGTATGGAAACTTTGAATTACCAGACATCAAGAGCTCACTCTCCGAGATGGAGTGGTTGGCTCTCACCAATCGTCCGGAATTGCGTGTTCGCGATATGGTTACCAATGTTGAGGAGGTTAAGGCCTCATTTAAGGTTCTGCAAGATCCGGGCTTGGCCAAATACAAGAGCGATCCCTCCTATTATAATCGCCTATGGGCACAAAAAGCGCAAAAGTTGGGCTTGAGTATTTTTGAAAATATGAGAAACCCGAGCGCCTCTGATTTGGAGACCTTGCGCCGCCAGAGAATGACCAATTTGGTTTTGAGCCAGGTCTATGTTGCTTGGGCGCGTTATATGTCGGCTTTGGAAGATTACGAAATTAGTCATGAGCTGGCCAATGTATCGGAGGATATCGCTGAAGATACAACCATCAAGGACGGTAGCCGTGCGGAAAATAGCCAGCTGGAGGCGGCCCGCGCCATAGAGGATGAGGCCAAGGCAATGTTGGCTTATGTTGATTTACAGGATTCGCTGGGCAATTTGTATTCAAGCTTAGGTATGGATGCGATTCCCTATTACATGCTGGGGGAGAAGCCATCCAAAATAGCCGTCTACTTGAGAGGAGTGTTAGAAAAATGGCGGCAAGGAGATTTCTTGCCGGATAACCGTCCTTATTTACTGGATGTCCCGACCAAACGCCCGCCGGTAAACTTGTCATCAGCGCGTCTGATGCCGGATGTTAGTGTCGAAAGCGGCCAAAGAATCGAGATCACGATTCCTGATGCCATCTTCAACAAAATGGACTTTACGGGCAAAACAATTATCAAGGCCGGACTGATAGACGATTCTCCTCTGCCAGATTGGCTGTTCTTTGATGAGCAGACCAAGACCTTTTCTGGCACGGCCATGCCTGGAGCCAAAGGGGAGTACGAGATAAAAGTATATGTGGCCGATGAGCAGGGCACCACGGGATACCTGACGTTTAAGATAAAAATTGTGGATGTCTATGTTCCCTCTTTGCAGGTAACCGGCCTAACTCCCGGGCGCAAGGCAACGGTTTTGAAACGCTGTATCGGCCCACAATGTACGGATGAATACATAGAGGAAACCATTATCGGAGAAGACGTTGTAACTGAGCCCCACGCCGGGCAATAGGGTCTTCTAAACCCGATTCGAACAAAAAGACTCCGTTTTGACGGAGTCTTTTTTTGAGGATTCTGCAGTCAGAATGCATAGGAGTCGTACATCTGGAGTCGTTAATAAGTTGTGAAAATAGGCAAATTAATTGCTTAAATGGGCTAAAAAATAGACACATTTTCAATAAAGAGATTTTGTTAAGAGATTTATCCACGGGGATAAAAATATTTTATGACCATATTATAATGAGATAGAGCAAAAAACCATTTTTGTTAACCAAAAACAGGTTGAGGGAGGCGTTTAAATTTCGCAATATAAACACAGGTTTTAAGACACCATATTATTGTTCCTCAGAAAGTTGTGTATACTAGATATTGGGTCTTTACTTTTTCTTAACGCTATATATGGTATACATAATGTCAATTGAGACAGTGGAATAAAAACACAGCAAAAATAAGGAAATAGCACTAAAATGTCAGAGAACAAGTTTGAAATGCCCTCAATCGCCAATGAGAAAATAAATATAGAAAGTGTTACCAAGAGGGATGGTACGCTCGCCCCGTTTGACAGCAGCAAGATTTACAATGCCATCAAAAAAGCTGGTACCACTACCGGTGAATTTGGCGATCAGGAGAGTTGGTTGCTGACAGCTCAGGTTTTGAAAGTATTAAAACACAAATTTGCAGAGTCGCTGCCTTCTATCGAGCAGATACAAGATATCGTAGAGCAGGTTCTGATTTCCTCAAACTATTTTGCCACAGCTAAGGCCTATATCTTATATCGCGATCAACGCAATCGTGCCCGTGCCGACCACAAGGTTATGGTAGATGTAGAGAGCTCTATTAATGAATATCTCGAGAAATTGGACTGGCGTATTAATGAGAATGCCAACCAAGGTTATTCCAACGGTGGTTTGATTCTGAATGTTTCCGGTAAGGTAACGGCAAACTACTGGTTGAGCCACGTATATCCGGCCAATGTCGGCGAGGCTCACCGCAATGGTGATATCCATATTCATGACTTGAGCATGCTGGCAGCTTATTGTGCTGGTTGGTCTTTGAAGAACTTGTTACATGAAGGCTTCAACGGTGTTCCCGGCAAGGCAGAGGCCGGTCCGGCCAAACACTTGTCTGCTGCTGTCGGCCAGATGGTAAACTTCATGGGCACTTTGCAAAACGAGTGGGCCGGCGCACAAGCTTTTTCATCAGTAGATACTTATTTGGCACCCTATGTCAGATTAGATAAGCTGAATTATAAACAGGTATATCAGTGCATGCAGGAGCTGGTCTATAATTTGAACGTTCCCTCTCGTTGGGGTTCTCAGACACCGTTCACCAACTTTACCTTTGATTGGGTATGCCCTGAAGATTTGCGCGATACACATCCGATTGTTGCCGGTGTTGAGCAAGAATTTACCTATGGTGACCTCAAAGATGAGATGCACATGATCAACAAGGCTTATATAGAGGTCATGATGAAAGGTGATATCAAAGGCCGTCCGTTCACCTTCCCGATTCCGACTTATAACATGACGCCTGATTTCCCGTGGGAAGATGAAAACACCGAGCTCTTGTTTGAGATGACCGCTAAATACGGTTTGCCTTATTTCCAAAACTTCATCAATTCTGTTTTGAAGCCCGGCCAAATTCGCTCCATGTGCTGCCGCTTGCAGCTTGACTTAAGAGAACTCTTAGCCAGAGGCAACGGTTTGTTTGGCTCAGCCGAGCAAACAGGTTCTATCGGTGTTGTTACCCTAAACTGCGCTCGCTTGGGCTATGTTTATAAAGGTGATGAGCACGCCTTGTTTAACCGTGTGGATGAATTGATGGAACTTTCCAGAACGTCTTTGGAAATTAAGCGTAAAGTTATTCAAAGATTGATAGATAATGGCTTGTTCCCCTTCACCAAACGTTATTTGGGAACTCTGCGCAATCACTTCTCCACCATTGGTGTAAACGGCATCAACGAGATGATCAGAAACTTCACCAATGATGAGCACAACATTGCTGATGCCTGGGGCCAGGCTTTTGCCGAGAAATTCTTGGATTACATTCGTGATAAATTAGTCAAGATTCAAGAAGAAACCGGCCATATGTACAATTTGGAAGCCACCCCTGCAGAGGGAGCGACCACCCGTTTTGCTCGCGAGGATAAAAAACGTTTCAAAGATATTATCCAAGCCGGCACCAAAGAAAATCCGTTCTACACCAACTCGTCTCAATTACCGGTTGGCTACACGGACGATCCGTTCGAGGCCTTGGAATTGCAATCAACCTTGCAAACCAAATACACAGGCGGAACAGTTCTCCACTTGTATATGGGCCAAAGAATTTCATCAGCGAAAGTTTGCCGTGACATTGTAAGACGTGTCCTGACCAACTACCGCTTACCGTACATTACCATCACTCCGACGTTCTCCATTTGCCCCAAGCATGGATACATCTCGGGCGAGCACAAATATTGCCCGATCTGTGATGAGGAGTTGAAGGCACAAAAAAGAGCCGCAGCATCCAGAAAAGATGTTGCATAGAGTAAAATTTAATTAACTGGAGATAATAAAAAATGAATACCGTAGCTTTTGAAGATATCAAATTAAACGATGAAGAAAGACAACCCTGCGAAGTATGGACCCGAGTAATGGGCTACTATCGTCCGGTTTCAGAGTTTAACGTTGGTAAAAAGTCTGAATTTTACTCTCGTGTATGTTTTTCAGAGAGCAAGGCCGTATGCGGTTGTGGTTGCGAAGCATATGACGTTGCTGCAGAGTAATTTCTAGCCAGATACAATGAGTGAATTGTTAATCGGCGGTGTTGAGACCTTCAGCACCGTCGATTTTCCTGGGAAGTTGGCCGCTGTTGTTTTTATGCAGGGATGCCCGTGGAGATGCCCTTTTTGTTATAATGCGGTAATACAAAAGATTGGTCAGCCGACAAATTTTTTGTGGCCGAAGTTTATAGAGTTTTTAGGCACGCGCAAAGGAAAGCTGGATGCGGTGGTGTTCAGCGGTGGTGAGCCATTGGTGCAAGATGGCCTGGCTGATGCCATAAGAGAGGTTAGGGCTTTGGGCTTTGAGATAGGCCTGCACACGGGAGGCTATCGTCCTGAACATCTAGAAAAGATTTTGCCGCTGGTAGACTGGGTGGGCTTGGATATTAAGGCTCCCTTTGTGGCGGAGCGCTACAAGGCTGTGACCCAGACCAATCACCTGGAAAAAGTCTTGCAGAGCTTGGATTTGTTGCTCAAAAGCGGCAAGGATTTTGAGTGCCGCACAACTTGTGACCCGAGATTATTAAGCATTGAAGATATTTATGTAATGGCAGAAGCCTTAAAAGCAAAGGGTGTAAAGAAATACTTCCTGCAACAATATCGCCCGGTAGAAGGAGATAAGGTGACAACCGAGGCTGATTGTGAAAAGTTTTTCGAAGACAAGGAATTGCTAGAAAAACTAAAAGCAGATTTTGAAGAATTTGACACCCGTCGGTAAACAAAAAGCCCCTCCTTTCGGAAGGGCTTTTTCTAGTTTTCTATCGACCGCCTTGTCTTTGCTGTATGGTAGCGCGTTGAACCACACCTCTGGCAAAGGCTCTTTGAGCGACCTCTTGTTTTTTCTTATTTCCGGAGTACCGGTTGCCAATAGCTTGATAATCCTCAATCATCCTTGACAGAGTCCGAATATAACGTTTGTCTTTAGAAGTGATTTTACCATCTTTTTCTTCTTGTTGAAGTTTTTTAATTCCATCAAGAATTTTAACTTGATTCTTGGTGAGCTTTTGAGATTTAAAATCATCACTCTTTTTGTATTCCTCATATTCTTGAGTAGACATTTTGCTGACAGCGGCTAAAGCATTTAGGCCTCTGACAGTCTTATCAACTTTGGTACCTTCTTTAACATCAAGATCTTTAGTAAATCCACTGCGCTCGATTGCCTCAGCCTGCCGCTTTTCGGTCTCCCGCTTGTGGTCTTGGCTATAGCGCTGTTCAAATTGTTCTTGCCCCATGGAATTGCTGAGCCGTTCTTTAACCTCTTTGAGGTTAGTGATTTCGATTCCGCTTTCCTCAGCGGCGGCCACAGCACGAGCCAAGAATTCTGGTGATTTAATTTCACCAAGTTCCATGCTCTTGTGCCCGCTCTTTTTGATTGATTCCATAACCGCTTTCATATCATCAACGGAAGGAACGGTATCTTTGCCGTCTTTGTCTTTGGCACTGAGGCTATAGTCGTTAGCTGTTGGCTTTTCAACCGTAACGGTATGGTCATCTTCTTTACTTTTGAATGTTTGATACAAAACATTCTCGTCGTCGGCATGGGGCCCTTCACGCTGAGGGGAAACCAATTCATAAGCACTGGTTTCATAAGAGGCCTGTAACTCTTGTTCGCTTTGTTGTTGCCAATTTGGATCCGGAGCCGGGGGCTGATTACTATGTCCCTCGTGTACGCGGTCTGTATTTTCGTTTTCTTCAGCATTTCCGGTATTGGGTTCACCGGGGTTTTCTTTAGAATCTTCACTTTGTGGCCCCCAGCTTCTCCCTTCTTCTCTGGCAACAGCCTGCGCGATGGTTTGAATCAAGGCTTCTTTTTTATTAAAGTTTCCAGCCTCAAACTGAGCCTTTACATAGTCGACAAAATCTTTCTCGGAACTAAATTCTTGTCGTTTTCGCTCAAGCACGATGGCTTCCAAAGCTTTACGTTGAGTAGCAGGAGCTTTTTGTAATAAAGTATATAAATATTTTCCACGGGTTGTGCTTTGGTCAAGGATATCCGTTTTTTCTTGAATGATTTCAAAACGACGAGCAATATTTTTCTGCTGGGTTTTAGCCATTGGAGCATATTTTTCATCCACGGCAGTCATTTTGTTGTTCATATCAAAGTTTCTTTTCTTTTCGGCATTATCAGCAGCAGCCAACAGCCTGGTAAGACGTCGTAATTGTCGGTTACTTTTTTTAGAGGCAGACTTGCTTTCGCCGGCGGCCACCTGTTCGTGGAGTTCAGCAATTTTGGCCTTAATAGTTTGTTGTCTTTCCTGCAGCAAAGATATAGGAGCATCTCTCATCCAATACTTTTCACGGAGTTCCGTAAGCCAACCTTTAAATCTGCTGGTGTTATCATAATAATCTTTATCCATACCTCCGTAAGTTGCAGAAGAGTTTTTACCTACTTTAAATTCTCTAAGCTTTTCAGAGGAGGGATTTCCGTATCTTAGCTTTGTCCATTGTCTACGAAAAAAGCCGACATTGCTCAAAGCAGCCTTATAAGCCTCATCCGCAGGAACATAGTCTGGATCCTGAGCTTTTTTGAGGGCAACATCAGAATCATTTCCATGATATTTATAATAGATAGCAGCTTTTTGGAGATCAGATTTAGCTTGAATTTTTTGTAATTTTTTCGCCGCAAAGTTAATGGCTGTGTTTCTGCGAAAACGATTAAACGCAACTATTGGCCTGATTTTCCAATGGCTGATGAGGCTAGGATCTTTAGTCTCCGGCAGTGCAGCAATCATTTCGGCAATATTCCTTCTGTCTTGCTCGGAGTGTTCAAAGACGAACTGCCCGCGACGATACTGCTCCATAAAAAGGATGATGTCGTCACGCGTCATCTTCAAAAAGCCATCTTCTTTAAAGCTTTTTAGGAGGCGTTCTCTGATCGCTTCTTTACTAGCAGAGCTTTTCCAGCGAAATGAACTGTTAATGCGCTCAGTCTCTTTCACCAGATCCAAATTTTCCAAATCAAATTCTTTTTTTAATTCTTGAATTCTTTTTTGAGTTTCTTGTTGCGGAGTTGTGTTTTCAGCCATTATCTCATCTCCTCAAAGGATATGATTGTCGTCTAATGTAAATTATAGCTTATTTATTCCTAACAATCAATTAACAATTTGTCATGTTTTGTCGAATTAACAAATTTTTAACAAATAAAAAAATTAAAAATATGTGTATAAAAGTGTAGCTATGTTGCACAAAGGGTGAGTTTCTTTTATTGTAAAACCAGAGTTTTTCAAAAAGGATGAAAATTAATGAAAAAAACAAGCTTCATTTGGGCTGTCTTAGGACTGGTAATTGTTGCTGGTCCGGCCTTGGCAGCAGACGACGAAATTGCCTATGGCGATTTATACAATATTGAGTGGTGCCCATGTAATCCGGAAGAGCCTTTTGATGCCAACGGGTCAGTAGTTATGGGCAAGACGGTTATGTGCCCGTGTGATAGTCAGTTCAGTGGTTATAAGAAGGGGTTTGACCAAGATATGCGCGAGATTAGGCAGTCAGCAGCTAATCAGTTGCGCCGCTTAAATTACTTCAAGTACTATCTTGGCTTTGACTACAATATTGGAAAAACTTCTGCCGGTAGTGATAATCTGACTTTTGATGACACGATTTTTGCCAGCTCTGCTATTAATGTCAAGCCGGGAGATGTTATCGATGATCAAGACAGTTTGTCCTTTGTTGTTGGTGCCCGCATCAGCAAATATTGGGGATTAGAGGCTTTTTATCAGCAAAGCTATGATGACAACACTGTAACTCAAATTGATAACACAACACTAAACAACATTAATTATCACCTGATGAATGAGTACACCACCAGCTTCAAGGCATATGGTTTGGACCTCATTGGCTATGTTCCTTTCTCAGAATATTTTGATGTTGTGGCAGCATTTGGTGTCGCTCAATATAAGTTCGATAACCAAGCCACCTTTGCCAGCTACAATATTGACGGCACCCAATTGGTGGATGTTGTCTCTCGTAATTTTGATGAGGATAAGATGGGGTGGCGAGCCGGTATTGGCGCCCAAGTAAATATTGCAGACGGCGTCGCACTAAGAGCAATGTATCGCTATGTTTATGTCGGCGGAGATGTCATTGATAACATGAATGAGTTTTCAATGGGTCTGCGTTTTCTGTTCTAGCTATGGATAAGGATTAAAGAAGATGAGAAAAATACTTTTAGCATCGGTTGCGTTAGCTTCACTGGTAGCACATTCTGCCTCAGCGCAAAGCTACAATCCCAACTATCCGTCAAACGTTCCAAGCAGCTATTATAGCTACGGAGCCCCACAGGCAAGACGAGCAGCTGCGTCGCCGGCATTTAAGAAGTTCAGCATAGGGTTTGACTATGTGTTAGGCTCAACTTCAATGGCTAGCCAGAGCTTTACTCTGGACAATCCGTTGGTTGGGGGTGAGAGCTACACCGGCAACACCGATAAGTTTGAAGACAGCATAGATTCCTTGAATTTTAACTTGGGTTTCCGTCCGTGGAAGTATTTGGGCTTTGAGGCTTTTTATCAGCAATCATTGTCAGACAACCAGATTAAATATCAGGAATCTTATTCAGGAGATTCTCGTTTTGCGCAAGCAGAATATGAGGTAAAATATAAGGCTTATGGATTAGATGCCGTAGGGTACATTCCGTTGGCATCACGTTTTGAGCTTTTGGCCACGGTTGGTGTTGCTCAATATGACTTTGATGCTAAAGTTAACTTTAATGCATATAAAAACACGAGCATGAACAAATATCGTGCCAACAGCTTGAAGATGGATGACAGCAAGTTAGCATTTCGCTACGGCGGTGGTGCACAAATTTGGCTGTCACAACGCCTAGCCTTCAGAGCGATGTATCGCTACACCTCAATAGGTGGTGATTACTTTGATGATGTTTCAGAAATATCACTTGGTTTAAGATATAACTTCTAATATAAAACCCCCGCTCACAAGCGGGGGTTTAAGTCGTGTGTTATTTATTCCGGATCTCCAGCATAGATGAAGATGTAGGTGGCATAATTTGCTGGAACTACGTGTGCGCCATCGTAAATTTTGTTAGACCTTGATGCGTTAAATACTATTTTATCATCAACACTATATAAAAGTAGCTCATTTGGGCCAATAAGAGCTTGGTTGCGAATACCTCTGGTGGATAATTGAAAGGAACCCTTAGCGTTAATAAAAATAGGGCTATCTATAGTGTTTTTCATGACATTATCTGCGGCTTCAAAAGAGCCTGAGATACTAGGCAGTCTTTCAAATTCGGGGACATAGAGGCTGTCGTATGCGATGCCAGAAGAACCACCGTATCGAAGATAGCTTCCTTTGTAATAGAGGGCATTACTCACAGTCGGCCAGTCATTAAGTGTAAGTTTATCAACCGCCTTAGGATTTGAAACTCTATACCCCCGTAGAAAGAAACCTCTGTAATCTGGTACGGCAAATTTTCCAGACTCACATTCTCCTGTTGTTCCTGTTGAGGTTCTAGAGTCGTAAGTTCGACAGAAATTTGTCCCAATTACGTTATAAAGTTTTTTGTATCCTGTTTTGCTATATTGAGAACCATCGCATCTGAGCCAACCATCGTGGTTGGATGGGTTGAGTGAGTATTTCAAGTCACCAACTTTAGGAGCGGCATTAATACAGAGAACTTTACTGGTATCAAACGGGCAGGCAATATATTTGCCACCACAATCTGTTGTGGCTTGCGTGTATCCGAGTTCCGAGCAACTGGGTTGGACGATGCAGTCTGTTGTGGTTGATTGGGCAAAAGACATGGCTGGTGCAAACACCGACAACATTAATAAAGTTGATAGTTTTTTCATTTCTTCTTCTCCTTAGCAAAATGGCTTGTTCATGCACCAGTAAAGGGCAGGTTTAAAATATCCGGTTTTGCAACCAATTTGACGGTAGTGAACGATATCATCTCCGCAGCCAACCGTGCAGCTTTCACAAATGCTGTTGGGCGGACATGAGCTCAATGGGAAGGCTGAGCAGTCGTTAGCAGGGCAAGATTTGGCAACTTCACACTTTGTAGCGCAGTCATCCCAATATTTCTCACAGCCATAGGGGGTATCTACAGCTACACGAATAGGGCAATTATCATCTTGGCATTTTTGGCATTTGTCCGGGCAGTTTTCATAGTAAACCTCACATTCAAATTCTCCGCAATCAAGCCCGGTTTCCAACTCACATTGATAAACACATTCGGAACATCTGCCAGAACAAGAAGCATCACTGACGCATACTTTGCCCTGGCTGCTGCAATCACTCTGCGAAGGTAAACTGTAACAAGGATCATCTACACATTTGTA
>CALXVV010000006.1 GCA_944392205.1 uncultured Alphaproteobacteria bacterium | reverse complement strand
GATGGTACTTCGTCTTAAGGCGCGGGAGAGTAAGTCGTCGCCAGATCTTCCAAACACACTCCCTCCCTTGTTTATGTTTGTTGTTTCCTCCCTTGATACTATCAAGGGAGGATTTTTGTTGTGGCTTCATATAATATCTTTTTTCTGATCCGTCTTTGGCATGGGGTGTACGATTTTCTCGTACAATGAATCATAAAAAAGGTGCATTGTTTTTTGTTTAGATTTTTCTAAAATTTAGTCTGTTAGGATTTCTTTTAACAAAATTGGAGTGAACGATGCATTTAGGGACTGTAAAGTGGTTTAACACTAAAAAAGGATATGGTTTTATTGAGCAGGAAAATGGCAAAGATATATTTGTGCATATTACACAATTGGAGCGTATCGGCTTAAAAAGGTTGGAAGATGGGCAAAAAGTTGGCTTTGAGCCCTATGACGACAGGGGAAGAATTGCTGCCGGAGAGATTAAGATCCTTTAATTTATGAAGTATTGAGAGCAAGAAGAG
This sequence comes from uncultured Alphaproteobacteria bacterium, assembly GCA_944392205.1. Lineage (GTDB taxonomy): Bacteria > Pseudomonadota > Alphaproteobacteria > RF32 > CAG-239 > CAZU01. The sequence continues at coordinate 48,333 of CALXVV010000006.1, read as the reverse complement.
GCTTTTGCCTCTTTTTGCGTATATGGGGGACATGATAAATATGGAATGGGAAAATAAACATAAAATTTTGGCTGCAATAGTTTTGGTTCTTATTGTTGTGGCTCTGATGATTTTTAATTAGGAGAAGTGAAAATGAGATGGTGGCATTGGCTGATTGTAATTGTTTTGATTTTTGCGGTTGTGATTTCTTTATTCTTTTAACAAAAATATTCAAATAAGTCTTGACAAAGTGCCGAGATGAGCGTAAAACTGCGTTATTCCATCGCGGGGTGGAGCAGCCCGGTAGCTCGTCAGGCTCATAACCGGGAGGTCGTAGGTTCAAATCCTGCCCCCGCAACCAAAAATAAAAGGCCGTCCGTAAGGGCGGTTTTTTTTTGTTTTTGTATGGCGCGGCCAGATTTGAACCTTTGATGAAGGTAGGTTCACTACAAGGTACTGGTGGATGTTAAAATGTCGATGTCCAGAGAGCAGTACGGCAAAGGAAATTTTGCTAATTTCTATTCTGTAATCAAAAATAAAAAACTTTATAAGAAATCCAAGAGCTTTGAGCTTTTTACCTCATTAAATGAAAAATATTGACAAATTATAACAAAAAAAATAAATTCATGTTCGGTGGAAAGTAGAGAATATGAAGATCGCTAACTTTAGAGAATATACCGGCGTTTTGCGCGAAATATATGCTGAAGAGGTTATGGCCGAAACCGGAAGCTATTATCGTGCGTTGATGTCTTCTAGCAAAAATCTTAATAAGAAGAAAAACGAGCTTCGCCAAAAGATAGCTGGCTTGACCCAAAGAATTCAAACCCAAGCGGAAATAATCCGCCAAACTAAAGATAAACGCCGCGCCGGATTAGAAGTCAATAAACTCAAAAAAGAAAAACAAGATTTTGTCAAAACCTTAAAAGAATTGCAGGCAAGCGACCATTTTAATTCTTTAAGTAATGACGCTAAAATTTGCGTTTGCAGCGGTTTTTTGTTTCAAAAATATCTGACCAATGAGATAATCAAGAACAATCCGCTTAATTTTCAAAAAAATCATCATGGCGATTTGATTGTAGATGTTTCACAACTAAGACATTCTGATTTGTTTATTCAAGCCGCCCATGTGAAGGATTTTATCGCGGCTTATATGATGTGCTATCCTAAAAAAGTCAAAACTGCCGGTCATTTCAAAACCATGCTGAACAAGGTGGACGACTGGCAAGGGGTTGTGACCTTTGTTGATGAAAATTTTGATAAGCTGAACCGTCAAAGCAAAGGACAGCAAGATGATATTCAATCCAGTCATCAGGGGATGGAGATGGTTTTAACTTTTCCCGAAGAAAAACTTTATTTGGTGCGTCTGTTAAATTCGGCTGCTTTAGATTATGAAAGCAAAAAAATGGATCATTGTGTCGGCAAAGGCGGATACGACAGTGATGTTTCCGAAGGAAAAACACAAATTTATTCTGTGCGCTCGGAATCAGAGGGCGGAGCATTGATCCCCCATGCAACAATAGAGTTCAAAGATGGTGTGGTAAAACAAATAAGCGGACATAAAAATCAAGAGATAGAAGAAGCTTATATTCCAGCTGCCAGAGAAAGTATCTATCATCTCTGCCAAAGTCGGGATATGTTTGAATTATACCGCCGGAAAAAGGTGTCAGGGATACAAAATTGCGGTTATATGTTTAGCGCTGACGATTTTCTGATAGACTTAAGAAATCCGCCTAAAAAAGCTCATCTGAAAATGATTTCGGAAGATTCGCCGATATTAAAACTTTTTGAGCCGCAAAATTTAACCTTGGATTTATACACATTTTCATTTCCGCTGACGGAAGAAAAATTAAACTTAATCAAAAAGTTTAAGCAAATAAAAACGTTAGACGCCAGAGGACATATGCAAAGCAAAGAAGAAGCTTGGGTAACACGGCAAAAACTTTTAGCTTTTACCGGCGAAGAAGGGGTAGAAAAGTTTTCTTCCAATCTGTTGCGAGAAATTGGCTTTGTTTATGGTGAGAAAAATACACTTCATGATTTGACCTCTTTGTCGCAAGAAATTACGATAAATTCCGCATATAAGATGCAAGGATTGAGGTTTTTCATGCCAGCAGATTTGGTTAAGGTGAAGACTTTTTATATTGGCTATGAAATAGATGAAACTACAAAAGAATGTTTACAAAGGTTCAAGGCAGTAGAAAAACTTTCAGTGTTACCAGAGGAGATTTATACGCCTAAAGACGTCAAAATAGAAAATATTTTGGAAACGCGCGAGTTTTTGCAAAATTTTTTCAAAACAGATGATTGGTTGCAAAAAGTGGATATTGAGTTGCAACAGGCACTTGGATTTTTTGAAAAACTTTATCCGAATAGGTCAGGTATATTTTCCGTCAATTGGGAAAATGATAGATATCCAAGGGGTTGGATTGATGTTATAAATACCCCAAAGCCGGAAAGAATAGCAAAAATTAAAACGAATACTTCCGTTTGGCCATATGTGAATTATAAAAATGTTGAAATTGATACGGTGAACATTCAGGGCAAGGTTTCCAAACAAACCATAGATGCGGTTAATTCTCTGCGAAGTGTGGCGGGGCTAAATATTGAAAAAGCTGATTTTTCCGGGATGACGGAGCTTGATTTTGGCCGACTTAAGTTTTTGACAGTACAATCAAAGCCAGAACAAGGAGTCTTAGGGCGTAATTTTATGTTTCGCGAGAAGTGGGCTGTTTGTTCCTTTTTTGATGACCATGTCATAATCTTACGAGAAAATAAAAATCAACCACCTCTGAGCAAAATAAGATTGCCCTCAGATATAAAGCATTTGTGTTATGAAACTGAAGATAAGACTAAGACTGTTCTGCCGGATTTTCGCCATTATCCAGAGCTGGAAAGTTTGCAGCTGAATAATCTTGATTTATCGGATAATAAGGTGATATATTTACCTAAAGGAATAAAATATTTAGCTTTTTATCAGTGTAAATTTGGTGAACACTCACATATGGATTTAAGTGGTTTTGAAAATCTTCAGGAATTACGTTTGAACGAAAGTGATTTAAGCGGTATTAAAAAATTGACCTTGCCGCAAGGATTAAAAAAATTAGAAACAAATAAAACAATATTTAATAAAGACGCCTTGAGACTGAAACTACTAAAAAAGGACACAAAAGTTTGTCTACCTCGGGCAGAAAGAGAAATTTAATATTATTATTCTTCATTTAAATAAGTACTATTATGAACGGATTATCAAAAAAATCAGATGAGTTCATCAAAGAGATGAAGTTGTCTTTGAATCGGAAAGAGGTCGTGCAACTAATGGCCGTTTTGATGGAACATTACGACATTTCTGCAGAGGAGCTTAAAGTAAATGCTTCTGTTTCTGTATCAGATAACAAAACAGAACAATCCTCCTTGTCGAGATCGGCACCACCAATTACAGGTCAACTGCGGATTTTGTCCGGAGTTGGTGTTGTCTTGCCGTCAAATAAAGTTTTGTATTATGATGGTAGTCAAAACAAAGGGGAACGATCGCAAGCTTACCATTATATGAGAGAAAAGCTTGCTATGCCCAAAGGCTATGCGTGGCATATCATGAGCAGAGCCGAGCTGGCGGAGATACGCTCTTATCAACGCGATATTGATAAATTGCTCAGTCAGTTCGACGGTGGTGTTACCATGTTTGCCGATGATGATGAATACATCTTGGAAGATAATCGGTTAAAATCCGGCTATGTTCGCTATCTTGCCGATTTGAACTAAAGTCTCAATTCTGCACATAATCTGGCTAATTTTTAGGAGACAGATTATGTGCAGTTTTTTGTGGCTAGATAAGAGGTTGATTGTCAATCTTCGCTTCATTATTGCAGTGACAAAATTTCTTCAAAGTTTTTGAATTTGAAGAAAATGTGGTGCTTGCTCTGCGGAATGATGTGAAGTTTGTCTTTATAAAAATCTTTTTGTTCTTGTAGATTAAAAAGAACATCATTCTCCGCGGCAAGAGCAAAGTCAAATTTCGGGTTAATATCTTTTTTGTGCTTTTGATACAATTGCTGCAGAGATTTTAATTCTTGTTGGCAGCTCTCAAGGCTTCTTTGGGATTCAAGCTGATTGTATCTTTTAAATTCATCGTCTGTTTCTACCATATATTGGCGCCTGAATTCCATATAGTTGTCTAAATTAATACTTTTGAATAGCTTTATAGTTGCTTGTGAGAGCCCTAGTTTCTCATCAAACAGATGAGGGTTTCCGCATATGGCTATTCTTTTTGATACATTGGGTATTTTATCTCCTATTATCGAGGCTATAAAAACCCCGGCAGAGTAGGCGATAATATCTATTTGCTGGTATTTAGAAAAATCAAATTCTAATTTAAGATTTTGGTGATCATACAAAATCAATACATCTTTACTATCTTGTAAATTGCTGAATTGATGTTCATCACATCCCCAACCGCTGAAAAATATAATTAAATTGTCCGAATTATTTTTTTGTAGGTAATATTGCATTTTTATCCTTTTATATGTACTATCAACTTAATTTGTAATGAAATTGGATAAGGTTATGTTAAAAGCTATCTTAATTTTACCATTTAATGTTTTAATTACAATCCCTTTAATCATTTTGTATTTTTGCGGATTTAATATCATCTCTTGGCAAAATCCTTTTTTGCTTTTATTGATGGTTGCTTCTTTGGCTTTTGGTCTTTTCCTCATGGTTTGGACCATAAAATTATTTGTTGAGGTTAAAAAGGGTTCCCTAGCTCCTTGGAATCCTATCAACAAGCTTATTACCTCAGGCCCTTATGCTTATGTCAGAAATCCGATGCTGCTTGGTGTGTTTTTTGTTCTTTTGGCTGAGGCAATCTTTTTTCAGAGCCTTGCATTGCTTATCTATCTCGTGATTTTTATCGGTATCAATGCCGTTTATTTTCCTCTTTCGGAGGAGAAAGGTTTGCTCAAACGCTATGGGCAGGCTTATGTCGATTATAAAAATAACGTTCCTCGTTTTATTCCGCGTCTAACTCCTTATAAACAGAAATAAGAGCTAGAACTTTCTGTTTATTTCCCAGTTCCAAGCTGTCTTGATAATATCTTCTATATTGGTATAGCTTGGTTGCCATCCTAAAATCGTTTTTACCTTTTGATTGTCGGCATATAATTTAGCCGGGTCTCCGGCGCGTCTGGGGCCGTATTCTACCGGGCATTTTTTGCCACTGACTTTTTCAGCCGCGTCAATTATCTCTTTGACACTGGTGCCAACTCCCGTGCCCAAATTTAGGCAGCCACTATATTCATCCAACTTTTCAACCGCCAGGCGGTGAGCTAGGGCCAGGTCTTCAACATGGATATAATCTCTGATACAGGTGCCATCCGGAGTGTCATAATCGGTGCCAAAAACGCTGATCTTTTCCCGTTCTCCTTTTATCGCTTTTAAAACCAATGGAATCAGGTGTGTTTCCGGTGTGTGGCTTTCTCCGATGCTCCCATCTTTGGCACAGCCTGCGGCGTTGAAGTACCGCAGGGCAATATGTTTGAGCCCATAAGCCCTTTCATAGTCTGCAAAGATTTGCTCAATCATCAGTTTGGTGCGTCCATAAGGATTGATGGGGTTTTGCGGGTGTTTTTCATCTATTGGCGTATATTGCGGTTCTCCATAGGTGGCACAGGTGCTTGAGAAGACAATCTTCTTTACCCCATTTTCAAGCATGACATTCAGCAAGTTGGTGGTGCCGACAACATTGTTTATATAATATTTTTGCGGGTCATTGACACTTTCTCCCACGTATGTGAAAGCGGCAAAGTGGATGACGGCATCTATTTTGCGATTTTTGAAAACGTCCCTTATTGAAATAGGGTTGAGCAAGTCTGCATGTATAAACTCAGCTCTCTTATCAACCGCTTCTCTATGTCCATAAATCAAATTATCAGCAACAACGCACTCATATCCGTTATCAAGCAAATGTTTGACCGTGTGTGAGCCAATATAACCGGCACCGCCAAAAACTAAAATCATGCAACCTCCGTTTGGTGAGTTAAGCCTTTTGACATACTTGGTTCTGCTTTTTTGCCTATTCCTTGGTACCTAAAGCCAGCTTCTGCTGCTTTTTGGGCATCCAGCAGGTTGCGGCAATCAACAATATTCTTGTGGCGCATCAGCATGGAGGCTTTTTGCAAATCCAGCTCTCTAAACTGTTTCCACTCTGTCAAAATAGCTAAGACGTCGGCATCTTTTAGGGGTTGATACATGTCATCAGCATAGTTAATTTTATTGCCAAGCAGTTGACAGGCTGTTCCCATGGCTTTGGGATCATAGGCAGTGATGTTGGCATTTTTTTCCAAAAGATTTGCAATAATTTCCATGGCAGGGGATTGGCGGCAATCATCAGTCCCATCCTTAAAAGCCAGTCCTAATACCGCAATTTTAGGGCTTTCGATGTCTTTGACGGACTCTAAAATCCGCTCTGCCATTTGCTTCTTGCGGGCTTTGTTGCCCTCTATGGCCGCATTTATCAGGCTCATCTCAACATTGTTTTGTCTGGCCATATATGCCATGGCCATGGTGTCTTTGGGGAAACAGCTACCGCCATAGCCGGGGCCCGGATTCAGAAACTTGGGCCCGATACGGCTGTCTAGTCCCATGCCTTGGGCAACTTCCAAGACATCGGCTCCCGTCTTTTCGCAGAAATTTGCCATCTCATTAATGTAATGTATTTTGATGGCCAAAAATGCGTTGGAGGCATATTTGATCGTTTCTGATGACCGACGTTTTACAAATAACATTTTGGTCTTGTCAGCAAAGGGCTTATATAATTCTTTGATAACGTTAGCGGCTTTTTCTGTGTTGGCGCCCACTACGATGCGGTCCGGATTGAAAAAGTCGTGAATGGCAAAGCCTTCTCGCAAAAATTCCGGTAGCGAAACAACGTCAAAATCTGCAAAGGGGTTTGTTTTTTTGATGATTGTTTCAACATCGTCTCCGGTGCCGACCGGAACAGTAGACTTGTTGGCTACAACAGTATAGCCAGTCAGGTATTGTGATAACTCCGTTGCCGCTGCATAGATATATTTCATATCTGCTTCTTTGGTAACCGGGTGTGGCGGCGTGCCAACGGCGATTATAACGACATCAGCACCACTGACGCCTTCTTTCATTGAAGTCGTGAAACGTAGCCGGCCCTCTTTGACATTCTTTGCAAATAATTCCTCCAATCCATCTTCATACAAAGTTAGTTTTCCTGCTTGGAGGCTTTCAATCTTTTCAATGTTTTGGTCAATACAGGTAACTTGGTTGCCAAGCTCTGCAAAACCAACGCCAGAGGGGAGCCCTACATAGCCCGTTCCGATAATTCCGATTTTCATAGTCCATGCCTTCTTATATTCACACTGTTGTGAGGATAAACAAATTCTTCTTGTTAGTCAATAGAACCACCTAATCCTAGGGGGATAGATTGATGATTGACTCGTATATGATGAGTATTTATAGTAACTTATTATTGTGGCTTATGTGAGGAATTTGGTAATGAAAACAGGATTGGTTCTGGAAGGCGGCGCCAAACGTGGAATTTATACTGCGGGTGTTTTAGATATCTTTATGGAACAGGGCATTACTTTTGATGGTGTTATCGGTGTTTCTGCCGGTGCCATCCATGGTTGTTCATTCGTGGCCGGACAGATCGGACGCAGTATCCGCTACAATCTTGAGTATGGCAATGATTATCGATTTATGAGTTTTCGCTCTTGGCTGTTGAGCGGCAATATTGTCGATGTCAAGTTCTGTTATCATGATTTGCCGGAAAAATTAGATCCTTTTGATAATGAAACTTTTGAAAGTTCGTCAACTAAGTTTTATGTCGTCTGCTCAAATGTTGAAACCGGCAGGCCTGAGTATATTCATTGTCATAACATGACCTCAGAAATAGATTTTCTGCGGGCTTCGGCCTCGTTGCCCTTGGTGTCTAAAATTGTGAACGTGGGGGGCAAAAAACTTTTGGATGGCGGAATTTGTGATAGTATCCCGGTTCAAGCTTTTATTAATATGGGGTATGATAAAAATGTTGTCGTTCTGACGCGTCCAAAGGGATATCGTAAGAGACCTTCTCATCTACAATGGTTGACAAAGCTTGTCTATCGTAAATATCCAAATTTTGTGAATGCTGTGCTTCATCGGCATGAAATGTATAACCAAGAGCTTGATGAAATTGAACGGCTTGAAAAAGAAGGCAGAATATTTGTTTTGCGTCCGAGCAAGAAAATTAATATCTCTAAAATGGAATCTAATTTGGATATTGTTAAAGATATGTATGATCTTGGGCGCAAAGATGCAGAAAACTCTTTGGCGTTGGTAAAATCGTTTTTGGCTCAGAAGTGAAGTCTGTTCTTCTATAGCGCCTGGTCTTTGCGTTTTTTTGCTACTCTTTTAGTCTTGCGTGGGGCACTGGTGTGGTGTGTCGTCTTCTTTGGGGGAGTGTGAGCTTTTTTGGGTGCCATCTCTGCAAAACATTTGCGAATCTCTTTTTCGATTTGCTGAGCATCTTTGCTATTCATTGCGTAAAGCGGAATAGAGAAAGAGCCAAATTCGCTTTTTGCGGAAATCTTTTGCATTAAGTTCAAATGGTAACTGCCTAGACTCCTTGGGGTGAGGCGAAGGATTGACTTGCTAAAAATTCCTGTGCCAAGGCGTACCTTACGAATGGAACGGACAGATGTCCAGGGCAAAGGTTCGGCTCGGTCTATCTTGATGCTGTCTTCACTGATAACTGCCAAAGGCAAAGGTAGGAGAAAAACAGTAAGAGCTCCCATTACCGAGAGCAGACAACTGCCAATGGCAAAGTAATAGACTACAGGATAATCTGGAAAGACAGTCAAGGTAAATAATATGGCTAGTGTCAGTAACAATAGGTTAAAAAGCAAATATAATCCAAGTTTCTTGCGGCTGTAATAGAATTTTTTAACGGTATTTTTCATGGCGACCTCCATATCTTTTCTTTATTCTATCATAAAAAAGATTATTATTTGGTGAATCTTTGTCATTTTATATTGCTTTAAACCTTGTTTTTAGTATCTTGGGGAACACAAGGAGTATAGTTGTGAGCAATATATCTGTCATTATTCCCGTTTATCACGCTTTGGATGAACTGAAGGCTTGTTTGAAAAGTTTGGAAAAAGTCAGAAATCTAAATCAGGCAGAAGTCATCTTAGTTAATGACTGTCCAGGAAGTGAGACCGCTGACTTTTTGCAAAACTATGCCGAGAAACATAGTGTCGTCTTGCTTAATAATCATCAGAATATGGGTTTTATTAAGAGTTGTAATCGGGCCGTGGGCTTGGCAAAAAGCCCCATCGTCGTTTTATTAAATTCAGATACAGAGGTTCCTACTACTTTTTTGGATAAATTTATTGAGTGCTTTGATAGCAATCCTCAAATCGCTTGTGCGGCACCTTTGGGAGGAAATTCTTTTGAGCGAAAGGCATTTCCCGCAGATGTAAACAAGGCCGATGCCTTGGCTGAGAGTGTCGCCGGGGAGAAAAAGTATATTAAGACTTTGGTGCCCCACGGTTTTTGTTTGGGGCTTAGACGCAGCGCTATTGAGAAAATAGGGCTGTTTGATGAAATCTTTGGTAAGGGCTATTGCGAGGAAAACGATTTGGCTTGCAGAGCTCTGAAGGCTGGCTATATTAATGTCGTCATGGTTAATACTTATGTTTTACATAAAGAAGGGGCTTCTTTTGGCACAGATGAGAAAATGCGCCGAATTATGCATAACAGAAAAATTCTAAACGAAAGATGGCAAAACTTTCTGTCTGTTTACAAGAAAAATAATCCAGATATTTTTAAAGCTAAGAAATACCTGCAGAAAGTGTATCCGTGGTATTATAATGTTTATTTGAAATTACGGACAGTATTGTTTTCTTTTCTCTTATGTCTGTGTCCAAAAAACAGTATATTGAGCGAAAAACTTAGGCGATTAAAGTAGTTTGCCGGCTTTTTAGCTTAAGTAATTCATCAACTGCGGATAGTGATGCATGATTTGCTTGATTTGCCTGTCATTTTGGCCACTGGCGGTGTTTACCATTGCCAAAGTGAGCTCTGAGGTTAGTTTTAATTCTCTTTCGGGGTTGATATAAATCAGTTGTTTTAGGTTGTTTTCAACTATATCTATCGGTGTTCCCTGCAAAACGGCCATTGCCCAGAACCAGATGTCGTCCGCGTTGGGAGCCAGACGTTGGAAAAGCTTAACTTCTGTTACATCTCGGTATAAGCTGTGTGGCGGATATAGAACTCCTCCCGCTCCGGTGAAAAAGTTGTGAAATGAGGCAAAATCATGTGAAATGCGGTGCTTCCATTTCTTGTAGGGCAAAATGTTTCCATCTTTGTCAAACTGCAGTTTGTGGCCGCGATGGCAGTGAACCGCTTTGGGATTCCTTAAATAGCCTGCATATAAGAGTTCTAGCCATGTTTGAGGATAATAGATGTCATCATCTGCCGTGACCAAAATGTCATTTTTATATTCTTTTAGCGCGGGAATAAGTTTCTTATATGAGCGCAGGTTTTCTTTTACCCATTTGATGGTGAGCCCGTTATCTTGCAATTTTAGGACTGAGCTTGGAACATCTTTTTCCCGATTGGGAAACTCTTCTTCTGACAGCCACAAAAGGACGGCATCAGGCTTTAGGCTTTGGTTGAGGAGAGAGTAAAGCGTAAAGTGAATGTCATACATCCGTTGCGGAAAAGATGTCAGCGTTACAATCAGCTTGGGGGAACGTTCGCTCTCCGTAATACCTTTGCCCTTGAAAGCATTTATTTCTTTTTGCACGGCAGCCTTATCTATATGTGGAAGGTAACGAATCTTTCCGCGGCGATAGTCATTTTCTGAAATTAAATGCAAAAATCTTAATGTCTTTAACCAAAGTTTGCCTAATTGCATGGGAAAATCCTTATGTTAACTGAGTTTTATAGAGAGAGGCATAAATGCCGTTTTCTTTGTTTAATAATTCTTGATGGGTCCCGCTTTCAACAATCTCTCCATAGTTGATGACAACAATCTTGTCCGCATTATGGACTGTTGACAAACGGTGGGCAATGATGAAAACCGTGCGGTCTTTCATTAGGTTTTCAATGGCTTCTTGAACAACGGCTTCCGATTTGTTATCCAAGGCAGAAGTGGCCTCATCCAGTATTACTATCGGTGCATTTTTTAGAAAAGCTCTGGCAATGGCTATGCGTTGTTTTTGTCCGCCTGAAAGCAGGACACCTCTTTCACCAATTTGGGTGTCCAGGCCCTTATCTAAACTTTTGATAAACTCTTCAAGGCAAGCGCCTTTGACAGCTCTTGCTATCTCGGCTTCTGAGGCATTTTCTTTGCCAAGCAAGATATTCTCTATGATTGTTCCGGCAAATAAGAAGTTGTCCTGAAAAACTATGGCTATCTTGTCTCGAAGCGAATTGAGCTCGAAGTCTCTGATATCAACACCGTCAAAGAGGATTGCTCCGCTTTTTACGTCATAAAAACGCGGCAGCAAATTGACAAAGGTCGTTTTTCCTCCTCCGGAATTGCCAACTAAGGCTATCGTTTGACCGACTTTGATACTTAAGTTTATATGTTTTAATACCGGTTTGTTCCTTACATATTCAAAACAAACGTCTTTATATTCAATGGTGTCTTTTATTTCTTTTAATGTTTTGGCGTTGGGACGATTGGTGATGGCCGGTGTGGTTTCTAAAAGTCTGAATACATTTTCCATGGCCAGAAGCGACATCTGAACCGCGTTGTAGTTGTTGCCGATGCTTTTTATCGGATTATACAACATAATGAGCGCCGTGATGAATGATACAAAATTACCGGCCGTAATCTGGTGCGTCACAATCAGGTAGCTGCCAAGCCAGATAACCGCTGCAATTCCCAAGGATACTACAAAATGCATAATGGGCGAAAGTATGCCGGTGCGCTGTATCATTTTTATGCCTAGCTTGAATAATGAACGCAAGGTCTCTTTGAAACGATTTAGTTGGTATTCATATAAGTTGTAGGATGTAATAATGCGGTTGCCGTTGTAGGTCTCGTTAAAATGTGTCATAACCAGGCCGCTGGAGAAGATATTTTTATCAAAAAGGCTTTTGAGTTTGCGGCGCAGAGAGGTGAGTGGATAAAGAGCGCCAAGCAGCACAATGACTGCAACAATTGCCAACTGCCAGGAATTATAAAACAGTACCCCAATCAGGGATAATGATGAAAATACACGGGTGGTGAATAGCTTGAGATTGGAGAGTAGGCCGTTGCAGGCCAGATCTACGTTGTTGTTGAATTGTTGCTGAATGTCCCCGGAGTTGCGTTTGTCAAAAAATCCGGCATCATAGTGCATTAGTTTGTAGAACAAATCTATTTTGACATCATTGGCAATTTTGCGGCCGACCCAGGTGTTGAGGTAGGTGGCGGTGTAGTTAAGCAGGCTCTGCAATACGCTAAAGATGATGATTAAGAGAGGGATAAATGTAGTGGAGGCTGTGTTTTTCTCTACCATCACAATATCCATATAGGGTTTTAGAGACCAAGCAATGACTGCATCCATTGAGCCAATCGGAATCGTGATCAAAACGGCAATCAGTGCCCTGAATGTATAAGGCTTAACATAGGGATAAATTTTGCAGTAGTTACTGACAATATAAGATGATTTTATCTTGTTGATGAGGCTTTTGAACATTTAGGCATTAATCCAATAGTTAAACAAATACAAGATAATACCGGCATAAAGGCCTGCAAAAATGTCATCTAACATCACTCCCCAGGCGTTGAGAATCTTTTTATCGGCCCAGCCGACGGGGAAAGGTTTGGTGATGTCAAAAACTCTAAAGAGCATAAAGCCCAAAAGGTATAAAAGCCAGTTGTCACCTTCAAATTGCAGGTAGTCAGCCACAAACAAAAAGGTGAGCATTTGGCCTGAAAACTCATCAATTACAACAAAAGAGGGATCATGACGGCTGGTTTTTAAGACTTCTCTTACACAAATGACACCGATGATGAAACTAACAACCGCAGCAATTGCCACACCCCAAGTGCCATAGTAATAAGTAAAGAAAAATGCAAAGGGAATGGTGGCCAAAGAGCCCATGGTGCCCGGCGCTGCCGGCGCGTAGCCGATCTTGAAAAGAGAGGCCAGCAAAAATGAGAGTTTGTTAAACATACAATTTGCCTTATTAGGTTTGTTTCATTTGCTTATTAAGTTAATATAGGCATTATGATTTGGCAAGCGTTATCAGCATTTTTTCCGTTGCTTTTATAAAAAATGATAAATTTTGAAAAAAGTGCTTGAGAAAAAAAATTTTTGTGTTAAAAGGTTATTCCGTTATCGGATTGTAGTTCAGCCTGGTAGAACGCTTCGTTCGGGACGAAGAGGTCGCTGGTTCGAGTCCAGTCAATCCGACCACTAAAAGACCACCCTTTACGGGTGGTTTTTTGTAGATTGGATAAAAGAACCAGCGACCTCGAAAGAGGCTTATCTCTTAAAAAGCTGCCAAGTAAGGCAGGTTTTTAAGAGATAAGGATAGCAGATGTTAGTGAGCGATGAGCGAGCAGCGAAAAGAAGCGAACGTTATATCTGGCTTGACCGAAGCGCAGTTGTTGAGCGCTGAATTGGCGCGAAACTTACGGAGCAAGAGAAGGTTCGAGTCCAGTCAATCCGACCACTAAAAGACCACCCTTTACGGGTGGTTTTTTGTAGATTGGATAAAAGAACCAGCGACCTCTGGGAAAAAAACTTTTTGTGATGGCCTTTGTTATTCCGCAAAATTTCTAATCTCTAATATCCGTTCAAGATTGAAACTTCTTTGCTCTTGTCTTTGGGTACAAAAGGCTTGCAGATTTTCTCCCTTGATGTGCAGGGGGATAATTACTCGGCGGGAAATTTTACCGTCGGCTTTTTGGTAGGAAATATCTATTTTTTGCCGCTTTTGCGCCGCTATTTGCAGGCGTTTAATCTTGTCTTGCAAGTTTGAGGGCTGACCATAAAGGTTCATGAACTCGCAGATCCTCTCATCGCACATGATGTGCCGTGGCAAAAGTTTGGTCTTGAGCCTTATTCCTTGCAAAGAGGTGCAGCGGCTGAGCGCCACGTATAATTGTCCGGGAGCAAATGTGCCGCGGCCGATATCTATGCAGACATTATCAAAGGTCTGCCCCTGACTCTTGTGAATGGTGACAGCCCAAGCCAATCTCAACGGAAATTGGGTGAAGGAGCCTGCCACATCAGAGATGATTTCTTTGCCGACCAGGCTGTATTTAAATATCTCCCAGGAGTAGGGAAAGACATCTACCAGTTTTGCGTTTGCCTGTAGTCTGACCGAAAGGTAGCGGATTTTTTCTTCATTAAACTTAACCTCCTCAATTTTGCCCAAGCTGCCGTTGACCCAGCGGCCTTTGAGGTCGTTGTTTAAAAACATAACCTGCGCACCTTCTTTGAGCTCTAAAATCTCTGAGGTTGGAAAATACTCGTTATTAAAAGATCCGTCTATAACCGCTTGTGACTTGTATGTTTTTGCGGGCAACAGCTCAAGTTTTTCTCGGTTGATGCGTTCAGCCATTTGGTTGGTGGCAGTTAGTGTGATGCAAAAGTCATTCTGATTTTCTTGGGCGGAAAATCTTTCATTTAGGGTATTTAGGTCTTGGGCGGTGGCGGTATTGGTGCGAATGCGGCTCAAAAGCTCCACAAAGGCGGCGTCTTTTTGGCGATAAATTTTGGTGAGCTCCACAACCTCAAGTGTGATTTTCCTAAACGCCTCGGCACTGAAAAAATAAGGAGATGCATAGCGTGATGCAAAAAAAGCCCCTTCTTGATTGGTGATGACCGGCGGAAGCTGGTATAAATCTCCCACTAAAACCAGCTGCACCCCTCCGAAAGCCTGTTCAGAATCGGGGCCGTAAGTCCTCAAAAAAGTATCTATGCAATCGAAGAGATCAGCCCTCAGCATTGAAACTTCATCAATAATCAAAGTTTCCAGTTGCTTATAAATCCTTTTGGCACGGGGCGTGAATTCGTAATTGGTGATTTTTTCCGGTGTGATGTTGACGGGAAAAGAGAAAAAACGGTGAATGGTTTGTCCATGCACATTCAGGGCGGCAACACCGGTGGGGGCTACCACGGCCATATTTTTTTTGCAGTTGGCAACCACATATTCAAGCAAGGTGGATTTGCCGGCACCGGCTTTGCCGGTGATGAATATGTGGCGAGAACTGTTATTAATAAGCTCAAAGGCTTGTTTGAACTGTGGGTTGATTTCCAGCTGAAGCGGCATCTCTTTTTCCGATTGTAAAATTTGAAAATGATGATAACATATCTGCCAGTTTGAACAAGCAGAAAGTGCCAGATATGCAACCAGATGACGAAAGATTTATCAATATTGAAATGGCTTTAGCCAATGTTGAGCGAATGCTGGATGATTTGAATCAGGTGATTATTGAGCAAGGAAAGATGATAGAAAAACTCTCTTTGCAGAACCAATATTTGATGAACTTGGCAGAAAGTGATACGGTTAAACCCCAAAGCGAGGAGACCCCGCCGCCGCATTATTGATTTTTTGGGGCAAAAGAGCTCTTGCTTTGCTCTGAAAATATATTATATAAAAGAAAAATCGGGAGACGGATGAATGAATTTGGATGCAATGTATAGACTCACCCACGGGCTTTATGTGTTGGGTGCCAAAGATGGTGAGAGGTTGGTCGGCAGTATTGTTGATGCCGTTATGCAAGTGGCCAACAAACCGGTGGCGATTGCTTTGTCTTGCTCAAATACCAGTTATACCAAGTCTTGTGTTGAGAAAACGGGAGAATTCTCGCTTTCGGTTTTGAGCCGCAAGATTGACCCGTTTGTAGTGGCAAACTTTGGGTTCCAGACCAGCCGCAATGTTGATAAATGGGGCAATGTCGCGCATTTTGAAGATGGCGGTTTGCCGTTTTTAGAGGATAATTTGGCAACATTTCGTTGCAAAGTTTTGGAGAAATTTCCGCTACAGAGCAATACTTTGTTTGTGGCTGAAGTGGTGGCGGCCGAATCTAAAGGTGATGATACGCCGCTTACCTATCTTGACTATCGTTCATACTTCAAGCAAGATGTGATGGACAGTTTCAAAAAATATACTGAACAACAGAAAGGAAAAACTATGGCTGATAATGCTAAGAAAAAATGGGTTTGCACCGTGTGCGGTTATGTTTATGACGGCGATGTTCCGTTTGAGGAGCTGCCTGATGACTATGTTTGCCCCTTGTGCGGTGTGGGTAAAGATATGTTTGAACAACAGGACGCTTAAAGATAACTGTTAAAAAAACATAATTAAAAATGACGAATCTCCGTAATCGGATTATATTAAAAGCAATATAATAACTGATTACGGAGGTTTTTTATGCCAAAAATTATACCAGAACCGTTGCACCAGGGTGATGAAGTACGCGTTGTTGCACCTTCTACCGGCATTAGAATTATCGGGGCAGACAGCCGAGAAATTGCTGCTGCTCGTTTTGCCGAGATGGGGTTGAAAGTTAGTTTCGGTGCCAATACGATAGATGAAAATTTTGATATGATGGGAACATCTTCCATCAAAAAACGGGCCGATGACATCAATGCAGCTTTTGCTGACCCTAAGGTTAGGGCCATTTTCACTATTATCGGCGGTTTTAACTCAAACCAGTTGCTGCCGTTTTTGGATTATGACCTCATCAAGAAAAATCCGAAGATTTTTTGCGGCTTTTCGGACATCACCGCTTTGCTTAACGGAATTTATGCCAAGACCAATATGGTGACTTTTTTGGGCCCGCATTATAGCTCTTTTGGTATGAAATATGGCTTTGATTATTCTTTTGCGGCGGCCAAACAAATGCTGATGGGAGAGGGCAAGCTAGATGTTGAGCCCTCGGCCGAGTGGAGCGATGACTTATGGTTTATTGACCAAGAAAAAAGGGAGTTCATCAAAAACGAGGGCTGGTGGCAGATCCGTGCCGGTGAGGCTTGCGGAACGCTGATGGGCGGAAATTTGGGAACATTAACCTTGCTCTTGGGCAGCCCTTATTGGCCGGGGTTTAAGCCAAACACAATTTTGTTGGCGGAAGACTGCTTTACTTCTGCCGGAGATCCTAAAGAATTTTTGCGCAATCTGCAGGCGTTGGCTTATCAGCCTGATTTTGGCAATGTTAAGGCTTTGCTTATCGGCCGTTTCCAAAAGGCATCGGGTATGACGAGGGAGTTGTTGGAATATATCATTCATTCTATTCCGCAGCTTGATTCTTTGCCCGTTATTGCTAATTTGGATTTCGGACATAGTGTACCGAATTTGACGTTGCCGATTGGCGGAACCGCAAAAATCTCGTCTAATGGTCAGCTAATACAGATTTCGCGAGATGAAAGTTTCCTCACGTACTAGTGTGTACGCTGCGGTACTTTCACTCTAAAATCTTATTATCTGTCTCATTATCCGAGATTTTTGAAAAATCGCACCTAATGGCCAGCTAATACAGATTTCGCGAGATGAAGGGTTGTCTATTTAGAAACTGGAACGATAAAATGCCTGATTTTGAATTTGAAAATCAATATGATATACCGGTGGCCGGGATTGATGAAGCCGGGCGCGGCCCATGGGCCGGTCCGGTGGTGGCCGGTGCGGTGATTATTGTTGATAAAAAACTTAATGACTTTTTGCTGGGAGCGTTGAACGATTCAAAAAAACTCACGCCTAAAAAGCGTGAGGCTCTTTACGAGAGCCTGTTTGCCGCGCAAGAGGCCGGACAACTTTTTATCGGAATCGGGGAAGCCAGTGCCGAGGAAATCGACCGCTACAATATTTTGCAGGCCACATTTTTGGCGATGCAACGCGCTGTGGAGGCCTTGAAAATTAAACCGCAGTTTGCGCTGGTGGATGGCAACCAAACTCCAAAAAATTTGCCATGCCCTTGCCGCACGGTGATAAAAGGCGATGCCAGGAGCTATTCTATTGCCGCGGCATCTATTGTGGCAAAGGTTTATCGTGACAGGCTGATGGCCAAACTGGCGGAAAAATATCCGTACTACGGTTTTGAGAAAAATGCCGGCTATGGCACGGCGGCGCATATTGCCGGCCTCAAAGCTTATGGAATTATTGAAGGTCAGCACCGCAAGTCTTATCGGCCGATACAGGAGATTTTGCGGCAAAGAGCCGGATAAATTTATTGTTGACTTTCAGGCTATTTTTGTCTATATTGTAGGCGATAGTATACATTTCATAAATTAAAAAACAAACAATTATGGGAACATTCGTAAAAAATCTGCAAAAATTGCGGATTATCGTGTCTTTTTACCGCAATCAGGTCTATTTCTGGTGGTGTGGAAAGACCGACGAGGAAAAGCTCGGTTTCGGGTTCAAGTTGCGGTGTGAAACCATCGCCAATAGCATCGACCCCACCCAGAGGGAGTTGGTTTCCATCTTGATGGACGAGAGCCTGCCGCTTCAGAAGCGGTTGATGGCCATCGTCAGCCGGTTGGAAGCGCTCCTTGAGGAGCTTAAGGAAACGGCAACGGGGCAAGAGATGGAGGCTTATCGAGGCCTTTATGAGACGGTCTATTTCGATCTCACGGAGATGAAGTCCGTCTTGGGTGACTTCGTGGCCGAGTGACAAACTAAAAAACTTTACCGTTTTTTCCGTGGCTTGTGTGAGCCACGGTTTTTTTATTTTAAAATCTTGGCCCTTGTTAATAAATTTATAACCAAATATCAACCATACTGGTGACATTGAAGTTTTTTGACCACCGACATCAGGTTGATAAAATGAGCAGAAAGCAAGAAAAAACAATCCTTAATACTATCATTGTTGATGATTGTGTTAAAGTTATGAACCAGATGGAAGAGAATTCAGTCGACCTGATATTTGCCGACCCTCCCTACAACCTCCAACTTGGCGAAGCTCTAACACGCCCGGATAACCGCAGTGTTAACGGTGTCTATGAAGAGTGGGATAATTTTGAGAGTTTGGCCGAGTATGATGAATATACGCGCCGCTGGATGAGTGCCGCCCGCAGGGTGCTCAAAGATGACGGGGCTTTGTGGGTTATCGGCTCTTATCATAATATCTTTAGGGTTGGCTACATTCTGCAAGATTTGGGCTTTTGGATTTTAAATGATGTCATCTGGAATAAGACCAATCCAATGCCAAATTTCAAGGGTACGCGCTTTACCAACGCGCATGAGACCCTTATTTGGGCCTGCAAAAATCCAAATTCTCATTATACTTTTAATTATGAGGCCATGAAAGCGCTTAATGAAGACACGCAAATGCGCAGCGATTGGCAAATTCCTCTTTGCACCGGTAAGGAGCGCCTTAAAGATAAAAACGGCGATAAACTTCATCCCACCCAAAAGCCGGAGGCTTTGCTTTATCGGGTGATTATGGCTTCTACCAAAGTCGGTGATGTGGTCTTGGACCCGTTCTTTGGAACCGGTACAACAGGTGCGGTTGCCAAGAAACTCGGGCGCAATTTTATCGGCATTGAAAAAGATGCTTCTTATGCTGCCGGGGCTCAAACCAGGATTGATGCGGTTGAGCGGGTAAAAAGCGAGTTGTGTCTGGAGTATAGCTCTAAAAAGCGCCAACCGAGAATTCCGTTTGGCAATGTGGTCGAGCGCGGGCTTCTTAACCCCGGAGATATCCTCTATGATGTGAGCCGCAAGCATTGTGCGGTGGTGCGCTCTGACGGAACCCTCAAAAATGAGGTAATGGAAGGTTCCATTCATCAGGTGGGGGCCGCTGCCCAAAATGCCGCAGCTTGCAATGGCTGGGTTTATTGGTATTTTGAAGATGAAAATAAGGAATTGGTCTCAATAGATGTTTTGCGAGAGCAACTTCGGTCTGAATTATAATAAAAAAACGGTGCCTTTTTAAGGCGCCGTTTTTTTATGATTAATGCATTATATACCCTTAGATTGACATTTGCATGATGGTATTATAGGCCTTGATTGCCGTATCACGCACGGCAACAACCGTTTCCAAGGCTGTCTCGGCATTAGAAATGGCCAAAACAACGTCTTGAATATCTGCCTTGCCTTGAATACCGGCAACAGTGGTAATTTCTGCCTGTTTGTGCAAATTAGCAGTGTCTTCTACCGCCTCTTTGACCATGTTGCCAAAGCTTTTGTCGGTAGCTTCTATCTCAGCGGCATTTTTTTCAACTTTCTGCTCTTGGCCGTTAATACGGAGCAGAGCCTGCTGGTAGGCGTTTAAGGCATTGGATATATTGCTGACCATGGTTTAGTTTCCTTCTTTCTATTTCAAAATATCCAGCACGCTGGTGTTCATCTCGCGTGCGGTTTTTAGCATATTCAAATTGGCGTCAT
Source organism: uncultured Alphaproteobacteria bacterium (assembly GCA_944392205.1). Taxonomy (GTDB): domain Bacteria; phylum Pseudomonadota; class Alphaproteobacteria; order RF32; family CAG-239; genus CAZU01. Next base: position 28,011 of record CALXVV010000006.1, on the reverse strand, counting down.
AGGCTCTTTGCGCCTCTTTCATGTCCATCATCTCTACCAATGGATTGACATTCGGCAGGCTTACATAGCCTTTGTCATCGGCGCCGGGGTGATTGGGGGCGTATTTCTTCTCAAAGGGCGAATTGTCTTTGACAACTTTGTCAACCCTGACCATTTGTGCGCCGCTTTCTTGGTCTACATAGTTCTGGAAGCTTACAACTTGGCGGCGATAGGGCTCTCCGCCAGGCTCGGTCGAGATAGAATCGGCGTTGGCCATGTTTTGGGCAATGACCTTGAGCCGCTCTGCCTGGGCTCTCATCCCTGAGGCGGCTATATCTGCGCTGATTGTTAAGTTACCCGACATCTTTTCTTTTCCCTTTAAGCGTTAATCTTGGTGTTCGCCATTTGCATCATGGATTTATATTTGTTGTAAATGGTAATCATTCGCTTGTATTCGCTGCTGACCTTGCTGGCCTCGTTCATCTGCTCTTCTAAGATAACGCCATTGCCGTCAATGGTTAAAGCTGAGCTTGGTTGCGGCGTATATACTTTATAGCCGTTTTCGGCTCTTTGTGGGCCAATGGTGCTGATGTGTTTGGGGTTGGTGGTGGCTAGTTTGAGGCCTGCAGTGGCGCTTATTTCTTGATTAAAATTCGGTCTTTCAACGTCTCTGGCCAAATAGCCCGGGGTGCTGGCATTGGCAATATTCTCCGCAATGACCTGTTGCCTGGCCTGCAGATATTGCATATTTTGATGCGCCATACCAAAAACGGAAAGATTTTTTAAATCCATTTTACCAATATTCCCCAATCTGTTGTTACGTGTCCCCACACATAACCAACATGCAAAAAATATGCCAAATAAAAGCTCTTGCCTTTTGGCGCCGGCAGATTTAAATTATATCAAAAATCAACTCCGGAGCTTTTGCATGTCTGAGGACAATAATAGACCAAATCTTTCAAAAGACAACGCCGCACCCGACTTTTCCACAACAGATTATGCGGTGGCGCTCCGCTATGATAGGGAAAAAGACAATGCGCCTATCGTCTCTGCCAAGGGACAGGGGCATGTGGCCGCCAAAATTATTGAGCTCGCGCTCGAAAATAATATCGAAATCCATCAGGATGCAGATCTTTTGCAAATCCTAAAGGCGGTTGATATTGATGAGGAAATCCCTATCGAGGCTTTTGCCGCCGTCGCCGAAATTATATCCTATATTTATTCAAAGAACGCCGCCAAATAGAAAAGTTCGTCTAATGGTTTTCTAGAGCAATTTCGTGCGGTCTCGCAAAATTCATGTACGTCTTATGTACACTAAAATTTTGCTCGCCTTCGAAATCACTCTATAAATTCCATTATCCGAACTTTTACAAGCTCGCCGGTTAGGTAAGCGCCTGCCGAAGCCGGCCGGTCAAGCGACCGGAGGCATAACTCCGCTGTTATCCGCGCGGCTCCCTTGGTCGGCGCGCTAATTTTGGGTGCCATATTCAAACAAATTAATTGCATTATTTTTTTATAATAACGATTAGCTTTGTTTCTTTAAGATTGCGATGAAAAAGCCATCTGTGTTGGTGGTTTGAGGGGACAGCCGCAACATGTATGGATTGTTGTGCGGGTAGGGCTGATCTATTTTTTGCGCCCAGAGTTTTTCCAAATTCATAAGCGCAAATTCCTGATGTTTGGCTAAAAAGCCATTGATGATATCCTCATCTTCTTCTTTAAGTACCGAGCAGGTGAAGTAGGCTATTCTGCCACCGGTTTTGGTCTTAGCGGCCGCTATCTCAAGCAAATTTGCCTGCGTGTGTTTGAGTGCGGCTAACTTATCTTCCCGCAAGCGGAATTTGGCATCGGGGGCTCTTCTCCAGGTGCCGGTGCCGGAGCAAGGGGCATCTAATATGAAAAGGTCAAAGTCTTTGTCGCTGTCGGCAATGATGTCGGTTAGCTCAATGTTTTTAACCCCTAATCTTTGCAGGCGCGGTTTGATGGCTTCCAGCCTTTTGGCGTTGATATCATAGGCCAAAATTTTTCCTCTATTTTCTAACAAAGCCGATATCGCCAAGCTTTTGCCACCGGCGCCACAACAATAATCAATAATCTTTTCGTTTTCTTTGGCATCACACAAAATCGTCGCTATTTGTGAGGCCTCATCCTGAATCTCAAACCAGCCTTCTTGATAAGCTGCGCAGTTACCTATACTTATGCGCTCAGAACTGCGAAACCCCAAAGGCGAATATGGTGTTTTGCGCACATTAATACCTTCTTGTGCCAGCCTTTTGATGACCTCATCTCTTGCATGATTGTGGGCTCTGAAATCAGCCTCAGCCGTTTGATTGAGCGCTTTGCAAAACTCAATATCTTTAATTTTGGCAAACAGCCAATCCGGGCATTCGGCCTCAACTGCTGGCGGGTAGGGTTGCTCATTTCCTTCTCTTAACCATTCTTCCTCTTCTTTTGTGAGAGGAGAAAGGCCATGTTGAGAGGCGTCAAAAACTTCCGGCAATTTATCTCTCACGGCCCAAAGCAAAATTCTTCTCGGGTCTTGGCTTTGGGCATCAAACTCAAGTTTGCGCCGATTGCGAATTAAGTGCCACACCAGGTCATTAATGAATCTACGATCTTTGGAGCCAATATATTTGCGGCTTCTCATATACTCGTTTATCACACCGTCTGCCGGTTTTTCATCTTTGAAAATCTCGCCTATAAGCTCTAAGCAAGCCTGATATCTGGCGCCGGTTTGCATTATTTATTTTCCTTTCTAAAGCCCTGGCAAACCAAGTATGTTTCCGGAGAGGTTGAACGGCTGGCATCGGGTTTGAAATGCCCAACTTTGGCAAAGTTCTTTTTGGCATCGTTCAAGAGGCCGCCTTCCGCGCCGCCTTGAAATACTTTGGCAATGAAAATTCCCCCTTGAGCCAAAACCTCTTTGGCAAATTCATAAGCGGCCTCTACCAAGCCGATGGTCCTTAAATGGTCGGTTTGTTGGTGGCCGGTGGTGTTGGCGGCCATATCGCTCATGACTATATCTGCCTCTCCATTGAGCAGGGCTTTTAGTTTGTCTGCCGCCTCCGGTAAGGTGAAATCTAAGCAAATGAGGCTAGCTCCCTCAATTGGCTCGGTTTCTAAAATATCTATTCCAACAACCTGGCCGCTGCCCTTGTTTCTTTGCACCGCCACCTGTGTCCAACCACCGGGCGCGCAGCCTAAGTCAACAATGGTTTTGCCTTTGCCTAAAAACTTGTATTTTTCATCTAACTGAATTAGCTTAAAAGCGGCTCTGGAGCGATACCCCAAACGTTTGGATTCCGCAACATAGGGGTCGTTTAACTGCCTTTCCAACCACTGATTTGAAGACTTCTTGCGGTATTTTGAGGTCTTAACCCGCACCGTGAGCTGGTGGTGGCCGGTGATGGCCTGGGCAGATTTAGTCAGCTTTTTCATCTTCTTGGACTTTCTTGTCTTTTTCTATCAGTTCCGCAACAATACCATCTTTGGCGCTTTTGAGAGAAGCTATAATCTTATCTGCTTTAAGCCGCTCATAAATGGTTTGAAATATGATGCAGGCGGCGATAAATATGTAAGATCTTTTGTCTCCAATGTAAGGATTGTCTGCCATTTCCGCGCGGCTCGAGTGCAAAACTTCAGAGATCGCTTGGTCCATAGCCTCTCTGTCCATGGCAATGCCATCAGCACGGTCGCGGTCATAGGCGCCAAAGTCCTCGATCATTGAGGCCAGGCGCAAGGGGGTGCTTGAGGTGGCTACGAAACAAACATCTTCAAGATAAGTTTCAAGGTAAGATTTTTTGACAAAGCTCTCCGTTCTGGCGCCGATATCTTGGCGCAGGCGGGCGGCGTTTTCTTCGTTGTATTCTACCAAATTAAATGCCTCTGAGGCATTGCGCGCACCCCAGGGAATGGATATGGTGTGCAATATGTGCGGATTTTTGGTGTTGGTGGCCAAAGTAATTTCAGTGGAGCCGCCGCCTAAGTCATAGACAACAACATATTTGGTTTTGCCGCAGACATGACTCAAGGCGCCTTTCAAATTCAGGCGAGCTTCCTCGTAACCATCTATCACCTCTATCTTAATGTGGGATTCATCCCATACTTTTTTGATGAATTCATCACTGTTGGCAGCCATGCGGCAAGAGGCCGTGGCAACAGCACGAATCGTATCTACATTGTATTTATCTATTAATTGCCGGTATTGAAAAAAACATCTGACCCCACGCTCAATGGCCTGTGGTGTGAAAACTCCGGACTTGTACAACCCTTCTCCGAGCCTGGTAGCCGTTGTCTCTTTACATAGTTCTTTGCCGGTGGCATCACAAATCAATAAACGGCAGGAATTGGTGCCTAAATCTATGGCAGCATAGTTCTTATCTGTCATTGGCTACACCTCGAAAAGCTTGATTGTTGTTAAAATTGCTATTCTTTCTTCCCCGTGAGAACGGATAACGCGGTTTGCGGCGTTTTTTGTTAAAATGCTTTTTGGGGGCGTGCATCATATCCAGCAGAATTCCTTCTCTGATGCCCCTATCTGCAACCGTTATCTCAGATATCGGCCAAAAAGAGGTCAGAGCCTCTATAATTGCACAGCCGGCCATGGTCAAATCTGCTTTTGAGGCGCCGATACAAGGGTGCTTTTTGCGTCCTTCATCTCCAATTCTTTTAATTTTAGCTACCGTGCGCTCCACGTCTTGTTTGCTCATGGCAATACCATCTACCGCCGAGCGGTTATAGCGCGGCAGATTCAAATGTACTGCTCCCAATACAGTGACCGTGCCAGATGTGCCGATAACTTGAATTTCTTGGTTGGCTATGGCTTCTCTGATGTGGTGTTTTTCTTCAAACTCAGAAAGAAGCTTATGTGTGCGCTCGATAATTGTGTCATAAGCCAAATCTGTCATGTCATGCGAGGGAAAAGCCTCTGAGATGGTAACCACTCCATAGGGTAGAGATATGTAGCCTTCAATGAACGTGTTGCCGCTGTTGGTGGTTCGGGCCAGGGATATCTCTGTAGAACCACCACCGATATCAAATATCAGCGCACGCTTAATATTTCTGGCCAAAAGCGGAATGCAGCCTACAACGGCCAGGCGAGATTCTTCTTGCGGCGAAATTATCTCTATATTCAAACCAGTTTCTTTTTTGACCGAATCCAGAAATTGTTTGCAGTTTACCGCACGACGGCAGGCGGCGGTGGCAACATAGCGCGAGCGCACAATCGGTGCATATTCAGCTAAAACACCGGCACAAACCTTTAATGCGCCGATGGTCCGTTTGATGGCCGCTTTTGACAGCTCATTGTTGTTTATAATTCCCTCGCCAAGCCTGGTTATTTTGGAAAAAGTCTCAACAATCCGAAAAGACGACGGGGTCGGCGTGGCAATTACCAATCTGCAAGAGTTGGTGCCTAAGTCTATGGCCGCATAATTTGGTGCCGCAGGCTCACTTTTCTGCGATATAACCGACGATTTGGCAAAAGGTTTTTTATGCCAGTTCTTCATTGTTTTATTCTATCAAATACAAAATTGTTCAAAGTTACTTATTTTATAACTCAGATTTCATTTCAGCACAATAATTTTTTAAAAAACCTTTTAACAAAATTGTTTGTATGAAAAAAGCCCCGAAATCTTCGGGGCTTTAGTTTTTTGCTTCATTCCTATCGGCTTAGGCGGACAGTGTCTTTAGCTATCATCAACTCCTCGTTGGTGGGGATAACGAAAGAGCGAACTTTTGAGCCGGGTTTGGTGATTTCTACCGCATCGCCTCTCTTATTGTTGTTTTCTTCATCCAACTCAATGCCGAGGTAACTTAAACGCTCTAATACCATTTTGCGGATAATCGGAGAGTTCTCGCCAATGCCGGCCGTGAAGACTATGGCGTCTACACCACCCAAAACGGCAATGTAACTGCCGATGAATTTTACCAGTGTATAAGCATAGGCCTTCAAAGCTTCTATTGCTTTGGTGTCTCCTTCCAAGTATTTGGCCTCAACATCACGCATATCGCTAAAACCGGATAAACCGAGCATACCGCTTTGTTTGTTCAAAAGCGTGTTGACCTCATCTACGGTCTTGTTTTGGTATTTCATGATGTGGAGCGGAATATAGGGGTCGATATCTCCGCAACGGGTTCCCATGATGACACCGGCCAAAGGTGTGAAACCCATGGATGTATCCATGCAAACGCCGTCTTTTACCGCAGAGATGGAAGCACCGTTGCCCAAGTGGCAGGTGATGATTTTGCCTTTTTTGCCAATCAATTTTGCACATTCTTCGGCTACAAATTGGTGGGAAGTGCCGTGGGCACCGTAGCGGCGAATCTTGTGTTCGGTATATTGCTCCAAAGGCAAACCGTACAAAAAAGCCTCTTTGGGCATGGTTTGATGAAAGGCTGTATCAAAAGCCACAACTTGCGGAACTTTGGGCAAAGCTTTTTGAACGGCGCGCAAACCCAAAACCGCAGCCGGGTTGTGCAACGGAGCTAATTGTGAAAGCTCATCTATTTCTTCTATAACTTCTTCCGTTACCAGGGCAGAATCTTTGAATTTTTCACCGCCATGGACCACGCGGTGGCCAACGGCCGTAATTTCATCTAAGCTCTTGATTACACCGTCTAACAGCAAGTTGAATACCTCACGCAAAGCCTCATTATGAGTTGGCAAGTTAACGGCAACAGATTTTTTCTCGCCGTTGGCATATTTGATGCTCACTAAAGAGCCGTTGATGCCTATTCTTTCAGCCAAGCCTTTGGCGATAACATCATATTTATCTCCGTTAACATCAAACAGCTGATATTTCAAGGAAGATGAACCGGAATTCAGTACAAGAATTTTCATTTGTTTTTATCCTTATTTTTGAGTTTGTAAAACAGTAATGGCAATCAAACCGACGATATCTTCGGCAAAGCAACCGCGAGACAAGTCGTTAATCGGGGCATTTAAGCCTTGCAGCATGGGGCCGTACATTTCTGCGCCGCCTAGACGCTGTAGCAATTTATAGCCAATATTTCCGGCTTCAATGTTTGGGAAAATTAAGGTGTTGGCTTTTCCGGCAACATTTGAAGACGGAGCCTTTTTGCGGGCAACAACGGCATCTAAGGCTGCATCAGCCTGCATCTCGCCGTCTAAGGTGATGGGCAGATTTGCATATTCATCCGCTTTTAAGGCTTCTTTCGCGAGAGCGGTGGCTTCTCTTACTTTGTCAACACCTTCGCCTTTGCCGGAACCAAAAGTAGAATAAGACAACATAGCCACTCTTGGCTCATCTCCAAACTGAATAACACTTTCGGCACTGCTTAGGGCAATGTCTGCCATTTCTTTAGCCGTGGGGTTGATATTTACGGCGCAGTCCGAAAGATAGAAAATTTTGCCGTCTTTGGACTCCATGATAAATAAAGCTGAAACAACTCTTTCCGGGCGGCGAGATTTGATAATTTGCAATGCCGGACGAACGGTGTCTGCCGTGGAGTGGTTGGCGCCAGAGACCATACCGTCGGCGTCACCGGCTTTTATCATCAGAGTTCCAAAATAGTTGGGGTTGAGAGCTGTCTTGGCGGCTTCTTCCTCTGTCATGCCTTTGGCTTTGCGCAGCTCATACAAGAGTTTTGTATATTCTCCTAATTTGGGAGAGTGGGCCGGGTTTATTAACTCTATTCCCTCAAGGTCCCAGCCTTGTTTGGCAAAGTAGGCCTTTATGTCAGCTTCTTCACCCAAAATGATGATTTTGGCAATCTTTTGTTTGGCGGCCTCGTGCGCAGCTTGCAGAACACGCTCGTCTTCACCTTCCGGCAAAACAATTGTCTTGCCCAGTTTCTGGGCCTTGGCTATCAGGCCTTGAATATAGGGAGTAATTTTCATAATCTTTCCTCTTTTGTTTTTGAAGTTAATGTTTTTTTATTGTTTACACTTCTAATATCTAAAAGTCAAAATATCTTTTGATTATTTTGAGAAAGTATTATATCTTGGTGACAGATTGCTTGTTTAACAAACGGAGATAATTCCATGGAAAGAACATTATCTATCATTAAACCCGATGCCGTAACTCGTAATATTACCGGTAAGGTTAACTCTATGATTGAGGAAAGCGGTCTTAAGATTGTGGCGCAAAAGCTTATTCGCCTCACGCCAAAACAGGCCGAAGAGTTTTATGCCGAGCATAAGGATAAGGCCTTTTTTACGAGCTTGGTTGAGATTATGTGTTCTGCTCCCGTGGTGGTGCAAGTTTTGCAAGGTGAAGATGCCGTTGCCAGATATCGCAAAATTATGGGCGCTACCAACCCGGCTGTGGCAGAGGAGGGAACCATCCGCAAAACTTTTGCTCTCTCTATTGACCGTAATACCGTTCATGGTTCTGATTCTTTGGATAGCGCAAAAAGAGAGATTAGCTTTTTCTTTAGTGATTTGGAAATTTGTGAGTAAGGGGAGGCTCATTTCGTGTCTAAGTTTGGGCTTTTAGTATTCTTTTGCCTTGTTTTTGCAACATCTGCCTGGGCTACAGATGAACGCTATGCTGTCGAAATTAAAGTCGATGTCACCGATGAAAGTGCCGCTGCCGCTCAAAGGCGAGCCATGAGCGAGGCTAACCGTGCCGCCGTGGTGGCCGTGGCTAAGAGAATCACCACCTCTGAGGGGGTTGAAAAACTCGCATCCATGACAGATGAGCAGCTTGTTAACTTCATTAAAGAAGTTTCCGTGGTGGAAGAAAAAAGCTCTGCCCTCCGCTATATGGCCAATTTGCGGGTGGTCTTAAACGAGGATATGCTTAAACAATATATGAATGAGCGGCAAATTCCGGTCATGGTGCAAATGGAGAGCAAAGTCTTGGTGGTTCCGATCTTTAGAGAGTTTAGTAGTGACGCTCCTCAATTGTGGGAAAGCACCAATATGTGGAAACAGGCTTGGGATGCCTCTTCTTCAGGCGGGGCTATTAACCTTGTCTCAGTTCCGGCAAGCGGGGCTAACTATGCTATTTTAGATGCCAGAAAAGCTGCCGCAATGGATGGCGAGGCCATGGACAAGCTCATGCGGCTTAACGGTGCGGATGATGTCTATGTCTTGGACGCCACTTATGATGGAATCGATGGATTAATCATTAGAGCTTTGTCTTATAACGGAGATGCACGCACCATTAGGGTTGAAGGTCCCAGAAGTTCGGGGATGGAGCTTTTTACCAAAGCGGTTGAGGAGGTTAAGGCTCAGTTGGAAAATAAAATATCTGAGCAAAACCTGACCTCGGCATCACAAGAAAATACCATTGTCGTGCTTTTTAATTTTTCCCGGTTGCAAGATTGGGTCGCTTTGGAGCAAAGTCTTAAGAATATAAATTTGGTGAGCGGTGTTGAAACTCAGGCTTTGGGAGCTAAAAAGGTTCAATTTAGGCTTTCTTATGTCGGCTCTCTTGATAAACTGTTGCAGGCTTTGCGCGGGCAATCTTATCAGTTGATCGAGCATGGCTCTTATTACACAATAGAGAAATACTAGGAGAAGTATGATGGTTGGAAAACGTAACCGTAATCTGATGATTTGGCTGACGTTGTTTGTTCTGTTTTGTGCCGCGGTCTATGTCTTGCGCTCGGTTCTGATGCCGTTTGTGGCCGGTATTATCATCGGTTATCTCTTGGATCCGTGGGCCTCAAAATTTGAAAAATGGGGTATGAGTCGTACTTGGGCTACCATTTTGACAATTTTGCTGGTCATCCTGATTTTGGTGCCGGCTCTTATTGCCTTGTTTGGAATTATTGACAGCCAACTTGGGCATTTTTTGAGTGTTTTGCCACAGTATCTTTCTTCGTTCTTGAAAAAAATAGAGCCGGTGATTGCCGGCTTGCAGGATCGTTTCCCTGCTCTTGAGCCTGAAAAAATTCGGGAGGCTATTCGCGGCAATATGGATAATACTTTGAAAATGGCTGCAGGAATCCTACGCAAAGTGGTGAGCGGCGGTTTTGCTCTGGTTAACGTCATTTCTTTACTGCTGATTACGCCGGTGGTGGCCTTTTATATGCTGAGAGATTGGGACGCTTTTGTGGCCAAGGTAGATGACTTGTTGCCAAAACATTCTAAAAAATCTATTGAAAAACAGGCCAAAGAAATTGATGGCATTTTGTCTTCTTTTATTCGCGGGCAGTTATCCGTGTGCGTATTACTTGGTTTGTTCTACGCTATTGGCCTTTATATTGTAGGGCTTGATTTAGGCGTGTTGGTTGGTTTTGTTGCCGGAATTATCTCGTTTATTCCTTATGTCGGAACCATATCGGGATTTATTGTCAGTATGTGTATCGCTTTTGCCCAGTTTGACACATGGATGCCGATTGCCCAAGTTGTGGGCGTCTTTATGGTTGGACAGTTTATTGAGGGCAACTTCTTAACGCCGAATCTGGTCGGAGATTCTGTTGGTTTGCACCCGGTTTGGATTATGTTTGCTTTGTTGGCCGGAGGTGTTTTGCTTGGTTTCTTAGGCCTAATGATTGCTGTGCCGGTGGCGGCCATCATCGGTGTTTTGGTTAGGCATGCTATTATTAATTATAAAGAAAGCTCCTTGTATAAATAATTTTGGGTGAGTACGCACGCGGAGGGCGCAAAAGGCTAATCATGCTTGATTGCAGCTCTCTCGTGTACCTCTTTTGTACACGTCGTTCGCTTTAATCTGCGCAGCATTAGCCTTTATCGCCCTCTCCGAGGGAACTTATTTGGTGATTGGGGCGTACTTTTGCCTTTCAAATCTCTCTATCTGAACCATTCTCCAACCTTTTTTGCCTGCAGTTAATTGGTACACGTCGTTCGCTTTAATCTGCGCAGCATTAGCCTTTATTACTCTCTCCGAGTGGAATTTTGTTTTGGTAGTTTTTCGGGATAGAAAAAATCTTTGCATCTTTAATATTTATTTAGATTTGAGCTGGTATAATCCGGCTAAAGTTTAAACTTATATTTTTGGGATGTGAACTATGCTGCAGTATATTTTTAATGTTTTATCTGCGCCTGATTATCTTAATACAATCTATACACGCAGTTTTATGGCTTTTTTTGTCGCGCTGATTTTGGCGCTCTCTTTTGGTGATAGGCTGATTAAAATTCTTCATGCTCATCAGAAAAAAGGACAGCCCATTCGTGAGGATGGGCCAAAAACTCATTTGCAGACCAAGAAAGGAACCCCGACTATGGGCGGAATCCTCATCTTGGGAGCTGCTATTGTTGCTATCCTTTTGTGCGCTGATTTAACTAATCCGCTCGTTTGGGTTGCTATGCTGGTTTTGCTTGTTTATGGGTTTGTCGGCGCTGTCGATGATTATACTAAGGTGACAAAGCAAACCGCAAATGCCATGACGGCCAAAATGAAGCTGCTCTTGCAGTTTTCTACGGCCTTGTTTGCTGTTTTAGTCATCTCCTGTCTGATGCCTGCAGAAACTCGTTTTGTTTTGACATTTCCTTATCTTGTTAATGTTTCCATTGATTTGTTCTGGTTTTATGTACCGTTTGCCATGGTGGTTATTGCCGGAGCCTCAAATGCTGTCAACTTGAGTGATGGTTTGGATGGCTTGGCCGCAGGTTTGATGATTATTGCATTGCCTGTGTTTATGGCAATCGCTTATATTTGCGGATCAGAAATAGTCAATGATTTTTATCTGATGCCTGTTCCTTATGGTGCGGAAGTTACTGTGACTTGTGCCGCTGTTATTGGTGCTTGTTTGGGCTTTTTGTGGTTTAATGCCGCTCCGGCTAAGGTCTTCATGGGCGATACCGGTTCTCTTGCCTTGGGTGCTTATCTCGGGACTATTGCCGTGATGCTCAAACAAGAAATCTTGCTTGCTATTGTCGGTTTTGTCTTTGTGGCTGAAGCCTTATCGGTTATGATTCAAGTCTATTGGTTTAGGCACACGGGCGGAAAAAGATTTTTCAAAATGGCGCCGATACACCATCATTTTGAGCAATGCGGTTGGCCCGAAACAAGAGTGGTTGTCCGTTTTTGGATTATTGGTGTTATTTTGGCCGTGATTGGCTCAATGGCTATTCTCTCAAAGTAAGGCAGGAGAAGAAAAGTGATTGCTTTTTCCCGAAACAGCAAAAGCCTTATTGCCAACTGGTGGTGGACGGTTGATAAGGCCCTTTTGATTATGATTGGGCTTATCATCATTATCGGGGCTTTCTTGAATTTTTCGGCTTCTCCGGCGGTGGCTAACCGTATCGGAGTGGGGAGTTTTCACTTTATCAAGCGTCAGTTTTTCTTTTTGCCGTTGGCGGTTGGTATTATGTTGCTTTTATCAATGCAGAGCCTTAAAACCATTCGGAGAACAGCGGTTATCGGTTATGTCTTGACGGTGGTTTTGATGATTTTGGCATTGTGGGGGCCGGAGGTTAAGGGGGCTCATCGCTGGATTGCTCTGGGCTCTTTTTCTTTGCAGCCCTCTGAATTTGTAAAGCCGACTTTTGTGGTGGTGGCAGCATGGCTGTTTGAGGGGCAAAAGCGTTATCGGGATTTTCCCGGTGATGCCCTCTCCATTGTTTTGTTTGCTTTTACTTTGTTTTTGCTTTTATTGCAACCTGATGTGGGAATGTCAGTGGTGGTCACTTTGGTGTGGGCTTTCCAGTTCTTTCTTTCCGGGCTTTCGCTTTGGATCGTGGGCGGAATGGCTTTGGCCGGGGTTTTGGCTTTGGGTGGGGCATATTTGGTGTTTCCCCATGTTCAGGCGCGTTTTCAACAATTTTTGGCCTCCGAAAATAATCTGAGCTATCAGGTCAAAAAAGCAATGGAAGCTTTTGAAAATGGTAATGTTTTTGGCGTTGGACCCGGAGAAGGCGTGGTCAAGATGCATATTCCCGATGCACATACGGATTTTATTTTTGCTGTGGCGGCCGAGGAATATGGAATGCTTTTGTGTCTCCTGATTATCGGTTTGTATGCCGCTATTGTTATTCGAACACTGATGATTTCCTGCAAGGATAATAACTTATTTATTATTTTGGCGGCTTCGGGGTTGGCAGCCAGTTTTGGCTTGCAAAGCATTATTAACATGGCCTCAACCTTGCACCTCATGCCTACCAAAGGTATGACACTTCCATTTATTTCTTATGGAGGTTCTTCGCTCTTGGGAATTGCCTTGGGCATGGGAATGTTGCTTGCCATTACTCGCAAAAATGTTCATGCGGAGGAAAAAGATGAAACCTACTAAGGATGCAAAAAAGCCTTTGATTATTCTCACTGCCGGCGGAACCGGCGGCCATGTATATCCGGCGGAGGCCTTGGCTGAGGAGCTGGAAGCAAGGGGGTATCGCCTTATGCTGATTACTGATGGCCGCGGCAAAGATAACTATAAGGGAAAGCTTGGACAAATGCCTAATGTGGCCGTGCTTTCCGGCGGTGTGGTCGGAAAATCAAAATTATTCAAGATCCAAAGTCTTATCAAAACCGCAATCGGGATTGTGCAGGCGGCTTGGGTATTGTGGCGTGAAAAGCCTCTTTGTGTGGTCGGGTTTGGCGGATATGCGTCCTTTCCTGCATCTATGGCTGCAATTTTATCGGGTACGGATTTGATTATTCATGAACAAAACTCGGTGATGAGCCGAACAAATCGTTTTTTGGCCAAATATGCAGAATTGGTCGGGCAGAGTTTTAAAAGGGTCAAATATGCTCCCGCTCAAGAACGCTGTATTTTATGCGGTATGCCGGTTAGGGCATCTATTGTCGAGGCAGCCTCAAAGCCTTATCCGAAATTGTCTGCGAATGACACAATGCAGATTTTGGTTTTGGGCGGAAGCCAGGGAGCCAAAATCTTGGGTGAGATGGTTCCGGCAGCCGTGCAAAAAATGGATAAAAACTTAACTAAACGCTTGAAGATTTTTCAACAATGCCGCAAAGGTGAAGAAAATGATATCGCCCGTGCCTATGAGGGCAGCGGTGTTGAGTTGGTGGTTAGGCATTTTTTTGAGAATATGGGAGAGTTGTATCGAAATTCTCATTTGGTGATTTCTAGGGCCGGGGCTTCCTCTGTTTCTGAAATTGCCGTTGTCGGGGTGCCCTCTATTTTGGTGCCGTTGCCAACTGCCGCGGATGATCACCAGACATCTAATGCGGCCGAAATTGTTGAGGCTGGTGCCGGAATTGTTATTCCGCAAAGGGAGTTGACTCCGGAGAAACTCAAAAAAATTATTGAGGAGTGGGCTTTAGATTATCCGAAGCTAAAACATATGTCAGAATGTGCGCAAAAAGCCGGAATTAAAGATGCCGCCAGAAGGCTGGCTGATGGAATCGAAAAAACAGTAATCAGACGTTAACAGGAGGTGAATGATGCTGGGATTTGGCAAAAAAAAGAATGATTTGGTGAAGCTGTTGCCGGAGGTGCGTGGAAAATACCTTTGCGATGTGCCGATGTCTAAACATACTTGGTTTGCCGTCGGTGGCCCGGCCGAGGTCATGTTTTTTCCTTTTGATAATGATGATTTGAGCTGGTTTTTGCGTGCTAAACCATATAATTTGCCGGTTTGTGTCGTCGGTGGCGGCTCTAATTTGCTGGTGCGAGATGGCGGAATTCCCGGTGTGGTTATCAAATTGGACAGTGCATTTTATAAAAGTTGGACCAAAGGTGAGGGGGAAATCACCTGCGGAGCCGGAATGCGTAACGCCGATTTGAAAAAGATTATGTTGGAAAATAAATTGGGGGGACTTGAATTTTTGGTCTCTATTCCGGGGCATTTGGGCGGGGCAGTTAAAACCAACGCCGGTTGCTTTGGTAAAGAGCTCAAAGATGTGTTGGTGAAAGCAACTATTGTCAACGGAGATGGAGAAATTCGCGAGGTTCCGGCTAAGGATTTGTCTTTATCCTATCGCAGTAGCGTTTTTCCCGATGACTGGATTATTACCTCTTTGACATTGAAAGTGGAGCCTAAAGATCCGGAAGAAACACTCAAAATTATGAATGAGCAAAAAAATTATCGTATCAAAAATCAGCCGCATAATGTCAAAACCGCAGGCTCAACTTTTAAGAACCCGGAAGGACTGCGTGCTTGGGAACTTATCAAAAAGGCAGGTTGTGCCGATTTGCACATCAATGGGGCGAAAGTATCTGAAAAACACTGCAATTTTTTGGTTAATGCCGGCGGAGCTACCGCTCATGATATTGAAACTTTGGGCGAAACAATTGTGCAAAAGGTAAAAGAGACAACTTCCATAACCTTGGAATGGGAAGTTAAACGAATGGGAATCCATAAATAAAAATGGAACAAGAGGCTGAAACAAAAACATCAACTCCGGTTGAAAATGTCCTTAAACCTCAGCGAGAATGGCCGCTCAGGTTGGTGGGGACTTTGTTTGTTTTGGCGTTTATTTTTTTGTTGGCGGCCCTGATCCTAACCTTAAAAAATGATTTGGTCGGAAAGCGTTTGCAAGAACTGCAAGAGGAGTTATACGCTTTTGGCGGTGAGCAGGGAATGGTGCTTGAAGATATTGTTGTCACGGGAAGAGAACGTACCACAAAAGAAGAATTAAATCAGGCTCTGGGGCTCAAACGCGGTGATAATATGCTCAAAATCAATGTCTATGATATTAAGGAAAAGGTGGAGCAACTTCCCTGGGTTAAGCAAGCATTTGTGCGCCGCAGTTTGTTGCCAAATGTTTTGCATATTGATATTGAAGAACGCCAAGTTAAGGCTATTTGGCAGATTAATGAAAAATTTTATCCTCTTGATGAAGATGGAAAAATTATTGAGGCTGATTATCAGATTACCGAGCCTATTTTGTTGATTGTTGGTGCCGGAGCTCCCGAAAACTTTAAAAATTTGCTGGATGCCTTAAAAGACGGCGACAAAGATTATATTGAAAGAGTGAAGGTGGCTAATTTTATCTCGGGACGACGCTGGAACTTGATTTTGGATGATATCCGCACCGGTATTACGGTGAAACTGCCGGAGGATGATATTGCCAAGGCCTGGAAAAAATTGGTGAAATTAGATGAAACAAAAGGCATTTTTAAACGTAAATTAACTATCATCGATTTAAGATTACCGAATAAAGTTGTGGTGAAATTGCGTAAGGGGTCAGAGGGTGAGCCCGAAAAGCTTAAAAACACCAAAGAACATAAGTTATAAAAAAGGACAATTCATGGTGTCACATTCGTTTAACAGGCCGACAACAATTGCTGCTTTGGATATCGGATCTTCCAAGGTTTGTTGTGTTATTGCCAAGATGAGCCGTGATAAACGAATTAATATTGCCGGCTATGGGTATAATGCCTCTAAGGGAATTAAAAACGGCGTAATTACAGATATTAATCAGGCGACACTCTCTGTTTGTAACGCAGTTGAGACGGCGGAACAAATGGCAAATGAGAGAATCGACCGTGTTATCGTTAATATCTCCGGTGACAAGATTAAAAGCGTGATTAAAGATTCAACCATCACTCTCAATAAGAATCGCCCGGTTAGCGAAAGTGATCTGGTAAAAGTTATTGACAAAGGAATCCACAAGATCAATGTGGAGGGGTGTGAGCTTATTCACTGCTTGCCGACAAATTATCGTCTTGACGGCGGAGAAGATATCAAAGATCCGCGCAATATCTTTGGTGAGACTTTGTCTGTTGATATTTTACTTGGGTTGGTTCCCGATATTATGTTTCGTAATGTTTCTACCGTTATTGAAAATGCGCATTTGGAAATTGCCGGAAAGGCCTTTTCTTCTTATGCCTCCGGTCTTGCGTGTTTGGTGGATGATGAGCGTGAGCTTGGGGCTACCGTTGTTGATATGGGTGGTGGCACGACTTCTATTGCAAGTTTTCGTCATGGGTATCCGGTTTATTTTGCATCGTTGCCGGTGGGCGGAAATAATGTCACCAATGATATTGCCTATGGCCTTACGACTTCTTTTTCTCATGCCGAAAGGTTGAAGACCTTGCATGGTTGTGCTTTCTTGAGCTCTCAGGACAGTGAAGAAACCATCAATGTTTATCCGGTCGGAGAGGAAGATGACAGCTGCATCAAGCAAATTCCAAGAGCAGAGCTTATCAGTATCATCACTCCAAGAATCGAAGAAACATTCGAGATGGTTAATCGTAAACTTGCAGAGGCCGGCTTAAGAGATGTCTCAAGCCACAGGGTGGTTTTGACCGGAGGGGCTTCTCAGTTGGCGGGCGTGCGCGAAATTGCCTCAATGGTTTTGGATAAACAGGTGCGTTTGGGGCGGCCTAAAAATATCTTGAATTTGCCGGATATTCTTTATGGACCGTCTTTTTCAACTTGTGTCGGAATGCTGCTTTTTGCTCTTAATTATACCGAGCGTAAGCCCGGAAAAATTATCAATAAGCCGGTGCGTTCTAACGGCGGCGGAATTTCTAAAATATTTTCGTGGTTGAAACAGAATTTTTGATAAAATTTTTATCTTGGTAACCAAACCTTAATGTATTGCGGGTTATTCTGAACTAAATTGAATTTTTTAGGATTTTGGGAGTAAGAATTACCATGTCAATCAAGTTAGCTGTTCCAGAGAAAACCGTTATGCAATTAAAGCCTCGTATCTCCGTTATCGGAGTGGGCGGCGGCGGCGGTAATGCCGTTAATAATATGATTGCACAAAATCTGGAAGGGATTGATTTTATTGTTGCCAATACAGATGCTCAGGCTTTGGAAAACTCTAAGGCCAGCCGCAAAATCCAACTCGGGTTGGAAACAACCAAGGGGCTCGGTGCCGGTGCCAGACCAGAGGTCGGCAGACTTGCAGCTGAGGAGGCAAGAGAGGAAATCGAGCGTGAATTAGATGGGGCCAATATGGTCTTTATTACCGCCGGTATGGGCGGCGGAACCGGATCAGGCGCTGCTCCGGTAGTGGCAAAAATTGCTAAAGATAAGGGAATTTTGACTGTCGGCGTGGTTACCAAGCCTTTTCAGTTCGAGGGCAAAAAACGTTATGAAACCGCTGAAAAAGCTTTGGTCGATTTTACCAAAGAAGTTGACAGTATCATCGTTATCCCTAACCAGAATCTTTTTAGAATCGCCGATAAAAATACAACTTTGGTCGATGCTTTTGTGATGGCTGATAATGTCTTGTATGCCGGCGTGCGCTCTATTACCGATTTGATGATGATGCCGGGGCTTATCAACCTTGATTTTGCCGATATTAAGGCGATTATGGAAGACAAGGGTAAGGCTATTATGGGAACCGGTGAGGCAGAAGGCGAAGACAGAGCCATCAAAGCTGCCGAACAGGCTTTGGCTAACCCCTTGCTTGATGATTGTTCAATGCACGGAGCCAAGGGTGTCTTGATTAACATTACCGGCGGGTCTGATATTACTTTGTTTGAAATTGATGAAGCTGCCAGCCGTATTAAAGAAGAAGTTGATGAAGATGCAAATATCATTTTCGGCTCCAGTTTCGATGATACTTTGGGTGGAAAAATTCGCGTTTCCATCGTGGCTACGGGAATCGAGGGAGATGGCATCAAAAGAAGCCAAATTCCTCAGCCAAAGCCCAAACCTATGGATGAGAGCTTTGTGAAGGTTGAGGCTGAACCTTCTGCCCCAAGAGAAGTCGTTGAAGCTAATCTTGAGGTCTTTTCCGCTGTCAAACCGGTTGAAAGTGTTGATGTGGAAGAGGTTATTAATACCGCTACGGTTACTCCCCTGGCTACAGCCGAACCGGAGGATGATGTTGTGAGCGTGGCTGCCAATGAAGAACAGACGGTGAAGTTTAATGACTTTGACTCTCTGGATAAATCCAGTGTGCTTGAAGACATGCCGAATGCTTCTTCTCTCTTTAAGGCTATTATTAATAAACCTGACGATATGAGCGAGGCTTCCCAAATGGAAAGCGCTCTGTCCTCAAATGAAAATTCTTTTAGACCCAAAAGCTCTTTGAAAGTTACTGAAGAAGAGCCTGAATTATTCCCGGAACATTCTCCTGTTGCTCCCAAGGTTGCAAGAGCCGAGGAGGCAGAGGAATTGATCGTTACACGCGATGAAGAAGAGGAACACCATATCCCCACTTTTATTGAGCGGGTGACCGGTTTTTCCATTGCTAAACGTAATCGCAAAAAACAAAAAGAAAATGAACGTGTTCAAG
The DNA here is from genome assembly GCA_944392205.1 of uncultured Alphaproteobacteria bacterium. Lineage (GTDB taxonomy): Bacteria > Pseudomonadota > Alphaproteobacteria > RF32 > CAG-239 > CAZU01. The sequence continues at coordinate 8,992 of CALXVV010000006.1, read as the reverse complement.
AACCTGTATCTCCCTCATTTTCTGACAATGATTTTGATGCGGAAGACAGATTAAATCTTGAAATACCTTCTTTCTTGAGAAGACGTTAGTTCTTTCTATTATTGAGTTATAAACCAGCAAAAAAATTCCCGATTTAAAATCGGGAATTTTTGTATGGTTAAAAAGAAAAAAGATCGCCTTGTTTGGGTTCGCTGTTTAGAACCGCTAGAGCTTCTTTGACTATAGGAATACTGATGGCTCGTTTTCTTTCCAAAGATATATTGTCGACCTCTGCAACCAGCTTGCGGGCAAACTCAAAAGAGCGCGACATATTGGCCAGCATATAGTTGATAATCTCCGGTGAAGGCATTATTTGCCTGTCTACAAAAAGTTTTATCAGTAACGCCGACAAAAGGTCATCATCGGGCTCTTTAATTTTTACTGCCGGAACAATATTCATTCGGGAGCGTAAATCCGGCAATTTGAAATTTAGGCGGGCAGGAGCTTTTTCTGAGGTGAACAAAATGTTGCCGCCTTCATCACGATACATGTTGTATAGGTGGAATAAGGCTTCTTCATCTTTTAGCTCTTCTAAGTTTTCAACAACCAAACAATGATTGTATTCAAAAAGCTCGCGGCCTTTCTCAAGGCTTAATTGTTTTGCTCTGATAAACGGAATCTTGTAGGGAAAATGGGTGAGGTTTGAAACCTTATTGGCAAAGACGTTTGCCAAGTGGGTCTTGCCGCAGCCCACAGGCCCATAAATGCACAGAGCAAAATATGGCCAATTCGGCCATTGCTCGACAGCGTTGACAGCCTCTTGGTTGCACGGGGAGATTAAAAAATCTTCTCTGCCCAAACTTGGTCGGTGTGGAAATTCCAGTGCCAACTGTTTTATGTTTAATTCTTCTTTTGACATCTCAGTTCCTATTTAAAACATCAAAAACTTTTGCTGTCAAGTCACCTAAACTATAGGGTTTGGTGATAAAATCAAAATCATCAAAATTATCAAGCTCTTGGCGAACAATTTCCTCCGAATAACCGGAGGCTAAAATAACTTTGATGTGGGGAATTTTTTCTTTGATCGCTTTGGTCAGCTCTGCTCCGCTCATGCCCGGCATAACCATATCGGTTAACAGGAGATCAAACTTGTCGTCTTTTTCTACAAATTCTAATGCATTTTCCGCCGAGCTGCACCCTACAACCTCGTAGCCTTTTTTCTCCAGTGCCCTGATGCCAAAGGTGCGGACGGAATCCTCATCTTCAACAAACAAAATTCGTGCTGTCTTGGCCGGGGCTGTGTGGGTGCGATCAATGGTGTTTGAAACATTAAGACCGACAATGATTTTTTGATTAATATTCAACGGTGGAGCTATTTTCTCTTGCACTCTTAGTATTGGCGTGCCGTCTTGACCGGTTACGATTTCTTTGTTGTTTTGTTCGGCCTCCGGTTCTTGTCCGTTTTCAAAACGCGGCAGGTATATTGAAAAGACGGTACCTTTGCCGACAACACTGTTAACTTTTATAAAACCTTCGGTTTGACGGACAATACCATAAACCATTGCCAGTCCTAGTCCGGTACCGGAGCCAACCACATTTTCTTTGGTTGAGAAAAATGGGTCAAAAATTCGGCTCATGTTCTCCGGCGGGATACCGCAGCCACTGTCTTTTACGTCTATAACCACAAATTCTCCCGGAGCCACAATATCATCTCCAAACTGGTAGGGCTCACTCAAGGCTTCCGTTCTGGTCGAAATTATTAATGTTCCGTTGCCGTTCATGGCATCTTTGGCATTCACTGCCAGATTGATGATAACTTGTGAAAATTGTACCGGATCTACTTTGATGTAGCCAAGGTCTGAACCGTGGTTGAATTTTAGGCTGATTTGTTCTCCTAATATCCTTTTTAACATATGGCTGAGTTCAGCAAAGTTGTCGGTGACGTCGATTAATTTCGGCTGCAGGGGCTGTTTGCGTGAAAACGCCAATAATTGTCGTACCAGGCCGGCCGCACGATTGGCATTTTGTTTTATCTGAATTAAATCTGCAAAAGACGGATCTCCGACGCCGTGGCGCTGTAATAACAAATCCGTGAAGCCTATCATTGCGGTTAGGAGGTTGTTGAAGTCATGCGCCACACCACCGGCTAATTGTCCGACTGCCTGCATCTTTTGGGCTTGGGCAAATTGAAGCTCTAATGATTTTTGACGAGTGGCGTCTATCAGATAAATAACAAAGCCGTCATTGGAACTGTTGGCTGCCGCATGAAGGTGTTTCATGGCGCTGATATAAAGCGAGGCAACCGAATCTTTGTGGTCTTCGTTTAGATGAATATCAAGATTCAAGGCATCTTTGCGATGCTGCCGAATATCATCAAGACTGCGGTTTAAATTCGGGATTTCATCGTTGCGAATAAAGGCTGATAACGGGTGTTCCAAAAGTTCTGAAGATGTGTGGTTAAAGAGGCTGAAAGCGGCCTCGTTGCCTTCGGTTATTTTGCCTTCGGGATTGAGGAATAAAATGCCGACCGGAGCATGGTTGAACAACCAGCTGATTTGATCTGATGCATGGGCGATTTTAGTTTTGAGGTCCGCAGCCGTGGGTAATTGATTGATGACCACACCGCGCATCTTTATCTTTTCGTTTTCACGGTAGCTTGTTTGCAAAACATATGCCTCATTTACCTCTCCGGAGGAGAGCGCAAAAAACACATTGCCTTGCCAATATTCTTTGCGGCCGGGGAGCTGAGAGTTGGTTGCTAAAAAGTCGCTTAAATTTTTGCCGCTCAGCTCAGCTATGGGCGTATTAAGAAACTCGGCCAGGTGGTGATTGGCGTATTCTATCTTGTAATCCTTGTCCACCGTGTAAAGACCAACCGGAAGATAGTCCAGAAAATCATGCAGAGAGTTGCATTCCTCTTTGAAGATGTGTTCCATATTTTTTTCCGCCGTTATATTGGTGAGGCGCCAATAAAAGTAGGTTTCTTTTTTTATTCTTTTGATTGAAAAGGCTCCATCAAAAATTTGTGGCTTCTTCAGATACATCGGACGTACTGATATTTCGTACCATTCAAGCTCATTGAAAATTCGCTCGCTTGAGGCATGAAGATTGAGCGACAAAATGACTTTTTCCGTTCCCAGGTTTTGTTTTGCCGTGTGTAGGCGGTAGAAGGCCGCCTTATTTGAGGGGCCCTCAGCCAGATAACGCTCCAAAAAGGTCAGGACCGTATCGGTTTTTAGCAAATCTTTGGCCGGATCATTCTGGATGATGGTTTCTCCGGCCGGGTTTTCAATCCTTCTGATTTCAAAATCGTTGCGGATAATCTCGTTGGCAAAGCCTCCGTAGCTGATGGCTGCTTCTCCGGCATCTAGGGTCTTGATTGTTGCTATTAGGCAATAACTGGTGAGCAGGGTGGTTATGCCAATCAGATACAGATGATATTCCGGATACAAGAAAAACAGGATGATTGCCGTGGTTAAAAATACCAGGGCAAAAGCAAGTTTTATCAGGCAGGACTGTAGTTGTTTATCCGGCCGGTTGTTGATTTTTGAGCTGCATAACATATCCTATTACCTCGGCTACGGCTTTGAAGTGTTCTTCGGGTATCATTTGATCTATCTCGGTAGAGGCAAACAGCGCACGCGCAAGCGGTGGGTTTTCCACTATCGGAATCTCATGTTCTTCGGCGATGGCTTTAATGCGTAAGGCCATATTATCTAATCCCTTGGCGGTGACAACAGGGGCGTCCATCTTTTCCATCTTATATTCCAATGCTACGGCATAATGCGTCGGGTTGACAATGACAACATCTGAACGCGGAACAGCCTCCATCATGCGGTGGCGTGCCCGTTCGTTGCGGATTTGTCTTATCCTTGATTTGACCAACGGGTCTCCTTCCATTTGTTTGTATTCGTCTTTAACCTCTTGTTTGGTCATCCGCAATTTCTTTAAGTGGGTGTAGCGTTGGTATAGGTAGTCGGCTACCGCTATCACCAAAACAGCTATCACTACCGTAAACAGCAGCAAAACTACAACTTTGTGAATAAACTGCAAAATAGAAATTGTCTCCATGGATGGCAAGAGATTGACTTTTTCCAAATATGGTCTGACAACTAATATGGCGATAAACGTAATAACCGTTATTTTTATAATGCCTTTTAAGCTTTCAACAATTTTTTTCATGTTGATGAAGTTTGGTAAGGCGGCAAAAATATTGAGCTTATCCCATTTCGGCTCTAATTTTTTGGGCGCATAGATAAAGCCTGTTTGCGCAATACTGGCAAAAATGCCCAAAAACATGAAAATTACAAACGGCAGGCCCAGTACTTTGAATAATCCAAGCACGCTTCTTTTTAGCAATTGTTCAAAAATTCCAGGTGTTATCTCTATTTGTCCGGCATTTTCTATGAATAAAATGCTGGTCTGATAGTACCATTTCAGCATTAGGGGGATTAGTAACCATACCACAAACAACATACCGGTTAGCATGATAAAGCTTTTGGCATCTTGTGAGATGGCAACGTCACCTTCTTCTTTGGCCTTGGTGATCTTGCGTTCCGAGGGTTCTTCCGTTTTGGAGGCTTCGTCTTCTTCTTCGGGGGCTACCATATTCTATCTCCTAGTGCAGAAATTGGTTGAGCCCCTCATCATAATACCCGGTAAACCAAAGTATCATCATCGGGGTGGTGATGAACAAAAGCCCAATACCCAAATAAATTTGCAAGGGCAATGATAAAAAGAAGATGTTGAGCTGCGGCATTAGTCTTGAGACCAAACCCATGCCGGTGTAAAAAACTATGGTGAAGGCTATAAACGGAGAGCCCAGCTTGAAGCCCATGATAAACGTATCATTGAGCCTGGTTGTCAGGTCTTTGGCAAAGTCTCCCCAGGGCAAATCCTGGCCAACAGGGAAAATGTAATAGCTGTCTACAACCGCAGAAATCATCAGATGATGAATGTCGCTAATGAATATAACCGTCAGGGCAATGATGCTTAAGAATGATTCAACCACCACACTTTGAGTTTGAAAGGTGGGGTCAAAAATTTGGGCATTGCTAAAGCCAATTGCTTGCCCAGCAAGGGAACCTGCTAAAGAAAGGGCGGCGTATAAAACCTGCATAACCACGCCTAAAAAGACACCAATCGTTATCTCTTCCAAGACATAAGTGATAAATGTCAGAATATCTGCCGGTTGGGGCGGAAGGTGCGGCACAACCGTCGGCATCAAGATTAAACTCAATGCCAGGGCAATGGATAAACGCACGTTCATGTTGACATAAGAACTCATAAAACCCGGCATCAACATTAAAGTAGAGCCGAGCCGCAAAAAGACCATCAAAAAATGGTACATATTGAGGTTTAGGAGTTCAATCATCTTTTAGCCACCCTCAATAATCCTATCAAAAAGGCCTTCGGTTAAGGTCCTCATTTGGCTCAGCATGAAAGGAAAAAGCAAAATCAGAGCCACAAAAACACTGATAATCTTGGGAACAAAGGCCAAGGTCATCTCTTGTATCTGAGTTAGAGCTTGGAAGATACCGATAATCAGACCCACAAACAAGGCCACCAATAAAATTGGTGTCACAACTTTCAAAAGAGTGAATATGGCGTCTCTGGAAATGTCTAAAACTTCTACTTCTGTCATGGCGTTTACTCAAGAGGGGTCAAGTGTTCGAAATACAAGTGATTTTCAATGCCGGTGAAAAAGACACCGTCATAGCCGGAGGCAACAATGTCTCTGAAATGGCGTGAGAGAATCTTCTTCCAGCCTTCAGACCAGTAACGCGTGATGAAACCATCTTTATTTACAAAAGATTTTCTCACAATCCAGGAAGGATTGCCAATGGCCCAGTCCTCTTGCCAAAAATAATCTTTGGGAGAGGTTTCTGAAACATTGAGCTCAGCTAAAACCAGTCTCTTGCCGCCGTTTTTCTTGAAACTCATGCGACGAACATCTTCAGGGCTGAAGGGCTGTTTGTTGTGGAAAAGCGGATTGATGACTACAATGTCGTAATTATTGTTTACAATTGCCGCAATCATATCTTCTTTGGATGAATATTGGCTGTCATCTAAAATAAAGGTTATATTTTTAGCCTGCTTTATTTGTTCTATATTGCGCGCAGAATCGTTGATCAGCGGTTGATTGGCAGGATCTTGAAACGCAGTCCTTCTGTCTGTAAAGGTGTAGACTGCTTTTTGATCTAAAAGTGAGCGCAAAATTGCCTTATCTAAAGCTTTTTCATCTTGGCAGTGTTCAATGCTGATATGGCCAAGGCCATGGTTGATGGTAACATCTTCTTCTTTGCCATTGCCGCAATAATAGTTATTTAAGGCCACCGCATTTACAGCGTTAAGGTATTTGTATGCCGGTGTATCTATTTCCGGTTCTTGGTTGCCTAAATCTTTTGCAAATAAAAATGCCGGATCATAGGCCCCTTCTTTTTGTTCTCTGACCCGATTATAGCCTTCTAACTCATGCTCCCAACGGCTTTTGTACAACAACTCTTGGCCTTCATGGGTCAAAATTTGAAAATTTGGATTGTGCTTGCGGGCATAATCAATCAACATCAGCAGATTGTTTCTCATCTCCGCACGATAGTTGGTGATGAAATCCGGCAGATAGTCCATTTGTAAGATTTTTTCTTCCGGCAGGTAGGGGTTGACTTGGTCAAAGCCATACAGCCCGTTGCCGGCTCCAACGCTCGGAGCCAGCAAGGCTGCGCATAGGGTAACGCTAATCAGTATGTTTCTAGGTAACAACATCTGCTTGGTGTTTTCCTGTCCTTTCGGGAATTTCAGAAATGCTCATGGCAATCTTAAATATCTCGGTTAACATCTTTAGGGGATCGTTTTTCAAGTCATCTTTGCTGTAGCGCTCAAGATAAACTCTGATGGTGGCACCCGAAGACCCGGTGCCAGATAGGCGATATACAATTCTTGAACCGTCTGTGAAATGCACGATCAAGCCATTCTTGGTGGAGCTGTGATCTACGGGGTCATTGTAGACAAAGGCTCCGGCCTCTGAGACCTTAAAACCTTCAAAAGTTTGGCCGGCAAGGCTGGGTAACTTGGCCTCTAAGTCTGCCATCATCTTGTCGGCAACCTCGGTGTCCACTCCCTCAAAGTCAAAACGGACATAGTAACTGCGGCCGTATTTCTGCCAAAACTCGGTGGTGATTTCCTCTACCGATTTGCCGGTTGCGGCAATGATGTTGAGCCAGAATAAAACAGCCCAAATACCGTCTTTTTCTCTGATGTGGGAAGAGCCTGTTCCAAAGCTCTCTTCACCGCAGAAAGTGATGCGTTTGGAATCCATCAGGTTTACAAAATATTTCCAGCCGGTCGGAACCTCATAGTAGCCGATATTGTGAGCTTTGGCCACTTTCTCTACTGCTGTGGAAGTTGCAGCAGATTTAGCCACTCCATAAATTCCATTTTTATATGCCGGTATAAGGTTAAAGTTGTCTGTCAAAATTGCCAGGCTGTCGCTTGGGGTTACAAAAAATTTCTTGCCCAAGATCATGTTGCGGTCGCCATCGCCGTCATTGGCAGCACCAAAGTCTGCTGCCTTATCGGAGAACATAAAGTTTACCAGTTCTTTGGCATAGACCATGTTGGGGTCCGGATGCAGGCCGCCAAAATCTGGTAAAGGCTTGTAGTTGACGACAGAACCTTTAGGGGCGCCTAAAATTTCCTCAAAAATTTTAAGGGCGTAAGGACCTGTTACCGCGTTCATGGCATCAAAGCGCATGGTGAAGCCTTTGGCAAACAATGCTTTTATGGCGGCAAAGTCAAAGATGCCTTCCATCATTTCAACGTAGTCTTTGACGGGATCTATTACGTCAATCTGCATGCCGCAAACTTCCTGGCGGCCAAGTTTGGAGAGGTCAATGTCGGCCACATCACAGATTTTATATTCTTTAATTTTTAAGGTTTCTTGGTAAATTTTATCGCTGATAGAGCTTGGAATTTGCCCACCGGTGTGGTTGGAATATTTAATGCCAAAGTCGCCGTTGATACCGCCGGGGTTGTGCGAGGCTGAAAGGATAAAGCCGCCGTCAGCTTTGTTCTTTAAGATAATGTTGGAGCCGGCCGGAGTTGACATAAAACCGTTTTGCCCCACAATCAGGTGTGAAACACCGTTAGCTGCCGCCATCTTTATAATTTTTTGGATGGCGACATCATTGTAGTAGCGTCCGTCTCCGCCAACAACAAAAGTCTTACCTTTTAAGTCTCCAATTACGTTAAAGATACTTTGCATAAAGTTTTCCACGTAGTTGGGCTGAGTAACAACTTTTGACTTGCGGCGCAAACCCGCTGTTCCCATCTTTTGATCTGTGTAGGGGGTGGTTGTTATGGTCTTTATCATAATTGCTCCTTAATTTATTTGTCTTACTATTGATAGAGCAATCTTAGCACCATAACCCATAAACACAAGCACAATTGTCAAGTTATGGGCAGATAAACTCAGCTAAATTTTTTATCTCTAATTTGGCAGCCAGGTGTGAAAGTGACATCTTGCGCTTTAGTGGTTCTGTTTGCATATCTAGTACGGTCAAGCCATCTAAGAAAAGCTCTCGATAGATAACGCGGTCTTTTAGGCCTTCGCAGAATCTGAAGCCATATAATTTTCCCAGCTTTTCCAAAGCCTCAAAAACAAAGGCTTTGTTGCGAGAGCGCAGAGAAGACGTTTTGTTGCCGCAAATAATCCAGTTGAGATAAGCTTTACCTTTAGCTGCCAAGTGCTTTTTGGCTTCCCATACAAATTCGGCATAAGGTCCGGGGTTTTGCAAGCTGCCGGTTGCAGAATCGATATTGGCTATGGCGCTTAAGTCTATCAGACTATCGGTTATGGGAGTGATCAGCGTGTCTGCGTAATCATGTGCGGCCTCAAAAAGGTAGTTTTTGTGGCCGGGGGTATCCATGATGATGGCGTCTACTTTGGGAGAAATTTCGCGAATCGTCTCGTCTAATTGTTTAAGCTCTTTTTTGATATCATTGTAATCTGCCACCG
>CALXVV010000005.1 GCA_944392205.1 uncultured Alphaproteobacteria bacterium | reverse complement strand
TTCAGGTTCAGGTTCAGGTTCAGGTTCAGGTTCAGGTTCAGGTTCAGGTTCAGGTTCAGGTTCAGGTTCAGGTTCAGGTTCAGGTTCAGGCTCAGGCTCAGGCTCAGGCTCAGGCTCAGGCTCAGGCTCAGGCTCAGAAATTTCCTCTGCTTGCTCTTGCTCTCTCATCTCAGCGGCGGCTGTGTCATTCTGATCTTGGGCAATGGCCTCTGAAACCGGCATCTGGTCTGTCGGCATGTCTTCTTGGGGCAGAAACTCCTCTACCCCGCTATTTTCGATATCTTCTTCTTTGCCTTGCTCGTCGCTTGGCTCCTCATAAAACGGATCTGATTCAAAATCCTCCCACCCGACTTTGACGCCGCGAGGTTCATCTTCCTCAGCTACAGGTTCTTCTTTGCTTTCAATAACCGGGGTTGCCGATACATCCTCAAGTGAGGGCAACTTAACATCATCTAGCTCGGCATCAAGATTTATCTCTTGAGTTGGCTCTGCTGCCGCGGACGTTTCTTCTTCCTTAGGCAGTCTCATCTCCGGTGAGAGTTCAAGAATGTCTGCATCCGGGTCTTCCTTGGCCGGCTCTATTGTCGGCGCCTGGTGTGCCGTTGCCTCGTCCTCCTCCAATATGTTCTTTATTGAAGAGAGGATGTCTTCCATTGACATATCTTGATTATTTTCTTCTGCCATTTTTACATTCCCGGTTATTCACTTGGGCTTATTCTACACAAAAATCCCGCTTTATCAAGCATCTTTTGCAAAAAAGACCCTTTATTTTACCTTATTCCAAAGACAGCCATTTGCCTCTGGTTTCTTTGTAGTACTTTTTGGCATCATACAGCTCTACATCCAATTTCAGGTCTTTGGCTGTCAATTTGCCCATAGACATCAGCAGATTCATTGCCGAAACATAGTAGTCTCTGCGTGCCGTAACCTCGTTTACATTGGAGTTCAGCAATTCTTGGTAGGCATCCAAAACATCCAAAATCGTGCGGTTGCCCAGGGCTTCTTCTTTTTGGACGCCGTCCAGAGCTATCTCGTTGGCTCTGACTTGATCTTTAATGGCAGAGATTTTGGATTCATTAGCCATCATATATTCCCAGGCACTGGAAACTGTTGCCTTTACTTGGCGTTCCATTTCCAAAACCTGCTCTTGAGCTTGCCATTTCTGATGTTTGCTTTGGCGAATTTTGGCTCTGCTCTCTCCTGCGTTATAAAGCGGAATCGTCAAATTCAGTCCCCACTCGACACCGTCGGTGGTGGTATCCCCGGTTAGGGCATTGTCATTTTCTGACTTGACCTTGGAGGCTGATGCATCAAAACTCAACTGCGGCAGCAGCTCACCCGTGTTGGCATAAACCTCATAGCCCTTGGAATTGAAAAGGTGACGCGCTTGTCTGATGGAGTAATTGTTTTTGAGCGCAACTTCCAAGGCTTCCTCATAACTTTGCGGCAAGTAATCACGGATTACTTTTGGGTCTTCCAAATCCTCGGGTGAGGAGCCGATTATTTGAATATAAGTTGCCTTGGATGCTTCCAAATTTCCCTCTGAGGCTATGCGGTCTGATTTGGCCTGAGAATATCTGGCCTCTGCTTGGGAAACATCTGTTCTTGTTACCTCGCCGACATTGAAACGCTGTTGGGTCTCATCCAAACGCTTTTTCAACAATTTCTCGTTATTTTTTTGCAGCTCAACAATAGCTCTGTCTCTTACCACATCCAAATAAGCAGTTGACGCGGACAAGAAAACATCTTGCTCAACATTGTACAAATTATTTTGCTCAGCGCGAACAGCTTGGTCTGCCGCTTTGACGGAATTTACAGTCGAAAAACCGTTAAACAGAGGTTGCGAAACAACGGCTGCCATGCTTTTGGTGGTGGTATCTCCACCGCCGACACGTCCGTAGGTGCTGTTTGAATCAACATTATTGTTGGTATCCGTATAGCCCCCGGTCAGTGCCAAGGTCGGACGATAGCCTGAACGGGCAATGGCCACATTCTCATCTACCGAACGCAGGTAGGCTCTTTCTGCCTGCAGGGTCGGATTGCTTTTGTATGTTTCACTCAATGCCTCAAAAATGCTTTGGGCCGAAGCCGGTGTGGCAAAGGCTATTGCGGTTGCCGCCATAAGACCGGCGATAAAACTCTGTTTCATCTATCTACCTCTAAAATTTTACTCTTATCAATCTGGGCCGATTATATATACTCAGGAGTTAATTTACAAGAAAATTTCTTAAAAAAATCATAACTCCAACTCTGAAATGCTCAAAAAAAAGAGTTATATTATTAACCATATTTCAAACAATTTTGATTAGCCTTGGGATAATTGAGTATTTTTTCCAATAAGGAGCATAAAAAGTGAAAAAAACTTCCAATATCGTTAATGAAATCGATCGTGCCAGACTCAAACTTTCTATTGAGCACTATATTAAATATTTTATCGGCAAACGCACTTGCGAGATCACCAAAGATGAGGCTTTGCAAGCCATATCTTTGGCTGTACGCGAGTTTGCCATGGATAAAATGTATGAAACCATTGCTCGCTACAATAAGTGCAACTCTAAGCGCATTTATTATCTTTCCATTGAGTACCTCATCGGCCGTTCTTTGGAAAACAACCTCCACAACTTGGGGCTTTTTGATATTTTAAAAAATATTAAAATCGACGGGCTGCCCAACTTCTCGTTGGAAGAAATTTTTGATACCGAATATGATCCGGCTCTCGGAAACGGCGGCTTAGGTCGATTGGCCGCTTGCTATCTTGATTCCATGGCGTCTCTTGGCCTGGCTGGCTTTGGGTATGGTATTGACTACCAATTCGGCTTGTTTAAGCAAAAATTTGAAAACGGTTACCAGGTTGAGCAGGCCGATAGTTGGCTTGGTGAAAACTCTCCCTGGCAATTTGCCAGACACGACCGAATTGTCAAAATCCCGATTTATGGCGATGTCGAAGTTTTTGACAACCCCGGTGGGCAAAAAAGCTTTGTGTGGATGAACACCAAAACTCTTTATGGTGTGCCGTTTGATTTTCCGATTGTCGGTTATGAGGGAAAATCTGTTAACTATTTGCGCTTGTTCTCCGCTAAAACCGATGATGAGCTCGACATCAACATCTTTAACGAGGGCGGCTACATCGAGGCTATGAAGGAAAAAATTGAGACCGAGACCATCTCAAAGGTTCTCTACCCTTCAGATGCGGTTGAATCTGGAAAAGAATTACGCCTCAAACAGCAATATTTCTTTGCCTCTTGCGCCATTCAGGATATCTTGCGCCGTTTCTTGGAAAAAAGTGAGGACTTTAGCCAGTTGCCTGACAAAGTGGTTATCCAACTCAATGATACCCACCCTGCCATTGCTATCGCCGAGATGATGCGCTTGCTGGTTGATGTCTATGGACAAGAGTGGGATGATGCTTGGAATGTCACCACTAAAGTATTTGCCTATACCAACCATACCTTGCTGCCTGAGGCCTTGGAAACCTGGCCGGCACGCATCTTGGGCAGAATGCTTCCGAGACATTTGCAAATTATCTATGAAATTAACCGTCGCTTTATGGACTTTGCTCGCTCCAAATTCGGTGAAGACCAAAGCAAACTTGCAAAAGTCTCCATTGTTTCCGGCGAGGGTGACAACCAAATCATCAGAATGGCAAACCTCTCCATTGTCGGTTCTTTCTCCGTCAACGGTGTGGCTGAAATTCACTCTCAACTCATCAAAACCAAGTTGGTGCCTGAATTCTACGAATTGTGGCCCGAAAAATTTTCAAACATCACCAACGGTATTACCCCCAGACGTTGGCTCTTGCACGCCAACACCGCCTTGGCTGACCTTATTTCTTCAAAAATCGGCGATGGTTGGGTTACGGATTTGACCGAGCTGCATAAATTGGAAGAATTTATTGACGACAAAAAATTTGTTAAGGCTTTTGCCGATGTCAAAATTACCAATAAAAAAATCTTGGCTCAGCGAATCTTTAAGGCTGCCGGAATTATGGTCAACCCTGAAAGTATGTTTATTGTTCATGCCAAGAGAATCCATGAATATAAGCGCCAGTTGATGACAATCTTGCAGGTCATCGGCGACTATCTTGATATTATTAAAGATAATGTTAAGCCGGCAACGCCAAAGACTTATATCTTTGCCGGAAAAGCCGCACCGTCTTATAACTTTGCAAAGCTTATCATCAAGCTCATCAATAATGTGGCAGAAGTTGTCAATGCCGACCCGAGAGTGAATGATATGCTTAAAGTTGTCTTTGTACCTGACTACAAGGTCTCTTTGGCTGAAGATCTTATTCCGGCGGCTGATGTCAGTGTTCAATCTTCTACCGCAGGGTTTGAGGCCAGCGGCACCGGCAATATGAAATTTGCGCTCAACGGTGCTCTCACCATCGGAACATTGGATGGTGCCAATATCGAGATCCGCCAAGAAGTCGGCGAGGAGAACTTCTACCTCTTCGGCCTGACGGAAAAAGAGGTCAATGATCGCCGCGCAACATATAATCCGCGCGAGATTTATGAGAAAAACAACTACATCAAACGTATCTTAAACGCGGTTAACTCCAATATGTTTTGCGAAAAAGATTATGTCTTGCTGTTTAAGCCGATATTTGAAGAGTTGGTCAATCGTGACTACTACTTTGTATTGGCAGATTTGGAGGCCTTTGACAAGACGATGGAAGTTATTGAAAAAGACTTTCTTAAAAAAGATGAATGGACCAGAAAATCTATTCTCAATGTGGCTCGTATCGGCAAGTTTACCTCTGACCGCGCGGTTATGGAATATGCCAAAAATATTTGGCATATCAAACCCTGCTAAAGAAAGAGCAGCTTATATGCAAAAAAGGCGAGGAAAAATTCCCCGCCTTTTTTATTTGCCCAATTGCTTAAGCTTACCTTCCGGTGTATCCACCTCTGGTCGGAGTGGGTGTATTGGCTTGAGCTATTCCCGGAATTGGCCTGTTAATAATTTTTTTGGTCTGTTTATCATAACTTGGAAGTACAATTTCTCTGTCCTTCTTATCCAGTTTTAACTTTTTCGCAAACTCAGAGCCTGTTTTTTCAATTTCTGCAAATATACTATTCATTTTTCCATAATAAAAAGCTAATGCCGCTCCTGATGACGACGTGAGACGACTTTGAGTTCTATTTTCTGGTTCTACATTAATATCTTCACCTTCTGTCTTAAATCTATTGTTAAATTCTTTCAGAACTTCACCCCGACATTTATTCATTTCAGAACCTAATAGCTGAATCATTTGTTCTGAATTGTTTCCGTGCAAATAGTCATATTGAATTTTACCGTCAACAACTCCTTGAGTAATTCTTCCTAGAGCCTCGTAAGCGCAAGCAGCATCCACTCTATCCCATTTGACAGGGTTCCCTTGTGCATCTTTGAGCTCACCATTAATTCCTTTTTCAATAAATGCTTTCAAAGCAGGAAACGTGGAGGTCGTGTACATTGATAAACGAACATCTCCCTCAAGCATACTTATTGTATCGCCAATTTTATCAGAAAGCTTCTCTCCCTTGGATTCTTTGTATTCTTTATATGCTTGTAGCTGACCAATCAAGCGCATCTTAAATAGCAAGACATCTTGCTCATCATCGGCTCCTTTATCTTTAATGGCTTTAAGAATAACCTGCAGGTGATCATTACCGATGTCACAACCGTTGGGATTGTCTTTGCTTTTGAGCAGAGGACACATTAACTGGTCGCCGGCGGCCTCCCAAAAGGCTTTTTGAGCATCACCGCCAAATTCTGCAGCAGAAGGCATTTCAAAATAGTTATAGCCACAGCCTTTCAATGCTCCTAAAGCGCCTTTGGCGTAGGCAGTTTCAAATTTAGCCCCCTGTGGAACGTAAATACCAATGCGCGGCGGGCGAGTGTTCCACATACGAAATGCACATTTTTTGGTGTGTTGGGCAATACCATCTTTAAGCTTGCCATCATTCATTTTGTCTTGTTCGCTGCCGTAGAAGCTGATGACCATACTACCATCGGGCATACGTCTGGTGGTGATGCTGCGGCGATTGATACGCATAATACCGGCACGCGCTAAGATTTTTTCCTTCATCTTGCGCAGGCTTATGTTTTTATCTTTTTCTTGTAGATATTCTGCAAACGGATTGCCTTCATATGAGGGGGCATCTGCCCCGCCAATTTCTGATGTTTGGCCGGTTTGGCCGTCCGCATCGTAATCTTGACCGGCATATTCCTCTTCTGCCGTTTTCTGAGCAATGACATCGTCCAGGGCCGGGTTGGAAATTCCGTTGTCTTCATTCTCTTTTTGAATACGCCGCAACTCTTCCAGTTCCATATCTTTCCACGCTGCACGGCTGTAAGACTTGAATACATTTTCAAAACTGCCGACTTCTTTGCTTTCGTCATTATCGTCAACAACTTTTAACTTGTCGGTGGGAGCAAAATTATCAACTTCCATACCTACTTTGTCAAAAACTCTGGCAAGCTCCTCAACCTGGCTACGTTTTAAGGTCTTATCTTCGGTAAAGACTATTGACAAGTCGTCTTTAATAGCAAAGTGCAGGCCTCGACCACCAAGGTCATCGACCCTCAGTAAAAGCTGCCCGTCTCTATATTGCAATTGGTGCTTGTTTTTGCCACCTTCAGGATT
>CALXVV010000004.1 GCA_944392205.1 uncultured Alphaproteobacteria bacterium | reverse complement strand
CCGTGATACTTTTGCAGGCCAAACAGCCCAAACTGGCGGAGGCTGAGCTAAGGCGCGGTTATGAGGATATGAATGAGAAACAAAAAGAGGCGGTTGTTTTTATTGCTAATCAGTACAACATGCACGCCTTGGCAATTTATGCCAGTAATGAATGTAAGGATATTGAGGAGGGGCGGAGCTACGACGGAATAGCCTATCCGGTCCCGCGTTGGCTCCCGCATCGAGGTTGGAAGGTAGATAAGGCTTTCGTTTTGGGGCTGATTAGGCAGGAGTCATCTTTCAGACCGGAGGCAGAGAGTGCGGCCGGCGCCTGCGGGCTGATGCAGCTTATGCCAGGAACTGCCTACTATGTAAGCAAGGATTCAAGCCTGCGTCGCAACAAGAGCAAGCTGAAAGATGCGGATTATAATTTAGAGCTAGGGCAGAAATATGTGAGCTACTTGGCGGCCAAACCATATATTGATGACAATTTGTTTTATCTGATAACGGCATATAATGCCGGGCCGGGTAATTTGTTCAAATGGCAGAAAAGTACCCGCTACGGGGACGATGCCTTGCTGTTTATAGAGGCTATTCCTTCATCGGAGACGCGGATTTACATTGAGCGGGTGATGGCAAACTATTGGATATACAATATGCGCTTTAAGCTTCCTAACCAGACCTTAAAAGAGGTGGCATCGGGGGAGTGGCCCAAGCTTCCGCATTAGAAAAGGGAGAATGCATTTTTCAAATTTTGCCGCGAGTTTTTCGCGGCATTTTTTGTCTAGACTAAAGTACCAAAAAGTGATACTATAATGATGTGAAACTTTATAAAAATAGGATATTATGTTTGAATTTGGATTAGTGACCGTCGTTGCGGTATTGGTGATACTTGCAACGATCTTGATTGCAGGCCAGAAGGGCCGCAGATTATCTAAGGTAGGAGTATTCCTCGTATGGGGAATTATTCTAGCTGCGGTTTTGGGTGTTATCTGGGCCTATAAGGCATTCGTGTCCCCATATTGTGGTTGCGTGAATATTATATTCCGCTCTTTGGAGATTATATTCGCAATCACGGTTTTGTGGGGACTCTTAAAACTGGTAGGCCCTTACATCATTGGAATCGCGGCCGTTGTTGGAGCTATCTTCTTAATGAGATGGCTTTTTATCAACGGTATCATGGAGGGCAGCTTCCTCGGCACAGCAATTGCTGTTGGAGTTGCCGGATTTTGTGGTTTCACTTTACTTGCCATTGTCTTGGCAATAAAGCGAGCCATAAAGTAAAAGAAAAAATCGGAACCTGTCTCTGCCAAGAGGCAGGTTTCGTTAATTTAAATCCTCCTCTCTTGATAATGGCGCCAATATGCATATATCAAAGAAAGCCAAAATATAAGGAGGATTAAATCTATGGAGCTTTATATCTTTTTTGCTTTTTTGTTATTATATGTCATCACCGCCTTTATGCTGCCAAAAAGGTTACAGCAAAAAATTTGGACTGTTGCATTCATCTTGTCATTTGTGGTGACCTCGGTGGCCATAGGCTTTGTGCGCCTGAGCCAGCAAGATGTGATGATGAACGCCAACCAGCTTAATTGGTACTATATTTTGTTTTTGTTTGGTATGATTTCTGTAGCCTTGGGTGCCTTCAATTTGTGGATGTATCGCAAGCCTTTGTGGCATATCATTTTTGCAAAAGAAGATGATGAAGACGATGATGAGGATAGTGATAAGTAGAAGATAAAGATTGCCTTATAGCTTTGCCGGTTCTAATATGAGCTTATCTGAAATTAAGAGAGAAAGGATTGCAGATATGAATTGTAACGGCGAAAACAAATGCTTTTGCAAACTAGGCGCGTCGGTAGTGCTGGCCTTAGGGTTAGCCTTGGGCGGATTTTTCCCCGGATATTACTACTACCAGGGCAAGGTCAATGCCAACTCGGTCACGGTCAAGGGGTTAGCAGAAATGGATGTCAAGGCAGACTTAGCGATTTGGAATTTGCGCTATGTCATCACCTCAGATAACTTGCAGACGGCAGAACAGCAAATCACCGCGCAAAGAAATATCATTTATAAGTTTTTAGCCGAGCAGGGCTTCAGCCAAGATGAAATAAGCGAGGGCCGCATTGAAACCAATGACTTACTAGCCAATCCGTATCGCGGCAATACCGATATGACATCGCGCTTTATTGTCAACCAGACCATTACGGTGCGTTCTCAAAAGGTAGATTTGGTTGATAAAGCCTTGCGCCAAAACGGTGAGTTGGTAGCCGCCGGCATTATCTTGGATAATCAATATGCCTCGCCGGTATCATATATCTTCACCGGGCTTAATCGGGTCAAACCGCAAATGCTGGAAGAGGCCACCAAAAACGCAGCCGCCGCGGCAGAGGAATTTGCCAAAGCCTCCGCAAGCAAAGTCGGCCGCATCCGCCGCGCCAGCCAGGGAGTGTTCTCCATTTTGCCAAGGGAACAAGGTCCCAATGAGCAAGAGTCACAATCCATCAATAAGACCGTACGCGTGGTCTCAACCATTGAATATTGGTTGGAGTAGGGCACTAATAAGCACAAAAAACGCTCTCAGAAAAAAGAGCGTTTTTTTGTATGTAAAGAGCAGGGATTAAAGATCGGCAATCACTGCCATGCTGATGATTTCATCAGGATCTTCAACTTCGCCGTTGGCGCCCTTTCCGCGCTTGATGGCATCGACATATTCCATCCCTGAGGTAACTTGTCCCCACACGGTATATTGTCCGTTAAGCCAATCGCAGTCACCAAAGCAGATAAAGAATTGGCTGTCGGCCGAATCAGGCAACATGGCCCTGGCCATGGAAACAGTACCACGCTTGTGCGGATTGCGGTTGAATTCAGCTTTGAGCTTTTTACCACTGCCGCCGGTCCCGTTGCCATAAGGACAGCCGGTCTGAGCCATAAACCCATCAATCACGCGGTGGAATTTCAAACCGTTATAAAAGCCTGCTCTGACCAACTCTTTAATTCTGGCCACATGGTTGGGCGCGTCTTCCGGAAACATCTCAATAACCACGTCACCATCCTTGAGCTTGAGCAACAGAGCATTTTCGGCATCTTTAACTTTATAAGAGTGTTTGATTTTTTTGGCTCTGGTCTTACTAACGGTTAATTTTTTTGTCTCACTTTTATTCAAGCCCTTAGTGGTTGTCTTGCCAAGCTTTGGGGTTGAAGATTTTTTAAGTAAAGTAGCCATAAGCAATATCCTTTCAAAATAAACTTGTTCTATACTTTATATAGGTACAAATTTTCTATTTTGCACGTTTATAGTTTAAAACAAACTCAACTCTTTCTTCAGCTGAAAGACCGGAGGGATAGTACTTATCAACTTCCTTGATTCGAGAGCGCAAACCGACCCCATTGGCAATCTGGATGGCCAGACCGGGTCTGGCATTGAGCTCCAGCATCATCGGGCCTTTTCTGGCATCAAGCACAATATCTGCTCCCAAATATCCAAGCCCGGTCATATCATAGGCCAAAGCGCCGATAAACAAATGCTCCTTCCAAAACGGGACTTGGATTTGCAAGAGATCGGCTCCGGTATCGGGCTGATGCGTTATCGGCATATTGTTCAAAACCCCATGGAGGGCACGTCCGGTCTGAATATCAAGCCCGACACCGACAGCACCTTGGTGAAGATTAGCTCTTCCGCCTGAGGCTTTGGTAGGCAACCTGGTCATTGCCATAATCGGGTAGCCTTTGTAGACAATAAGACGAACATCCGGCACGCCTTGGTAGCTGTAGTCTTTGAAAACATCGGAAAAATGGACAAGCTCTTCAACGATGGCCTTGTCATATTTTCCGCCCAGAGAATAAAGCCCGCTTAAAATATTGGATATATGTTGGTAAACTTCCTTGTAGGTGATTTTTCTGCCCGAGGCAGTGGTGAATATCCCGTCTTGATAGTTAGTGATAACCAACACACCTTTTCCGCCGCTTCCCTGTGCGGGTTTAATAACAAATTCCTTGTTGTCGCCGATGATGTCTAAGATATTTTTGACTTCATACTGGAACTCGATTTTGCCAATAAGTTTGGGAGTGCTGATTCCGATATTATTAGCCAGCGTTTTGGTAAGGACTTTGTCATCCACCAAAGGATAAAGCTTGCGGGAATTATATTTGGCAATCACATGAAAGTTGCGCGCATTCATCCCCAAGACCCCGGCGGCGCGGAGAGCAGAAGGAGCAGAAAAATTCTTAAACCAACCAAACATCCGCTTTAGTCCTTAGCCAAGGGGTGGAAACGCTTGAGCTCCAAGAGTCTGTAGCCGGTATAAGTCCCAAGCAGCATAACTAATATTAGGATAACAAGGTTGAGTTCATTGAACGCAAACATAATATGGCGGATATATTCGCTGCTGATAACAAAGTAGACGATGATAGCCACCAAGATACTGAAGATGATTTCCTTTCCGGCATTTGCGGGACCGTCTTCTTCCCATGTGATTGATGCGCGTTCAATAATCCAAGCGGTGATGATGATTGGGAAAAATACGGCAGAAGACGCGATATCAAGCTTTAACTGGTAGCCGAATATGGTCAAAGCCTGCATCATCAAGATGACAACGATGACCACTGCAGAGATTCTCGGCACCAAGAGCAAGTTGAGCTTAGAAAACAGTGAGCGGATAAGCAGGCCGATGAATATGATGAACGAAAAGCAAATAAGACCCGGTCCAAACCCTGTTTTGATAAGAGCCATTGATATAAGCATGGGGGTAAAAGTTCCCATGGTCTGCACGCCTACCACGTTTCTCATCAAGACGATGATAAGAATGGCCAATGGAAAGATTGAGAGCCATTTAAGCGTGTTTTGCTCTGCAAGCGGAAGGTTGTAGATGGAGTAATCAAACCAAGATTTGTTTCCGGCGAGTTCGGCACGTTGCCCTGCCAGGTTCATGGTGGAGGTGACAGATTTAAGTACCGAGAATTTGATGACGGAATCTTCGCCGCCCATTACGTCGATAAGAGATTTTCCGCCGCGTTGGAACAAAACAAAGTTATCCGGCAGACCTTTTTTGCCGGTCTTGATATCATAGATTTTCCAGGTTCCGTCAATATAAGCCTCAAGCATCAGATCCGGTGTTAGGGCCTTTTTGCTTTCCTCCAAGCGAAAACCTCTGGCTGCGCGGGAAGGAATTTTTTTCAGGGCCAAAAGCTCACTGATGATTTCCACCTTTTGGGTTTGGGTGTATTTGACCGGAAGATAAGCCTGCACGGCCGGATCAAGAGGCTCCTGATTAAGCAGTTTAATAACTTGTGCCACAGCGTCGCCGTCTTGTTTTTGCGCCAGCTTCAGGATTTGCTTGGCGGCAGCCATCTTCTGCTCATCAAACACGGGCAGAGCAGGGGCTTCCGGTTGCGGCGCTTTAACCTTACCTTTAGTATCCACGTTGTCAAAGAGCATAATTTTATAATAAAGATTTTGTTCACCTTCTTTAGGTGCAGATGTCAAGGTCAGCAAAGAACCGGAGCTATTGCGTTTGACCTTATAATCCGGAGCAATAACATTTTCTTCCAAGATTTTGAAAGCGTCATTGCTGCGCGGTGTGGTGAGAGTGACTTTGATAGGCTCTCCGGTGGGCATAAAAGAAATGTGCGCTTCCACCGACCACAGGTTTGTGTTCTGCCCCGGAGTAAAGCTAAAACCCCAATATCTGATTTTGTAATAGATACCATACCCGGCAAAGATAACGGCCAAGACAAGGAGAATGGTTAAAATGCCGCGCACGGAAGCAAGATTTCTAAGCATGAGAAAAAGTCCTCAAAAATTAATGTAGAGTGTCTTCAAGAGAGGGGTCAACAATAAAGCGCCCGTTCAAAATATTGCGGCCGATAAGCCCCTGGTAGGAGAATTTGTCTCGCTTAGCCAAAGAGAATTCGGCATTGATGAGGTCATCACCGATTTTAACGTCCATATCCACCACATAGCGCTGCTCATCTTGGTGGATACGACGGATAGTGCTTTTCCTGACCAATCTTTTTTCAAAATAGTGGCTTTCTCCGGTCTGGTTGTTGGTGATTTTGAAAGCGACCCATTTTTCACCGTCACGCTCAAAGGGGCGGATATTATCAACATCGACAGAAGATGTTTCGGCACCGGTATCGATTCTTGAGGCGATAGGGGTTTTCAAAGGCAAGAAATAAACAGGCTCCACCCCGCCGATGACCTCCAACCCGGGGGCGGCAGCTTTTTTAGCCTCCACCGGAGGAATGATGGCAGGTTTGATTGTAGAGGAGCAAGCAGAAGACATCAGGGTCAATCCCACTAAAAGACATATAGAAAACTTTGACATTACAATACTTTAGCTAAAAGGTTAGAAATTACCTATAATTATGCCCAAAAGAGCCAGCTTGTAAAGCAAAATCTGCAACTATTCAGTTAAAAAAAGCAGGCCAAAAGATATGCCTGCCTTTTTTTGGGATAACCAAGAATGGTTAGAAAAATACGCTTGCGCGCAAGGTAACAACGGTGGCGTTGTCAGATTTGGTATTGAGCGCGGGGTTGATGTAAAATTGTATATCAGGAGTGAGCGTCATCCATTTAGAAACGCCCCAAGCCCAATAAGCCTCAAGCACGGTTTCGGCATCATGCTCAAGAGGCTCGCCGACGGCAGCCTCGTCAATTTTGTTATACGCGGCAGCCAAGCCGATTTGGTCCAAGGGGTTGCGATCAAGCGGGTTATTGTAAACAGCTCCCAAAACATAAGATTGGTTGATTTCGGCCACCGAGCCGGAAACGCCGTTGATTCTGCCAAACACGGCAAATTTTTCACCCAAATTTTGGCTTAGGTTGATAGACCATCCGTTTGTGGTCTGGGCTTGCACGTCAACCCACGGCTGGTTGTAGAACAAGACGGAATATTGTCCGGTGCCCAGGCCCTTGATGGTGGGGGTGTAGCTAAGAGAAGCAAAGGTTGTGTAGTGAGCGTGGCGTTTGAAAAGTTTAGAGGTAGAGATACCATCACCATCTATATTATGAGCATCTTGTCCGCCAAAAGCCAAAGTCCATTCGTCATTGGGTGCAATTTGCATATATCCGCCCATAGAGGCCGTCGGATAGGTGGAAGAAGCATTTTGAGACAGGGCATAGTTTACAAAATTTTCCTGCTGGTTAGAGTCATAAGCGGAGCCGTCGAAGTTATAGAGAGGAAATTGCCCCAAGGCCACCGTAAGCCAATTCCATTTCCCCGGCAGTTGGTAGGAATAATAGAGTTCATCAAAAGAGTTCGATTGGGTGGCATAGTCATTAATACCGGTCACCACGCCGATATTGTTGCCGATGTTTTCACCGTTGCTGCCGGAGTATTGTGTCATAGTGTAGGCGATATTAAGAGTGCCGGTGCCATATTCGTTGTTGAAGTTCTCCCAAGTGATGGAAGGAGCCACAACGGTCTGGAAAGCGGTTTTTTTGCCGTTTGGCGCGCCATATTGAGGCATAAAGGAGACATCAACGGCATAGCCCAAGCCATATTCATTTTGCAAATAGTCCTTAAAGTCTGAATATTCTTTACCAAAGTCGCTGAAGGTGTGAGCACGTCTTTGTTGAGAGGCCGCGACTCGCTGGACGGCGCTGCGGCTTTTTTGCACATCTTGAGGATCAGGAGCTGAGTTTTCCTGAGCCCAAGCCGGTACAGATAAAGAGAAGATGGAGCAAAAAGCCAAAAGAGCAAAATTTCTTTTTGTCATTGAATTTCCTTTCTTTGTTGTGAATTTAGGAAAAATATATGCTTTAGGGGCTCAATTTAAACCCCCAAGAAAGGATTAAAAAAATTGCCAGATATGACAATAATTATTGACTTTTGTCTAAAAGACTTTACACTCAAACAAAATTGGTAATTTTTGTTAAACTATTTTAAATCTAGCAGTTATGAGTAATAAAATTATTATCGGCCATAAGACGTGGACAGAGACGCCGGCCATGGTAGCAGAAAAGATGAATAATCTTTTTCCCAATCTCCAGTCTTATTATAAGATTGGTAAGGGAAAGATTTCTCATCTCATTCACCCCAAAAAAGCTTATCGGTTAGGAGTGGTCTTCCCATTAGTGGATAAAGACGGCAAGAAAGAGTCGGTGGTTTATTACCCGATGAAAGACGCTTTTGTGCGGTATTTCTGCCCGCTGCCGTATTTCCCCGTACAAAAGTATGAGAGCATCGCCATGCAAACCAAACGCGGTTTCATGCGGGTGGTGTATCTCAAGGAGATTCCTGCCTTAGCTTTTGAGAAAGGCTACACAAGGGTGGAGTAAAATAGAATAAAAAATAACAATTAAAAACCCAAAATACTATGGTACGACATACACCTGAAAGCATGACCAAGCTCATGTGCGAGAGGCTAGGATTTAACCTTGAGCAATATGATGATTATTCCAACGCCTATCTGGCAACCATGGATGGGTTCATCAAGGGACCCATCTGGGTGATGGACTGCCATGACGGCCACACGACATATTATGCGATCTTGGAGGAGATTGCACAAGAGGCCGGCCAGCCGCGAATGTTATACATCTACCAAGGCGGCGCTCACCCGCAGGCCGTGATAGATGTGGGACAGAGATGGCAAAAGAAGGTTAAGCGTCACGGCAAAATTGTCAGCCAAGAGGGCAGAGTCTACACCAACAAAAAAGGTGAGATCTGCCTCAAATGGACGACCATTGAGGACTAATTTTCCTCAACCTCAAACCCCCGCTTTTTAATCAAAGCGGGGGTTGTGTTTGTCCACGGCATTTTATTACATATTGACTCTTTATGATAAATACACTAATCTAAAAATTAGAACACGACTCACGAGGAGATAAGCAATGGTAAAGAAGTTTATATTGGCTACGGTTATTCTCATGGGTTGTGTTACGGTTAGTCTGGCCCGAACTTACTATTTGCCCGACTATCAAAGGACTTTTATCTATGGGGGACGAACAGAGCAGAATAACGGAACACACACACCACCATCCTGTAGCACTTACGGCTACTATTCTGAAAGCACTCGGCCAACTAATGCTGAGTGCCAATCTGTTTCGTTCCCCGGCCTCAAATGTTATTCTTGCAAATGTTCCAATATTTACACGTATGACAGCAGCAACTGCTATGGTGATTATGAACCATCAGGAAAGGCTTGTGGCAACAAGTATACCAACTGTGTTTGTGACAAAGCCAAATATTCATACACCACATCCTCTTGTGGCTATACTCTGAGCGGCGCCTCCTGTTCTGACGAGAACGGCAAACATTATGCTGAATGTGTAAATCCATGTGAAGGGTTAGTAGATAACAAAACCGACTTTGGCTGTGAAAAGTATTACAATGAATGTCCGAGCAAGTGTGAAATTGGCACTCCTGATCCCTGCGAAAGGTTAACAGATAATGAAACCGAATATGGTTGTGATAAATACTATGATGAATGTCCGAGCAAGTGCGAAGTCGGCAAAACCTGCAAACCCAATGATTGCTCGGGATATACGTTAAGTTCATGTCCATGGATGGGAAATTGTAAAAAATGTACAATCGGTTGTGGAAATAATACTTCCAAATATTCTCTAATTTCTTGCTCTGACGGATATAAGGCATACAATAATACTTGCCTTTGTATTTATGGTATAGAAGACGAGTGTTCATATTCATCCTTCAGTTATCCTTATTCTAAGAAATATGGTCTTCAGAACATAAGATACTCTTGGGAAGGAGATGGCTTTTTTGCCTTGGAGGAGGAGTATGGTTTAAAATGTGTAAATGCAGGAGAAGATATTGGAGAAATTTGTACTATAAATTGTCCGTCAGGCTATGGACTTCTGGTTCCGCCTCTTGGAGAAGAATATTCAAAATGCATTTCTTGCACGGTAAAAAATATATCAGAATATGAAAGAGCAAAAAATAGTTGTGAAAGAGTAATTTTAGATTCAAATTTTGATGGCCAACAAGCTGATTTAGAGAGCAATTCAATGGGCGGATGCAGTTTCTCAACTAATGCTAGTGCACTAGAGGGAGGACACTGCAGTTACGCTGGAAAACCAGTACATGTTACGGCCAATTCCAACCTAAACAATCTAAATTTCATTAATTTACGGCTTGTTCCAAGGGATACAATATCCGATATTACTCTTACCGGGACGCCATTCAGAGTTTACACAACTAGAAAATCTTCAAAAAGTCCTTATAAAGATGACTTTATTTATATAAGAAATTTAAATATTAATTCTCCTCTCAGCGGACTAGTGTCATATGATGAGTTCTTTTCTCTCTACGGAAATACTATTCTAGAAAATATCAATCTTACAAGCACATCTGACGGGGGATATTGCATGATTGGAAAAGGAACCACTTGTAATATCTCGGTAAAAAATTCCAGCTTTATTCAAAAAGGACAAGAAGGTAGTGCATGCATGAATGTTAATCCTTTAATTGAGGGAGAGGTAAATTTTTTAGGTTGGGCATATGATGCATGCAATTATAATCTCGCAGAAAATTCTGTATTAAATTTATCAATAAAAAGAAGACAGGGAAATTTTAATTTAGAAACCAATGCAACAGTAAATATAAAAACGGAAGAAAATTATTCTTATAAAATTTACCTAAAAAGGCTTGCTCGTTTCAATATCAATACGGAAAATGTTACCATAGGCGTTATTCATGTAGAAAAAGATGCCATGATAATGATCCCTTCTGGTTTATATCGTGCAGAAAAAGATACAAATGTTAGTTATAAGAATACCTCTCCTTTAAAAAACTTTGTGGAAGAATATCTGCTGCGCATAGGTGATTATGACGAGAGTGTTTTTCCAAAATAACTTTAATATTTTTTATCCTTTATAGTTTCGGACGCTGTCGTCTTTTTCAAACAAGTAGAGCAGGGTGCGCAGAGCTTGCCCGCGGGGTGTTTCAAGGTTGGGGTCTTTTTCCAAGATGAGCTTGGCATCTTGGTTGGCAATGTGCAAAAGATTTTTATGCACGCTCATATCAGCCACCTTAAATTCGGTAAAACCGCTCTGGCGGGTGCCCAATATTTCGCCGCCGCCGCGCAAATCCAAATCTTTTTCGGCAATCATAAAGCCGTCCTCGCTCTCTCGCATGATGTTGAGCCGCTCTTTGGCGGTTTCAGACAGCGGTGGACTGTAAAGAAGCAGACAGGTTGAGGCCTCAAACCCGCGTTTGATACGCCCCCTGAGCTGGTGGAGCTGTGCCAGCCCAAAACGCTCGGCATGCTCAATAATCATCAATGTTGCCTCCGGCACGTTGACACCGACTTCTATCACGGTAGTTGCCACCAGGAGTTTTATTTCGCCTTTTTTGAAACGCTCCATAACGGCATCTTTTTCTTTCTCTTTCATTTTGCCGTGCACAAGGCCGACATCGGCACCGAATATTTTTTGGAGAGTGGCAAAACGTTCTTCTGCCGCTGCCAAATCAGATTTTTCCGATTCTTCTACTAACGGGCAAACCCAATAGGCTCTGGCTTTGGTAGCGAGTTTGCGCTTCACAGCCGCCACCACATCGGGCAGCTTGTCAAGCGGCAAGACTCTGGTGTCAACCGGTTTGCGCCCTTCCGGCACTTGGTCTATTTTTGAGTATTCCATATCGCCATAAGCAGTTAAAACCAACGTTCTCGGAATAGGTGTTGCGGTCATAACCAAAACATCGGCTTTAGAGCCTTTTTCTGAGAGCAACAAGCGCTGGTGCACGCCAAAACGGTGTTGCTCATCCACCACCACAAAGGCCAGGTCTTTGAAAGTGACTTCTTCTTGGAACAGAGCATGCGTGCCGATAAGGATATTGATTTTGCCCTCGCTCAAATCAAGCAAGAGTTGTTTTCTTTGTTTGCCTTTGGTTTTGCCGGTCAAGAGATCTGCCTTGAGGCCGATTTCCTCACATAGGGGAGCAATGGTTTCAAAATGTTGTTTAGCCAAAATCTCGGTCGGCGCCATAATGGCGGCCTGCGCCCCGCATTCCACGGCATTAAGCATGGCAAGAAAAGCAACAATGGTTTTGCCGCTGCCGACATCACCTTGCACCAGGCGCAACATTCTAAACGGCGCTGCTTGGTCTGCATAAATTTCACAAAGCACGCGTTCCTGAGCAGAAGTGAGGCGGAACGGAAGTCTTTCCAAGATTTTTTTTCGCAATAATCCATTGCCTTTGAGCACGCGTCCGGCTTGTTTTTTCACCCTCTGGCGGACAATGGCCAGAGTGAGCTGGTTAGCCAAAAGTTCATCATAAGCCAAGCGGCAACGGTCTTTGGCAAAAGGCTCCAAATCTGCCTGGTGTTTGGGGTGATGAACATTAAACAGGGCGGTTTTGAAGTCATTCCACTTTTGTTGCACTAAAAATTTTTCATCTTGCCACTCAGGCAGGTCTGGCACTCTTGCCAGGGCTTGAGCCATATAGCGGCCGAGCATTTTGTTGCTGAGCCCGGAAGTGAGGGGATAAACAGTCTCCATCCCAAGGATATTTTTGAGCTCTTCTGGCTTGGCAATATAGTCAGGATGCGGCATTTGCAACTGGCCGTTAAAACTCTCCAGCTTGCCGCTGATAACCCTCATTGCCCCAATCGGCAAAGCTTTTTTGATAGATTCCGGATAGACCTTAAAGAAGATAAGGCTAAGCTGCTCGGTATCATCTTCCACCACCACGCGGTAGGGCTGCTTAGAAGTTTTGGGAGCAATATGTTCCACCACTTTAGCGGTGATGGTACAAATTCGCCCCGGAATGGCATTTGCGAGCCTGGGGGAATATGTGCGGTCAATGATGTTTGAGGGCAAATGCCAAAGCATATTAACAATTTTATCACCGCCGATAAGGTTGCAAAGGAGCTTTTTGGCACGTTCGCCCACCCCTTTAATAGAGGCGATGTCAGCAAACAAAGGATATAAAATTTCCGGCCGCATGAGTAAAATATCCCAAAAAACAAACTAGAAAACATTATGCTAAAAATAAATCCAATTTGCAACTCAAATAAGTGAAAAAAAGCCCAGTTGAAACGAGGCTTTAGTTTTTAGTCAATCAATTTATGCAAGAGAGCAGAGATTGTTTGGTTAAGGCACTCAAAATTAGCGTGCCGACCAAAGGGAGCCGCGCGGCTTACAGCTTAATTATGCCACTACCGGCTTCGGTAGCGCTTGACCGGATGGAAATAAGTGTTGCACTTATTGGTATATTGTATATATTCAAGACAAAGAAACAAAATAAAAGCGGAAAATGAAATACGATTTAAACAAATTAGGCGGCTGTATGCTGTCTTCCGTTGCCGAGGGCTATGATGCCTTTTTGGTGGATTACTTTACCCAAAATTCAGCAGATATTCTCTACATTGTGAGCGATGGCGTGGAGCTTGCCCGCACGGCGGACTTGCTGGAATACATCAATCCCAAAATAAAGGTTCTGCGCTTTCCTGCGTGGGATACTGTTCCCTATGACAGAGTCTCGCCCAATGTGAATATTGTCGCCCAGCGGATAGAGGTTTTATCTGAACTGGCACAAGAGCCAAATCCCAAGACGCCAAGAGTGGTGATTGCAAGTATCGGCGCGGTTCTGCAAAAACTTCCGCCCAAGAAAATTTTTCTTAACTCATCGCGTGAACTTGCAACGGGTAATAAGTTGATTTTTGATGATTTTATTCATTACTTATCAGTGAACGGCTACAACCGGGTCGAGCAGGTTTTTGAGCCCGGCGAATACGCCATCAGGGGCGATATCATAGATATTTTTCCCGTTGGCACCGAGGAACCTTTGCGCATAGATTTGTTTGATGACGAGATTGAACGTATCCGTGTTTTTGATGCCATGAGCCAACGCACCACCGGCGAGCTCAAAAGCTATACTTTTAGGGTGATGAATGAGGTTGTCTTAGATGCCAATACGATAAAAAGCTTCCGCGGCAAATATCGAGAGGCTTTTGGCGCGGCATTTAATGATGATGAGATTTACGAGGCGATTTCGGCCGGCAAAAAATATATCGGTATGGAAAACTGGCTGCCGTTTTTCTATGAAGATGCTTTGCCGGGGTTGCTTGACTATTTGCCCGCGGCCAAGATTGTTTTGGGCAAAAATGTAGATGAGGCCGGGCAGGCCAAAACCGAGAGCATTGCTGATTACTATCAGGCCAGATTAGAGGCCTTGGGCGTTAAATCTGCGGCGGAGATAGACACATATCGGCCGATAAAGCCGGAGCTTTTGTATTACACCATGCCGGAGCTTAGAAAACTTCTAGAGAGAAGAGCGCCGACCGAGCTAAGCGCTATGAGTATCCCAAGCGCTGAGGGAATAATAAACTGCGAGGTTATTCCCGGGCGCAATTTCTCAAGCGCCAAAAATGTTGCCGCCGGGCAGGTTTATACCGAGCTTAAGGATTATCTGGCAGAAAACGGCAAACTAAAGCGGATTATTGCCTGCTATACAGAAGGTTCAAGAGAGCGCATAGCATCGCTTTTGAGCGAGTATGAGGCCAAAGACTTAACTCTGGCAGATACCTGGGCAGAGGCCTTAAAAAAAGCCGCTTCCAAGACGGTTTTGGCCCTGATGCCTCTGCCGCACGGTTTCAAAGGTGATGGCCTGCTTTTGGTATCTGAGCAAGATATTTTGGGCGAGCGCCAAAACCGCCGCCATACTAAGAAGGTCACAGCCAAAGATTTTATTGCCGATGTGTCTTCCTTGGCGGTTGGGGATTTGGTTGTGCATATAGAGCACGGTATCGGGCGGTTTATGGGGCTGGAGAATATTGTTGCCGGCGGTGCCCCGCATGATTGCCTCAAGATAGTCTATGCCAATGATGCCAAGCTTTTTGTGCCGGTGGAGAACATAGATGTTTTGTCCCGCTATGGCATAGAAGATGAGAACATTCAGCTTGATGTCTTGGGCGGAGCAGCCTGGGCGGCCAAAAAAGCCAAGGTAAAACAAAAAATCCGCGATATTGCCGAGAAACTGATAAAAATAGCGGCGGAAAGACACCTCAAAAAGGCAGATTGCTTCACCCCGCCGCAAGGCATGTTTGATGACTTCTGTGCACGTTTTCCCTATACGGAGACGGATGACCAACTAAATGCCATTGCCGATGTTATGTCAGATTTAAATGCCGGCGTGCCGATGGACAGACTTGTCTGTGGCGATGTCGGCTTTGGCAAAACAGAGGTTGCTTTGAGGGCGGCTTTTGCGGTTGCCGCAAGCGGAGCGCAGGTGGCCTTGATTGTGCCGACCACACTTTTGGCGCGCCAACACTATCAAAACTTCAAAAAACGTCTGGAAGGTTTTCCCATTCGGGTTCGGATGCTCTCACGCCTGGTGACGCCCAAAGAGGCCGCCGAGACCAAAAAAGGCTTGGAGGAGGGGAGTGTAGAGATTGTAATCGGCACTCATGCACTGCTGGCCAAAGATATCAAGTTTTGCAATCTGGGCTTGCTGATAATAGATGAGGAACAGCACTTTGGCGTCGTGCATAAAGAAAAACTGAAACAGCTCAAATCAGATGTCCATGTCTTGACTCTGACGGCGACACCGATTCCAAGAACTTTGCAACTGTCGCTGACAGGTGTCAAACAGCTCTCGATTATTGCCACTCCGCCGGTGGACAGACTGGCGGCCCGCACGTTTGTTATGCCGTTTGATAAGGTGATGATAAAAGAGGCCATATATCGTGAAAAATTCAGAGGCGGCCAGGTGTTTTTTGTTTGCCCGCGGGTTTCTGATATTTTCGGCATAGAGCAAGAGCTGAGAGCGCTTGTGCCGGACATCAAGATATTGGTGGCACACGGGCAAATGCCAGCCCGTCAATTGGAAGAAGTTATGAATGACTTTGCCGACGGCAAGGCAGATTTACTGCTTTCCACCACGATTATTGAATCGGGGATAGACATGCCAAGCGTGAATACGATGATAGTCTACCGCTCGGATATGTTTGGCCTGGCGCAATTATACCAGCTGAAAGGGCGTATCGGCAGAGGCAAGTTAAGAGGCTATGCATATTTTACGGTGCCGCCCAAAAAGAAGCTAAATCCGATTGCCGAAAGAAGACTAAATATTTTGCAGGCATTGGACACACTGGGAGCAGGTTTTTCTTTGGCCAGCCACGATATGGATATCAGAGGTTCCGGCAATGTCTTGGGCGAGGAGCAATCAGGCCATATCAAAGAGGTTGGTATTTCGCTTTACCAGCATATGTTGGAAGAAGAGATTTTGCGCCTGCGCTCAGGCGTAATGGCCGATGAGCAAGCCAAAGAGATAAAAGATTGGGCGCCGCAAATCACCACCGGTATTCCGATTATGATTCCCGAGACCTATGTCAAGGATCTGGGTGTCAGACTTGGATTGTATAAACGTATCGGCGAGCTCAAAACCGCAGATGAAATTGCCGATATGAGAGAGGAGCTGGTAGACCGCTTTGGCCCCATCCCGACCGAGGTCGATAATCTGCTCAAAACCGTAGAGATAAAACAACTCTGCGAGCAGGCGGGCATAGAGAAGATAGATGCCGGCGCCAAAGGGATTCTGATAACTCTGCGAGGGAATAGCTTTGCCCAGCCGGAAAAGCTGATGGACTTTGTTTTTTCATCTTTTGGAGCGGTAAAAGTTAGGCCGGACCAGAAACTGTTTATTGAAAAAGATTTATCAGAATATGCTGTTAGGGTAGAGACGATAAAGCATTATGTGAGTAAGATAAGAAATCTGCTAAATTAGAGGGAAAAATGGCCACACAAGCAATAAGATTTTACAATATGCTTATCCACCTTATAAAGAACAACAAGCTTTATGAGGAAAATGTGGCCATCAAAAATGTCTGGAAAAAAGACAACAATATCTTTCTGGATATATATTTTTATCGCAATCAAAAATCATATATTTTTGATTCTGTCTTTGTGCATGATATTTTAGATTTAAGCAACGAAAAATACTACAAGAGAGTAGAGGATTTTGCAAAAGATTTTGTAAAGACCGAAGACAGAGCGGATAAAGAAAGCACAATAAATATAGATAAAAAGATATTTGAGCCGATAGACGTCGACTTGGTCATTTTATCATTTATGGCGCACAGTGAAAACAATTACGCGCCGATAAAGCAAAAAATAATATTTGATTATATCTTGGAACAGATTCCGCAAACCAAGAATTTGAGTAGTCAATATCTGGAAACATACATAGAAAACCTAAAACCAAATGAGAAAGACTTTTATGCAGCACTGAGCAATATCAACTACCAAAACCCCGACGCGGTGGAGCACCTGTGCCAAGAGGTTTTGAAAGTTTGCTTGGCCGACGGCCGTCTGCATTATAGAGAAAAATTATACCTGGCAGAAATTTTGCAGTTTTTGCGAGAGGCGGGGATAAAGGTAGATTTAGGACTTTAAAAACAACAAAGGCCTGCTTTAATAAGCAGACCGTCGTTGTTAAATTTCTTCGTCCTCATCAATGATGAGGTCGTTGCCGACAAGTTCAAAAACCGTCATACGATTGATGGTTTTGAACTCGCAAAAGAGCCCTCGTAAAATATCCCCCAGGGGATATTCATTTTGCTTAAGTGCCTTGAGCTTGACAGCCACCGAAAACCTCTTGAACCAGCTGACAGTGCTGAATTGTTTTTCATACTGGCGAATCTGCGCCATATCGGCTTTGAGGTTTTCATAAGCCGTTGTTGGCTGCGGGCTATGATCAAGCATTTGCTTCACCTCAGAGAGAATTTCATCTCGCTGCTCAAAGGTGAGCCCGGGGGCTTGAAAAGCGTAGAGCGATTCTCTTCTAATGGCTTGTTCAATCGCATTTCTGATGGCCAGCGTCATCAAGATCTGATGAGATACATTAGGCTCATCAAACAAAACCAAAGCTTCTTCGGTAGAAATAGTAAATTGTTCCATAAAATAATTTTTAAGTGATACATTCTTAATGTTAACAAACTACCATATTTTTGACAAAAATCAAGACAAAAAAGCTCCGCAAATGCGGAGCCTTTTATTTTTACAATATGGTGTATGCCTCAGAGGCATCCAAGCACTTTAAACAAGAGGAAGAGCTGCCGGGAGAAATACAAACACTGATGGCCGTCGCAATTGCTCATATCCGTAAGAGCAGCTATCACAGGCCTCTATCAGAGCAGAATAAGTTCTAGCTCATCAAAAAACGTTACCAGATGTCAATTTAGATGTACACTTTAGACATTTCGTTCCATTTGGAGCGATACCAGAGCTACCACAACAAAGAGTAAGAGATCCTAACTTATAAATCATTCCGGTAGAGCAACCACTTGGGCAGATATTTGAGCTCAGAGTTACCTGACAAGATATACATCCATTTGAATCAGTAGAAGCCGTATACCCGCTAGAGCAAGAAATAGCAACCTTATATCCATTTGAGAAGGTTGCATATTGTGCAACACCAGTAGTTAACCCTAATTTTCCACATACAGTTTTATAACATTTTTGAGTGACTGTTCCATAAATGGTTCCAAGTTCGTACCCTGCGGGGCAAATAGATCTTGCCGTACAAGTAATTTCACCTGTTGATTCTTTCATAGAAAGAGTATATCCATCTTTACAACCTGTTATTTTGTATTTACCTTCACAAGTAGCGTTTGCCGGGCATACAGACAAAGTATATTCATCATTTGAGAAGAAGTTGATAATGTCTTTTACAGTAATCATATTGTTAGCATCAGCATCTGAAATATCTCTATCAAATTCTGTTTCCAAAGCCATGCGCAATTCAACCAAGTCAAGACTATCAGCTCCCAGATCCGTTTTCAGATTAGCACTATCGCAAAGTTTCAGCTCGGCGACAGCCAATTCATCAGCAATAACTTTCCTAACCTTTATTCCCACACTGGAGGTATCAAAAGTACAATCCTTATAAACAACACAAGCTTTATAAGAGGTATCAAACGGACAGTTAATATAGGAGGTACATCCAATAACACTCCCCTTTGAATATCCTAAGCTTTCACAATCAGTAGTCATGCACTGGCTATTTTCAGGGGCAATTATAACGCCAAGATCAATACCAGTATTCCCCGAATCTATAGCACTATCCGAATCATCAGAAGAACCCGTATCAACAATAACAGGATTACCAACAGGGCCCTCAAGGCCTGTTGCTTCTTCATCTTCCGTAGAGGTTGAAACGTCAGTAGGATCCATTGGCAGGACAGGTGCAACATCTATAATAACATCCTCATCAATGGCCGGTCTATCTAATCTAGGTGCATTAGGGTCGACTTCTGCGGCGAGTGCGGGGATAGCGAGACAGGTAGCGCAACAGAGGGCGAGAGAGAAAGGTAATTTCAACATATTAAGTCTCCTAGTTAACAGCTAATTAATTGTTCCGAGTGATGGGGAAGAAGAACCG
>CALXVV010000003.1 GCA_944392205.1 uncultured Alphaproteobacteria bacterium | reverse complement strand
ATGTCGGTGGCAATGCAACGTTTCTTATATGGAGTGGTGCCTGTCGGCCAGGTGCCGTCAACAACCTGCTCAAAGGCGCTAACGGGGAGCTCATCACCACGGTTGGCAATGATTTCTCCGGTTACTTTTCTTACAAATTCCGGAGCATCTGCCGGTACGGGCAATGAACGATGGAATTTAGAAGTTACTTCTGACGGGTATTCTACCTTGTGCATGTGAGCCAAAGAGGCGTCAACAGCGGCAAAGTTCTTTTGAACAATGGCATCACCCTTCTTGCTGTAGGTCTTCTTGATGGCATTCTTAATCTGCTCAATAGCTTCATCTTTAGGCAGAATGTTGGAAATGGCAAAGAAGCATGCCTGCATGATGGTGTTGATGCGCTGACCCATGCCGGTCTCACGAGCAACCTCTACGGCGTTGATGGTGTAGAAGTTCAATTTCTTTTCAATAATTTCTTGTTGAACTTCTATCGGCAGGTGATCCCATACTTCTTCTGCGCTGTAAGGTGCGTTCAACAGGAAAGTGGCTCCCGGTTTGGCAATCTTCAAAATATCAACTTTTGCCATGAACGGGAATTGGTGGCAAGCCACAAAGTCGGCCTTGTTAATCAGGTAAGCCGCTTTAATCGGGTTGTCTGAAAAACGCAGGTGAGATGTGGTCATAGAACCAGATTTGCGAGAGTCATATACAAAGTAGCCTTGGCCATATTTTCCGGCATCTTCAGCAATAATCTTAATGGAGTTCTTGTTGGCGCCAACCGTTCCGTCTGCACCCAAGCCATAAAATACGGCGCGGACAACATCTTTGCCTTCAGTGTCAATATCATCACTGTAGGGCAGAGAAGTGTGGTTAACATCATCGTTGATACCAACAGAGAAACCGTTAATCGGTTTGGCAGAAGCACCGTTGTCATATACGGCACGAACCATTCCGGGGGTGAACTCTTTTGAGGACAAGCCATAACGGCCGCCATAAATGCGTGGCATAGAGGCGATTTCGCCATTGGCAAAAGCTTGGGTCAAGGTTGCAACAACATCCAAGTACAAAGGCTCGCCAATAGAACCAGACTCTTTGGTGCGGTCCAAAACATTGACAACTTTAACAGAAGCCGGAAGGGCTTTTGCAAAAGATTTGCTTGGGAACGGACGGTACAGACGAACTTTCATCAAGCCAACTTTGTAGCCGTTGTTGTTGAGGTAGGTGATGGTCTCATCAACTGTTTCGGCGCCAGAACCCATGATAACAATAACTTGCTCAGCATCAGCAGGGCCTACATATTCAACGGTCTTGTACTGACGACCGGTGATTTTGGCAAATTTATCCATCTCTTCTTGAACAATGCCTTCAACCTTGTTGTAGTAGGGGTTGGCAGCTTCGCGACCTTGGAAGAATACATCCGGGTTTTGAGCGGTACCGCGAATAACCGGAGCCTCAGGACGTAGAGCGTGTTTGGCGTTGAACTGATAATCTACGCCTTCCAACATGGCGCGCAGGTCATCATCAGAGAGCAATTTGATTTTCTTAATCTCGTGAGAGGTGCGGAAACCATCAAAGAAGTGCATAAACGGAACGCGTGAACGCAAAGTTGAAGTTTGAGCAATGGCGGCAAAGTCATGCGCCTCTTGTACGGAGTTGGAGCACAACATTGCAAAACCGGTTTGGCGGCAGGACATAACGTCAGAGTGGTCACCAAAAATAGACAAAGCATGGTAAGCCAAAGAACGAGCAGCAACATGCATAACAAACGGTGATAATTCACCGGCGATTTTATACATGTTAGGAATCATCAAGAGCAAACCTTGAGAAGCCGTAAAGGTGGTGGTTAGGGAACCAGCCTGGATTGAACCGTGGCAGGCACCGGCAGCACCGGCTTCTGATTGCATTTCCTGAACCTCAGGCACAACGCCCCAGAGGTTTTTTTGTTTGGCTGCAGACCATGCGTCAGCCCATTCGCCCATCGGAGAAGACGGGGTAATCGGGTAAATAACGCAGACTTCATTCATGCGGTGGGCAACAGAAGCGGCCGCTTCGTTACCATCCATCATTTTCATTTTAACTTCTGACATATTATATCCTTAAGTTTCGTTAATATAAAAAGGCCCTCAGATAGACGGTTTTATGCCTAATCTGCCGGCCGGTTAGAAGATGCCCGCGCGGGGCTTTAGAATCTATTCACGCGTTTTATATCACGTTCTTTTTTAAAATACCAGCAAAAAAATCCTTAAGTTTATAAATCAAAGCTTTTGTTTTTGCTTAACTTATATTTAATATGTGGCTGGTATACAAAAACAAAAATGATAGGTGGATTATGAATTTTTCTCTTATCGTTTTAGGGGGGATGTTGACACTTCATTCTTCATAAGCCGATTTTTTTACTTGCCAAGATGTTTTTTTTGTTTTATCAAATGAGGTGCCGTGCGGGTATAGTTCAGTGGTAGAACGTGAGCTTCCCAAGCTTAGGATACGGGTTCGATTCCCGTTACCCGCTCCAATTACAAAAGAGCCTCGGATTTTCCGAGGCTTTTGTTTTTTGCAGAGGTTATTTGCATAATTTTTTCCTTGTGAACCGAAAAATTCCAATAGAATAAGTCGATTTTTGATAAATATTGTCGTCTTTTATACTTTTTATTTGGTAATACTTGATAAAATGACATATCTTTTTTTGTAGCGGGAAGATAAAATTGGCAAAATCTGGGTTGTTTGGAAAAAGTTGCTGAAAAAGAGTCTTAGCTTGCTTCCAGTTGTTCTGGTTCCATCTATCTTTGCCAAAATTATGAATTTGTACTAGGTAGTGAAGAAAGGTAATTTTATTTTGGGATAAAATTTTATTCTGTAGTAGAAAATCAAAGTAATATCTTGCCACATATAGCTTGTCGAGAAAGGAAACATCTTGTTTTGTGGCAACTTTTCCAAATACAGAATCTTGTCTGCGAAAATAATTGTATAATTTGTCATTGATATACATAATTTTTTGAGCTACGGACATGTATTGCAGATAAAAGCAATCATCATCATATTCTCGGCAAGGAGGAAAGTCTATTTGATATTGCTCTATCAGCGATTTTTTCCAAATTTTGTTCCATAAGAGCACATTTGTCTTTTGTATGATAGCATTTACAATGGGGAATATGCCTATCTTTTTGTTTGCGTAATAATCCGATGCATCTACTCTTTGGAGATTGTCTTGCTCGTCAATTACCCTGGCATTGCAGCACACAATGTCTACATCGTTTTGTTCAATTGCATCAAACATGGTTTGGCACATATTAGGCTCATACCAATCATCAGAATCGCAAAACATCAAATATTTTCCGGTTGCATGGACGAGCGCCGTTTTTCTGGCGGCCGAGGGGCCGCCGTTTTCTTGAGTGTAGGCATTGATTCGTTTATCTTTTTTAGCGTAATCCTGCAAGATTTGATAGGTATTGTCTTTAGAGCCATCGTCGACACAAATAACTTCAAAATCAGTAAATGTTTGCGCCAAAATAGCATCTAAACACCTTTTCATGTAGTTTTGCGCATTATAAAAAGGTATGATGATTGATATTTTTGCCATCTATTTTCCTTTGAGAAATCTTCTGACCTCTTTAAAGAATATCACCATCCTTCTAGAAAAGATTTACGTTGCATGGGATCTTGTTTAGCAATAGTTTCGTCTTCATAAAAGGAATCATCTCTATAATGAGTCGTTGATATTTCTTCAAATATAGCGCCATTTTTAGAAGAAAATCCATGCCGATCACCCCTTTTCACCGTTGCAACTTCGCCAATATGCATTGTCGTTTTTACATCATTAAGTGTTAGTTCTAAATCGCCATAAAGCACTTGGAATGTTTCTTCTTTTTTCAAATGATAGTGTATTGGGTGGTTTTGGTTAGGAAGTACGATAATTAGTTTTTTACAGTATTCTCTATTCATAATATTAACGATAATACATCCTGTTGTTCTGAAATTAGGTATGCCATAGTGATGTGATATTTCTACGGTAAATTCTTCTCCGAAGATTAGTCCTGCTTCATTTAACATACCCTTGGCTTCATGTAGACTTTCTCTAAGTAATTGGATTTCATCCTTTTCAATAGTTTCTTTGATAGGAGAGAATGCTTTGTATTCGTGGCTGGCTTTCTGTCCAGATTTAAATTCTCCGCTTGTAATTTGTCCATCTTGTACTGGCATTGCAAAGAAAACATCTTTTTCCGAAATTACTTCTCCTTCTTTAATGTCTCTTTGTGCATACACGCCTCTCATTAATGAATGAAGAGAATTGATTTCTGAAGGTGTTACATTCCTGTCTTTGTTAAATGTACATATTTCGCGGGCGGATATGATTGTTTTTACCCATGCATCAGCTTGTTCAGGGGACATAGAATAGGCATTTAACTTGATAGTATCAGTGGGCAACCCTACGTGACGTTCCATTATTTTTGCGCCTTCCGCAATTGCCATTGAGGGGATAATTGTATTAGTCGGAGCCTCATGACCTGAATATCCAATTACAACGTTAGGATATCTTTTTTGCATTTTTCTTAGAATATCTAGTTGAAGTAGATTTTCAGGAGCTGGATAAATCGCTACACAATGCATTAAAGCAAATTCACATTTTCGGTGGTTAAAGAAACTGTATATTTTATCTATGTCTTTTATTGATAACCCTCCGGTAGAAATAATTATTGGTTTTTGTGTCTTTG
This sequence comes from uncultured Alphaproteobacteria bacterium, assembly GCA_944392205.1. GTDB lineage: Bacteria > Pseudomonadota > Alphaproteobacteria > RF32 > CAG-239 > CAZU01. Next base: position 32,943 of record CALXVV010000003.1, on the reverse strand, counting down.
ATATTTTTTCCAATAAAGGCCAATCTAGAGCGCTACAAGAAGCAACTTTGATGATATCTAGATTTTGGGATAGGCACAAATCTACAGATTTTTCATCAAAGGGAGTGCTCATCGCAATCATTCCTTCGTCCCGAATGGTTTCTACAAGTATGTTGAATTGTTTACTATTTAATCTGGTGCTTAGGAAGCGTTCAACATGGGGAACATCTTTTTTGTTCACAAACTGTGGATGAATAAATGTATCAAGATCTCTGTATTGCAATTTTACTGCGCACTTTGCATTATATTTTTTTGCAATTTTTCCCATTGCTTTGATTATCTTTATACCGTGCTCCACATTTCCTTGGTGCGAATTTGCCATTTCAAAAATAATTAAATCGTCAAAAATACTCATATTTTTTCTCCTCTTAAATGTAGTTAAAAATTTGTATGAAGTTGTTTAATGTTAGTGCGTGGTCATCTAAATAGAAATTAGCAGCGGGTTTTCCCATTTTTAGTTCATGATACATAACCCCCCAATCTTTCATCTGTTGTTGGGTAAGTGAAAACCAGTCTTTTCCTGTGGCGCTGCCACGAGCAGTAAATAGTATTATCTTATTTCCATATCTGTACAGCTTGTTAATTTTTTGTATATTATCAAAATTAGGGCTACTTTTATTGTAATCACTTGTGTCAGGCGTAATAGCTATAACACCGTCAATATCTATACAAAACGTTTGATGGCCAGATACTGTATTAATAAGCTGCGCCGTAAGAGCTAAATCATCTTCTGTATCTATATCTAGATTATTTGACATTAGATATCCGTGTATATTCTTTCCTGTCATAGATTTTTTTTCTAATATCGTGGATCCTCTGATTATATCAATGCAGGCGTTTTGGTAGTATGTTTGGGGTAATGACTGTCTGGGAGAATTATAACACTCAGGTATGGTGTTGGATATTGGGTGTAACTTTCCATCATCAGACATTGTCCACATTTTAAAGGGGTTTTCTTTTGAAGGGGCTATACTACGTACGGAATCTATGGTAAAATCCCTAAGCATAATTTCAATCATATTATCAATATCTTCTACATGTCTCCAAGGATATGTAGGGCGTAAATGGACTACTATATCTGCGATATAATTTTCTTTTTCTTGAAGGTAGTTTAGTGCGTGGTAAAAAACATCTATATCTAAGGCTGTGTCTGTAGCGTATTGAGATGGACGAATAAAAGGAATCTCTGCTCCATATTTTTTTCCAATTTCAGCATACTCTTTTGAATCAGTACTTAAAATGATTCTATTAATATATTTAGATGCTCGAGCATGTTCTATTGAGTATGCTAGCATCGGTTTTTTATTTATTAATCGGATGTTTTTATTAGGAACACTTTTAGAACCAGAGCGAGCTGGAATGATAGCTAATATTTTGTAGCTGGATTTTATAAGATTATGCTCATCCATGTGCGTTCTCCTATTTTAAGTTTTGTGTCCATTTGTTTTTCCATTAACCAAAGATTAATGAACCTTTCTGATAAAAACGGTGGAATTCTGCGCTTTTTAGAAACATAATTATTATATTTTTCAAAACAGTTTGTCTGGTTCTCTAGTTCAAATAGCATGGGAAATAACCACTGACAATAGTCATCAAATAAGTTTCTTCTCATAACGTAAGAATTTCCCAAATAGAATTCTGTTAAATTTCGTAGTTTGGGCAGAAGCGGTTTACATTTAGGATGATGTTTTTCAACTATTTTTTCAAATTCTATATATTGTTCTTGAGGGTGGCATTCACAATATTGGCTGAATAAGGTCTGATTAATCTGCCCATATTTTATTTTTTTTGGTAGAATAATATCATATGGCTCAAGGTCTATATGCTCTAAATCATATACAGAAAATTCTTTGACAAATTTATCTAGACCTAATTTATAAATTGAAACTCCTTGGCGTTGTAGTGGGTGTATACGTGGCAAATCCAAATGATTGTAGTGATGTGCAGCTCCTATATATTCAACATTTGGATGAGTCGTCAGCCAATTCTTCCAGACCCAATACGTGGCAGTTAATTCCGCAAAAAAGTCATTCTTTTCGGAAATATTATCTCCATCATTATCTTTCAGAATTCCAAAATCCACATCAGAATTTGCGGCACCGGTTTGAATGGGAATGTAAATATCTGATTGAAACAGAGGATATCCGTCTTGGTAATGGTATGTACAGAAAATATTAATTAAACTTCTTTGCTCCAAGGGGCGTTTTACAATACGAGATTTCAGCTCTTCTATATAATTTTTTGTGTCTTCTTGGAATTCTTCAAAAGAAAATTTTAATTGCTTATTTTGTTTTTTTAATAAGTTAAGTTCTTGTTTGTAGTTTTTATATATTTTGATACCAAATACGAAAGTTGTATACTTGTCTTTTTTATAAATAGGGATTCCAAAACACTTTATAACGGATATATCATTTAGATTTTCCTTGTGATAAATATAGAAGTTTAACAAGTTAACTAAAGATAAAATGGATTGTTTCAATCTTGAACATAAAGTTTTTTTAAGTTTATTGGAGCAGGTTCTTTTTGTATCTGATTTAAATCCAGAAGGTACGCTTGGCGTATCAATGTTACTATATAATATTTCCTCATAAAATATAGAAGTTCTTGCATATTTCCAAAAATATTGGGCTAAATATTTATCTTTACTGTTCCATGCTTTTAAACTTGATGTGTAGTGTATGATTTTAGGATGTTGACAAGCGTCATGATAGGTCGTTCGTAATGTTGGGGGCAGACATTCTAATAAATGTTTGTCAAAGCTTGTATGCCATTGAACATTCCATGACTGATCTAATAGAAGATAATCCTTTGCATACAATGAGTTAAGAATGTCTTGATCCCAAGACCAAGTTTTTTTTATTTCATTTAAACGTTCAATGCACTTATTTGTAAAATTTACTTGATTCATTTTAGAAATATTGCAAACTAAGACGCCAGCATTGAAACAATAGTACGGGGAAGGTAATCGCATTACATTCTTAGCGTACTCTAGATAATTATTGCGTGCTTTTAAAAATGCACACATTGCTGTATCTGTGGCCGCCGCAAGGACATAATTTTTGATATTTGTTGAAAACAAATCGGCAATATCGTGTGTTACGACTAAGTCAGAGTCTAGATAAATTATTTTTTCATAATTGTTAAAAATCTGGGGAATAAAAAAACGATAATATGTTGCTAATGTAATGTGCCCAGAGATATAAAATTGGCTTTTGTCAAGATTAGCCATGTATTGGTTCATATCAATATATCTAATGGAAAAATTTGGGGGCAAAATTTTCTTCAAACGTTCCTTATTTTCAAACGAAATATCGCTTTCTAATACAACAATATCATACCGATTTTTGGATGAACTATTGGATATTATAGACCATAAACATACTCCAAAATACTGCACATAGTTATTTGTTACAGCAAATGCAATTGGAATATTATTGTTCGAAAAAGCTGGTAACAAAGATTTAGCCATCTAAAGAGTCCTTAAAAATTTTTTGATATTTTTGATACGCGTTTTAGTCGATTTTTTCTTTTCACAATATTTTCTGCGTTTTTTACCAATTGTAAGAAATGAAAGAAGTTTATATCTCAAATAATTGATTTTTAATTTTCCCAAATTTGCAATCTCTTTAATTTGTTTTAAGTCTGGATCTTTCGGCATTTTGGAGGCTAGCAAAATCTCCAATATTTCTTCATAAAAAGGCGAAACTCTTGCATATTTCCAAAAATTTGATGCTAAATCTCTTTCAGGAGCATTCCACGGTTTTATTGCTGATGCATAGTGTACAATGTTAGGTTTGGCTCTGGCTTCTAAATAATCATCATATATTCTTTGAGAAACTTTTTGTTCATAATTGGGATGACAAAATGGATAATGCCACTCCACATTCCATTTCCGATCTAAAAAATATATTTGTCCGTTGCAAACACTGTTAATTATACATTGATCCCATGTTTTTGGTGTCTTTATTCTTTTCAGAGCTTTTATACATTTATTTGTAAAATCATATGCTATCATTCTCTTAATATTGCATAAAAGAATTCCCCCCTGAATATATTGGGTTGCATCTGTCATTTTTAATATATCAAGCGCATAATGCTTAAATTTGTCATTCATGGCATACTGCCAGCCAGACAAAGCCGCTCCAATAATGTAATTTCTTATGTTTTGTTTATATAAAAGAGCAACATCATTTTCATAAATAACATCGCTATCAGAATAAATAACTTTATCAAAATTTTTAAATACAGAAGGAATAAAGAAACGATAGTAAGTGGCTATGGTTATATGTTCAGATAAATAAAAATCGCTTCTAGGATATTTTGACAGATATGGCTTTATATCTATAAATCTTAGTGAAAAATTTTTTTGAGAACACATCAATTTTAATCGCATTTGATTGTTTTCTGAAATATTTTCGGAAAAAACATAAATATCGTAGTTATTGCGTGGGCTACTATTGTTTATTAATGATTGTAAACAGGTTCCAAAAATAGGTACATAATTGTCTGTAATTGAAAAAACGACAGCAATATTATTTTTCTTAAATGTAGGGTATAGCTCTGTTACCATTTTTTTAAAATCTCCGGTTGATTTCCCAATTCCATGCGGTTTGGATGATGTCTTTGATGTTGGTATATTTTGGCTTCCAGCCTAAAATCTCTTTGGCTTTATGATTGTCGGCAAACAAACGAGCTGGATCTCCCGCACGGCGAGCGCCATATTCGACCGGACATTTCTTGCCGCTGACCTCTTCGGCGGCAGCTATGATTTCTTTTACACTCGTACCAATTCCGGTGCCAAGATTTATACAACCGCTGTAGTCACTCAGCTTTTCAACCGCCAAGCGGTGTGCCAAAGCCAAATCTTCTACATGTATATAGTCGCGGATACAGGTTCCGTCCGGCGTGTCATAATCTGTGCCAAAAACACTGATTGATTTTCTTTCGCCGCTTATGGCTTTCAAAACCAGTGGTATCAAATGCGTTTCCGGCGTATGGCTTTCACCAATACTCCCATCTGCCGAACATCCGGCGGCATTAAAATACCGCAGGGCAATATGGCGTAAACCATAAGCCCGCTCGTAATCGGCAAAAATTTGCTCAATCATCAATTTGGTGCGGCCATAAGGATTAATCGGATTTTGCGGGTGTTGCTCATCTATCGGGGTATATTGCGGCTCACCATAAGTTGCGCAAGTGCTGGAGAACACAATATCCTTGACCCCATGTGCTAGCATTGCATTAAGCAAATTTATTGTGCCGACAACATTGTTATAGTAATATTTTTGCGGCTCGCCGACGCTTTCTCCAACATAGGCAAAAGCCGCAAAATGGATAACTGCGTCAATCTTGTGCTTGTTAAACACTTGTTGCAAAGAATAAGTATCCAGCAAGTCTGCGTGTTCAAAAATCGCACGCTCATCAACCGCCTCTCGGTGGCCATAAATCAGATTATCGGCAACAACTACCTGGTAGCCATTATCCAGCAAGTGCTTTACTGTATGTGAGCCTATGTAGCCGGCTCCGCCCATGACGAGAATCATAAACTGCCCCTTTATTCTTATCGATTACGATATTGATCCCTAATTTTTAGGATATTGTTGATTGTGGATTCTTGGCTTTTTACCTCAGGCCGACCAATTCCTTGGTAGTCAAAGCCCGCGTGTCTTGCCTTCTCTCCGTCCAGCAAGTTGCGGCAGTCAACAATCTTTTTGTGACGCATGAACCCGGCGGCTTTGCCTAGGTCGAGGTCTCTAAACTCGTTCCATTCGGTCAATATCGCCAGGACATCAGCTCCTTGCAGGGCTTGGTACATATTGTCGGCATAGCCTATCTTGTTGCCTACCAGTCTGCAGGCCGTGCCCATAGCCTTGGGGTCATAGGCCGTAATGTCGGCACCTCTGCTGATTAATTCACCGACAATTTCCATCGCCGGGCTTTCTCGGCAGTCATCAGTACCATCCTTAAATGCCAGACCTAAAACCGCAATCTTGGGTTTTTCGATATCTTTAACCGCGTTTAATATCCGCTCGGCCATTTGTTTTTTACGATTGCTATTACCAACAATGGCCGCATTGATCAAAGTCATCTCAACACCATTTTGGCGCGCCATATAGGACATTGCCATCGTATCTTTGGGAAAACAACTTCCGCCGTAGCCAGGACCGGGATTCAAAAATTTTGGACCGATGCGGCTGTCTAGCCCCATGCCTTGGGCAACCTCATAAATATCGGCTCCCGTCTTTTCGCAGAAATTGGCCATCTCATTAATATAATGAATCTTAATGGCCAAAAAGGCATTGGAGGCGTATTTTATGGTCTCAGATGAACGGCGTTTGACAAACAGCATGTTGGTCTTGTTTGCAAATGGTTTATAAAGCTCTTTGATTACGTTCTTGGCTTTTTCGGTATTGGCGCCGACAACAATTCTATCGGGGTGGAAAAAGTCGTGCACCGCAAAACCTTCGCGCAGAAACTCGGGCAATGATACAACATCAAAGTTGGCAAACGGATTTTTCTTGGAAATTAAAGCCTCTACATCATCGCCGGTTCCGACCGGAACAGTTGATTTGGTGGCAATCACCGTGTAGCCGGTTAGGTAATCTGCCAGTTCGGTTGCTGCCGCATGAATATACTTCATATCTGCTTCTTTGGTTATTGGGTGGGGCGGAGTGCCAACCGCAATGATAACCAAGTCAGCATCCGTAACGCCTTCCTTCATCGAGGTGGTAAAATGCAGGCGTCCCGCTTCTACATTCTTGTGAAACAGATCTTCCAGTCCGTCTTCATACAATGTTATCTTGCCAGCCTTTAGCGCGTCTATTTTGCTCGGTTCGCGGTCAATACAGGTTACCTGATTGCCTAATTCTGCCAAGCCTACGCCGGTTGGCAAGCCTACATAACCGGTTCCGATAATTCCTACTTTCATTTTCTACTCCGCTTTCTTAAATAAATTTATTTGGGTCTTGAAATATTCTATTGTTTTGTCTAGGCCTTCATCTAACTTAACCTTTGGTTCCCAGCCAAGTTTAGTTCTTGCTAAGGTAATATCCGGACGCCTTTGGGTGGGGTCGTCTTTGGGCAAATCTTTATAGACAATCTTTGAGCTTCCTCCAATCTTAGCGGTAACCTTCTCTGCTAATTCTTTGATGGTAAACTCTCCGGGATTGCCTGTGTTGACCGGACCAGTGAAGCCTTTTTCTGAATTCATCATACGAATCATGGCCTCAATTAAGTCATCAACATAGCAAAATGAGCGCGTTTGTGAGCCGTCGCCATAAATGGTGATATCTTGTCCACTTAATGCTTGGCAAATGAAGTTGGAAACTACACGGCCATCGTTGGGATCCATCTTGGGGCCATAGGTGTTGAAAATACGGATAACCTTAATATCAACTCCTTCATGACGATGATAGTCAAAAAATAAACTTTCAGCACAACGCTTGCCTTCATCATAGCAAGCACGAATTCCGATGGGATTGACATTGCCGCGATAAGTTTCTACTTGCGGGTGAACAAGCGGTTCTCCGTAAACTTCAGAGGTGGAAGTTTGCAAGATGGTGGCACTATGCTTCTTGGCCAATTCAAGCATATTAATTGCACCAAATACGCAAGTCTTGGTCGTCTTTATTGAATAATTTCCCTGATAGGCCGGAGGAGATGCCGGGCAGGCCATATTGTAAATCTGGTCTATTTTTTCATCATTAACATCTAAAGGTTCACAGATATCGTGCTTAATAAAACGAAAATTCGGATTATTTATAATCTCAGCCACGTTTTGCATACGTCCGGTGTAGTTGTTATCAACACATATGATGCGATTGCCCTCATTTATTAGGCGGATACATAAATTGGAACCTAAAAAACCCGTTCCTCCTGTTACTACTATTGTTTTCATTGAAAAAATCCTTTTAGTAAGTTGATAGTATGGTCTGAAATCTTAGGCATGGGCGAGCTCTTCATTTTCAAGACCGCGCTTCTTGATGAAGTTGAATACCGTCACGCGGGTTACATTAAAACGACGAGCAATCTCTGCTTTGGAGACCTTTTGCGATAAAAGACGTCTGATCTCTGTCTCTTTGCCCTCAAGGCGCTCCTTTACTCTTGAGCCCAAGGGACGGCCAAGCTTGACACCCTCGTTCTTGCGGCGTTGCAATATCTTCTTTGTGTTTTGGGATATGAGATCACTGCGAATATTGATGGCTAAGTCTATGCCCTTGAAAAAATCAGGGGTTAATATCTCAGAATTAAGTTTGTAGCCGTCTTCAATGGAGAAAATATCAAAATCTTTCTGGCGGCAAAAAAATAAATTTTCTTTTATCTCTGATAGAGAGGCTCCTAAGCTGCTTATGCTGCAAATAATAAGACCTTGGCAGGTGGGTAAAATGACTTCTTTGATATTGGCAAAGGAGGAATCCGAGTAAACACAGCTGAGGTCAAGCCCAGCTTTTTGAGCAAAATCTTGAATCTCCTTGTGTTCTCGTAATTGTTCCGCCTTGTCTTCGCTATTTTTTATATAACCAATAAACATAGCTTATCTCATATCTTCAAAAATCACCGTTTTTGTAGATAACGATACACAAAGATACACATTTTCTTTCTAACGCTATATTTATTTACACCTTTAATCATTTTGCTGTTGACGAAAAAAACTTTTAGTTTATAGTGGCAGCATTGGTACAAAAACGGTGATTTTTGAACATCGTTTATTGTTAATGGTCGTTTTTTCTTCTTTATTAGTCCTTGTTTATTGTTTAACAAAATATTTATAAGGACTTATGATGATTTATGGATACGTTAGAGTCAGTACCGACCACCAGAACACTGCTAATCAACATCACGAAATTGAGGTGTTTTCTAAAAACAAAGGATTTTGTATCGATAAGTGGATCGAGGAAGTTATTTCCTCTAGAAAACCTTTGCACAAAAGGCAATTGGGAAAAGTACTGCGAAAACTGCAGAAAAATGATATATTGATCGCCACAGAGTTGTCTAGATTAGGGCGAAATTTGCTCGAAGTCATGGGAATCTTGCAAAAATGCCTGGAAAAAGATTGCCAAATTTGGACCTTGAAAGAAAATTATCGCCTGGGGGCTGATATTCAATCTAAAGTGTTGGCTTTTGCCTTTGGGTTGGCTAGCGAAATTGAACGACAGCTTATTTCTGAACGAACTAAAAATTCCCTCCAGCGTCTTAAAGACGAGGGAAGGCATCTCGGACGGCCTTATGGCACCTCTTATCAGATACTTCTGGAAAACCATGAGCAGCTCAAACTCCTAGTGGAAAAAAATGTGAAGAAGGCTGAAATCGCCAGAAGTTTTGGTTGCTCGTGGTTGACGGTTCACCGCTATATACAGAGAAATTTTTACTAATAAAAATAGCCCGATATAAACATCGGGCTTATTTCTTGCTACTAACTTGCCAAAATATTATTTCTTTCCGGGTTTGACGTAGGCTATTGCGGAATGTTCATCGCAATAAGTCTGGCCAATTCTTACTTTTTTGCCACAGAAGTGAAAATTCTCATCTTTAGGATCGCCTATCGGCCAGCGACAAGTGTGATTATCCAAGTCTGTTAAAGAGAACAAATGCCCGGGCTTAAATACTCTTTCTTGTTTGGCCAAGGGGGCTCTGAGTTCTTCTTCCGGCAGCTCAACTTCTTCTTTTTTCTCTTTGACGACCTTCTCTGGTGCCGGTTTGGGAGCCGGAGTTGGCGCAGGTTCCGAAGTCGCTGCAGTTTTTGCCGGAGCTGGGGCTGGAGCAACTTTCTTTTCTGCTACTTTTTCAGGTTTCTTTTCTGCAGTGGCCTTTTGTGGCTCATTATCCTCTTTTTTCTTGATGGGAGAGGGGCGACCTGACAAGCCCAAACGGTGAACCTTACCAACAATGGAGTTCTTTGAAACATTGAGACGTTTGCCGATCTCACCAGTGGTGAGGCCTTCTTGCCACATCTTTTTTAACTGCTCGACCATTTCATCTGTCCAGGCCATGTTTTTTCTCCTTTGAGTAAAATTTTATCTTGTATGTCCTGATATTAGGCTAATATTTTTCGCGAGTCCAGATTATTTTTATTTTATTTCTTCTTTTTTAGCTTTTTTTAGGTTATATATCTTATATGGTCTATCAATCAAGGGAGGAATTTATGCAGCGTTTGGCCGTCTTGACTTTGCTATTTGCAACAACTTTGGCAACCTCATTGGGGGCTCAGGAAGTTAATTTGCCTTCCCAAAATATATCTTTGACAATTTATAATCAAAACCTTGCCCTTGTGCGCGATGTGCGCAATGTTAACTTGCCTGTTGGCCTTGTCGATGTGGCTTTTGAGGGCGTGGCTAAGCAAATGCAACCGGCAACGGCCATGATTGAGGGCAAGGGTATAAATGTTTTGGAAACAAACTATGAATATGATGTCCTAGACTATAGCTCTCTTTTAGACAAGTATGTTGGCCAAAAGGTGAAAACGGTGATGAGTAATCCGGCTACCGGTGAAAATATTTTTGCTTCGGCTTTGTTGCTTAATGCCGCTTATGGTTCGCCGTTGCTTCAGTTTGATTATGGGATTGAGGCTAATTTCCCCGGCCGCGTCGTTTTTGAAAAATTGCCGCAAGATTTGCGCCTTAAACCCACTTTGAGTGCAAAAATACAAAATGAAAATCCTCAAAATATACCGCTTGAGCTCTCTTATCTGACCTCTGGAATGAGTTGGAAAGCTGATTATGTGGCAGAAATTGCAGCAGATGACAACATGGATATTGAGGGATTTATTACTCTTAGTAATCAATCTGGAATTGATTATAAAAATGTTGAAGTCCAGGTCTTTTCTGGGGAGCTTAGTGTTCCCAGCACTCCTCAAGTCCAACCTAGAATGCTGATGATGGCTGCTAAAAATTCTTATGATGCCGCAGAGAGTGTGGCAATCGGCGGTAACCTGTCTCCCGAAAACTTAGGGGAGTATTACATCTATACTTTGCCTTTTAAAACCGATATCAGGGATAAACAAAGTAAGCAGGTTCAATTTGTTCGTTCTGCTTTTAAATATCAATCTCTTTATCGGCTCAATTCTTCTTTGAATGCCGTCTATGGCGGGGCCGGAGAGAATTTTAAAAATCTGAAATCGTCACTTTATTATGTTTTGGTTAATGAGCAGCAAAGCAATTTGCCTCAGGGAGATATCCGCTTTTTTGAAAAAGACGATAAAGGCAATTTGCAGTTTGCGGGCGGCACCAGCTTTCCGCAACTTGCCAAAGGCGAAAAAACTGAGCTTGAAGCGGGTAAGGTCAGTGATATTTTTGCTGATGGAAAACTTGCGGCTTTAAGGAAAATTGCTGATAAGGTGACGGAAAAGGATTTTGAAATTACCGTCCATAATACCAAGAATAAGGTTGCCAAGTTGGAATTTATACAGCAAACTTATGGAGATGTTTCTTTGGTAAAAGAAAGTTTGCCGCATGCTTCCGAGGAGGTTGGCAAATTTGTTTGGGAGCTTGAGATTCCGGCAAACGGCTCTTTGGTCTTAACTTATACTTTACGGGTGGCTCGGGACTAAATGTATAAACTTCTTATGGCTGTTTTATTCTTTTGCGCGCTTGGGGGCGGAAAATCTGCCAATGCCGCTATGGCCGACTATAAGCAGGATTTTGAGATTAATCTTGAGGAAGATACTTTGCCGCCGCTGACGGAGTTGGAGGAGATTTTTAATCGTGAAAACCGATATTATGATAAAAAATATCATAGCTTTTGGGAGCTGACCGGCGAATTTGACCCTGATTTTTATGCGCGTGCGGCGACCTATGGGATTAATGAAAAGCGCCTTAAGTGGGAAGAAGAGGAGTATACCTTGGAAATTCTGAAGGCTTTGCCTAAGGAAATGTATCCCTACATCGGACCGATGCTGTTTGAAATTCCAAATATGTCGGAAAAAGTTTTGAATATGCCCGGAATCAAGGAAACAAAACATCAGTTCCCCAAGCGAATCGCACCACAGCTGAAAGATATAGAAGATATTGAGTTTTTGTCTCCGTTTTTGTACTATATCCTTATGCCTGAAATGTGGCCGGAAAATGCCAGAAAAATCGAGCGTCCGCAGATGACCCCTTATCATCCCAAAGTGGTCTATGATCCTAAATTCTTTGCCGCGCTCAAGAAATTGGTGCCGCCTGAGGACTTTATGCCCAACGCTCTTCCTCAAAAGCCCGGGCGCAGCCAGCTACGTACCATTAAACCTACACCTGATTCTTTGCTGACATCGGCGGATATTCAAGCGTTTGCCCGCACGATTGATGCGGTGGAAGATTGGTATCAGACAGGGGATAATCGCTATCAGTTGAGCCGAATATCTTCTATGTTGTGGAGTTATGAATTTGATAAAAATCCGGCCATTGTCGCCGGTTTGCGTGAAGGTGTTAATCCTTGTGCAAGGTTGGTGCAAAAGGCTCGTCTTATGGGCCAAGAGTTAGAATTGGCTCGAAAAGTGGCCGGCGAGGGGTTTACGCTCAATGAGTGGGCCTATACTTGTGATAAGACCGTGAAGGCCTATCGTTTGTCGCGAATCAGTTCTTCTTTGATGCAGGCTATTCGTGCTTATAAGTTGGGCCTCTATGATGATGAAATCAATAAACTGAGTCCAAAGTCTCAGGCTTTTCGCTATGCAACCATGCAAGCCATTGTTTCTGCTTATAATGCCCCGCTTGCTGATGTGGTCGAGGTTCAGAAAAATCGTCCGTTGTTGGAGCAAAAATGGAAAAAATATAATTTTAAGCTGGCGGGAAACTCCTTGCGAATCGAAAATTAAAAATAATAACATCTTGATTCATAATATTTTTTTTATTTTTTTGTTGCTTTTTTTATTTGAGCTGGTGTATACCAATTGGCAAAATGTTTTAACTCTAGGTAAAAGGTGATTTAAAATGGCTCGCGTTACTGTAGAAGATTGTATTGATAAAATTCCTAACCGTTATGAATTGTTAATGGTGGCCGCTCAAAGAGCTAAGGATATCGAGGCCGGGGCGCCATTGACCGTTGCTAGGGATAATGACAAAAACTCCGTGGTTGCTTTGCGCGAAATTGCAGCGGAAACTGTCAGCATTGAGGAACTTCAACGCTCACTGGTTATGGGCTTGCAGAAATATGTTGAGGTTGAAGAACCTGAAGAGGAAGAGCTCGAGATTATGGCTGCTGAGAAAGAACTCTCTGATTTGGATGAGCAGTTTACCGGTTTGTTGCCGCAGGCTGAAATGGACGACAATATGCAAATTCACGGCGGTGATGATGATGCTTTGGATTTGGATGCCGATGCTGACAGCGATGTCGATTTGGATGGGGAGCTCGGCGATGATGATTTGGCCGGTGATGATAATTTTGATGCCGGTGAAGATTTCAGCGATGATGAATAGTCTGTAAAAGACTATCCATAAAAAATAAAACGGGTCGCGTGAGCGACTCGTTTTTTTGTTGCAATTACTTTGAACCGTCTTTAAACTAAATTAAATAATTTGGTGCTATATTGATAATAATTTCGTTTTTTTTATTTGGCGGCTTTAGAAAATGCTCAGACAGTATGAATTAGTTGATTTGGTGAAATCTTATGACCCTAATGCAGATGAAGATGCTTTAAACAGGGCCTATGTGTTTGCAATGAAGAAACACGGAGCTCAGCTCCGTACATCAGGTGATCCCTACTATTCTCATCCGGTTGAGGTGGCCGGTATCCTGACTAAATTTAAGCTTGATTCAACCTCTATTATTGCCGGACTTTTGCATGATACGGTTGAGGATACGGATACATCTATCGAAGAAATCAGAAAATTATTCGGAGATCAGGTTGCTCAAATTGTCGATGGTCTTACCAAATTGGCAATGATTGAGCAGAAATCAGCCAACAACAAGCAAGCGGAAAATTTTAGAAAATTGTTGCTGGCAATGTCTGAAGATATCCGTGTTTTGCTGATTAAACTTGCCGATAGACTGCATAATATGCGGACATTGCATTTTTGTGCTCCGGAAAAAAGAGCCAGAATAGCCAAGGAAACTTTGGATATTTATGCACCTTTGGCCGAGCGTATCGGTATGCAGGAGGTTAAGACCGAACTAGAGGAAATTGCTTTTAAGGAACTGCACAAAGAAGCTTATGAATCTATTCAGGCTCGTCTTAATTTCTTAAGAGAGCAGGGAAGTAACTTGGTTCCGAAAATTATTGCCCAACTCCAAAAAGACATGGAGGAAAACGGAATTAAGGCCGAGGTTTCGGGCAGAGAAAAATCTCCCTATTCAATTTGGCGCAAAATGCAACAAAAGAATGCTTCATTTGAGCAACTTTCCGATATTATGGCGTTTAGAATTATTGTTGATGACGTGGCTACTTGTTATCAGGCTTTGGGTGTTGTCCATAGCAAATATCATATGGTGCCGAGGCGTTTTAAGGATTATATTTCTACTCCTAAACCCAACGGTTATCGGTCTATTCACACTGGAGTTATCGGGCCTGAAAATACGCGTATTGAAATTCAGATTAGAACTCATGAAATGCATGAGGTTAATGAAAAAGGTGTGGCCGCCCACTGGGCTTATAAACAGGGTGAGAAAGTTGTTGGTAAAAACTTCCGTTGGATTAGAGAGTTGTTGGAAATTTTGGAACAAGCCTCTAACCCAGAGGAGTTTTTGGAAAATACCAAGCTCGAGATGTATAATGATCAGGTATTTTGTTTTACACCCAAGGGTGATTTAATCGGACTGCCGGTAAATTCCACACCGGTTGATTTTGCTTATGCCGTGCACTCGTCTGTTGGAGATACCTGTGTGGGGGCCAAGATTAACGGTGAAATTCGTCCGTTGCGTACGGTTTTGCAAAATGGTGATCAGGTCGAGATTTTGACTTCTAAGGCTCAACATCCATCTCCCGAATGGGATCGCTTTGTTGTGACCGGTAAGGCAAAAGCCGCCATCAGGCGTTATGTTAGGGCTCATAAACGCGATCAATTCATCACTTTGGGACAGCAACTTTTGGAACGCACTTTCAAGGGTGAAAATTTGGAGTTTAATGAAAAAGCCATTGTTAATGTGTTGCCCAATTTTGAAGCCGAATCGATAGATGATATTTATGCTAAAGTCGGTGAGGGGCTTGTTACTGCCTGGGATGTTATGAAAGCCGTTTATCCCGGCTATAAGCAATCTAAAATCGGCAAGGTGGTTAAGTCCTTTATCTCAAAAACACCCAAAAAAGATAAATCTAAGGGGGAGCCGCTTAAAATTAAAGGGCTTATTCCCGGAATGGCCGTGCATTTTGCCGGTTGCTGCCATCCGTTGCCCGGTGACAGAATTGTCGGAATTGTTACAACCGGTAAGGGGGTGGCTGTTCATACCATCGATTGCAAACTTTTGGAGAAATTTGCCAATGAGCCTGAGCGTTGGTTGGATATTTCTTGGGGAGATGCTGCTGATGATACACCCCATGTCGGACGTTTGAAATTGATGCTTTCTAACGAACCTGGGTCTCTTGGCGAGCTCTCTAATCTTATTGCCCGCAACAACGGAAATATTTGTAACCTTAACATCGTCAACCGAACCGTTAGCTATTTTGAACTTTTGGTTGATGTCGAGGTAAAGGATTTGAAGCATCTGACCGATATTATCGCGGCGCTTAAGGCCTCAAAAGTTGTATCTTATGTTTCTCGGTCAATGCAATAAGTTCTGAGTATTTTGAGACTTGGGCTTTATTTTCCGTATTTCTAATGTTATATACCTCAAATACACGAGTTGAGGGAGGCAACTTTATGTTTAGACGGCGAAAGAAACTTTCTGTCTGGGAAAAATTGCGCAATAGTATTTGGCCACAGGGTGGTTGGAAACGTTACTCTCAGTATCTGATGATGCGTCTGCATCGGTTGAAAGGAACTCCACAATCTATTGCGGCCGGGATCGCTTGCGGAGTGGCAATTTCCTTTACGCCGTTTGTTGGCTTTCATTTTGTCTTGGCGGCCATAACCGCGTTTCTTTTGCGCGGAAATATCTTGGCCAGTGCTTTGGGGACGGCGGCCGGAAATCCTTGGACATTCCCTTTTATTTGGATATCCGTTCTTTATACGGGACGCAAAATGTTGGGCGCTGAATATGCCTCATCAACCCAGGTCGATTTTTTGCGCTTTTTTGAAAAGGGAATGCATGCGTTGATGACTTTCGATTTTAGCTTGTTTTTTCAAGATATATGGCCTATCCTATGGCCAATGATGGTGGGGTGTATCCCTTATTACATTGTTGCTTGGTTTGTCAGCTATTATCTGGTGAAAAGCGCGCTTGAAAATATCAGCCGCCGGCACCAGAAAAAATAAAAAAGGTTTGTGCTTATGATTGTGGGAATCGGAACAGATGTTGTGAACATCGGGCGTATTGAAAGGACGTCCGAACGCTATGGCAAGAGGTTTTTAGAGAAACTTTTTACCAAAGCGGAACAAAGAGATATTCTTGCTGCTGCCGGCGAAAGTTTTGGATGCCCGGCTAAAATGGCAAAGATTTTTGCGGCTAAAGAAGCTGCTTCAAAGGCTCTGGGAACCGGGGTCGCCGCAGGAATTGCCTGGTGCGATATTGAGGTCAGTCATGACAAAAACGGTCGGCCGCTGCTTAATCTTTACAATAAGGCTTTGGAGAGAGCTCAGAGCTTGAGCGGTGGAGAAGAGTTTGCCACTTGGCTATCTCTTTCTGATGATTATCCGATGGCGCAGGCTGTGGTGGTGATTGAAAAAATAGGTTGCCTCAAATAAAAAAACGTATATGATGGCATAAATTTGTAAGTTGTTGAAAAGAGAAAATTAATGGATAAAGAAGAAAGCTTGGGCGATACCATAAAAACGATAGTCTATGCTATTTTGATTGCTATCGTTATCAGGACTTTGTGGTTTGAACCATTTAAAATTCCATCAGGGTCTATGTATCCGACCCTATATGTCGGGGATTATTTATTTGTTTCTAAGTATACCTATGGCTATTCTAAGCATTCTCTGCCGTGGAGTATTCCTTTGTTTGAGGGGCGTATTTGGAAAGATGCTCCCAAACGCGGAGATGTTGTTGTCTTTAAGTATCCCAGAGATAATCGAACGGACTTTATTAAGAGGGTGATTGGATTGCCCGGTGATACAATCAAACTGGAAAATGGGCGCCTTTTTATTAATGGGCAAAAGGTTGAACGCGAACAAATAGAAGATTTTGTTATGCGCAATGAGATGGGAAATGCCGAACGTTATCGCCAATATATTGAGACTTTGCCCGGTGGCGTTAAACATCGTATCTTGGAAATTTCTGATAACGAGGATAATGATGAGTTCAGCGAGGTAAAGGTGCCGCAGGGGACTTATTTTATGATGGGCGATAATCGCGACCGTTCTGATGACAGCCGTGTTAATGTCGGATTTGTGCCGGAGGAAAACTTAGTCGGCAAGGCTCGTTTCTTGTTCTTTTCTCATAATAGTGAGGAACCTTGGTATAAACCCTGGACATGGCCTAAGAAAATTCGTTGGTCTCGCTTGTTTAACAGTATCCACTAAGGGAAAAGCTTATGGAAGAGCTTGAAAATACACTCCAACACTCGTTTAGGGATAAAAATCTTTTGAAGATTGCTCTGACGCATTCCTCAGTTAATTCTCATGTGGCCAAAAACTATGAGCGTTTGGAATTTTTGGGCGATAGAGTTTTGGGGGTTTCGGTGGCATCTTTGCTTTACAAGATATTTCCATCCGAGCCGGAGGGAAATCTATCGCAGAGGTTTACGGCCCTTGTTTGCAAGGAAACTGTGGCCGAAGTGGCAAGAATTCTTAATCTTGGCAAGTTTATGATTGTGGCCGATGAGGATATCAGAGAAAACGAAAGTGTGCTTTGTGATGTGTGCGAGGCGGTTATCGGTGCCATTTATATTGACGGTGGTGTTGATGCTGCCATTAATTTTGTGAACTTGCATTGGAAAGATTTGATTGATAAGCGTGTGGCGCCGCCTAAAGATGCCAAAACAACTTTGCAGGAAGTTGCCCATGTCAAAGGCCTTGGGGTGCCTCAATATGAAATTATCGGGCGTGATGGGCCGGAGCATGCACCAAGGTTTACCGTGCGCCTTAAGGTTGAAGGTGCGGCAGATGTCTTGGGGCATGGACATAACAAAAAATTGGCAGAATTCGATGCCGCCGCTAAAATGTTGGAGCGGATATCCAAATGAGCGAGACTGCCACCAGGTGTGGATTTGTGGCGCTTATCGGGGCGCCGAACGCCGGAAAATCTACCATTACCAATAATTTTGTGGGCTCAAAGGTTTCAATCGTTTCGCCTAAGGTTCAGACGACCAGGACTTTGGTGAAGGGGATTGGTATTTATGATAACACGCAAATCATCTTTGTGGATACGCCCGGTATTTTTAAGCCTAAACGGAGGCTTGACAGGGCAATGGTCGGCTCTGCTTGGGAAGGTGCTTTGGATGCTGATATTGTTGTCTTGGTGGTGGATGCTAAGCGCGGTTTTGATGATGAAACCAGAAGTATTATTGCCAAGCTCAATAAACGCAAAATAGAGGCGGTTTTAGTTTTAAATAAAATAGATTTGGTGGCAAAAGAAAAACTACTTGGCCTAAGCCAGGCTATAAACCAAGAGGGAAAATTCAAAGAAACATTCTTTATTTCGGCCTTGAATGGGCAGTGTACGGATGATTTTTATAAATATCTGGCGGAGCATTTGCCGGAGAGCCCGTGGTATTATCCGGAGGACCAGATTTCTGACATGCCGCTAAAATTGTTGGCGGCGGAAATCGTGAGAGAAAAGTTGTTTCTTTTTTTGCGCCAGGAGCTTCCTTATGCTTTGACGGTGGAGCCTGAGCTCTGGGAACGGCGGGAAGACGGTTCTATTCGTGCGGAAATTACTATTTATGTTGAGAAAGATAATCAAAAGATTATTGTCTTGGGGCATGGTGGGCAGATGATTAAACGCATCGGGCAGGCGGCCAGAAAAGAAATAGAAGATCTTTTGGAAGAAAGAGTGCATCTCTTCTTGTTTGTAAAAGTCAGAGAAAATTGGCAGGAAGATGCCGCACGCTATACTACCTGGAATTTGGATTTTAATGCCTAAAATTCTTTTGGTGTTTCAGCTTGATTGACATTAATATTTTTTAATGCTAGGGAATAAATAAGATTTATTTCTTATTGGTTCTCTAAATCTATATTAAATTATGAAAAATTTTAGACAGCCCCTTGAACAAGCTAACAAAGCTTTCGGGCAAGAAGAAGTGGTGAAAATTTCATTGCTTAAAACTGCGGGACCGGTGGAGGTGATGACTCTTAATGCTGCCGGTTTGATTGAGGCGTTTCGATTGGGAGCAATTCATTGCTACAAACGTTTTACCAAACAAGAAGCGCGAGAGCTCTTGCGGCAAGTATGTCAACTGCCTTTGCAGGCCAACATGACGGCAAGGGAAATTCTGGTGCTTGCCGGCCAGTTTATTGATTTGCTATCGCCCAAATGGGAAGGCGAGGTTTGGAAGAGTTGGGCTGCCAATATGCAACGCTGGGGCGTGCAGAAACTTTCTTTCAAGGCCATGAGCGAGGAAGATATCAGAATCTTCTGCGGAAAGTCTCTGTTGTTGGACAAGGCGTACTCTTTCAAGTGTCTGCGGCGCAAGGTGGAAAAGAGAAGTGTGCGGCAGTGTTGGGAGACCTTGTGGGTCGGGCATGATTTTGATGCTCGGCTTTATAAGGCCTTTGTCGCATATAACCCCCAATTTTCCGCTTTTGTGGAGGCATAAAAGCTATTCTGATTAGAAGGTGGTAACCATATGGTTATCACCTTTTTTTTTGTGCGGTTTATAAAATTGGCACGACTTTTGCATATCATATGGCAACAAGTTTTAATTATCCAAAATGATTGGGGAAAATAGAATGGATAATATAAATTATATCGCGTTGTCTCGCCAGATGGCCTTGTGGAAACAAATGGATATCGTTTCTAACAATATGGCCAATATGAATACCTCTGGTTTTAAGCAAGATGATGCATTGTTTACTTCTTTTTTGGTGGAAACACCTGAGGCTGTGGGGATTGGCCGCACGCCGCTTTATTTTACCGAAGATTATGGCAGTTTTCAGAATTTTGCCGAGGGGGCTTTTGAAGAAACCGGCAATACTTTTGATTTAGCAATTCAGGGCGATGCGTTTTTCTGTTTGGAGACCGGTGCCGGAGAGATGTATACCCGCAAAGGCCAGTTCTCTTTGGATGCCGACGGAAAATTAGTTACTAATGACGGCGCCATCGTCTTATCTGAAAATAATGAGCCATTTTTCTTTGCTCCCGGAGAGAAAGAAATTTCTATCACCGAGAGTGGAGATGTTATGACCGAAAACGGGGTTATCGGGCGTCTTAAACTGGTAACTTTTGCCGATAACCAAAAACTTCTTAAGGTTGCGGGTACGATGTTTGAAAATACCGAGGGCAATGCCATGACGGTTGGCAACAACAATGTCAGAGTTGCTCAAGGTGTGGTCGAGAAATCCAATGTCAACCCAATTGAG
The DNA here is from genome assembly GCA_944392205.1 of uncultured Alphaproteobacteria bacterium. Taxonomy (GTDB): domain Bacteria; phylum Pseudomonadota; class Alphaproteobacteria; order RF32; family CAG-239; genus CAZU01. The sequence continues at coordinate 12,376 of CALXVV010000003.1, read as the reverse complement.
GAAATGACTAAGCTTATTAAAGTTCAACGTTCTTATGAATATGTTCAGCAGATGATTGATAACGAGCATGATCGTCTGTCTAACACAATATCAACCTATGCGCAATTGGCATAATTTTTTAGGGGGAATAAAATTATGAGATCTTTACATATTGGTGCAACCGGAATGCTCGCGCAGCAGACCAATGTTGATGTGATTGCCAACAACATCGCCAACATGAACACAACCGCTTATACCAAACGCAGAGCCGAATTTAATGATTTGTTGTACCAAAACATTATTCGTCCGGGTGCTGCCTCAACCGCTGATAATACAATTGTTCCTTCAGGTATTCAGCTTGGTTTGGGTGTTAGGACAGCGGCGGTTTATCGTATTACCGAAGGTGGTGGATTGACCAATACCAATAATGATTTGGATTTGGCTATCAGAGGGCGCGGATATTTTCAGGTCGAATTGCCGGAGGGTAAGGGAATTGCTTATACGCGTGATGGCGCCTTCCAACGCAACGGCGATGGTGTGATTGTTACCCATGATGGCTATATCGTGCAGCCCGAAATTACCATTCCCGATGATGCAACAGAGGTTTATGTTAACAATTCCGGAGAGGTTTGGGTTAAACAAGACGGTGAAACCGATGAGGTAAACGTCGGACAGTTGGAGCTTGCCACCTTTGTCAATGAGGCTGGTTTGGAAGCTATGGGTAATAACCTCTTTTTGGAAACGGAGGCTTCCGGTGCGCCGATTTTGGATAATCCGGATGCTGAGGGTTTTGGCTCGGTTTTGCAGGGGTATCTTTCTACCTCTAACGTCAATGCAGTAACGGAAATTACTGAGTTGGTTTCAGCGCAGCGTGCTTATGAGATGAACTCGAAAATTATCTCTACCGCAGACCAAATGTTGAACACTATTAATCAGTTGAAGTAGGGTTTTGACGGATGTCTAAATTTTGGGGGATCATAATCGGAATTTGCTTATTGGCTTTGCCCGCAAAAGCAACGGTGTTGCTTAATGATGCCGAGTTTATGGCTGCTTTGCAAAAAGAGTTTGTTGAACAAGGGCACGATGAAAAGCTGGAAATGGAATTTTTCGGCGGTCAGACGGTCTTTGTTATTGAGGATGCGGAACAGGCCAAGATTATGATTTCACAGATGAAGATTAATGACGAGCAGGGAACTTTTTCTGCCAATGCGGAAATTTTTGCCGATGGGAAACATTATTCCTCCACAAACTTAACAGGGAAATTTTATGTTTTGGGCGAGGCCTTTGTTCCGGTAGAAGAAATTGCCAAAGGTGAGGAAATCACCGAAGACAAGCTCGAGTTGGTGCCTATGCGGCTTAATCGTATAAAAGATGCCGATATAACAGCTAAGGAAAAATTGGTCGGGATGGAGGCCAAAAGAACTTTGAAACCGGGGCGCTTGATAAATGAGAGAGATATCGGACCAAAAATTATCATGAAAAAAGGAGCGTTGGTAACATCAATATACCGCTCCAAAGGATTGCAAATTACCGCACAAGCTATTGCTCAAGAAGATGGAGCTAAGGGAGAGCTTATAAAGGTGGAAAATACCAAGAGCGGTAAAAAGTTTAGGGCTCGGGTGGTTGATGCCGAGACAGTGGAAGTTCAATAAAATAGTTGGGGAGCTATTAACATGTTAGAAAAAACAAAAAATATCAGACGAGGAGTGGTTGTCCTTTTGATGGCAACATCTTTGTCTGGATGCGGAATGTGGTCTCGTTTGCAGAGAGTGGGGGAGGAACCGCCCATGACACCGATTGTTAATCCGGTAGAGGCTAAGAATTATGAGCCAGTTTCACTACCAATGCCGCAAGTAAACAATGCCAAGCCGGCGGCTAACTCTTTGTGGAAGCCAGGTGCCAGCGGGTTCTTTAAGGACCAGAGAGCATCAAAAGTCGGAGATATCATCACGGTTAAGGTTTCTGCCCAAGATACGGCTTTGATGGAAAATGAGATGGAGCAGAATCGTGATGATAACAAAGATTCCATCGGCGTTGGCTCATTCTTTGGCTATGAAAGCTACTTGAATAAGGTTTTCCCCGGTGCGGTTGATAAAGATAACTTGGTTGATATCAATTCTAACCGCGAGATTTCAGGCGATGGTAAAATTGACCGTCAGGAAAAAATCGATTTAACCATGGCGGCGGTGGTTACTCAGGTATTGCCGAACGGAAATTTGGTGATTGAGGGAACGCAAGAGATCCGTGTCAGCTACGAGCTTAGAAAGCTCACCGTGCGCGGTATCATCAGAAGGGCCGATATTACCTCTGATAATACCATCGAATCGAGTAAAATCGCCGAACTCAGAGTTTCTTACGGCGGAGAGGGTGTCATTACCGATGTTCAACAGCCTCGTTATGGGCGCCAGATTTTGGATATCGTCGCACCGTTCTAGGAAAGAGTTTCCTATTATTATGTGAACCCATTTAAGAAAAAGTCTCCCCAATTTTTTCTTAAATTGTACAGCTCCAGTAAGGAACTGTTTTTCCCTAAAAAAGTCTGCTCCGGGCTTTTCCCCAATCTCCGGAGCAGATTTTTTAAGTGGATGAAATCTTTTTTGCTATTTAAATAAGCTTGAAACTTGTTATATTGGAATCGTATTAATTTTTTATAAGGAAGCGTAAATGAATAACACCACTAATGAGCAAATCAGAGAAGCAGAGGAACAGGCCAAGATTATGATGGGTTTTGCCCAGGCTCTTTCCAAAGCCGCCAGCAGCGATGATGAACATCTGAAATTGCTGACTCTTGATGAAAATCTTAAGTTGTGGGTAGAGATAGAAGCATCGCTGAAAAGCGCAAAGAATTTGCTTCCACAGGAAATTAAGGATAATTTATTTAAACTCTCTAAATTTGTTGAGAGAATGACCCTTTCTAAGGGGGTTTCAATGGCAAAGTCTGACTTTGATTGTCTGGCAAATATCAATATGCAGATTTCTGAAGGTTTGCTTGCCGTTGTTAAAAACTCTTTGGCCAAGGAGGAGGCTTTTTCTCTTCTGAAGTGCGCGGTTGATCTTTCTTCAGCTCGTGAAAATAACAATTCTGAGGAACTGATTACCGCTCTTGATAATAATCTGCAGTTGTGGGTTTATATCAAGACTTTGGCTAAGGCCAAGAACACTCAATTGCCGGAGGAAACAAAATCTAACCTGATTAAACTGGCTGATTATGTTTCTTCCAAGACCTTGGAGATTGGTAGAGATATCAATAATGTTAATGACAAGATTATTGACAGCATGATTAATACCAATTTGCAGATTTCTGAAGGGCTTATCACCTGCCAGAATGTCGCCTAAGGTTTAGGTATTTTGAAAAAGCTCCGTTTGCAAAAACGGAGCTTTTTTGTGTGGAAAAGTCCTCTGTTGTTCTGGCAACCGGTATTTCAAAAATATATAATTAGAATTGGTATACTAAATAGAAAAATGTAGAGGACTTATGAACGGAATAAGTTTAACTGCGAGTATGCGGTCGAATTTGTTGAGCCTGCAAAATATCAGCGGGCAGGTCTCCTCTACCCAAAATAAACTCTCTACCGGTAATAAAGTTAATTCCGCCATAGATAACCCAAGTTCTTACTATACAGCACTTTCCCTAAATGATCGTGCTGATGATTTGAATGCTTTGTTAGACAGTATGGGCCAGGCTGTGAGCACGATAAAAGCCGCTACTACGGCCTTGGAAAGTGCTACCGAATTTTTGGAGCAAGCCAAAGCTGTTGCTAACCAGGCTTTAGAGCAAGCGATTCCCAGCAAAGAACAACTTCAGAATATGGTGGGTGAGAACGGTGCGGTTGTCAGCACCGCACAAGAGCTCAAGGATGCAGTTGCTGCCGGCAAAGAAACCATCTGCGTCTATGGAACAATCAATTATTTTGAGAATGAAAATATTGATTTGACGAATGGGCAAAAATTAGTCGGAACAGAATATTTCACAGGCTATACAGGAGCAGAAAAGTTCTCTCACCTGAACATGTCAAATAGCGCGATTTGTCTCAGAAAGGGAACTGTTTTATCAGATCTTGGAATTAATATAAAAAGGAATCAAAGCGGTAACCTATATGGTGTTAACGCTTTTGATGAAGCTAAAATCAGCAACATAGATGTAAACTTTGAGGTTGATGAAAGCAATACCCAACTTTGTGCCAATATCATTGCGTACAACAAACTTGAATTATCAGGGAATATCAATCTTTCCTCACAAGGTAACAATATGCACGGGATTTATGGCTATACAGGCTCAGATATTATAAGCCAAGCAAATATAGTCGCAAAAGATATTGCTTGCGCCGGAGCCAATACGCTGGATATTCAGAGTGGTACTTTAAAATTGTCTAGTTTAAGCATAAGTAAGGGCAATGCCATAATAGGCAAATCATCAATCATTCATCTCACGGCTGATGATTTTGGCATGAATATATCAGACGCCACGTTGGAAGTAGAGGGAAAGATATATTCTCAGGCAAATCAATACTTCATACGAGCCACCAGATCAGAGGTAATCATAGATAGCTCTGCTCAGATAATAAGCCAATTTGGACAATCTTTTTTCACCACGTTGAGCAGTGATGCCACAATCACTTTTAAGGCCGGAAGCATATTGGATTTGAAAGACAATACACAAGAAAAGGCACTGGTAACGGAGGAAGATTATTCTGTTGGTAAAAACGTATCCATTGGCGATTTGACTGCCCTGAATAATTTTAGTGCAACAACATCAAAAATAAATTGGAACGGTTGGGCTCCGGAGCCGCCTCAGATAAATATTCCCGAGCAAGAGGCTGAAGATAGCAGTGAATACCAAGAAATTTTACATCAATATGACGCACTAATCAAAGATGCCTCTTATAAAGGGATAAATTTGCTACAAACAGACAAATTGAGCGTTAAATTCAACGAGGATGGAGAATCAGCTCTTGCGGTGCAGGGCAAAGATATGGGGACACAGGCCTTGGGGCTCACAACTCTGGAGTGGCAGACCCAAGGAGATATAAATAAATCCATAGAGGAGCTTTCGTCAGCCATAAACTCTATCCGCAATTATTCCTCAGAACTGGGGAATAATTATAACATCATCACTACCCGCCAGGATTTCACCGAGAGCTTGGTCAATGTCTTGACCGAGGGGGCGGATAAGTTAACGCTGGCGGACATGAACGAGGAATCAGCCAATATGCTGGCTCTCCAAACCCGCCAACAATTAGCCATTAATTCCCTCTCACTTGCAAGCCAAGCTAGCCAATCAATCTTAAAATTGTTCTAAGGCACTTGCGCCAGCAAGCCGTAAAAAGCCGCTTTGTGAGGAGCGGCTTTTTAGTCTTGCGACTCATAGCTAAGTAATGCCACTGCCGGCTTCGGTAGGGTTGTGTATAACCTCTATGTGTGTTGTCAAGTGCGCTTAAAATCTATATAAATGCAGATGTATACGGAGAATTTGCATGCTGTTTTCAAAATTTGAAAGATTGGTGGCCAAGCGCTATCTGCGGGCCAAAAGAAAAGAAGGGTTTATCTCGGTGATTACCGGTTTTGCTTTTACCGGAATTGCCTTGGGGGTGGCAACCCCTATCATCGTGATGTCGGTGATGAACGGTTTTAGGCACGAGCTTTTGAGCCGAATTTTGGGTATCAACGGCCATATCGGCATTATGTCGCCATTGGGGTATCCGTTTAACAATTATAAAGAAGCTGTCAAAGATTTGGCTGAAATCGAGCATGTGACCTTGGTTATTCCGATGATTGAAAATCAGCTCTTGGTTTCTGCCGGCAAATCTGCCGAAGGCGCTATGATCAGGGGTATCGAGGCGCAAGATATTCTCAAAAAACCGATTTTGAAAGAGGCTTTTAAAAAAGTTAATATGGAAGATTTTAAGGGCGATAATGTGGTGATGGGTATCAGGCTCGCTACCAAAATGGGCGTGGTGCCGGGGGATAAGGTTACCTTAATCTCGCCAAACGGCAAGGTGACGGCTTTTGGAACAGTGCCGCGGATGAAGTCCTATCAGGTGATTGGCACGTTTGAGGCCGGGATGTATGAGTATGATTCAAACTTTATCTTTATGCCGCTTGAGACCGCGCAAATTTATTTTGGTCTCAAAGGCGCCGTTACCCATATTGATGTGACAATAGATGATGAAAGTCTGCTTGCTCCCGTACGCAGAGGAATTGAGCGTAGTGTCAGCGGCGACGGAGCCTATGTTTATGACTGGAAACAGACAAATGCCGCCTTCTTTAACGCCATTGATGTTGAGCGCAATGTGATGTTTATCATCCTCACACTCATTATTTTGGTGGCGGCGTTTAATATCATCACCGGTTTAATCATGCTGGTGAAAGACAAGGGGCGCGATGTGGCCGTTTTGCGCACAATGGGTGCCACCAAGGGAATGATTATGCGCATTTTCTTTATGGACGGAGCGTTTATCGGCGTGGTCGGCACTGCTTTGGGTTTGGTTTTGGGGCTGTTGTTCTGCCACAATATTGAGGCAATACGCCAAGGTCTGCAAGCCTTGATGGGGCGCGATTTGTTCTCGGCCGAAATCTATTTTCTCTCAAAACTGCCGGCCAAGGTTGATAATATGGAGGTTTTGACGGTGGTGGTTATTTCCTTGTTGCTTTCTTTCTTGGCGACGCTTTATCCGGCTTATCGGGCCGCAAAGATGGATCCTGTGGAGGCTTTGCGCTATGAATAAACAAACACCGACTTTGGAACTTAAAAACCTCAGGCGCTCCTTTAAGCAGGGTGGGCAAACTCTTGAGGTCTTGCGCGGAATTGAACTCGATATTGCAAAAGGCGAGGTGGTGGCCCTTATTGGTCCATCGGGTGCCGGAAAATCTACTTTGTTGCAGATTGCCGGGCTTTTGGAGCAACCAAGCAAAGGGGAGATTTATCTTGACGGCCTCAAGTGCTCTAAACTGAGTGATGCCATGCGTACTTCTTTGCGGCGTGATTATTTGGGGTTTGTTTATCAATACCATAATCTGTTGCCGGATTTTGACGCGGTGGAAAATGTGATGATGCCGCTTTTGATCGCCGGCGTGAACCCCAAAGCAGCACGTGAAAAGGCCGAAAAGCTTTTGAAACGTTTGGGGCTTGGTAAAAGGCTCAAACATCGTCCGGCCGAGCTTTCGGGCGGAGAGCAGCAGAGGGTGGCCATTGCCAGGGCGCTTGCCAATACGCCAAAACTTCTGCTGGCTGACGAACCAACCGGAAATTTGGACCCAAAAACGGCAGAAAGCGTCTTCGCCGAGCTTATTGCCATTGTCAAAGAAACCGGATTATCTGCTTTGGTCGCCACTCACAACATGGAGTTGGCACAGCAGATGGACCGAGTGGTGGAGCTCAAAGATGGAATAATAGAAGAAGCCGGTGGAAGAGGAAGGGTTAGTAAGAATTTTTATTAAAAGATTTTTTATGTCGATGTGTTTGCGCAATAAAAAACAGCAGCGCTTTTTAAGCGCTGCTGTCTAGTGTCTGTTCCAGGTTATTACCGCAGTCTCGAATATTTATATCCTTCTTGGGTAAGACCTTTTTCGTCGTAACGGGTTTCGTTACGATGAATGCCCCTTTGGTTGAAACCATGGCGATCGAACCCAGAGCAGTCGAACCCAAAGCGGTCGAACCCTTCGTCATCAAAAAGGGTTCCATTTCTATGGACACCTCCATAGGTGAAACCACGACGGTCATAACCCTCTCGGTCGACGTTGTAAAAGTTAAAACCGTCCCGGTCATAGCCCTCCCGGTCGACGTCGTTAAAGTTAAAACCGTCCCGCCCATAACCGTCGCGGTCATAACCATCACAGTCATAACCGCTCTCATCAAAGCGGGTGTTATTTTTATGAATTCCGCGGCAGTCGAACCCGTTCTCATCAAAGCGAGTGCCGTTTCTGTGAATTCCGGCCCGGTCAAAGCCGCGGTCATCGTAACCATCTTGGTCGTAACCGTTGTAGTAAGTTTTCATAGTCGTATATTTAAGTAAGTAAATGTTCTATATTTCAAATATTCTGAAAGTCTAAAACGGTAACATGAAAAAACATACAACCGGAAACTTAACAGAATAATAAACATATCGTCTAAATACAGCTTTATTGTATCATATTTTTTTGTCATGTTCAAATTAAATTATAAAAGAAGAGGAAGGAAATCTTGATCAGTCTTGAAGAAAATGCTTGCAATATCCGAACTTTGGTTGTATAAACTCCTCCGAACCGAGTGGCGCGGGCTAACTGGCATGCCTGCCGACTCGTTGAAAATCCATCGTAATCATTTTTTGAAAGGGATTAAAATGCCTAAATTAAAAACTAAAAGTGCCGCTAAAAAACGCTTCAGCGTTACCGGCACCGGCAAATTGAAAAGAAATTTTGCCTTCAAAAGACACTTGCTTTTCAACAAGGGTACTAAAATGAAAAGACAGGCTCGCGGCACCGTGCTGTTGGCTGATGTCGATGTTAAACTCGTTAAGAAATTTTTACCGTATTTGTAAGGGGAAGCAGAGATGTCACGTATTAAAAGAGGTGTTACCGCTCACGCGCGTCATAAAAAAATTATCTCTATGGCTAAAGGCTACAGAGGACGCAATAATAATGTCTTTAGAGTTGCTGTTGAAAAAGTCGAAAAGGCTTTGCAATATGCTTACCGCGACAGAAGAGCTAAAAAAAGAAATTTCCGTGCTTTGTGGATCCAACGTATCAACGCTGCTACCCGCTTGCACGATATGACCTATTCTCGATTTATGAACGGGCTCGCCAAAGCTGGTATTGAGCTTGATCGTAAAGTGTTGGCCGATATCGCTGTTAAAGAGCCCGAAACCTTCGCTAAACTGGTTGACCAGGTCAAGGCTTCTTTAAGCAAATAATTGCTGGAAATTAAATTAAAATTTAGAGAGTCTGCTTGAGCAATCAGGTCAGACTCTCTTATATTTTAAAATCATGGTGGAAAAAATGGAAAATATTGAAAATCTTAAATCAACGACTTTGGCGCAAATTGCCGCTGCTCAAGATTTGAAAGCTCTGGAGGATATCAGAGTTAACGTGCTCGGCAAAAAAGGCTCCGTTACCGAGCTGATGAAGGGCTTGGCAACTCTTTCGGTTGAAGAAAAGAAAGAAATGGGCAAGGGCCTGAATATCCTAAAAAGCGAAATTGAAAACGCTTTAGATGCGCGCAGGCAATCTTTGGCCGAAGCGGAGCTTAATGCCAAACTGGCCAGAGAAACAATAGACGTTACTTTGCCTATTCGTCCGGAAAATCAGGGCAGAATTCACCCTGTTTCTAAAATCTATGAGGAAGTTATTGCCATCTTTGGCGAGATGGGCTTTGAGGTGGCTGAAGGCCCCGATATTGAGGACCAGTTCCACAACTTTAATGCCTTAAACACTCCGGCAAACCATCCGGCACGGCAAATGCAGGATACTTTCTATATCCCTAACCCGGAAAGCGATAATTTTGATGACAGCTATGTGGTCAGAACCCAGACATCTTCCGTGCAAATTCGCACCATGGAAGCCAAAAGACCGCCTATCCGCATTATTGCTCCGGGCAGAACTTATCGTTCTGATTATGATGCCACTCATACCCCAATGTTCCACCAGGTTGAGGGTTTGGTGATTGATAAAAATATTACCATGGCGCATCTTAAGGGATGTCTTTATGACTTTGTAAAAGCTTTCTTCGAGCTTGATGATATTCCGGTTAGGTATCGGCCTTCTTATTTTCCGTTTACCGAGCCCTCGGCCGAGATGGATATCGGCTGCAAAAAGACAAAGACCGAGCTCAAAATCGGTGCCGGTGATGACTGGCTTGAAATTTTGGGCTGCGGTATGGTGCATCCGAATGTTTTGCGGGCAGGGGGAATTGACCCTGATGAATATCAAGGCTTTGCCTTTGGTGTGGGAATGGACCGTTTGGCAATGCTGAAATATGGTATTCCTGATTTGCGGACATTCTTTGAATCTGATGTTCGGTGGTTGAAGCATTATGGCTTTGTGCCTTTGGATGAGGCGTCTATGACCGGAGGATTGAGCAATAACGGAGGAGCTGCACGATGAAATTTACATTATCTTGGTTGAAAGAGCATTTGGATACCACGGCCTCGGTTGAGGAGATTGCCGAGACATTAACCAAAATCGGGCTTGAAGTTGAGGAAGTTTTAAATCCTGCCAGCAACTTAGCGGGCTTTGTTACAGCAAAGGTTGAAGATTTGCAAAACCATCCGGACTCTGACCATTTGCATGTTTTGAAAGTTAATGACGGAAAAGAAGTGCTGCAGATTGTATGCGGTGCACCTAATGTCAGCCTCGGGATGGTTGGTATTTTGGCGCCGGTCGGAACCTTGATCCCTGCTTTTGGCGAAAAAATACAGGTCGGCAAAATCCGCGGGGTTGAAAGCTTTGGTATGATGTGCTCTGAAAAAGAGCTTGGTGTCGGCGAGGACCACTCCGGCATCATCAGCCTGCCTGCAGATACTCCAATTGGGGTTAGTGCGGCAGAGGTTTTGAATGTTGACCCGGTTTTTGATATTTCCATTACGCCAAACAGAGCTGAGTGTTTGGGTGTGTATGGTATTGCCAGAGATTTGGCAGCAGCCGGACTTGGCACTCTGAAGCCCCTGAAAATATCCAAACAAAACAGCACGTTCAAGTCTCCCATTAATGTAATAATTGAAGATTTGAAAGCTTGCCCGACTTATGTTGGGCGCTATATTCGCAATGTTAACAACAAGGCAGAAACTCCTAAGTGGATGAAGGACCGCTTGGTCGCTATTGGCTTGCGCTCTATCTCTCCGCTTGTTGATATCACTAACTATATTAACTATGATATGGCGCGGCCGTTGCACGTTTTTGATGCCGACAAGCTCAAAGGTGATATTTGTGTGCGGATGGCCAAAGAGGGTGAAAAATTTGTCTCATTAGAGGACAAAGAATATGCTCTTGACACGCAATCTTTGGGGATTTGCGATGATGAGGGCGTGCAGTGCCTGGGCGGTATCATGGGTGGTGCCGAAAAAGGCTGCAGTGATGAGACCAAAAATGTGTTCTTGGAATGTGCTTTGTTTACGCCTGAATGCATTGCCAGAACCGGGCGCAAGTTCCAAATCGATTCAGACTCACGTTATCGTTATGAGCGTTGGGTAGACCCAATGTCTAATATCTTGGGTTCTGATTATGCTACACAGCTAATTCTTGAGATTTGTGGCGGTGAGGCCTCTGAGCAGGTTGTTGCCGGCGGTGAGAATTATGAGAAGAGAGTGGCTTATATTCGTCCCGAGAGAATGAAAGATTTTGTCGGGCTTGAGGTTTCAAAGGAAAAAATCGTTGAAATCTTGACCAAGCTTGGTTTTGAAGTCAGTGATGAAGGCTCCCGCATTAAAGCCGTTTCTCCGACTTGGCGCGGAGATATTGAGGGCGAGCATGACTTGGTGGAAGAAGTTGTGCGCATGATTGGGTTGGATGCCATTCCGGCTGAGACTTTGCCTCATGATAAGTTTCCCAAACAAGTTCTGACACCGGCGCAGCGTCGTGCTGTCACGGTTAAGCACGAGCTGGCTTCTCGCGGTTTGTTGGAGACGGTTACTTGGAGCTTTACCGACTCTAAGACGGCAGAGGCCTTTCTGGGGGGCAGGGAAAAAGTTGCTCTCTATAATCCGATTACCACCGAGCTTGATATTATGAGGCCGTCTATATTGCCAAACCTCTTGCTCGGGCTCAAAAACAACATTGCCCGCGGATATTCTGATGTGTCTATCTTTGAATGTGGGCCGGTATTTTATGGCCGCAAGCCGGGAGAGCAAAACTTGGTTGCTAGCGGTATTCGCTCTGGTATGACGTCTAAAAAGCATTGGTGCAAAGAAGAACGTGCTTATGATGTTTTTGATGCCAAGGCGGATGCTTTAGCCGCCATTGCCGCTGCCAATGGGCCTTTTGAAAATGCTCAAATTTCAACCGATGCGCCGGCTTATTATCATCCGGGGCGCAGCGGCGCCTTGCGCTTGGGCAAAAATGTGATTGCTTATTTTGGTGAGCTGCATCCTTCGGTTTTGAAGAAATTCGGTATCAAGCAGCGTGTGGTTGCCTTTGAGGTTATCTTGGACAATATTCCTTTGCCGCGCGCCAGCAATGATAAAGCTCGCAAGAAGCTGGAGCTTTCGGCTTTCCAGCCTCTGGACAAGGATATGGCCTTTATTGTTGACAAGGCAGTTAAGGCGGCTGATGTTATTGCGGCAGCTAAGAACGCCGACAGAGCACATATTACAGACGTTCGTATCTTTGATGTCTATGAGGGAGAAAGCCTTCCGGAGGGCAAAAAATCACTTGCCTTAGCGATGACTTTCCAGCCGGTTGAAAATACTTTCAGCGATACCGACATCGA
>CALXVV010000002.1 GCA_944392205.1 uncultured Alphaproteobacteria bacterium | reverse complement strand
ATCAGCAATAATATTTATACTCTAGAAAACCTCCAGGCGAGATTTGCAAAAAGATTGGAGAATGGTTCAGATAGAGCTATTTGAAAGGCAAAAGTACCGGAGTAGAGAGCACAAAAATTTCGACTGGTGGAATTTATAGAGTGATTTTGAAGGCGAGGGAAATTTTAGTGTACATAGAGGTACATGAATTTCCCGAGACCGTACAAAATTACTCTAGAAAACCTCCGGGCGAGATTTGCAAAAAGGTTGAAGAATGGTTCAGATAGAGGTATTTTAAGAGTGAGAAAAATTTTAGCAAGCGCTAAGTAAAATTGATATGTTGATATCAATTTTGTCTGCAAGCTCTTTGGAATATCTTGCCTAAGCTAGGCAGCTACTGCATGCCGCAGCGAAGCTAGATACCAAAGAAACATAAGTACGTGAATTTTTCGAACCTCGAAAAAATGCCTCTAGATGAGCCATTATACAACCTTTTTTTATTGGGCTTCTTTAACCAACTCCTGCACAAACCCCTTGAGGCCGACTTGCCGAACCCTTTTCATGCGCTCGCCGGAAATGATTTTTTGAATTTTGGTCACGGTCTCTTGCAAATCGACATTGACGATAACATAGTCAAACTCATCCCAGTGGCTGATTTTTTCCAAGATGATACCCATGCGCTGCTCAATGACTTCTTTGGAATCTGTGCCGCGGTTTTCAAGCCGATGACGAAGCTCCTTAATTGAGGGCGGCAACAAATAGATAGTGACAACATCTGCTCCGGCCTTTTTGCGCATTTGGCGAGCGCCGGCCCAGTCCATATCAAAAATCACATCTTGCCCCACATTGATGAAACTGTCTACTTCCGAACGCAGTGTTCCGTAGCGAGAACCATATTGAGAATCAACATATTCATAGAAGGCATCTTGAGCCAAAAATTCATCATACTGCTCATCGGTAACAAAATAATAGTCCACGCCTTCAACCTCGCCCTCTCTTGGTTTGCGAGTTGTAACCGAAACCGAGAATTTGATATTTGGGTCACATTTAAGCAGCTCCTTAATCACCGTACCTTTGCCGGTGCCAGAAGGCGCCTCAATGATAAACATGGCTCCTTTGCGCACTTTTCTCAAACGGTTGATAATCTCATTCATATGGCACCTTTCCTTTTTTATTCTATATTTTGCACTTGCTCGCGAAACTGCTCTATCAGAGCCTTTAGCTCCATCCCCAAGGCGGTCAACTCTGCATCTGATGACTTGGAGCAGGTTGTGTTGGCCTCACGGTTGAGCTCCTGGCACAAGAAGTCGAGCCTGCGGCCGACAGCTTCTGAGCTTTCCAACAATTGTTCCGCGGTTTTGACATGGGCCTTGAGGCGGTCAACTTCCTCGCGGATATCTGCTCTGGTAATATAAAAAACAACTTCCTGAGCGAGGCGCTCTTCACTCACCTCGGCCGGGTTAACCCATTGTTTGATTTGGTTTTCGAGTTTTTCCTTGATTTTGGCGGGCTGTTCCTCGGCAATTTTCTCAACTTTTGCGGCAACAGAGCCTATTTTTTGCAAAATAGTTTTCAGGGCCTCTTTGATTTTGGCACCTTCTATCTTGCGGTCTTCCTGCAAACGGCGGCACAAGGTATCGAACTCAGCCAAAAGCTTCTGGCGCAAGGCCTGCTCATCTTCTTCGGACGGGGCAGACACCTCCAACACACCCGGCAAGCGGAGCAAATCAGTGCTTTGCGGTTTGCCGATTTCATCAGGATTAGCGCGATAAATTTCCAGCGCTTTTTGGGTGAGTTCCTCCAAAAGCTGAGTGTTGACCTGCAACGTGCTGGAAAGAGCCGTGCGTTTGAGCTCCAGATAGACGCTGACACTGCCGCGCTGTAGGTATTGGGCGGCAATCCGCCTAAACTCAAAAGCCAAATCCTCCAAAGTTTGCGGCAGTTTGGTTTTGATATCTAAAGCTTTGCCATTGACACTTTTGACCTCAAACAACCAAGAGATATTGCTTAAATCTGTCTGTAATTCGCCGGAAGCTCTTGCAAATCCGGTCATGCTTGCTATAGTCAAGATAACACTCCTCAAATTTGGTTTTGGTGTATTATATAATCAAATATTTAAAAAGTTTTTACTTTGGAGAAAAAATATGCCTCAATTTAAAAATGTCTTAATCACCGGTGCCTCCAGTGGAATAGGCGAGGCCCTGGCCAAACACTATGCCCTGACAGGGGTCGATAATTTGTTTATCTGCGGACGCAACCAAGAACGGCTGGAGCAAGTAGCCAAAGCCTGCCGCCGAAACAAGGTTGTGAGTGTCCACACCCAAGTCTTAGACATCACCGACCGCGCCGCCGCCAAAGCCTGGATAGAAGAGTGCGAAAAAGAGGCTCCGCTTGACCTGGTTTTTGCCAATGCGGGCATCTCCACCGGAGAAGAAACAACCGAGAACATATACAACACTTTCAACACCAATGTTTTTGGGGTTTTAAACACGGTTTTGCCGACAATTGAGATTTACCGCCGGCGCAAAGAACCGGCCTGCAAGAGCATTGCCATCACCAGCTCCATTGCCGGCTACCACGGGCTCATGACCTGCCCGTCATATAGTGCCAGCAAAGCCGGAGTAAAGGCCTGGGGAGAGGCCTTGCGCCTAGCCCTCAAAAAAGAGGGAATAAACGTCAGTGTCATTTGCCCAGGTTTTGTCAGCTCCAGCAATACAGATAAAAACACCTGCCCGATGCCGTTTTTTATGGAGGCAGACAAAGCGGCCGCCATCATTGCCGAGAGATTGAGCCGCAATGTCGGATTGATAGCTTTTCCGTGGCCGATGAGGTTTGTCTCCTGGCTTGGTTCCATTTTGCCAAACTGGCTGAGTGAATTTATTTATTCGCGCCTGCCTTATAAAGTTTAGGCTCGCCGAAAGATCGCTTACGCACCAAATACAAGAGGATAATAAGCGCCGGAACCGACATCAGTGCAGTAAGGACAAAGAACGCCGCCCAAGATATTGCCCCGGCCACAAAGCCCGATGTTGCGGCAAAGACATCTCTGGCCAGGCTCATAAAAGAGCTGAGCAGGGCATATTGGGTGGCGGTATAAGCGCTGTTGCAAAGAGAGGAAAGATAGGCCACAAAGGCAGCGGTGCCCATTCCGCCGGAGATATTTTCGATAGAGATTGTCACCATCAAGACATAGATATTATGCCCGGCATAAGCTTGCCAAACAAAGATGAGGTTTGAAAGTCCCTGAAGCACCCCACACCACAACAAAGACTTGATAATGCCAAAACGGCTGACCAACAAGCCACCGACCAAAGTACCGACAACAGTAGCAATCACGCCATAAACCTTAATAACAGAGGCAATTTCTATTTTGCTAAAGCCCATATCATCATAGAACGGATAAGCCATCGGCGCCATATAGGCATCGCTCATGCGGTAGAGAAAGACAAACATCAAAATCAAAGCCCAATGTGGGCGGCCCATAAAATCTGCCAACGGATTATAAACGGCATTTTTCAAAAACCGCACGGCTCTGGCAAAGAAAGATTTTTTTTCACCTTTGGCGGAGAGAAGCTCTGTTTGTTGCGGTTCCTTTGCACACAATACCGTTATCATGCCGATAACAACACAACAGGCCATGATTTTATAGACATCTTCCCAGGGCAAAACGGCGGCCATAAACAAAGCTCCTGCGCCTGAGAAAAGTGTTCCAAACCTATACCCCAAAACAAAGACGGCCACACCGGCGCCTTGCTCACGGTTATTAAAGCTTTCGATTCTATATGCGTCCAAGACAATATCTTGCGTTGCCGAGGCCACCACGGTCAAAAAAGCAAACACGGCCATATGCCACGGATGCAAAGCCGGATTGGTCACAGACATTCCCCCCAGAGCCAAGAACAAGCCTATTTGCGCACACAACGCCCAGCCGCGGCGGCGGCCCAAGCGGCCAAACAGCGGAAGCCTCACCCTATCGACAATGGGAGACCACAGCCACTTGAGGCTATAAGGGGTGCGTGCCAAAGAAAACAAGCCGATAGCGGCCAAAGAGACCCCGGCATCTTTGAGCCACAAGCTAAAAGTGCCAAAAACCAACAGATATGGCAATCCGCTTGAGAAACCAAGCAGAAGCATCACCAACATTCGGCGGTCGCAATAGACCTTTCCGGCCTCTATCCACTTCTGAAACATTTTTACTCCTGTTATTTTTTTCCTCTTAGCACAAGAGGCTTAAGAAATAACTAAGACGATTTATTTTTATTGCGCCAAACAAGAGTTAACAAAAGCAACCTCATTATCTTTCTCAAGCAACGCGGCGGTCAAGAGTTCCTCATTTTTTCCGCTAAGAGTGCTGAGAGCGCTCAAATACTCACCGCCATTACCCAAGGCGGCCTCATATTGCAAGGCCTCAAAATTGAATAAAGCAAAGCGTTTTGCCTGGCTCTTTTTAAGAAACTCTTGTTTTTGCACGGTGCTCAAACCTTTAGGCTCCATTTGCAGATAGATTTGGTTTTGTTTATATTCCCACACACCGCCGCTTGCCGCATCGGTCAACCAGCTGGGCCAAAAAGTGATATTAAAAAAGGCCGTTCGGTTGACGGTTGAGCGCAGAGTTATCACGCGGTCATTATATCCTTTCTTTTTGGCCACCAGCTGGATAGCATCGGCAGAGCGGTCTATTGTTGTTTTGCAGGGAGTATTACAAACTTCTATTCCGTCGATATAAACCGTTGTTGAGGGGGTGCTGGCATCAAAAGTCACTTCTTGAGTTGTGCCGCTAAACAAAGTTCCGCAGGCTGCAAGAGTCATAATTCCAAGGAGCAAAAATTTTTTCATGGTTAAAACATCCTTATAAGAAAAAAGTTCATAAAAAACCCGCGCTTCAAATACAGAAGGCGGGCGGATGTTCAGAAACCACACTAAACCAAGTGGCCCAGCTTATTAAAGCAAAAGCCCTATTCGCCGGCATCCGCCCGAAGGCAATGCCGGCATAAAATCGGCGGTCGTTATGCCACGACCAGTTTAGTTAGGGTTCTGAAGCCCTAAGCACACCCTTTTTGTGTGCCTGTTTTCAGATTAAAACAAATAAAATTATTTGCAAGAAAAAACCGTGTTAAGCATGCAACACGGTTAAAAAACAAAAAACCAACCTTCATCAATCAATTCTTATATACCCACGAGACAACATTGCCACCGTTGTCGGCCAATACATCAAATTGATAATCACAGATAAAATCAAAACCACATAAAACAACTTATTTCTGCCGGTTTGCATAGAATAAAGCAAACTGCGATATTTTGCAGACCGAGGAACGAACCAATCCCCTATAAACCAAATCAGACAAAAAATATCATAGAATAAAAACCAAAGATTGAAAGGATAAAACCTTTGCAACGTAAATGGCGCTAAAAGCCAAGCCCCCAGAAAAAAAATAAACAAAACTTTTCCAATGGCAGACACAACTTGCATGTATTATCCCTTTCAATCTCTCAGTGCATTTTAGCTTACTTTATTCAAAATCAAAAGTAAACCACCTCTTTTTAATAATAACCCATTCCGTTTCTTTGGCGACGTTGTTTTTCCTCCTCTTCCTCATCATCTTCTTCAGACTTTTCAAAACATTAAACAAGAAATTAAAGAAGGATATTAGTACCGCTGGGTTCTATAAAAACAACATTCATCAATCAATTCTTATATACCCACGAGACAACATTGCCACCGTTGTCGGCCAATACATCAAATTGATAATCACAGATAAAATCAAAACCACATAAAATAACTTATTTCTGCCGGTTTGCATAGAATAAAGCAAACTGCGATATTTTGCAGACCGAGGAACAAACAATTCTCCCTCAAACCAAATCAGACAAAAAATATCATAGAATAAAAACCAAAGATTGAAAGGATAAAACCTTTGCAACGTAAATGGCGCTAAAAGCCAAGCCCCCAGAAAAAAAATAAATAAAACTTTTCCAATGGCAGACACAACTTGCATGTATTATCCCTTTCAATCTTTCAGTGCATTTTAGCTTACTTTATTCAAAATCAAAAGTAAACCACCTCTTTTTAATAATAACCCATTCCGTTTCTTTGGCGACGTTGTTTTTCCTCTTCATCCTCATCATCTTCTTCAGGCTTTTCAAAATCTAAAGCATCTTTTAATACTCCCATCGATTGATTGGTAATTTCATTGACAACACTCCTCTCCAGCGGATTATGATAAAAAAGCTTCAAGAGTATTGAAAACAAACAAGAAACTTTTATAATAAACGTAAAACACTTGAATTGAGGCCATGATGAAAACCATCTTTTTTATACTCTCCGCCGTATGTTTTCTACTTTGCAGCATTCCCGCTTTTGCCCAAACCCTATCTCCGCAAGAAGAATATAAACAATGCAACGCTCAGCACTCCAATAAGCAAAACGGAGGAATTGCTTCAACCCAAAAATATGCATCATCCATAACCGCTTGCCTCCAAAACAAAATACAAATCCGCCTAAACAGACTCCTTGGAAAAGAAAAAGGCTTAGAACTCTCAAATCAATTAGCAGATTTACGGCTCTCCATTCTTAATTTCTATGGCATGTTTACAGAGACAAATCGTTATACCGACTATGGTGGAAATTTGGCACTCTATGCCAACATAAACGGGGTAAACAAATATTTAAAAGCACTTTTTTTTAGGCTTTCAGATACTCCGGCAGACTACAGCGATAACTATAAAGAATATGCCGAAAAAAATTCAGATATTACTTCTCTGTGTCAAAAACAAACCAATCTATCACAACAACAATGCATAATCCAAAACATCAAACAAGAAATTAAAAAAGGTTTCAGGACCGAAGACATTAAAAAAGGGCTAAACCTTTTTGCCTCCATCTACGAAGAAGATACAAAACTTTATTATAACATCTATCCTCACAATCCTAACAAAGCATCAGCCGCCGTAACCGAAGATTTAGAATATATATTACAGCGGCTAATCTTCCTCAATCTCACCCAAGAAGGATATTAGTACCGCTGGGTTCTATAAAACCAACCTGGCCTATCATCTTTATCTTTTAGCCTATCTAAATAATTTATTCGATTAGGTTTCAAATGATTTTCCATAAAGGTATTTGTTTGATTATTTTGAGATACTTGATTTAAGGCATTTACTGTTTCCGAACCAAAAACACCATCTTGCTTAACTGGGTGTCCCATCTCATTAAGAGATTTTTGAAATGTTCTTGCCACATTGTGTGGACTAGTCATAACATGCATATCAAAAACACTATAAGCTATTCTATCATCTTTTATATCCTTCACTCGGTAGGGTTTATAAAACTCCTGACAATAAATATTATCTATCTGTTCTTGAGTAAGATTTTTTAAAGTATCATTTAACGTAGAATTTTCATTAGGTTTATAAGCTTTTTCCATCATCGGATATTTTTTAAATAAATCACCTAACAATTTTTGCGAAATCCCCGTATTGGTCGGTTGTTCAACCAATCTTACATTATCTTCATAACCCTTGCCTTCAAACTCAGGAGATTTCAAACGTTTTAAAAATTCCTCATACCTTTCATCTCCTCGACAATCATTGTATAAGACATCTTTTTTCTGATTATTTACATCAATATTTTGTTTCTGTGAAAAAGCATTAATATCTTTTGATATATCAAGTTTTTTATCTCCATTTTTATAAAAAATATTATCACCAAATAAATTATTTTGATTTTTATTATTCAAATTACCATCTTGTTCCCATATGGGTCTGTCTCTCTCATTACCTTTTCCATCCAAATAATAAGTTTGTGACATCCCCTTGTTCACATCATATTTGTTTCGGGTAATTGGCATTTTACCTTCCATCAATCCACTCACAACCTCTCTGGTTGATAAATTATTCCAATTTGAACGCGCATATTTTTTACGCTCATCTTCTTCAGGATCATACATTTCTTTTCTCCTTTGTGTTAACATTTTTCGTATATTTATATATACATAATGCGTATATAATAAATACAATCCATTTGTCAAGTCCCCCCCCTCCGCCGCCAATCATCAACAAACACGCCAAAACCTCCTTTAACTTCTGCACCAAAGGCTTATATTAATCATCACAAACGGAAAGTTTCTGCTATGCTCTGGATCATCAACGGACTGGTATATGGCTTTTTTTCGGCCCTTTATACCTTGGTCAACCAACAACACAAATTAAACGGCTATGTTTTGGGAATATGGCGGGGGTTTGGCATTGCCCTCGTGTTTCTTCCGTTTCTGTTCTTTATGCCGCTCCAAACCAGTGCCTATAACTGGGCTTTGCTCATTTTTCAGGGCTGGATGATTGGTATTTATGATTCCCACATCTTTTTTGCTTCCGCCAAATTCGGCGCCGGTCCGACTTCACGATCTCTGGCCGTAACCGCAATTGTCACCACGGCCCTATGGTGGATTATCACCCCGTCTTTATTTTTTGAGCTTGTAAAAGACAGCAACTCCTTTATCACCCTGCTGTTGGTCTTGTTTGGCTTCACCCTTTGCTATTGGTACATGATAAAAACACCCATCAGCAAAGCCGTGGCTGAATATACCGCCCCGGCCGTCTTTGCCCTCGCCGGCATGAGTATTGCCACCAAAGAAATCGCCATAATGGGGCAAAATGTTTGGGAAAATATTCTCTACTATCTGGTGGTGGCCACTTTTGTAAGCGGGGTCTACAACACCGTTTTCTTCATCAAAAGGAATCACCCCGGGTTCAAAGGCTTTTTTCAACAAGTGTTTGCGCCAAAAGTCATCAAAGTCGGCGTTTATATTGTCAGTTTCTCTGCCGCACTGATTACCGCCAAAACCATGGCCATGCGCTTGGCGCCAAACCCGGGCTATGTTGTGGCATTGGTTTTGACCGCGCCGTTTTTTGTCTTTGCCCTAAACAAATACAACAAAATTCCCGATAATATCTCGGTTAGAACCGGCTTTGCCATGATTTTCTTTTTGGTCCTGATGCTCCTAATTGTCACCGACAATCATGGCATTGTTGACTAGCTCCGCAATCACCACATTCAAAACCAACAACCCGCTAGATGTCGGGCGCAAACAATGCGGCAAATCCTCAACCAAGCCTTCTTGCACCAAGCGTGCAATTACTTTTGAATCCATCAAATGGTCCCAATTTTGGCCGCAACATTCTTCAAAATGGGCTTTATCTATCCCTTGGTTTAGGCGCAGGCCCATCAAAACAAGCTCTTCTGCCCGCTCAAGGGAAGATAGTTTTTCTAATTTTCGCGGATGTATCGTCGCAAAAATCTCTCCCCCGATATGCAGACGCCCATGCGCACCGTTGCCGACACCGATATAATCATCCCCCTGCCAATAAAGCTTATTGTGGCGGCACTCATAACCGGGCTTGGCATAATTTGAGACCTCATATTGCAAATAGCCGTGTTGTGCCAAAATATCGCGGCTCAAGTTATATAACTGCGCGGCGGTTTCATCATCAGTGGCCTTAATTCCCTTGCGGGCAAAAGGCGTGCCCTCCTCTATCGTCAGCTGATATAAAGATAAATGCTTAAACCCAAAAGAGCAAAGCGCCCCCAGCTCCTTTTGCCAGGCGGCTGAATTTTGAGCGGGCCTGGCGTAGATGACATCGGCAGAGGTGTTGTCAAACAGTGTCAAAACCTCTTCTGCCGCTTTTAGAGCATCATCAACCGAATGCGTGCGCCCCAAAAATTTTAACCCCTCAGGTTCCAGAGATTGAATGCCTAAAGATAAGCGATTAATTCCGACTTTGCGCAAATCAGAAAACAACCCCGGACGATCTGTATTGGGGTTAGCCTCAAGAGAAATCTCCGCCCCTTTTTCAAGCTGCCAACAGGCCGCCACTTGCTCCAAAATCCGCCCGATGTTATAAGGGCTCAAAAGAGAGGGTGTGCCGCCGCCGAAAAACACCGAACCAAGCGTTTTCACATCCGCCAGCTCGGCATAATATTTTATGTCATCCAGATAAGCATCCACCAACGCATCTTGCGGCACGTTTTTCTCAACCTTGCTGAAAAAATCGCAATACGGACACTTGCTGCGGCAAAACGGCCAGTGGATATAAAGTCCGGAACGTATCGTCATTATAAAATAAACTTAGACAAGTCGCTGGCTTGGGTATATTTGCCGAGTTTTTCCTCAACCATGGCAGCCGTAATCACTTCTTCCTGCCCGCTGCGGTCAGAGGCCTTAAAGCTGATATCCTCAAGCAAAATCTCCAACACCGTATGCAGCCTTCTGGCACCGATATTCTCAACATTTTCATTGATTTCAACCGCCACATCGGCAATCTTTTCAATCGCCTCTTTTTCAAACTTGAGGCTGAAATTCTCGGTTCCGAGCAAGGCTGTATATTGCTCAATCAAGTTAGCCTCCGGCTCCGTCAAAATTCGCACAAAATCATTATGGTCAAGCGCCTTGAGCTCCACTCTGATAGGCAGACGCCCCTGTAGCTCCGGCAACAAATCAGACGGCTTTGCCAGATGGAAAGCTCCCGAGCAAATAAACAATATATGGTCGGTTTTAACCATGCCGTACTTGGTTGTCACCGTTGTTCCCTCAATTAAGGGCAGCAAATCTCTCTGCACGCCTTCTCTGGAGACATCGGCCCGCCCGCCTTCAGACTTGCCGGCAATCTTGTCAATCTCGTCAATAAAGACAATACCGTCATTTTCAACAGCCTTAATAGCCTCGCGGGTAATGGTGTCGTTATCTAAAAGCTTGTCGCTCTCCTCGTCAATCAAAATCTTGCGAGCTTCTGCCACCTTAAGCTTGCGGTTTTTATATTTCGGCGTGCTTCCTCCAAGCAAATCCCCAAGGCTAATCATACCCATAGAAGCCCCCGGCATTCCCGGAATATCAATTGTCGGCATTGTGGCATTAGAGGTCTCAAGCAAAGCAATCTCAATTTCTCTGTCATCAAGCTTGCCTTCTCTCAACATTTGGCGAAATTTCTGCCTGGTCTCCTCACCGGCATTGGCACCCACCAAAGCTTCCAACAAGCGCTCTTCAGCACCCTCTTCAGCTTTGGCATTAACCTGCTTGCGCATAACCTTGCGGGTATCATGCAAAGAAATCTCCACCAAATCTCTGATAATGCTTTCAACATCTCTTCCCACATAGCCAATCTCCGTAAACTTGGTTGCCTCAACCTTAATAAACGGCGCTTTCGCAAGCTTGGCCAAACGGCGGGATATTTCGGTCTTGCCAACCCCGGTCGGCCCCACCATCAAGATATTCTTTGGCACAATTTCTTCACGCAATTTCTCAGGCAGTTGCATTCTCCGCCATCTGTTGCGCAGAGCAACCGCCACTGCTTTTTTGGCCTCCTCTTGGCCGATGATGTATTTATCTAATTCAGAAACAATTTCCCTTGGGCTGAAACTAGTCATTGGCTATTCTCTCAATAATCACATTATGGTTGGTATAAACATCAATATCGCCGGCAATTTTCATGGCCTTGGCGGCAATTTCCTCAAGCGGCATGTTGGGCACCTCATAGAGAGCCTTAGCCGCGGCCATTGCGTAATTTCCGCCGCTGCCGATACCGATAATTCCATCATCCGGCTCCATCACCTCTCCGGTTCCCGAAATCACCAGCGATGTTTCTTTGTCGGCCACAATCATAAAAGCTTGCAATTGGCGCAAATACTTATCCATCCGCCAATCTTTGGCCAACTCCACCGCCGCCCGCTTGAGCTGGTTGGCGTGCTTTTCAAGCTTGGCCTCCAATCGTTCAATCAAGGTGATTCCATCTGCGGCAGCACCGGCAAAACCGGCAATGATATTGCCGTTGCCAATCCGACGAACCTTAACCGACTTGGATTTGAATATAACACTTTCTCCCAAAGTAGCCTGTCCGTCTCCGGCCATCACCACCTCATTACCGCGCCGCACGCACAAAATTGTTGTCATCTGTCTTTCCTTCTTATGTTTTCAGTCTTCTTTTTATTTAGGTAATGTTTTCACCAAATGCAAGTAAAGTCCGCAACGCGGACTTTACTT
The DNA here is from genome assembly GCA_944392205.1 of uncultured Alphaproteobacteria bacterium. Lineage (GTDB taxonomy): Bacteria > Pseudomonadota > Alphaproteobacteria > RF32 > CAG-239 > CAZU01. Next base: position 171,861 of record CALXVV010000002.1, on the reverse strand, counting down.
TTAAGACTTTTGGTTTGGAAGAACTACTTTCTCTCCAGACCTTTCATCGGCACCGGTGTCTTATCCTTTGAGGCATCAATCGCATCAGCCAAAGGTGTAGCCTTAAAGCCGACAGGTTTACGGGTTCCAAAATCACGCCCGCAAATTTCAAGCCCCAAACCTTTCAGTGCCGTCTCAATCGGGATAAAGAGGTCCGGATTTTCATCTGTCTTTTTGGTCTTATGCGCCAAACCGACAATATTGCCGTTCTTATCAATCAACGCACCGCCCAGGGTCACTGTCTGAACAAAGGTATCAACGATAATCTCGGCATCGCCGTTTTCGCTCCAGCGATATCCGATAACTTTACCTTCATTGTCCAGATAACCTTCACCCTCAGTGTCCAAATCAAACAATCCAAGCGTCATAAGGATATCTTTATTGACCTCCGGCAAATCAAGCGACAACGGCAACGGTGCAAACTGTGTCGGCTCATCCAATAACAACAAAGCCACATTCTTATTGGGGTTAACACGCATCGCGGCTGCTTTCATCTCTTTGCCGTTAATCGTTTTGAGTCTGAAGTTATTATTATCTTTCACCATCAAATCAGCAGAGGTCAAGACCAGATTATTAGCAATAATCAAACCAGCACCCTTCTGCCCCTTGGCATTTTCAACCGAAACGATAGATGCTCTGACTTTATAAAGATTCTGAGCGTTCAAATTCTCATAAGGAGCTTGGTTTTGGATGCAGAAACGATTATTAGCATCGGCAAAAGAACTTTCAATCAATTGCTTACTGTCAACCAAGGCCTTATCTTTTGTTTCAAGCGGAACATCAACCCAATAATCATCTGTCATCTTAACATTGTCAGACACATTTTGGATTACAACACCGCCGTCTTCATCAATACGAGCAGCCTTACATTTGCTGTCTACAGCCACAACAGAGCCGCTTCCTGCCACGGCAGATGTCATCTCAATTGCTCCGCCTGTTCCCGCAATACCGGAGCTTTCCTCAATAGAATAAACCGGCTCTAAAGAAGTTGTAACCACCGGCTGCATCACAATTTCAGGCTTAGCCGGAATAACAACCTTGTTGGCAGGCAAGATTCCGGCAGAGCACTCTTGTAACATTTCAATGCCCTTCATTTCCTGGCCATACTGAGAAGCAAAGGTCTGGTTTTTGGCCTCAAGCCCTTGCAGATAGCCAAGCTGTCTGGCCAATTCTTCCGGTCGAATCCTCTGTGCTACGGTAGAGTTAAAGCACTGGATTTCCGGCACTTTGGTCAAAGCATCTTCAAAAGCACGCTCCACGAGCAAAGTCTCACCATTAGGTTCACCCTCAGAGATTTGCCCATAACCGGTCGTCATACCTTTGCAGTAGACTTCTTGTTTGTCAAGGCTCATCACCCTCCAAACCACTGTCATTTCAGAAGAACCGCTGCGCAATTTCTTCTGTTTAACATTTTCCCAGTCGAACTCATCGCAAATATTCATGAAATAATCGGTAATTTCGGCGGTCATAATATATTCCGGTGTTTGAATTTTATCAGAAACCGGATAATAAGGACTGCTTTTTTCAACCACAACCGGATAAAAATCATTCATCGTCTCAAAGAACACGTCAAAGAAACGCATATCTTTTTGCATAGCGCGCCCTTGGTTCAAGAACACGTTTTTGCTTTCTCTGCGGCAGCCAAAGATACGGAAGCGGTAATTACCTAGTTTGTCGCTGTAATTTTCATACTCGCCGCCTTTTTTAATACGAAAATCAACATATTCAAGCTTAATGGGAGCAAAGCTGTCGCGGCTTTGATGCAGCCAAAAATAAGCATCTTGCTGGTCTTCATCAATAATCAAAGTCTGATATCTGGGCTTGTTGGTATCTTGCAAATAAGAAAAACGCTTAACCGGCTTTTTCTTAACCGGCTCACACATACAATCAAACATTCCCAAAGTCGATTCGCTTCCGTCACACATACAGGGGATGAGTTCCGGACTTTCCTTGCTGCAAGAGGCGAGCAAAAGCACAGCTGCAATAGTTTTCAGACCAACAAACTTTTTCATGATTAAAACTCCCGTTTACCTTCTGCCGGGCAGACTGCGGCGATAAGACAGAGCCTCGGCTATATGCAGTTTATTAATTTTTATTTCTTTTTGCAAGTCCGCAATTGTTCTTGCTAACCGCAAAGTTCGATGATAAGCCCTAGCCGAGAGCTTGTTCTTCTCAGCAAAGGTGATAAGAAGCGTTTTTGCATCATCAAACATTTCTGCCGCATCTTCCAACAATTTTCCCTTAAGATCGGCATTGGTACGCACACCCTTAGCCCCCAATGCCTTAAAACGCGCTTGCTGAAATTCTCTTGCTTCCATCACTCTTTTTCTGATTATCTCAGAGCTTTCACCTTTTTTGACACCTGCCAAATCCCAAGGACTGACAGCCGGAACCTCTATCTGAATATCAATACGATCCAGCAAGGGACCTGAGATTTTTGCCTGATATTCTGCCGCACATTGAGGCGCTCTGGCGCACTCCAAAGCCGGCTCGCCCAAATGTCCGCAACGGCACGGGTTCATAGCCGCCACCAGCTGAAAATTGGCCGGATAGGTTGTATGGGCATTAACCCTGGCAATGCTGACATACCCATTTTCCAAAGGTTGCCTTAAAGCTTCCAGGGTAGATTTATTAAATTCAGGCAGCTCATCCAAAAACAAAACCCCATTGTGAGCTAAAGATATTTCACCCGGTGTTGCTTTGCGCCCACCGCCGACCAAAGCCGGCGTAGAGGCATTATGGTGCGGCGCTCTAAACGGCCGTTCAAAAGAAATTTTGCCCTCTTTGAGCTCTCCGGCAACAGAGTGTATCATACTTGTCTCAAGAGCCTCTTCCACCGTAAGCGGCGGCAAAATACCCGGCAACCTTGCCGCCAACATGGATTTTCCGGCTCCCGGCGGCCCAATCATCAAGAGATTATGTCCTCCGGCAGCAGCAACTTCCAAAGCTTTTTTAGCACTTTCTTGGCCTTTAACATCGGCCATATCCAAAAGAGAAAGTTTGGCCTCTGCCTGTTTAGCCTCAGGTTCTGGCAGAAGACGATTTCCTTTTAAGTGGTTTAAGAGCTCGGTCAAATTAGCAGCTGCGGCAATAGGCGCCACCCCTGCCCACATAGCTTCAGACCCCTGCGCGACCGGACAAATCAAGCCAAGACCGCGGCGTTTAGCGGCAATTGCAGCCGGTAACACACCGTTAACAGGCAAAATAGAACCATCTAAAGAAAGTTCTCCCATCACCAAATAATCTTTGAGCTTATCAGACGACACCACCCCCATCACAGCCAACACGGCCAAAGCAATGGGCAAATCAAAATGCGAACCTTCTTTAAGCAAATCCGCAGGCGCCAAGTTGATGACAATTCTCTTAGCGGGTAGTTGCAGCTTCAAGGACTGAAGAGCGGAGCGAACACGTTCCTTACTTTCGGCAATGGCCTTATCAGGCAAGCCGACAATAATAAAATTGGGCAGGCCAGAGGTCATCTGCACCTGCAAATCCACGTCCAAAACCTCAAGCCCGTTAAAAGTAATGGTATTAACTCGTCCCAGCATTTTAACCTACCAACGAGGAGTCACTTCAGAGTCCCGCCAGCGTCTGGTCGGATAGGTATCCACCTTCAAAAAATCATAATTGGCAGTTTTATAGGGAATATCTTTGAAACGCACATAACCCTTTTGTTCAAAATACCTAGCACAATCCTCGGCAGAATTTTCATTATTTCCATAACAACGAACAATTGTGCGGTCGCGCAGGTTTTGCAATCCGATTTCTTCCTGCGCATCCGGCAGAGCGGCTTGTGCAGCGGCACTTTGCGCAAGAAAGACGGCAACTCCGGCCAATCTCAACATTTTCAAGACACGCATTTTAGAATCCTTTCATATGATACCACATTAAGGAAAAAAGATTAAATCTTCATTAAAAAAATATACAAAAAATGCTTGCAAAAATAAGTTTTTATGTTATTTTCAGGCACGTCCCTTGCCGTATAAAAAGATACGGCTATACAAGAACCGGCTTAAGGGTTATCCCTAGAGCCATTTGTTGAGAAATCCAAAAGGAGATTAAACTAATGACCAAATATGAAAGCGTGCTGATTGCACGTCAGGATTTGGGCGCTTCTCAGGTAAACAACATTGTATCAGACATGAGCAAAGTTATTGCCGACCAAGGAGGAGAAGTTGTCCGCGTTGATAACTGGGGTTTGAAGAACCTTGCTTATCGCATTAAGAAGAACCGCAAAGGCTATTATGTTCTTTTGAACATTTCTGCTCCGGCTCAAGCAATTGCCGAGTACGAGCGTTTGTTAAGAGTTAATGAAGACATCATCCGCTACATGACTGTTAAAGTTGAAGACTTCTCTGAAGCCTTGAGCAACGACGGTTCAGAAGCAGCTGCTGTTGAGGAATAGGAGAAAGAGCAATGGCTAAACAAGTATTCTTTAGAAGAAAAAAGAGCTGCCCGTTTTCCGGTGAAGACGGCTTAAAGATTGACTACAAGGATGTAAAATTGCTTTCTCGTTATATTTCAGAGAAAGGCAAAATTATTCCTAGTCGTATCACATCAGTTTCTGCCAAAAAGCAAAGAGAATTGGCCCGCGCCATCAAGCGTGCCCGTTATCTTGGTCTTTTGCCTTATGTAGCAATGTAAGAGGAGAAAAAAAATGGAAGTTATTCTGCTCGAACATGTAGAAAAATTGGGTAAGATGGGCGAGAAAGTAAACGTTAAAAACGGTTATGCCCGTAACTACCTTTTGCCTTCTAAAAAGGCTTTGCGTGCCACAGAGGCAAACTTGGCTGTTTATGAAAAACAAAAAGCCGAGTTGGAAGCTCACAACAAAAAGCTGCGTGAAGAAGCTGACAAACTTGCAGAATCTTTGAAAGGATTTTCTGCAGTTTTGATTCGTCAAGCAGCTGAGACTGGCCAATTGTACGGTTCTGTCACCATCCGTGACATTGCTGCAGCCATCAAAGAGGCTGGCTTTGGTGTAGAGCGCCGCCAGGTATTTTTGGACAAAGCCATCAAAGACTTGGGAGTTTACCAGGTAAAATTGAATCTTCATCCTGAAGTTTCTCAAACCATTTTGGTAAACGTCGCCCGTACTGATGACGAGGCCAAAAAACAGGCTAAAGCTTTTTCTGCTGAATAGGCTTTAAGTTAAACTAAAAAACCCGCTCTGAAAAGAGCGGGTTTTTTAGTTTATTTATTGTGGCTTAAACCTTCTCTGAAAGCATAAGACGGAACCAGCAATGTAGCCAAAGCAGACAAGCCCACCAAAATGTAGACAATACGGCTCAAAATACTCATTGGACCAAACAAGAAGGCGACCAAGTCAAAGTCAAAAGCACCGACCAATCCCCAGTTAACACCACCGATAACAGTGAGAATTAAAGCCAAATTTTTCCAAAAGTTATTCATTTTTATCTCCTTGTAAAATTTTACAATACCGTTATGATATATGGGCGGCAAAGACAATTTCAAGCCAAGGAGAGAGGCTTTTATGTATAGCGAAAAGTTCAAGACTTTTATAAAAATGTGGGCAGAAGAATTTGCCATTCAAAAAACCATAGACGAAAAAGTCTGCGAGGACAGAGACGGCAACCCCATTCCGTGGTATACCTATCCGGCAATAGAATACTTGAACCAATTTGATTATTCAGACAAGAAGGTTTTTGAATTTGGCTGTGGCAATTCCTCAAAATATTGGGCAAAAAGGGCCAAAGAAGTCATTAGCGTAGAAGATAACCCAAATTGGTTTGCCAAATGGCAGCAAGAACTGATAGCCCCTAACCAGAAGGTTTTACTAAGGAACGAAGATGAAAGCTATGAAGGCGCCATCTTAGAAAGCCAGAAAACTTATGATGTTATCATCATTGACGGCAAACGCCGTGCCGAATGCGCTAAAACAGCTCTGCAGAGATTATCTGCCGGAGGGTTGATTATTTTAGATGACAGCGACCGCATTAACACCAGTTTGGAATATAAAAGAGCTGTCGCAATCTTACGTGCAGAGAATTTGCTGCAAGTTGATTTTTATGGCTTCTGCCCAATGAACAACTATACCAAAACCACCTCGTTGTTCTTCAGAAGAGACTTTAACTTCCAATCCAAATTTGAGGTCCAGCCCATAAACGGCATCGGCAATCTTTGGAGTATGAGCCGAAGAAACCGCAAAGAATTTGTGAACAAACAAAAAGAAGAGGACAAAAAAGCCGATTAACGCTGTGCAAGTTTTGCAGCGGCGGAAGCAATTTGCAAAATTGTATAGCTCAAAATTTCCGGCGCCGGCATATTGGTTGTCTTGCAGTCTTTTTCACACTTATAAAGGAGCTCCAAAACAGAAAAAACTCTGTCTTTTGGCCAAATGGCGAGCTGACGCTTGAAAGAAGATAGGCGATAGAACATCACCCTTGGTACCAGCTTTTCAACCGCCTTATCCGGACTTTCCCCTTTTTCCATAAACGCCAAGCAATTAAGTATCCGATAAAAATGATATGTCAAAGAGCGTGTGATGGAAACCGGTTCTTCTCCCTCGTTTAACATTTTTTGCAAGGCCGCTTGCGCTTTTTGACTGTAGCCACCGGCCGCAAAATAACAAACATCTTCTGACGAGGATGAAGATTGATCAGCCACCACCGCCTTCACATCATCGACAGTTGCATTTTTCTTATCCCCGATATAGGTAATGAATTTTTCAAGTTCACTCAAATTCGTTTTGCGGTCATTAGACATTCTGGCACAAAACAACTGCAAAGCTTCATTGCCGATAGTAATTCCGGCCTCGATAAATTTAGCGCGCGCGGTAGAAAAAATATCTTCATCTCGGTCTTCGTAACAAGCAATAGCTGCCAAATCTTCTCGTTTTTCCGCCAAATTGACTAAAGAGGATTTTTTGTTAAGAGAAGCCGACGAGATAACCAATAACGTGTCTGAAGAACTGCTATCAAGCATTGCGGCCAAATGCTTGGTCAGATTATTATCGGCATCTTTGATGATAACAACTCTGCGCCCACCCATCAAGGATTGGCTGTTATATTCAGAAATCATCAAACCGGGATCAGAGTTAACATCGGCACCATTAAGATAAACAACTGCAAACGGATCATACAAATCCTTAGAAACGGTGAGAATGAGTTTGCGCACGTATTCCGCCACCAACCCCTCATTGCTACCATAGACCAAAAACCCTTTAATGTTTGGCTCAGGCTTTTTGAGGTATTTATCTATTTGCGCCGCCTTATAAATCAAGATTACTGTCCTTTTTTGCCCTGTTGCGAGTGGAAGTAAGCCCCCAAACGCAAAGCAATATCATTAGCAAGAATTTTAGCGGCATCGGTTTCGGTTTTTTTCTGAGCCATAGTTGTAGAATAAGGGTTGGCCATAATATCATAGCTTACATAAGCAACACTATCCCCCTTGACCAAGGTTTTGCTTCCCTCAAGCAACTCATATCCGACACGATACGTAACACGCTCACTTGTTGCGGTGATATCGCGGCGCATAGCCTGCTGGACCACATTTCGGCTAAGAAGCTTTACCTTCAGACGATATTTCGGATTCTTAGGCGTTCCGGTCGGAGTGATTAAATCAAGCAAGTTATTGCGCAGTTGCTGTCCAAATCTATCAGAAATTCTTTCCACTTTAACCTGAGCCATCTCAGTCGTAATCGAAGTATCCGTCTTTCCGCCAAAATACCATGAGCTTGTGGTATCTCGCTTCACATACAAGGGCTCAAAACCACAGCCGGAGAGCACTATGGCCAAAAGACAAAGCAACCATTTTCTACTCATTTCCTTTCTCCTTCATGCTATCCGACTGTGTTTTATGCTAAGCAACAATGTTCACGATTTTGTTAGGAACAACAATAATCTTCTTGATTGTTTTTCCTTCCAGCTGGCGTTGGACATTGCCAATAGCCAACGCTGCTTTTTCAACATCTTCCCGCGGGGCATCCTTTGGCATTTCTATGGTGCCGCGAACTTTTCCGCAAATTTGCACGGCGTAAGTCACCGTCGTTTCCTCTGCCAATTTAGGGTCACCAACCGGCCAAGCCTCGGTAATAACCAACGTATCATTGCCCAAACGCGCCCACATCTCCTCTGCCAAGTGCGGTGTAAACGGAGACATCAAGCGAATAAGGGTGCTGTAAAGCTCTGCCGGCACTTTCTCAAGAGAAGACATATAGTTCACAAAAGTCATCAGAGAAGACACGGCAGTATTAAACTTCATCTGATCAATACGCTCGGTTACTTCCAAAATACATTTATGCATAGCGCGCAGATCGTTTGCCGTTGCCGGAATATCATAAACTTTCTTGAAGAGGTTATAGACTTTACCGACAAAGCGGTAGACACCCATCAAACTCTCATCAGACCACATCGCCACTTGGTCAAACGGCCCGATAAACATCTCATACAAGCGGAAAGTATCAGCGCCATAAGCATCAACAATATCATCTGGATTAATGACATTTCCGCGAGACTTTGACATTTTCTCACCGTTTTCAGCCAAAATCATGCCATGAGAAGTACGTTTTTTATAAGGCTCCTTGGTCGGCACCAAACCACAATCATAGAGGAACTTGTGCCAAAAACGAGAATAAAGCAGGTGCAAAGTGGTGTGCTCCATTCCTCCATTATACCAATCAACCGGCATCCAATACTCCAGAGCTTCTTTAGAGGCAAATTCCTTATCATTGTGCGGATCACAATAACGCAAGAAATACCAAGAAGACCCTGCCCAGTTTGGCATGGTATCAGTCTCTCTGCGTGCATGGCCGCCACATTTCGGACAAGTGGCATTGAGCCAATCACCGGCTTTAGAAAGAGGCGATTCGCCTTCATCATTGGGATGATAATCCGGCACCGGCGGCAAAGTGAGCGGCAACTCAGATTCAGGGATCGGCTGCCAACCGCATTTTTCACAATAAACCATAGGAATAGGTTCACCCCAATAACGCTGACGAGAGAACACCCAATCTCGCAATTTGAAGTTAACTTTTGCCCGCCCAAAGCCATGAGAAGTCGCATACTCAATAGCAGCCTTCATGCCGTCTTCTTTATTCATACCGTTCAAGAAACCTGAGTTGATATGGGCTCCGTCTTCTTCCCAAGCTTTTTCAGAGATGTCCCCGCCTTCCAAAACTTGGATAATCGGCAAATTAAAGACTTTGGCAAAATCATAGTCACGCTGGTCATGGGCCGGCACTGCCATAATTGCACCGGTTCCATACCCGGTCAAAACATAATCAGAGATAAAAACCGGAATCTCCCCTCCCGTAAACGGGTTAACAGCCTTAACCCCTTTAAGTTCGACACCTGTTTTTGAATCATCCATGGTTCTTTGCAGATCAGACTTTTTAGCCGTAGCCTCAACATAAGCTTTCACTTCATCGGGGTTGGAAAACTTGCTCATATACTTCTGTACGAACTCATGTTCCGGCGCCAAAACCATATAAGTCACGCCAAAAGCAGTATCCGGACGTGTTGTAAAGACAGTTAATTTGTCATCCCCGAATTTAAAATCGAGTTCGGCACCTTCGGAGCGGCCAATCCAGTTAATTTGCTGAGATTTAACTCTGTCAATAAAATCAAGCCCTTCCAAGTCATTAATAAGCCTATCGGCATACTTGGTAATAGCAATCATCCACTGTTCTTTATCTTTGCGAACAACCTCTGCCCCGCAACGCTCGCAATGTCCGTTGACAACTTCTTCATTAGCCAAGCCAACCTTACAAGACGGGCACCAGTTGATGGCGATTTTATCTTTATAGGCCAAACCTTTTTCAAAGAACTTAATGAACATCCATTGTGTCCATTTATAATATTCCGGAGAAGAAGTATCGATACATCTGTCCCAATCAAAGCTAAAGCCCAAAGATTTCAGCTGCTTGGTAAAAGTTTCAATATTTTTCTTTGTAGATACGGCAGGATGCACGCCTGTTTTGATGGCATAGTTTTCAGCCGGCAGGCCAAAAGCATCAAAGCCCATCGGGTAGAGCACATTAAATCCCTGCATTCTCTTTTTGCGAGCGATAACATCCAACGCGGTATAAGAACGCGGATGCCCCACATGCAGCCCCGCACCGGAAGGGTACGGAAATTCAACCAAGGCATAAAACTTTGGTTTGCTCTTGTCTATCTCAACATGGTAGGCTTTTTCATCATCCCAGATTCCCTGCCATTTTTTTTCTATTTTTTTGAAGTTATAACGATCTTCCAAAGGCCATTCTTTTTGCCACTCTGCAAAGCTCTCTTTGCCATCAAATCTTTTATTGTTCATTGTTTATTATCCCAGAAATTTTATTTTAAGTTCAAACTTTTTCGATATAAAACTCGTGCTTGTTTCAAAATTGCACCTTCCACCTTTCGGTCAAGCTCCAAATTATCAGGCTCTGCCACCCACTCTTGCCCGTTCCACAATCGTTTATTGACTTTGGCAACCAAACAATCACTACGCAACTTTTCACTCAAGACCTTAATCTCGAGCTGGTACTCAACTCCGGACACACCTTCGACCAAAGTCCACCCGGTTGTAATGGTTCCCGATTCTTTATCTTCGGAAATTTCCTTCATAAAAGCAACTTTATCTTTGGCAGCCTGCCACAAAAACTTATTTGGCTCAAAAGTTGTTTTTACCTCTTCTTTTACCTCCGGCTCGCCCCACCAATTAAAAGGGTTCATCCATGCACAGCCCGAAAGCAAAAGGGCAAGGAGCAAAACGGTATATTTTTTCATTATCAATCTCTTCAGAGTGTTATTTCACAAACTTTTTCTCAAAAGTAACGTAGTTTAAGTTATTTGACAAGAGTCTATTTTTTCTCTCTTGTAATTATCGCCAGATAAAATAAAATAAGGCAGATTTCAAAACCACAAAAGGCAAAGAACAAATGTCTGACATACGTTTGCAAGCAACAATCATGCTCCAAGAGATCCTGGAAAAGAGGACTTTTGCTCAAGATATAAAAACACACCTCGATTCGGCTTTGGAAACAGACACGGCTTTTGCCAATATGCTCTTGCAAACATCGTTGCGGCATTTGGTTTATATCAAGAAGATTCTCAAAAATTTCATCAAAAAGAAATTGCCGGCCTCGTCACAAATGGCATATTATGCGCTTATTTTGGGCGCAACGGAGGCTTTGTACCTCAACACACCGGACTATGCCGTTATCAACAGTTATGTTGAAATTGTCAAAAAACGTCTGGATAAATATGTTGCCGGCTTTGTCAATGCGGTTTTAAGAAAAGTTTGCGCAGGCAAAGAAGAGTTCAAGACTCAAGACCAGGGCATGTTTTTTCCCAACGATTTCAGAGGGCTGTTAAATAAAGATTATGGCAAGAAGCAAACGCTTGCCATTGAAAAAGCAGCCCTGGAAGAGCCTCTGCTTGACATCACGCTTAAAGAACCCTGCACAATAAAAGGGGCGCAAGTGTTGCCTCTTGGCACTCTACGCCTCAAGAACTCAGGCTCCATAACAAAAATAAACGGATACAAAAAAGGACTTTGGTGGGTTCAAGACTTTTCATCAGCCCTCCCGGTTAAACTGCTGAAAGATATTAAAGGCAAAAAAGTTTTAGACCTTTGCGCGGCTCCGGGCGGCAAAACGGCACAACTCCTTGCTAAAGGTGCAAAAGTTACGGCTGTTGATATATCTGCCCCCCGCCTAAAAAAGCTAGAAGAAAACTTGAGCCGCTTAAATCTAAAGGCAGATAACATTATTTGCGAAGATGCCCTGCGCTTCTTGCAAGATTTCTACGGTGAGCCGTTTGACATCATTTTGCTTGATGCCCCGTGTTCTGCTACCGGCACTTTGCGCCGCCATCCGGAATTGGTGCACATCAAAAGCGCCGCGGATGTTGAAAAGATGGCAAATTTGCAAAAACAGCTGCTGAATTTGGCCGGACGAGCCTTAAAAAAAGACGGTATTTTAGTTTATTGCACCTGCTCTCTTTGCAAAAAAGAAGGAGAAGAGCAAATAGCCTCTTTTCTGCAAGACAGAAAGGAATTCAAAACCATTTCGGCTCCTCTTCCGCCCGAGCTTGCAGACCTGCAAACACCTGAAGGCTGGATCAGAATTTTGCCATCCTCTCTGCCGCAATACAAAGGAGCCGATGGCTTTTTTATAGCTTTACTAAAGAAGGAAAACTAATGTTTTTTGCCAAGCCAGAAAATAAACAAACAACAGCCCCCAAAAACATATGCATTTTAGGAACCTCAGCCCTTGGTTTTTATCTCGCATCCGAGCTGCAAAAAAGCGGCCATAAAATTACCCTTCTTTGCCTCCCGCAAGAGGCCGATGAATTCGGAGCCACGGATTTTATCATAAAAAACGAGCAGCGCTTGCAAAGCCACCGACATAATTTTCATTATTCTTTTGAGCTGGATTTTGCGCCGGATTTACTCCTCATAGCTTCAAACATAACATGTCTGCGCAGAGACCTTCTTTTGCTTTCTCCTCGCTATTTGGCAGAAACACCCGTTGTTTCTTTTGTGCCGACAACACCTAATTCTCTGATAAGCGATATTTTAGGAAAAGTAACCATCAATGCCTACTTTAACGGCTGGCTAAGCCGCGACAAAAACCACGTTACAAATTTTAGCCGTCATCCCAATATAACGTTTAGCCTTGAAGAACTTTCCCCGCAGGCGACTTCCCTGCAAGATATTTTTAACAGCACCGATATAGAAACAAGCGCAAAAGAAGCAGATGCGGCCAACTTTTGGCACTGGTTTGCCCCACGCATCACCGCCGCCTTATTAGATCTGCCTTCCGGAAAAAGCATCTATGCCTTGGGCAAGACCAAAGAAGGACGGGCCATCATAGATAAATGCATTGCAGAAATTGTAGACCTAAGCCGCATTGATAATGTAAAAATGGAAAGCGCCGATATCTTATCGGAAATATACGCCATTCCCGAAAACTACACGCCTCTCTTGCAACGCCTATCAAAAACAAGCAGCATCTTATTGCTTGAGCGCTTAGAAGCCCTGCTGTTTCACGGGATTTCGCCTGAAGATTCACGCTTTACCACCTTAAAAAATCTAATAAAGAAAATACGCAATAAACTTTAGCATAACCTGTTAATCTTGCTTGAAGAAAACAAGCATCCAGATTATACTCTTTTCAGTTTAGATTAGCTCAAAGGGGCAAAAGATGAGTTTGGAAAATACTTTTCTGTTGTTTGGTAGTTTGTTTTGTCTTCTGGCCGGGTTCATTATTTTCAACATATTAAGCCGCAAAGAGCCAAAAATTCCTTTCTCTGCCATAGGCATTTACGCTTTAATTCTTACGGTTTCTGTGTCTTTTGGCATCTTTGGTTGGCACAACAATGACTTCATCTCGCCATCTTCTGCTCTGGCTTTTTTAATGCCTCTGTTGGCAGCACTGCCGGTTGCCGCACTCATATTCTTTCCGCTCAAGCTCATTTTCAGATGGCTGATTTCTTTCTCTCTGGCAAGCTTTGTTTTGATATGCTTTAATATTGAAACAATCTTATTTTCAAATCTCCCGCTTTGGGGTAACCAATTGATTGTTGCCTTTCTGTGGTCAATCATTGCCGTGGGATTAAGAGTATTAAATGGAGAGCCTGCTTTGGTTGTTTCAGAACTTCTTTGCAGCGGGCTTGGCATTTTCGTTCTCTCGCTGATTGGCGCTGCCCCCTTTGCTCTGGGTTTAACCAATGCCTGCCTGTTCGCGGTTTCTCTGGCCTTTTTACTATACAACTGGTATCCCGCTGCTCTTTCTCTCAAAGACAGCGAGGTAGATTTGCTGGGGTTTCTCATCGGAGGCCAGCTTGCCTGGTGTGTGGCAGAAGGCTCAGCCGCTCCGGCTGTCATATTCATCATGCTGTTCATTTGTGAGTTGCTTTTTGCGCTCGCTCAAAAGCTGACGTTTTTACCAGCCTTTGCCGACATCAAGCAAGACACGGCTTATGCCAAGGCGGTTTCTTCAGGATTATCCCAAGCAACCATCGCCAGCCATTTTTTAAGAATCAACCTGCTGTTGGTTTTGTTTGGTTGTTTTCAGGTTTATGCTCCCAACCAGATTTCCATACCTTTGGTCTGCGCCGCCATCACGGCATGGCAGCTTTATCGACTGGTACACTGGAGCACTCTCACCTCTGGCATAAGAGAGACCAACCAAGCCGTTGCCGCCGAGCTCAAAAAGAACTTTGCCGAGATAAAAAAACACCTCAACAAGGATAAATAGAACCGCAATGCTGCTAGATTTTTTGAAAAAATTTTTCCTGCAACCTCGCCCGGCCGATCCGGAGGACCTAACACCGGAGGCAGCTTTGCAAATAAACTTTCACGTTGTTGTCGTAGAATTTGCCGACAATGTTGAAGGTAATTGCGGAGAGCTTGTTGCGAATTTTCTAAAAACTTGTGAAGGCTTAAACGTTAGTTATTTTGATGAGCCTTTTGATAAAACTTTCCTAAACTTGGAAAGCCGCACCTTGTTTGACCTTCTGGATAAAGGACAAAACATATTAGACAAGACCGGAGCAGATGTTCTGGTTTGGGGCTGCAGGGAAGGAGATAAGATCAGGCTAAACTTCCAAACCGGCAACCAATACGGCGCCCATGGAGACAGCTTTGTCTCTCTGCTTGATAGCTTATATTTTCCGGCTGTTTTGTTTGAAAGAACAGATATTTTCTTTCCACCATCACTGATAACTCTGTTATATGGAGCCACCATCAGCGCTTTGAACTTAACGGAAAGAACTCCGCAAATTCAAAAAAGATATTTGCTGAAAAAAATTATCGCCAAGCTGTCTTCCGACAACTCTGCCAAATCCCTCTCCATAGACTACATCCCCTATGTGATGAATTTTTTGGGTATTATATATCTGAGTTTTTGCGCCCGCTCGGAAACGGACAAAGATTTCAAAATTGTCAAGAATCTGCTAGAAACGGCCATTAAGCACCAAGATTTGATAAAGAACCCCATTCACCTTGGTTGTATTTATTACCACTTTGGCCAGCTATATGATTCAGCCTCAATGCACTTGCCCAAACATCCCACCAGTTACTACAGAGGAGCCATCAGCAACTACCGCTTGGCACAAAAATACCTTGGCAAATACAATTATCCCTACGACTATGGGTTGATATCTTTCACACTTGCCAAATTATACTTCAACTACTGGCGGCAAAAAGAAGATTTGCAAGCTTTGCGAGATGCCGTTTTTAATTTAAGAGAAGCGGAAAAGATTTTCACCTATGCTCTGTTTCCTGAGTTCTGGGCAGAGATAGAAGGTGAGTTAGGCTATTTATTATCTCTCCTTGGCAACATTACCGGCAGTGATGAGATAACCGAGCTGGCGATTGCCGCCTATAAAAATCAGCAAAAAATCATCACCGAGAAGAGGGACCCTTTGCTGTGGGCGCAGATTCAAGAAAAGATAGGAGAGATTTACTATCGTCTTGGCAACAAAGACGCAGACACAGACACATTGGAAGAGACCTTAGAATATTTTCACGATTCCCTGTATATTTTTGAGAATATGAACTTGAGTGAGGACGCCAAACGCCTAACCACCTCAATTGCCAAAACCAACCACGTTTTGAGCTATCAATAATCAAAAAGCCCGCAAATTTGCGGGCTTTTCTACAGTAATCGAAACACCAAGACTTAAGAGTTGGAATTAATCCAAGATTCAATGGTTGACTTGGAGTTCAAACCAACTTTAACATCAATCTGCTTACCGTCTTTGAACAAGAACAAAGTAGGAATGCTGCGGATTCCATATTGAGCGGCAGTGTTAGGAGATTCATCAACATTCATCTTGCAAATCTCAACCTTGTCAGCCATTTCCTTGGAAACCTCTTCCAAAACCGGAATCAACTGACGGCAGGGGCCGCACCACTCAGCCCAAAAATCAACCAAGACCAAACCCTTAGCCTTCAAAACCTCATTTTCGAACTGGGCGTCTGTAATAGCTTTCATGTCGTTTCCTTTCATATATAAAATAATGCTCATGCAATACAGATAATATAGGAGATAAAAAAAATAAATTAAAGAGTAATTTGCACTTATTTATATATTTATTGTCCTATCGGCATCATTACTGCCGTGTTTGTCCACAAAATATAGGTTTCGACCCTTTTACCGGGATAGATTTTTTCGACCAAAGCCCTATATGCAGCAAGCTGACGGACATAAGATTCGGGAACCTGTGCAACAGTTTGGGCCGCCGGCCTGTTGGTTTTGAAGTCAACAATCATCACCTTATCCGGCAGTATGGCCAAACGGTCTATCTTGCCGGAGATAATCTTTCCCTCAACCTCACCCATCACCGGCACCTCGGCCTTAGAATTTTCACCAAAGAGCGGAGCAAAGTCAGGATTTTCCACCAAAGCAAGCACCTCTTTGCAGATTCTTTGCTGCTCCGAGGCTGCCAAATCTGACCCAAACTTTTGCAGATATTCCATGGTAGCCTTTTCTCTGTTTTGAAGCTCAACTTCCGGCAAAAACTGCATCAATTTATGAATGATAAGACCGCGCCTGAAATATTCCGGATGCCCCTCATTCAAAGGAGAATCAGCAATTTCTTCTTCATCCTCGTTTTCTTTTGAAGGCGTAAGAGGTTTAGCAAGCGGAGCCTCAACAGGAGCAGGCTTTTCTATCCAATCAAAGCGTGAGACTTCGACCTTAGCGGCAGCGGGTTGCGGCGCCGGCGGCAGCGGAGCCTCTTGGCAAACCTCATAGCAAAGAGAACCGTCATCTTTATTTTCCGCTATTGAAGAAAGTGCATTTTTGCATAAGCTATACCAGGACTCATCACTGACTTTTGTGCCTCTTTGATAGCCGCAAATACACAACCTTTCTTCTGCTCTGGTCAAGGCCACATAAAGCAATCGGTGATATTCCTCCAAAGAGAGTTGCTTCTCTTTTTTCTTAATTTGTCGGCAATTATCTTCATAATCGGCGGATTGAAAAGGATAAAGCAATAAGTTATCATCAAAGAGGAGGCCCGCCTCATTTCTAATTTGCTTTACTCTGACAGTATCTGGCAAAATCACAATCGGTGCCTGCAAGCCCTTAGACCCGTGCACTGTCATGATTCTAACGGCATCTTCCTGGCTTTGCTCAAGCTCACGTTTGATTTCCACCTCATCACCTTCCATCCATTGCACAAACAATTGCAAAGACGGAATATGTTCCTGCTCAAAAGAAAGCGCCAGGTTCACAAACTCATCCAAACCGTCTTCGGCCTCATTTCCAAGCCTTGCCACAAACTTTTGCCGCCCTTTGAGTGTGGTCAGGACATGGCTGTAAAATTCAAACGGCCGCACTTGGTCTGCCATATTCAAAAGCTGCTGCAAAACAAGAGCCGTTTGCTGGTATTTTGGATTCCCCTGCAAACGCTGCCATAGAGTTAAAGATTTCCGATTATAACACAGGTCAAAGAGGTCATCATCCGTGAGGCCGAACAAGGGAGATTTCAGCACCTCGGCCAGAGTCAAATCATCCTCTGGCAGCAACACAAATTTCGCCAACGAGAGCAAATCCTGCACGGCAATCTGCTCCAAGAGCCGAATTTTGTCTGCGCCGGCCACATTAACTCCGATATTTTTACAGGCTCTGACCAATTCCTCAACAAAACTGTTGCGGCGCTGAACCAAAACCATAAAATCGCGATAACGCACGGGCCGATTTTTAGAAACCAGCAGTTCTTTGCTTTGCACTTTTTTATAGATATTCTCGGCAATCATTTTTGCCAGACGAGAACTGGTGGATTCCGCCACGATTCTCTCCACCGGCGGCAACCATACATCAGGATTTTCGCCTTTTTCAGCCTCCACCAAGGGCCAAAGCTCCATCTTACCGGCCTCGCCTATTCTGGAAGGCACATGCCAAACTTTCTCCTCTGCCGACACCACGCCGGTCTTGGCGGCCTCATCTTCAAAAACACGATTAACTGTGTCCAAAATGGCCGCAGTTGAGCGGAAAGAAACATCCAGATTAACTTCTTTAAATGGTGTGCTTTCACTACTTTGGGCAGCAAAATAACGGCGCATTTTCTCAAACTCAGCAGGGTCAGCTCCCTGAAAAGAATAGATAGATTGTTTTCTATCTCCCACGGCAAAAACCGTGCTGTTTTTGTTTTTTGCTCCTTCCCCATAGAAAAATTCTTGGGTAATGGCACGGATAATTGCCCATTGGTCAGGTGATGTGTCTTGCGCCTCATCAATCAACACATTGTCGATTCCACCGTCCAATTTATAAAGCACCCATTGAGCCACTTGCGGATTCTCTAACAAACTTCTGGTCTGCACAATCAAATCTTCATAGTCTACTTTGGAGTGCAGGCGTTTATAGTCCGTATAGCCTTTAAGCAAATCTTCTGCCAAAAACAAAACCGCCTTGGTTGAGGCAAACAAATTAACCGCCGCCAGTTTCTGGTTTGCCTCAAGAAGTCTTGACGCCTCACTAAGGGCAAAATCAGGCCCCTCGGGAAAAGCGGCCACCACCGCCTTGGTTCCGACACTTTTACGCGGCTCAAATTTATCTGTCAGAAAGATAGAGCGGTAAGCCTCAAAATCTTTTGCCTCAAAAGATTTCCTCAAAGCTTCACCCTTGCCTTTGTCAGTGGCGGAACCTTGCGCCAAGGCCTCAATAAGGCTTTTAACCGCCAAAACATCAGTGGCGGCAAAAAAATCTTCAACCACGCTTTCGGGTGTCTCATCAAAAGAAACTTTGAGTTTTTTGGCAACCTCAGCCAACAAGGCATCACTTCCTTGGGCGAGCAATCGAATAATTTTATTTCGATTCTCGGTCAAAGAATTCATAAGTTTGGGAAAAGAATATTCGCTCACTTTTGTTGTGATGTATGCCAATGCCTGAGCTGTCCGCCCGTTTGGCTCAAGCTCAATTTTGCGCAAGAGCGAAGTTTTGATGTTTTCCAAAGCCTCATCTGCAGTACGATCATCCATCACCTCAAAATAAGGAGATATTTTTGCTTCCAAAGGAAATCTCTTTAATATTTCTTGGCAAAAACTATGAATGGTCTGAATTTTCATTCCACCCGGGGTATCAAGCAAAACCGCAAACAATCTTCTGGCCTGGGCCATAACTTTGTCATCCAAAGTTTGCTGGCCCAAAAGCTGCTGGAGCTGAGATATGAGCTTGTCATCATCAATCACCGCCCACTTACTCAACCGCTCGGCAATACGATTGTTCATTTCCACCGCAGCCGCTTTTGTATAGGTCAAACACAAGATTCTTGCTGGCGCCACCCCTTTTAAGAGGAGACGCAAAACCCTATCAGACAACACTTTGGTTTTGCCTGTTCCGGCAGAGGCCTCCACCCAAACCGAGAGATTGGGGTCGGATGCTTTTCTCTGCTGTGCCGAGGCAAGATCGATTCTTCTTTGTTTTTCAAGCACCAAATCAGTCATCGTCACCCTCGTTCACATACCATTCTTTAACTCTGGCCAAATGCTCATAATCCGAATATTCGGGAATTTTTTTGGGATTGGGCTGACAAATATAGGCCGTTGTTTCAAAATCAAACAACGTGATTAAATCTCTCAAACGTTGCTCAGTTTCAGCTAAAATCTTCTCAATTTTGTCAGAGATAACCACTTCCCTGCGCGAGAGCTGCCAATAGCGCAAAGATTCCACATCTGCGGCGGCGATTCCATCAAAACCGCCTTTTTGTGCAATAATCCCCTCAAGCGGCAGTTGCGGAGCAAAACCGAGTGTCACTTCTTTAACACTGCGTGCTTTTCCGGTCTTATAGTCAATGATATTGATTTTGCCGTCCTTGGTCTGGTCCACTCTGTCGGCCTTGGCCGTTAGGGTAAATTTTCCCCCCGGCAAATCAAGCTCAAACCGACCTCTGACTTCATTATAAACTTTGGCAATTTGCGGTCGATATTTTTCCTCCAAGGCAGCCAAATGCTCAATCATTTTTTCAAACTTTGGCCACCAAAAAGCCTTTTTCTCTGCCAATTTTGGGTCTTGTTCAAACTTTTGGCGCCCCAAAGCCAAAAGCTCCTCTTTGGCGCCGGCAGGAAAACTATTTGGATAGCGATTATTAAAATCTTCCAAAATTCCGTGCAACAAATTTCCAAAATCAGCCATAGTCAGCTCACGCTCAATATCTTCAAGCTTCTTGAGCCGCAAGATATACTTGGCAAAAATACTGTAAGGGTCTCGCATCAGCATCTCTATTCCGCTGGCAGAAAGCTCTCTTGGTCTGGCTGTTAGAGGAGGCCTGGGTTCAGGGGAAGATATTTTATCAAACTTCAGAGGTTCATCTAAATTTTTTGCCGTTTGCTCATAAATTTTTGCTTCCAAAGTTTCAATATCTATCTGCAGAGCTTTTAACACGGTCTCAAGCCGCATCCACCAACGAGACTTGAGCATTGGGGTTCCCTCAACTCTCTCGGCTCTGGTTAGGTAAACCTGTTTTGCTCCCATAAACTGAGCCAAATCAGCCCCCAAGACACCGATTGCTTTTTCCGGCTGCGGGAATCCAAAGTCTCTTTTCATCGGGCGCGACATCCATGGGTCTGCCGCCGGAGAGGAGGGCCAAATTCCCTCATTAACCTCACCCAATATCATCACATCAAAATGCTGCAACCTGGCCTCAATCGGCCCCAAAACTTTCAGCCTGGGGTGAGTGCCGTACTTTGGGCGCACCGGCACTTGCAAAGCCAAAGCCTCAAACAAGCCCAAGTATTGATCCGGAGCCACCTCCCCCAAGACATCGGCTTTTTCCATCACTTGCGCCATCAAAGCCGCGCCTGCCTGCCCGGCATCTCCGCGCCACAAATTTTCCTTACCTTCCTTCTGATTTGTTGCCGCCACGGCTTCCGCCACCTTAATATGCGCTTCCAACAAAGCGGACAAACTAACTTTTGCCTGCAAATATAAATCAGAAAGGGGCTTTAACAAGGATTGCAAAGAAAGAATAATTTGCTTTGCCTCTGTGTCTTCTTGTTCCCCGCGCCAAACAATTTTTTCCAAAGCTCTGGCCTTTTTGCGGACAAGTGAATATTCTTGGCCCATTCCGCATAGAGGATGTTTTAACAAGCTCAAAATTTCCACTCTTGCAGTATCCGGTTTAGCGGCCTCTGCCACCAAACGCATAAAACTTCCCCACGGTGTCAAAACCAGCGGCCGCCCGGCAGAATCATCAATTTTGATCCCCCAACGCTCCAACTCTGCCGCCACACGCCTAGCCAGATTTCTATCCGGCGTAACCAAGGCCGCCGTCTTTTCTGGTGTTTCCAAAACCTCACGCATAATCAAAGCAATAGCCACGGCCTCTTGGCGAATATCCTGACAATCAATAAGCTGTAATCCCTCACAGGCTTTGGCCGATATTGTTTTGGGCGTCAGGTCACGCCATTTGTCAGTTGAAACCGCCGGCCGCATAATTTCAGAGAGTAGTTTTTCTCTCTCCTCATTCTGCGACAAGACCAAATCTTGCACTTGCTCCCTTGAGATTTTAAGAAAATCTAAAAGCGTTTTAAGCTCAAACTGCGGATGACTCTCATCAATCTTGTTCCAAGATTCCTCATCCAAAAACTTATCAAGCCCGGCCAAAACAATCTCACCGTTCGGCAATTCTGCCACCACCTTCACCAGCTCCCGCATAGAGGGAAAAGTTGCGGTTGTTCCGGCAATAATAATCCGTTTGTTTGGCTTTGTTTCCGCCCAAATCTGCGCTTGTTTAAGCATCAATCTGTTTTTGCGCTCGCTGGCATCAATCACACCGCGTTCTTGCAAAATTTGCGGCCAATAAGCAGTGATGATTTCCAAAAATTTGAGTGTCTCCTGCCAGTGTCCGGCATATTCTTCCGGCACCAAATTTTGCAAATTGGCAAAATCTAAGTTTTCATTATTAACGGTATCAATCAGGCTTCCCAGTTCTTGCGCCAAAAAACATGCCTGACTGAGGGCAATACTCTCAGTGCCGAACCCTTGCGGCTTGGAAAGAATAATCCGCATAAACAGCATCATTCTCTCCATCGGGGAGATGGCCGGCGGAATCTCTAATACCCCGGCGGCAGCCCCCTGCCCGCTCAAAATCAGATCATCTTCCTCCACATCGGCAATCGGAAGCATCTGCGGCAGCAACATCGGCTGCATACCGCGAAGCTTAACAAAAGTCTCGGCCATAGTCTTGCAGGCACGACGATTGGGTAATAGAATCAAGACATCAGACAACGCCAAAGGATTTTGTGCATACTCATCCAACAGCCTTGCCGCCAATACATCGGCAAAACTGTTAGAAAGCGATATGTTAAACACCTTAAGCAGTTTTAAAAACCTCTTTAACAAATTTTTCAAGCGCACGACCGCGATGAGAAACCGCAGCCTTTTCTTGCTTGCTCATCTCGGCAAAAGTCTTGTCAAAACCATTCGGCACAAAAATCGGATCATAGCCAAAACCTTGGTCACCGCGGCACTCGGAAATGATTTTGCCCTCTACTTTTCCCTCAAAAAGTTTCACCTCTTTTCCCGGCACTTTTAGCGCCAACACACAAGCAAAATGTGCGTTTCGGCTTGAAGAAGGCACCAAAGCCAACTCGCCCAAAAGTTTAGAAATTCTAGAAGGTGTATCCGGTGCATAGCGAGCAGAATAAACACCCGGACGCCCTCCCAAAGCATCAACACAAAGCCCGGAATCATCTGCCAGACACGGCAAGCCGGAAGCCTTGCTCAAAGCATCGGCTTTAAGAGTGGCATTCTCGGCAAAAGTTGTTCCCGTTTCCTCGACATCGGGCAAGCTTAAATCTCTTGCCGAAACAATCTCCACCCCAAAAGGCGCCAACATTTGTGAAAGTTCATCAATTTTGCCTTGATTATGAGAAGCCAAAACCAATTTTTTAATCATGGGCCACTCCTAAAGCTTTTTTCTGTTTAGCAATCAGTTCGCGGATTCCTTTTTTGCCCAAAGCCAGCATTTGGTTAAATTGTTCCTCATCAAACGGGGCTCCCTCGGCGGTACCCTGAATCTCAACCAACTTACCGCTTTCGGTCATCACAAAATTCATATCCACCTGCGAGTTTGAATCTTCTTCATAGTCCACATCCAGCACGGCCTCTCCGTCATAAATATCGCAAGAAACCGCCGCCACAAATTCTCTGATAGGGTTAGCTTTAAGTTTTTTCAAGGCCACCAACTTTTCCATTGCCTGGTAGAGCGCAACAAACCCACCGGTAATAGATGCTACTCTGGTGCCACCGTCTGCCAAAATAACATCGCAGTCAATACAAATGGAGATATCTTTCATCTTTTCCAAATCCACCACGGAGCGGAGAGATCGGCCGATAAGGCGTTGAATTTCCTGAGTGCGGCCGGAAGGCTTTTTACACTCTCTTTGCACTCTCACTTGGGCGGAGCGGGGCAGCATAGCATATTCAGCCGTAACCCAACCCTTGTTTTGCCCCTTAAGCCAAGCGGGCACTTTTTCTTCCACACTGGCGGTACAGATAACATGGGTGTTGCCGTATTTCACCAAACAAGATCCCTCGGCATAAGGGTTATATCCGGGAACAAGCTCTATCTCTCGCAGAGCATCATTAGCACGATTTGTATGACGCATTTTTCATCTTCTTTAATACTGATTAAACCTGCCTGCTAGGATATGTCATTTTCTTTTTTCTGGCAACAAAAAAGCCCCGTTGATACAGGGCTTTTTTTTACAAATCCTCAAAATTTTATTTTGTAACCACCACCATAGCCTCTCTGAGCAGACGGCCGTTGAGCATATATCCGGTCTGCAGTTCGGCGATAACGGTTCCGGCCGGCTTAGATTTATCCTCAACCTCTTGAATAACCCGGTGGAAATTAGGATCAAAAACCTTACCCATAATATCCATTTTGGTAATGCCGAATTTTTCAAACACTTTCATCAACTCGGCCTCTGTAAGCTCCACACCTTTTTTCAAAGCCTCGCAGTTATCATTACCTTCATTATTATTCACAGCATCAATAGCGCGGTGCAAATTATCTGCTACTGAGAGCAAGCTCTTAGCAAAAGAAGAGATGGCGTATTTATTATTTTTTTCAATTTCCTGCGCACAGCGTTTTTTGGTATTTTCCGCCTCGGCAAAAGCACGCAAATAATCTTCTCGTAGCTTAGCATTTTCAGCTTTTAAAAGTTCCAAATCAGTATCATCGGCGGCATCATCGACCTCAGCCTCAGCCTCTGCTGCGGATTCGTCTGTTTCCGTTTCATTAGCCAAGGCCTCATCGAGGTCTTTTGCCAAATCATCATTTTGTGTTTCAGGGTGTCTTTTTTTGTTCTTACTCATGTTTTTTCTCTTTAAAAAATTAGGACTTGTGTGTATATATATAAGGAATTTAGTGACTAATGCTTGACAAGTCAAGAGCGATAGTCTTTTAATACTTTTATAAGTTGTTTCTATTGAAACCTGAGATTGAATTATTTTTCTGGATTCTTGAAAGATATGAGATGAAACCCCACAAATTGAACTCGGATTTAACCACATCAAGACTATTACCCAAAGGTTTTAACAAAAGAAAGTTTACTGTTACTTACGCGGTTACCACCAACCCGTACTTTCAAGAAATTCAAAATCTCTCCAAGACACAATGTTTAGCCAACACCAGCTGGCCGCAAATAGACAAGATCAGGGGCTGGATGGTTTCAGCCGAAACCGCCACGTTCATGAAATGGGGTGGTCTTGGCGTTATCGCCACCGAACTACCCGAGGCTTTCAATAAATGCTTTGGCCCTCAGGGTGAAAACCTAACCGTTGTAACTCCGATCTATATCGGCAATACAGGTAAGAAAAAAACGGAGCTAATTGGCAACAAATACATTGGGGCAGAGCATAAAGAAATTGAGCTGACAAAAATAAGGACCATTGATGTCCCCTTCATGAGTGAAAAGAATACACTCACCAAATACAAAGTAGATGTTTACACCGGCCACTTTGGCAACTGCGACTACATATTCCTCTCTAACGACAGATTTTTTAACATAGACCCCCACAAAGACAATCCTCCCGCTCAAGACGGATGCTATATCAAAAACAAATACGGCATCAACGAGGTTGAGCGTTTTGCCTTTTTCTCAAAATCTGTTTATGTTCTCATCAAAAACATCTGTGCGGAAAAGATTACGGAGATTGAATGCCCGAACGTCATTATCGCCAACGACTGGCACAGCGGTGCGCTCTCCGGCTTATTTAAATACTTCACCACCGCACAGGTAGAAAACAAGACCATGGATGCCACCCTTGCCGAGAAGATAAAGGCTCTTCCGGTTGTGCATATTGCTCACCATTTAGGTTATCAAGGTTGGGATTACGAGAACACGGCAAAAATATTGAACTCCCTATATGAGGACAGAGCCGCAGTTGTGTTCAAAAATGCCAAAGCCATCAAAAACAGCAACCCCCGAGCCACCAATACGCTGATTGTGCATGATTGCTACAATCAGGCCTCTTGCAATTTTCACCTGGCAGACAAAGTTGTAACTGTTTCAAAAAACTATCTTGAAGAAGTTTCAAAGGAACTGGGTTTTGGATTTGACTTTCGTGATATCTTAAAAATTCGCAAAGACCACCGCGACTTCTTTGGTATTGTAAACGGTTATGAAAAGAAATTAATATCACCCAACCAAGAAAAGATTACTGCCGTTAACAAATATTTTGGTGATACGGATTTTAAGACTTTTGATGAAAATCATCTGGAAGGAAAGTTGCATAATAAGGAAGAATTCATCAAGCTTATTTCAAAAATCGCCACAGATAAAGACTATAAGCAGAAAGTGATTCCCTTGGTTGATATCTATAAGTTTGAGGATCTCTCAAAGGTCATCAAAGATATTTCAAAGACACCGATTGTTTGCGCCACCAGTCGCTTAGTAGAGCAGAAAGGATACGACATAGCCGCCCAAGCAATCTTAAATCTTTCCAAAAAATACAAAGACAGCAGTGTAGAATATCCAGTCTTTATCTTGGGTGGTGCCGGCGATATTAACTACTTTGAGATGTTGACTAAGCTGAAAGATAAAGTCGCTGAAATTAACCCGCAAATTGCCCGCAGGATTTTTGTCTTTCATGGCTATAAAGATGAGTTTGCCTATGCCATTCAGCTGGCCTCAGATTTCTACATGATGCCGTGCAGATTTGAGCCTTGCGGCCTCACCCAAATGGAGGCCATGGCCAAAGGAGCGCTGCCGGTGGCAATGTCAACCGGAGGATTGGTAGACACAATAGAAGATGGAGTTGACGGCTTCAGAACAGAGGCTTTCTTCTGCAACAATCGCAAAGTTTATGGTAATAATCTTACCGCCCAACGGCTAAAGACGAACGAGAATGCTTACACAGAAACTTTAGACAAGGCCTTGTCAACGTTTTATGACACTCCTAATCTGATTAACGCCATGAAGAAAAATGCCATGAAAAAAGATTTCAGCTGGGACGTTGAAAACGGCTCGGTTTATAAATACCACAACTTGCTATCTACCGGGCATTTATAATTCCAGACAATATGAAGTAAAAAAACGCAGATTATCAATCTGCGTTTTTTTATTATCGGGCAAGAAAACCTCCAGCCGAGTTTTTACTACTTTTTGTTATACTTATCCCGAGCCACATAATGAGTATGCAACAACTCATGAGCTCTGTGAGAACCGGCCTCACCCAAATATTCTTTATACAAAGTTTTGATTGATTCATTATGATGAGAAAGCCGATTCTTTGCTTTCAAATCCTCATTCATCAACCCCTTGGCGCGTTTTTTACGAATATCATCGGTAATACCGCGCGGTTTTGGCTGTCCGGGCATCATAACTCTGGGCTGTCCGCCACCTGATATACAACCGCCGCGGCAAGCCATAACCTCAACAAAATGATAAGGCATTTCCTCGCCATTGGCCTTGGCCTCTCTAATCCTATCCAAGATAATTTCGATATTTCCACAACCATGAGCCACGGCAATCTTCACTTTGGTTCCCTTGATGTCGACCTCGGCCTCTTTCACACCATCAAGCCCTTCAAGAGCCTTAAAGTTTACATCACCGAGTTCTTCACCGGTAATATAGAAATAGGCCGTACGCAAGGCTGCGGTCATAACACCACCGGTCACGCCGAAGATGGTTCCGGCACCGGAATACTCACCAAGCGGGCTGTCGGCCTCTTCTTCCGGCAGGCTGCGGAAATCAATACCGGCTTGTTTAATCATGCGGCACAGCTCTCTGGTCGTCAAAGACACATCCACATCTTGGAATCCGGAGCTACTCATGTCCTTGCTGCGGGTAATCTCCCATTTTTTAGCCGTGCAGGGCATAATCGAGATAACCCTGATTTTGGCAGGATTAATCGCCATTTTTTCAGCATAATAAGTCTTAGCCAAAGCTCCCACCATAGATTGCGGAGATTTGCAGGTAGAAAAATGATCAATCATATCATGATGATATTTTTCCAACATATCAACCCATGCCGGACAACAAGAAGTAAACATCGGCAAACTTTGCGGATTTTCCGTAAAGCGATGAACAAACTCATTGGCTTCTTCAATGATTGTCAAATCTGCACCGAAGTTAGTATCAAACACCTTGTTAAACCCAAGTCTACGCAAAGCAGCATAGGTTTTTCCGGTCAAGTTCTCACCAAAATCATAGCCAAACTCCTCACCGATAGCCACACGCACGGCCGGAGCAATTTGCACGATGGTGACAATCTCGGGGTCACGCAACATTTCCCAAACTTTTTGAGTTTCATCATACTCAACAATGGCACCTGTCGGACAGTGAGCCGAACATTGACCGCACTTGATACACGGACTTTCAGCCAAGGGAATACCGCCTGCTGCAGTAATTCTGGTTGCCAATCCTCTGTTTAAGTAACTTAAAGCCCAAACATTTTGCTGGTTTTGACAAACCTCGACACAACGCCCGCAGATAATGCATTTAGACGGATCCAAAACAATTGCCTTGGTTGAGTCATCTTTTTCATATTTTTTGTTTAGGCTTGGAAGATTGGAATGCGCAATTCCGAAAGTATTGGCCATATCCTGGAGCTCGCAATGCCCGGAGCGAATACAAGTCAGACACTCGTTGGGATGGTTGCTCAAAATCAGCTCCAATACCGTGCGACGCACGTCAACAATCTCGGCATCGCCGGTAATGACTTCCATTCCTTCTGCCACCGGCGTGCAACAAGAGCGCATAATCCGTCCGCCCACTTTCACGATACAAATACCGCAACCGGCCGAAGGGTCAACATCCGGATGTTTGCACAAGGTTGGAATATCAATATGCGCCTGACGTGCTGCCTCCAAGATAGAGGTTCCTGCCGGCACTTCAACATCAAAATTATCAATCTTTAACTTTACCATGACTATTTCTCCTCCGCGGCAGCAGGTTTAGCATCAACAAGTTTTTCCAGATACTCATTCTCAAAGAATCTAAGAGTAGAGAGTACCGGGTTCGGCGCTGTTTGCCCCAACCCGCAAAGAGAAGCCTTTTGCATAGCGGTAGCGATTCGTTTTAGATCTGCCAAGTCTTGCTTTGTACCCTTACCTTTGTTGATTTTCTCAAGCAGCAACAACATTTGTTTTCCGCCGATACGGCAAGGAGCACACTTTCCGCAAGATTCATCAACCGTAAAATCAAGGTAGAAATTGGCAATATTGACCATATTAGATGAATCATCCATTACAATCATACCACCGGATCCCATGATGGAGCCGATTTTTTTGAGCTCTTCATAACAAACCGGCAAATCCATTTTTTCTGCAGGGATTACGCCGCCGGAAGGGCCGCCGGTTTGCACGGCCTTAAGTTTTTTGCCGTTTGGCACACCGCCGCCGATTTCATTAACAATCTCGTTGATGGTTGTTCCCATCGGCACTTCAATCAAACCGGAGTGTTCAACTTGCCCGGTCAGAGCAAAAACCTTTGTTCCCTTAGATGTCTCGGTTCCAAAAGAGGAGAACCAATCCGCACCTTTCAAAATAATCTTAGGCACATTGCCCAAGGTCTCCACGTTATTAACGCAGGAAGGCTTATCCCACAAACCTTTATTAGTCGGGTAAGGCGGACGAGGCCTTGGCGTTCCTCTCTTGCCCTCAATGGAGTGGATAAGAGCGGTTTCCTCACCGCAAACAAAAGCACCGGCACCGAGGCGAACTTCAATATTAAAGGAGAAATCCGTTCCCATAATATTGTTACCGAGCAGGCGATTCTTTTTACAAGCCTTGATGGCCTTATCCAAACGCTCCACTGCCAAGGGATATTCGGCTCTGACATAGAACCAACCCTGTGTGGCACCGATGGCATAAGCGGCAATCATCATACCTTCAATCACCGAATGCGGATCACCCTCTAAAATAGAGCGGTCCATATAGGCACCCGGGTCGCCTTCATCGCCGTTGCAGATAATAAATTTTTCATCCACCGTAGGTACTTTGGAGGCAAACTCCCACTTCATACCGGTAGAGAATCCGCCACCACCGCGGCCGCGCAAACCGGAGCGTTTGATTTCATCAATCACCTCGGCCGGCGTCATATTTTTCAAAACTTTTTCAAGAGCCAAATAGCCGCCGCGGGCAATATATTCCTGAATATCTTCGGGATCCATATGTCCGGCATCTTTGAGCACCACTTTTTCCTGCTTGGTAAAGAAGGGTAGCTCCAAAGAAAGGATATGTTCTTGCAAGAAAGGCGGCACCTCAAAATCCTGCCCCTGTGGAAGCTTCAAGGCCGGAACAATATGCTCCGTCACAATCAAGCGCGCAATCAATGGCTCGATTCGTTTATAGAGGACATCTTTCTGCCCCTTAATTTCAACTCTGATAAGCGGCCCCTGAGCGCAAAGTCCCATACACCCCGTGGCCACAATTCTGACCTGGTCCTCAAGCCCGTGTTCTACCACGGCGGTTTTAAGCAAATCTATAATATCATCACTGCCGGAAGACTTACACCCCGTGGAGTGACAGCAATAGACGCTGCAACGAAATCTCTCGAGTTCGGCATTTTTGTTCTTAGCGATTTCATGAATATCAAATCTCTTATCCAAATCCATTTCGGCCATAGTGCTTACTCCTCTTCCTCGCTAAGTTTTTTACGCCATTCATCCAAGATGTTGCGCACATCATTGGGAGAGACACGGCCATAAGTTTTGCCGTTGACGACACAAACCGGAGCCAATCCGCAACAACCGACACAACGCACACTCTGTAGATGAAACATTTTATCGGCCGTACTTTCGCCTTCGCCGATTCCGAGCTCTTTTTTAAACTCTTCTAAAACTTTGTCATTTCCTTTGAGGTAGCAAGCCGTTCCCGTACAAACGGAGATCACGGCCTTGCCGGGAGCATCCAGCTTAAAGAAGTTATAAAAAGTCAAAACCTCATAAATTCTGGCCAGCGGCACTCCCATGCCTTCGGCCAAATCAACAGCATCTTCCCATGGCACGAACCCTTTAACACCCTGGATTTCGTGCAAAGCCATAATTAAAGAGCCTCTCTTTTTGCGCCATTTGGCAGCAACAGTAGAGCCCAAAGAACCTGCGTCCATTAAAATCTCCTTTATGTTTATTGTTATGGGAATATCTTATCGGCAAAATTTTCACCATTCAAGAACTTATTTAAGCGGCCCCCAATTTTTGCCAAAAAGCGGAATGTATATAAAAAATTTACATATTTTATGTAATATATGAAAAAATTTGTTTCTAAATCCGATAATTTGATTATAATCGGCATCATGAAAAAACTGAACCTTTATATAATAAAGCAAATTTTAGTAGGTTTTCTGCTGGTTTCCTTCTCTTTGATGTCAATCATCTGGCTGACACAATCATTGAGATTTGTGGATTTAATAACCAACAAAGGCATCTCGGTTGGACTTTTTGCCGAGATGACATCCCTGCTCATGCCAAGAATATTCACAATTTTATCCCCAATATCATTGTTTGCGGCAGTTTTGTTTGTATATAACCGCATGCTCTCAGATAGAGAGTTGGTCGTCATGAAGGCAGCCGGCATCAGCCCGTGGGAAAACGCCAAACCAGCCATCTTTATGGGGCTTATCTTGGCGCTGTTAAATATGTGGATTATGAACTTTGGTATTCCGATGGCAGAAAATCGCTTTAATGACCTTCAGTGGCAAGTAAAGAATGATGTTTCGCACCTCATGTTCAGAGAAGGTGAATTTACCACCCTGCAAGACAACCTGACCGTTTTCATTACCACTCACGAGCCTGATGGCTCCGTAAGCGGTATTTTGATTAATGACGAAAGAAACCCCAAGACCAAATCTACAGTTTCTGCCGAACGCGGGCGGATAGTTCAAACCCCCAAAGGGCCGCGAATTATCTTGGTTAACGGCAGCCGCCAAGAAATAAACAAACAAAACAACCAATTCAGTTCCATCATTTTTGACCGTTATTCGGTAGATTTTGGTGCCAAAGAAACCAAAGCCAGAAAAGAAGCCGGCGTAAGAGAGAAAACCTTAGGAGAATTATTTTCGGCCGCCACTAATCCAGACCTGGAGCCTAAAGAAGTTCGCCGTTGGATTGTAGAAGGCAACAAGCGTTTCACCACCCCCTTGCTCAATGTTATTTACGGCCTAATTGCCTGCACCGGGTTGCTGATTGGTAATTTCAATCGCCGCGGACAGCTAAAAATTGTTTCAATCTCGGTTGGCGCCATGGTCATTATTCAAGCCTTAGATTTGGCCATCGGCAACCTTGCGGTTAGACACCTCTGGTGGCTGATTGTTTTGTATCTGAATTTGCTCTTGCCTTTTGTTTTTTGTTTGTATTTGCTGTTTTGCTACAAACCCTTTTTATTCCAACGCCAAAAGAAGTTTTCGGGAGCCGCAAATGACTAAGCACCTCCCGTTTTTTGGTTTTATATCGTTGTTGATGGTGCTGTTTGCCTCGCGAGCCAAGGCTGATAGTATTGTTACCCCAGATACCCAAAGTGCCATAGATAAAACAACCGGCGTAAAAAAGCCAAAGATTTCTCCGGCGGTAAACATCACGGATGTATTCACGCCCAAACCACCAACAGACAAAGAAAACCCTGAAATTTACTTTAGTGCCGATGAAGTTGAGAACAATCAAGAACTAAGCCTCATCACAGCCACCGGCAATGTTGAAATTATCCGTGACAACTATACGGTTAAAGCAGACAAGATTATTTATAACCAAAAAGAAGATACCGTAACAGCGGTTGGCGATGTGGTTATTTTGGAAGACACCGGCAATGTTGTTTTCTCTGACTATGCGGAATTAACAGATCGCATGACCAAAGGAGAGATGAAAAACATCAAGATGATCATGGCTGACAAGACCAGAGTTGCTGCCAGCACTTTCCGCCGTGGAGACAAAGACAAAAAGATAATGACCAATGCGGTCTATTCTCCTTGTGATGCCTGCCGCGAGGAAGACCCCTTATGGCAAATTAAAGCTCGCAAAGTTGAGCACAATGCCGAAACCAAAGATGTTCACTACCAAAATGCTTTTGTTGAAGTAAAAGGTGTCCCGGTATTTTACACGCCGTTTTTATCCCATCCGGACCCCACGGTCAAAAGACGTTCCGGCTTCTTGTTCCCGAGAATCATGAGCAATAAATATTTGGGGGGAGCTTTTCAGGGACAGTATTTTTGGAGCATTTCAGACCAGGAAGACATTTTGTTTAATCCTATTATAAGTAGTGACAAGGGCCTTGTCTACAGCGGCGCCTACAACAAATATTTTACCCGTGGTCATGTTTCCGCCAGCGGAAGCTTCTTAAGAGACCCCGACACCTCCAAAGATCGCGGCAACTTATTTGCCTATGGCCGCTATGAGGTGAATGATTATTGGGTTGCCGACACCGACATCAACTATGCCTCCGATAACGCCTATCTAAAAGATTTATCTTTGCCTAAAAAAGATGATACTTGGCTCACCAGCCGCGCCAGCTTGCAAGGGTTTGACAACCGCAACTATGCAGCTCTTGAGGCATATTATTATAAGATTTTGAGTTATGATTTGCGCTATGCCAATCGCCCAATGGTGTTACCAACATTCAGCTATGAAAATATCAGCGACCCCAACCGCTATGGAGCCTATAACAAAAACAGTTTCAGCATGGCCTCTGTTTATCACGAAGACGACAATTCCA
The DNA here is from genome assembly GCA_944392205.1 of uncultured Alphaproteobacteria bacterium. Taxonomy (GTDB): domain Bacteria; phylum Pseudomonadota; class Alphaproteobacteria; order RF32; family CAG-239; genus CAZU01. The sequence goes on along the minus strand of CALXVV010000002.1, from coordinate 138,712 downwards.
GCCAACGCGCCACCATGATTAATTCTTGGAACCTGCCCTACACCAGCCCATATGGTGAGAAATATAAGTTAGTTGCCTCCTTAAAATCAGATTTATATTATGTTGACAACTACCTTAATTCTGAGAATGAAATTTACGACGGAACGGTAGCAAGAATATTTCCGCAGGTTGGTTTGGAGTGGAGACTGCCATTCATCAGAGCAACTGAAGATTCCAGACAGATTATTGAACCGATAATTGTTGCAGCAATAGCTCCCAACCAAAGCAATGAGGCAGATAAAATTCCCAATGAAGATAGCCAAGATGTGGAATTAAACGATACCAACATCTTAAATCTTGACCGTTACTCAGGCTATGACCGCAATGATACCGGCAGCCGCATCAGCTACGGTGTCAACTGGAGTTCTTATGGCAATATTTTAGGCCGCACATCAGCCCTTTTGGCCCAAAGTTATGAGTTCAGCAAGAATGAAAGTTTCGCAGACGCCGATGGCCAAAGTGGTTCCTTCACAGACTATGTCGGCCGTATTTATGCCTCCCCGAACGAATATTTAGATTTCAACTACCGATTCAAACTGGATAAAGATGACTATTCGGTCACATACAGTGAGTTAGCCTCAAGTTTTGGCCCCAAAATTTTGCGAATGTATGTATCTTATATTTACTTCCAGGCAAATGAAACATCTTCCATCAGGAATGCCGAAAGAAAAGAGCTTTACACCTCTCTGCGAGCAATGCTAACCAAGAACTGGTCCATCAGCTTGTACAACCGCCAAAACATGGCGCAAAACAGTGGCTCTCTTGAGATGGGTGCTTTCTTAAGCTATGAAGATGAGTGCACCAAAGTTATCTTTAACGTAGAAAAAGACAATTCTAATGATCCAAATTATGAAGGAGACTTCACTTTTGGCGCCACCTTCTTCCTCAAAACATTGGGCGGTGTCGGCACCAAATAAAACAGAAAGGAAAAGATATGAAAAAACTTCTGCTGAGTTTAGCAATGTTGGTTTTCTTGAACTTTGGAGCCCAGGCGGCAGATTTGAAAATTGTTGCCCTTGTCAACGGAGAGATTATCTCTAATGAAGATTTGGAGAACAGAGTTAATGCCTTTGTCATGAGCACCAAAATCCCTGTTAATGCCCAAACTCGGGGAATGATTATGCAAAGAGTGCTAAACAATGCGGTAGATGAAAAACTAAAGTTGCAAGAAGCCGCCAGGGTCGGAATCAAAATCACGGATGAAGAAGTTGCCGCCCAGATGAAACAATTTGAAAAAACAAACAATATCCCGAGCGGACAACTGGCTAATATCCTAAAAGCCTCTAATGTCAGCCTTCAAACCATGCAAGAGCAGATGAGATCAGATTTGGCATGGCTAAGAGTCATTCGTCAAAAATACTACGCTGAGGGCACACCGACTCAAAAAGAAATTAATGCCATGATGAATGAGGCCAAAAAAGACCTAAACACCGAAAAATTCATGGTTTCAGAGATATTCATCAAAAAAGAGCATGCGCAAAATATTGGCCAATTGGTTGAAAACCTGCGCAATGACAACCGTTTTGAGCTATATGCCTTGCAGTTTTCAGAAAGTCCGAGTGCGGCAAACGGCGGCAATTTGGGCTGGGTCAACACCGGCAAATTAGCCTCTGTTTTGGAGACAAACTTGAGAAGGATGAAAGAAGGCGAGATCAGCGACCCCATTTTGCTGGGTGACGGGTATTATATTTTGCGCCTGGAAAGAGTCTTTGACCCCCAAAAAGACAAGCCTGAGATTCCGAGCGAGAAACAAATTCAAACTATTCTGGAAAATCAGAAAATGGAGCTTTTATCGAAGAAGCTTCTGCAGGATTTACGCCAAAAAGCAGTTATAGAAATCAGGAGTTAAGATGGCGGATTTAAGAGCAATTATCGATTCTCTGCCCTCGCTTAAGACCACGGTTGAGGCGCATCGGTTGATGGCCGAAAAAGCTTTGGGGCAAAATTTTTTGCTCAACCAAGACATTACCGACAAAATCATCCGCTTATCTTTAAGCAATCAGGGATTGGAAAATTTTAAGGGGGCCTCGGTTTTTGAGGTTGGCCCCGGCCCCGGCGGATTAACCAGAGCAGTGCTAAAAGCGGAGCCGAAAAAGCTGACAGTGATAGAGATGGACCCCCGCTGCATCAGTATTATGGAAGAGCTAAAGTCCAAAACCGGCAATATAATGCAAATCAAAAACGGCGATGCCTTGCAATATGACTTTGCCAAAGAAAGTAGAGAGGATGTTCATATTGTTTCTAACCTCCCCTATAATATCTCGGTGCCCTTGTTGGTAAAATGGCTAGAGAAGATAAAAGATTATAAAAGCCTAACCTTGATGTTTCAAAAGGAGGTTGCCGACCGCATTTTAGCACCAACAAGATGCAAAGACTACGGCCGCATATCGATTTTGGCACAACTACAATGCCGCATAACCAGATTGTTTGACCTAAGCCCGGAGTGTTTTGTTCCCGCCCCAAAGGTTTGGTCAAGTGTTCTGCTTTTTCAGCCGCAAGAAAAAACTTTGTCGCAAGAGCAAATTAATAAGCTTGAAAAATTAACCGCACAAGCCTTTAGTCAACGGCGTAAGATGATTCGCCAGAGCCTTAAATCCTTACATGGGCTTGAGGCCGCTTGTGAGGCGAAAGACATAGCACTGACATCGCGCCCAGAGGAGCTTTCACCGCAACAATTTTTAGCGCTAAGCGACCACCTGTAACTTTTTTTGACAAAAAACTTGCATTTTTCTCTAAATCTGTTATAGCTACAATAAACACAGCTATAATTAAGAAACCCTTATGTCTAACAAATAAAACCCTTACAATTATGAAAACGTCTTTTTCCAAACCCGGGCAATTTGCTACCTTCTTGTTGGAAGGAATTAAGAAATCCGGTGTGCCTCTCATTCTCAGAAATGAAGCAATGAAGATGACAGCAGAGAAAGTTGCCAAGCGCTACCAAGAGCCCTTCCAAGCGGCATGGACGAGGATAGAAAAGATCTCTTCGGCCCCGATGCTGGAAGACATTGCCCCCGAGGTAACCATCTGCCAGCTGGATCTCTACTACGCCGGCATTCTGAAGCATCCGGAAAGCAAAGGCCTCAATGAGGACCGCCTGCGCGAGCTTCTCAAAGAGAAATACGCCAAGCTCACCGGCACCTCGCCCGCGGAAATCGAACAGAAGAAGGTCATGGAGCTTTCAGACACGGAAATTCCTGGAGACTGGAACGGACCGATTGTCGCCATCCATCGAAAAGTCGACAGCTTCTTCGGCCCTGACAACCGAGTTGACTACTGTCGCGAAGGCCGCTATCTCTCGTGGATTACAGATGAAACGACTGTTGCCGAGGTCCTCGACAACATCATCGAGGCCGTGAAGAAGGCAATGTAGCCCCGACACCGACCGAACCCAAAAAAAGAGTCCTAAAAAGGGACTCTTTTTTGTTTTTATACCAGACATCAACCCACAAGAAAAACTCAGCTGGTGGAATTTATAGAGTGATTTTAGTGCGGCGACAAAAGCGGAGCGTACATCAAACGTACGTGAGCATTTTGGCGTTCCCTCTAAAATCGCTATAGAAAACCGCCAGACGAGTTTTTCCGGGATAGGGGATGATTGCCCGCCACAACCCTTAGCAAATCTTCTGACATGATATGGGTGTAAATCTCGGTTGTAGAGATGTTTTCATGCCCGAGCATTTTCTGCACGGTTCTCAAATCCGCCTGATTTTGCAACAGGTGAGTGGCAAAAGAGTGGCGCAAAACGTGCGGAGAAATTTTGTTTGGGCTAACCCCGGCTCTGACCGCAAGTTCCTTTAAATCCTTAAAAAATCCGTCTCGAGTCATATGCCCGAGTTTTGAACGCAAAGATGGAAATAACCAGATAGATTTTCTGCCCCCGCGGACAAATTCATCCCGAAAAGTAAAATACTCCCCCAGAGCTTTAAGTGTTGAGGCGGCAACCGGAATCAGCCTTTCTTTGTTGCCTTTTCCGCGCACCAATATCTGCCGTTTATCAAAATTGATACAATTTTCAGGCAAAGAAACCAGCTCTGAAACACGCAACCCGCAGGCATACATCAGCTCCAGCATAACCGCCAGGCGTTTGGACCGGAAATCATTTTTTTCATGCGCCACGGCCAAAAGATTTTTTACTTCAGCCTTGGTCAAAAACTTGGGCAGCGGTTTTTCAGGCTTTGGCGCGGATATGTTCATCAGCGGATTAGATGTAATTTGTTTTTCAGAAAACAAAAATTTAAACATATCGCGCAGGGCAGAAATTTTTCTGGCCACAGACTTGGTGGCATACCCTTTTTTACCCAAATACGAAAGATAAGAAGAGATATCATCTTGGTTAATTTGCCCAAACGGCTTATTGCAGATTTCCACAAACTGCTCCAAATCGCGCCGATAAGCATCAAGCGTGTTTTGAGAGGCTCCAACCTCTGCCGCCATCATATCCAAAAAATCTTCGATACAATCCGCCATTTTCAAACCAAGAATTATTTTGTGCTAAGAGAAATTTCCTCTTCAACATGCTCAACGGGCGCCGGCACTTCATGAACTGCGACAAACACGATAGCCGCCAAGAGCAAAGCGCCGATAAGATAATAGACCCAATTTGAATTTTTTTTCTGTCTCAACATGATATTCCTCATAAAATTATGTTGCTAAACGATAGTATTATTTATATAGTTAACACAATAAGTTTGAAAGATAAATTAAAATTACAAAAGAATGACCACAATAAATGATAAAATTATTCTTCTGGTCGGATTAATGGGCAGTGGCAAGACCAGCGTTGGAAAACGCCTCTCCAAGAAACTAAATCTTCCGTTTGTAGACGGCGACAGGGAGGTTGAAAAAGCCGCCGGATTGTCTTTGATAGATATCTTAAAATGCTTTGGGCTTGAGGAATATCGTGCCGGTGAGGCCAGAGTGATGAAACGGCTTCTGCAAGGAGCCCCCTGTGTATTAGCCTCCGGCGGCGGCTCTTTTGTGGCGCCGCAAACCAGAGAATATGCGCGCAAAAATGCCATCACCATCTGGTTGAAGGCTGATTTGGATGTTTTATACCACCGCACGGCGGGACGTCAGCATCGACCTTTCTTGAAAGGTAATGACACCGAGCTCAAGAACAAGCTTGAAACCTACATAAACGAAGAATACCCCTATTACTCTGAGGCCGATATCATTGTTGAAACCAAAGAAGAACAAGTAGATATCACCGTTGACAGGGTTATAAATGCCATCAACAACTTTCTAGCACAGGAACACCAATGATAATATCTGCCATCGCCGTTTTGTTTTTACTGTTTTTATCCGCCTTTTTCTCCGGCTCAGAAACGGCCCTGACAGGAGCCTCGCAAGCATTCATCACCGACCAGGAAAAAAACGGCAAAAACCCAAGGGCGCGCTTGGTTAACCGCCTTTTTAAGCACAGAGATAATCTTATTATTACCACTCTTTTAGGTTCCAACCTGAGCAACACTCTGGCCACTTCTCTTTCCACCGGGGTATTGATTGGCCTATTTGGCAACGAAGGTGTGGCCTACGCCACCATTATCATGACCTTTTTGGTTTTGATATACACGGATATGCTACCCAAGAGCTATGCTGTTCGGCATGCCAATACCATGGCCCTCATTGTTGCCCCGTGGGTTAATATTTTTGTAAAAATATTTGCACCTGTTGTCTGGATCTTACAAAAAATCGTACAACTGACCTTTCGTCCTTTTGGCATCAAACAACAAGAAGACAATAAAGGAGACGGCTTGGCCGAGGTCAGGGGCGCCATTTATATGTATAACGATAAAGAAGGCCGCCAAGAACAAGAGATGTTAAAAAGCATCTTAGATTTGACCGATATCACGGTTTATGATGTAATGAATCACCGCAAAAATCTCTTTTCCTTAGACATAGATTTACCCATGGAAGATGTGTTAAAAAAAGTTGAAAACTGCCCTTTTTCAAGGATTCCGTTGTATAAGGAAAAGCCAGAGAATATTGTTGGTGTCATAAGGGTCAAGACCCTGTTTAAGGCTGTGATAGACAACCACGGAGATTTCAGCAAAGTCAAACTGGAAGATTTGATGACCAAGCCGTGGTTTATTCCCGATAACACCTCCCTAAAACAGCAATTACAGTGGTTTCGCGCCCGCCGCGAGCATTTTGCAATTGTGGTGGATGAATATGGTGTCTTGCAAGGCATTGTCACCCTAGAAGATATTTTGGAAGAAATTGTCGGTGACATTAACGATGAAAGCGATATCTCAAACTTAGATATTATGGGGATTCGCAAGCTGAGTGAGAACAGCTATATTGTTGATGGCCAAGTACCGATTCGCGACCTCAACCGCAAATACGGCTGGCATATAGAAGATGACAACGCCGTCACCATTGCCGGTTATCTTTTAGATATGACTCGCTCCATTCCGCAGGCCGGACAAAAATTTATCTTCGGCGATTTTCAATTTGAGGTAATAAAACGTGATAAAAATCAGCTAAGCCAGATCAAGATTACTTGCCACGAAAACCAAGCCGAAGATACTCAATCAACTCCTGCATAAACGGAATTGTCTGCGAGCAAATATGAAGTAAGCATTAATTTCCTTTTTTCTTTAAGAAATTAACCTTCAATGCGGCCAAGGAGGAGGCTGACAAATCCTCAATCACATCATAAAATTCTTCTCTTGCCTGCACTTTTTTAACCCACTGTTGCAAAGCTTCATTTTGCATCCACTCCTGATTTTCAGGCAACATCAACAAAGAGGCCGCCTTAAAAAGCTCCCCGTCATCAACATATTGTTTGATGTTTTCAAGCTTTTTATCTGCAGAAAACTCCGGGGCATTTTCGTTGGTTTTCTTAATTTGCACAATCTCACTTAGCTTGGTGTTTAGGCGCTCTTTCCAGGTCTTATCAAAATCTGTTTTCTGTTGATTCAAAAGATTGGTGTAAATCTCATCAAACTCTTTGACCAAATCCAGCTCAGAGGATATGCCATCTTTAGCAAAAGGAACAAGGTTTTGTACTTCTTTTGCCATTTGTGGATTCTCCGCGGCAATATTGCTCAAAACCTCTACCTCATACTCAAAACTGCCGCCGCGCTCAGCACTGTCTTTCACCAGCAAGACACCTGTTAAAACCAAGGCGCTGTCATCGGTCACGGCAGTTAATTTATCAAGCTTTTGTTCAGCCTTATCCATTCTGGTGACAACGCCTAAAACGGTTGCCACATCGGCCTTGGAATCAATAATATTCAGATTCATCTTCTTAATTTCTCTGATTCTTGCCTCCAGCCCGGACAAATCAGGCTCTTTGACTTGCGCACTTGTAGCTGCCAACTGCTGTTGCAAAGATTGCATTTGCATGGTCAGAGCATCAATTTGCTGCTGATAGACATCCACTTTTGGCTGGCGGGAAAACAAGCCCTTGGCCTCATCAATCAAAGCCGGATTCTTCCACACTCCATAAGCTGCTGCCGCCAAGATAAAGAGCACCAACAATTTAATCAGAGCCTTTTTAAAACTCCCATGTTTTATTACTTTTTCTTCTTCAATCGGTGTTTCAGCTTGTTTTTTTACCATTTTGCCTATTCCCTCATACAGTAAATTCTTGGCTTTTATATTTTCCTAGTGTATATAATATAAAAAAAACTGCAATAAATACTTGCCTTTAATAAACATAAGGCCAAAGGGAACTTTTAGATGATAGTTTTAGGAATAGAGAGCAGCTGCGATGAAACGGCCGCCGCCATTGTTAATGACCAGCGCCAGATATTGGGCGAATGTGTTTTAACCCAACTGGAACATAAAGTCTATGGCGGGGTTGTACCAGAGATTGCCGCTCGCTGCCACCTTGAACATATAGATGAGATTTTGGAAGAAACATTCAAACGCGCCAACCTCAAACCTCAAGATATAGACGCCATAGCTGCCTCCTCTGGCCCCGGGCTCATCGGCGGCGTGGTAGTTGGGGTTATGGCAGGCAAAGCCTTGGCTTTAGCCTTAAACAAACCGTTTATTGCCATCAACCACCTGGAAGGACACGCTTTAGCCGCCCGCCTAACCTCTGATGTCCAATATCCCTATTTATTACTGCTGGTCTCCGGCGGACACTGCCAAATACTGATTGTTAAAGGCGTCGGAGAATTTGAACGCTTAGGCACCACCATAGATGATGCGGCCGGCGAAGCTTTTGACAAAGTCGCCAAGATGCTCTCTTTGGGCTACCCCGGCGGCCCGATGATAGAAAAAATGGCAGCTTTAGGAGATGAAAACCGCTTTGTACTGCCAAGACCTTTGCAAAATTCACACGATTGCAATTTGTCTTTCTCCGGCCTAAAAACGGCTGTGCGCAAGATTATAGAATCTTATGCCCCCGATGACAACATTGAGCATGCCATTTTGCGCAAACAAGACACCGCCGATATTTGCGCTTCTTTCCAAAAAGCGGCCACCGAGAGTTTGGTTTATAAGCTGCAAAAAGCCATTGTTATTTTCAAAACAAAATATCCGCAAGGCCAAGATTTGGTTGTCTCTGGCGGTGTTGCGGCCAATACTTATTTGCGGAACCGCCTGCAACAGCTGGCAGATACGGAAGGGCTGACCTTTTCCGCACCACCGATTCGCTTTTGTACCGACAATGGCGTTATGATTGCCTGGGCCGGCATGGAAAGAGCCTTAAAAGGGATGTACAACGGGCTTGACTTCAAACCCCGCCCCAGATGGCCCCTGGATGCCGATGCGCCCAAAGCAGCCGGTGCCGGAGGAGTAAAAGCATGAGACCCCTAAAAGAAATCTGCGAGATTTTAGACGTTTTTAAAGCTCAAGACCCTAATCCCAAAAGCGAGCTTAATTACCACAATGCCTATACTTTGCTGGTAGCCATTGTTTTATCGGCCCAAAGCACAGATAAAGGCGTCAACAAAGCAACCGAACAACTATTCAAAATTGCCGACACTCCGCAAAAAATGCTCAATTTAGGCATAGATGAGCTTAAAAATCATATCAAAACGATTGGGCTATACAACAACAAAGCCAAAAACATCATGAGTTTAAGCCAACGGCTGGTAGATGAGGCCAACGGAGAAGTTCCCAAAAACAGGGATTTTTTGGAATCCCTGCCCGGTGTTGGCCGCAAGACCGCAAATGTTTTGCTCAATGTTTGGTGGGGTGAGCCAACCGTGGCAGTAGATACTCATGTTTTAAGACTGGCCAAAAGATTAGATTTAAGTGACGGCAATACCCCTCTAACGGTTGAAGCAGATTTAAACAAACTGCCCGATGAATACAAACGCCACCTCAACCACTGGCTGGTATTATTTGGAAGATATATTTGCAAAGCACAAAAACCAGATTGCAAAAACTGCCCGATAACCAAGTTTTGCCACAGCGCCGATAAAAAGATTTAGATATACTTGATGGCAACAAATCCGCCAATCAGCAGAACCAGGAACAAAACCGAAAGCATTCCGAGATTTTTCTCAATAAATTCTTTCATTGGCTCGCCGTATTTTTTCAGCAACCAAGCCACCAAATAAAAGCGCATACCCCTGGCAATTACGGAAGCAACCGTAAAAGTGATTAAATCCAGGTGGACAACACCGCTGGCAATGGTGATAACCTTATAAGGAAAAGGTGTAATACCGGCGCCAAAAACAATCCAAGCACCCCATTCGTGGTAGTAGTCTTTGAAAACATCAAACTGTTGCATATAGCCATAAAAGCTCAAAATCGGCTTGGCAATCAAATCAAAGAAAAATATGCCGATACTATAGCCGAAATATCCGCCCACAACACTGGCCACTGTTGCCACACCGGCGATTCTCCAAGCCTTCTGAGGCATAGCCAACACCATAGGGATGATCATAATATCAGGAGGAATTGGAAAAAACGAGCTTTCAGCAAAAGCAACAATCGCCAAAAACACCATGGCATTTGGGCGCGCGGCCAAATCAAGCATCCAGTCATAAGTTGCTCTCACCAAACGATGAAAAGATTGTCTAAGATAGCTAATTCCCATAATCTATTCCGCTAAAAAATTAACACTTATCCGTAAAGATAAAGGATTATTTACTTTGCGCAACAAAATTTTTGTTTTAATCATCATCAAGAATGATGACAATGTCCGCAATGACAATGATGTCCATGAGAATTTTGTTGTTTCAGGGCTGCCTCATAAGTATTTTCCAAAAGCATCGCCACCGTCATCGGCCCAACCCCACCGGGAACAGGGGTAATGAAAGAAGCTTTCTCTGTTGCAGCGTCAAAATCAACATCACCACAAAGTTTTCCCTCCACGCGGTTAATCCCCACATCTATCACCACCGCGCCTTCTTTGAGCCAATCTTTTTTAACCAATTTTGGACATCCGCAAGCGGCCACCACAATATCTGCCTGCCGAACAATATTCGGCAAATCAATGGTTTTTGAGTGGGTAACGGTCACCGTGCAATCGTGATTGAGTAGTACCATGGCGGTAGGACGTCCGACAATATTAGAGCGGCCGATAACAACGGCGTGTTTACCGCACAAGTCAACCCCTGTTGTTTGCAACAACTTCAAAATTCCCTTGGGCGTGGCAGAAACAACCGCCTCAGGCTCCTTGCACGCCAACAACCCGGCATTATACGGGTTAAAGCCATCGACATCTTTTTCCGGCCGAATAGCTGATAGGATTTTTAAAGGATTAATATGGTCGGGCAACGGCAGCTGAACAATTATTCCGTTAACATGCGGATTCTCGTTTAACTCCTCAATAGTTGCCAAGAGAGCATTTTCACCGATACCCTCATTCATTTCCAACACTTCGCACCCGATTCCAACTTCTGCGGCGGCCTTTTTCTTATTGCGCACGTAGATTCGGCTGGCCTCATTATCTCCCACCAACACAACCGCCAACACCGGCATAACCTCACCCGGCAGCTGTTCAACCTTTTTAGCCAAATCGGCTCTGATTTCGGAGGCTATCTTTTTTCCGTCAATTATTTGTGCTGTCACCTATTTTATCTCCTCTGCCAAAACTTGTATTTGCTCTTTATCCGCCTGCACCAAAATTTTCTTATATCTATCAAGCTCTCCGCTAATGATTTGCAAATCAGATTTTGAAATTCTCAACTTAACGGCCAAAAATCTGATTAACTCTTGATTGGCTTTTCCCTTTTCCGGCACGCTAATGACATTAATTTTGAGCCATTCATCGCCGTTTGGATCAACAAAAACGCCATTAATTTTACAACAAGAAGAGTTAGGGGTTAGCCTAACTCTTAAAATTATGCCCTTTTGATTTTTCTCAAAAAACAACAGATACTACACCAACAAAGCGCTCAGACGCAAAATCAAGCGGCTGACAAAGATTAAAGCCAACAACAAGATAAACGGAGAGAAGTCAAACCCGGCAATAGCAGGGATTTTCTCACCGATTTTTTTATAAACAGGTACCGTCAGCTTGTCTAAAACCTCAACGGTTTTTTGTGCATACTTATTGGAAGGCTCCAAGATTTTGAAATGAATCAACCAATACAAAACAACTTGAACGACCACAATTTTAAAATAAATATCCACAATCAGGCCGATAACATACAAAAACGGTTCAAAAATTGCACCCATTCAAATTCTCCTAAAAATTCATACTAATGTTTTTGATAATCCAGACACCTTTTGCTGTCAACCATAAATTAGTTAGGCAGACCGAGAGTATTCTCTTTCCAACTGATTATAGCGACTAAGGCTAAAGCTCTTAGCGCGTCTGACCATTTGTCGTTTTGCCTCTAAATCCTGCTGCTCGGCAGATTTACCCATTCTAAGCCCCTCAATAAACCTTCTGCGATTTTTCAGTAAAATCTCTTGTTTTCTAAACACGTCATCTTTTGAATAAGTAACCGGCCGATAAGAAGTCATCACCCCTTCCACCGCGCTGTCAAACTCGTTTCCGATTTCCTGATTTTGGACATAGCGCCCGAGAGCCTGTTCCTCAGCAGAGGCCAAAGCAATACCGCCCAAAACCATCCCTGCGGCATGGGCCATCTCTTTTTCAGCGCGTTCCTGCTCATCAGATTTACTTTTAGTCGCCTGTGTCCTATCCCTTAGTCGACGTAATTCAGAAAGCTTAAAATGTAGAAAATTGAGTTTATTTTGGGCCATTTCCTTATAATAGCCGGTTCCGTTGCGTTCAGCCGTTGCATAAAGAGAAATAATCAACTTCAGTTCTGTTTCTCTGTCATCCAAGAAACCAATAAAAGAGTTGCGAGCCTTAATTTCGTCTTCCGTTGTTCCGTTGGTATTAATATCAATCTCAATCTGCCGTTGAGTTTCTACCCAATCATAATATTCAGCCTTCGGATCTTCTGAAGAATAGAGGTGCTGCAAAGATTCGGCCAAGACATAGCTCAAATCCGAAACCGGCACTTCTTTACCGTCAAAGGTTGGCGTCTTCATCGGCACACCTTTAGTTTGGTTCTCCAGGACTTGCAAAGAAAGTTTCTTGATAAACGGCTTTTGCTGCCGGCGCATTTCTGCCACCATAGCCTCAGCTCTGGCCTTTTGCTCCAGCGGAACATCTGAAGAAAGCTGCATTCCCTGGTTGCGTGATTTTTCGTAATCATTTTGAGATTTTTCCATTCTCTCAAAACTATTTAGCTCCACCCCAATCAGCGGCTCAAAATAAGCATCATATTCATCTCTTGTCGGCATTTTTGCCTCCCTTTGCTTTCTTAAACTTTCTCAAAAATAATTTTGCCTTCCTCAAGCCAAACGATTCTATCAATCACCCACTGACCGATTTGCTCAATTTTCTCAAGCTCCAAGCCCATGGCTTTTCCGACCCGACCGATAAGCAAGGTTTCTCTATCCGAAAGGTCTCCGTCAGAGTTAGCCAACATACACATTTCTTTAACAAGCTCCATGGCAGTGCGACGATTTTTAATTTTCTTTGCTTCCTCGACAATATCGTCATCACTGGCATTTGATCGCACTTCATTTTCCCGAGATTGCGGAATTTCAAAAGCCTTCATCAATTCGGCAATAAAGGCTTCTTCGCCCTCATCGACATTGCCGTCAGCCTTAGCCAAACGCATCAACACTTTCAAAAATATCACACGATCATCTTCGCTCATCTCAGACAAATAGCTCATATCATTCTCCATATTCAAACCAGACATTGACGGTCCTTTCATTAAAATGCCAACTCTGGCTATATCTTAGCAAATTTTCAAAAAAAAACAATCAAAAAGGAAAATCCCAAAATAAATAAAAATTGTTGAAATTAGAGAAGGGATAACGTATGCTGAAAGATAAACAAATAAGTAATGAGAAAACATTGAAACAATACTACATAAAAACTTTCGGCTGCCAAATGAATGTATACGATTCGCATCGTATCGCGGCCATTCTGGAAACCCTTGGGTTTAGCCCCGCCACATCGGTAAAAAACGCAGATTTGGTTATTTTCAACACCTGCCATATCAGAGAGAAAGCGGCAGAAAAAGTTTTTTCTGACCTCGGGCGATTAAATTTGATAAAAGAAGAAAGAGCTCAAGAGGGCCAAGACACCATCATCGGTGTTGTCGGCTGTGTTGTCCAGGCAGAAGATGAACAAATCGCCAAACGCGCTCCTTTTGTGGATTTTGCTCTTGGCCCCTTGACCTATCACCGCCTGCCTCAGGTACTGGCTCAAATCTCCAAAAAGCGTGGGATTCCGGTGATAGATACCGAGTTTCCGGCTGAGTCAAAATTTGACTTTTTGCCTGAAAACACCTCCATGGGCGGCTGCTCATTTTTAGCCATTCAAGAAGGATGCAACAATTTTTGTACTTATTGTGTTGTGCCTTACACCAGAGGAATTGAAACCTCCCGTCCGGTGGAAGACATTATCAAAGAAGCAGAAAAGCTGGTTGCCGAAGGCTCTGTTGAAATAAATCTTTTGGGGCAAAACGTAAACTCCTACCATGGAGAAGATAAAAACGGCAAAGAGCGGAATCTGGCATATTTACTAAGAAAATTAAATGAGATTGAGGGCTTGGAACGGCTCCGCTACACCACATCTTATCCAGCCGATGTTGATGATGACCTCATTGCCTGCCATAGAGACCTAAAGAAACTGATGCCCTATTTGCACCTTCCGGTTCAATCCGGCTCAGACAAAATTCTAAAAGCGATGAACCGACGCCACACGCGCGGCCAATACCTTGAAGTAGTTGGAAAGCTCAAAGAGGCCAACCCGGAGCTTGGTTTTTCATCAGACTTTATTGTCGGCTTTCCCGGAGAAACGGATGAAGATTTCGAACAAACGTTGGACTTGGTCCGCCAAGTTGGCTTTATTCAGGCTTTTTCATTTAAATATTCTCGCCGCGCAGGTACTCCGGCAGCCCTAATGCCCAATCAAGTAGAAGAAAAGATAAAAAAAGAGCGCTTAAGCATCTTGCAAGACCTCTTATTTTCATATCAGTTAAAGTTTAATAAAGAAAGTGTTGGTAAAATCATGCCGGTTTTGTTTGATATCAAAGGCCGCCACAAAGGAGAGCTTATCGGCAGAACCCCTTGGATGCAAAATGTCCATGCCGAGCTTGGCAAAGAATATTGCAATAAAATTGTTAATATAAAAATGATAGATGCAACCGTTAACTCATTGTCTGGTGTAAAGGAAGGAAAATAGCCATGGCAGAAATAAATTTTGAACTCTTCAACAATAATCTTGTTCAGCAGCTTGTCGGCCCGCAAGACGGCAATTTGCGTTTAATAGAAAAGATTTTGGGAGTAGAAATCGGCTCCTTTGGTAACCAGATGAACATCAAAGGCCCCTCTGAGGCAATAGAACAAGCCAAAACGGCCATAGACGTTTTATACAACAAGGTCAGCAAAGGTATTGCCATCAATGAGGAAGAGGTCAAAGCCGCCATCCGGATTTCCGGCGGCAACACCGATTCTGCCACCGCTCAAGACTTGAGCAACATCGTCCTAAAAACCAAAAAACGCCATATTTATCCGCGCTCTGCTACCCAAGCGCTATATATCCAGGAGATGATGAAAAACGAGCTTGTTTTCGGCCTTGGCCCTGCCGGCACCGGTAAGACCTATTTGGCAGTTGCCCTGGCGGTATCAATGATGTTGGAAGGCCGCATAGACAAGATTATTCTTTCTCGTCCGGCGGTTGAGGCTGGAGAAAACCTAGGCTTCCTGCCCGGCGACTTAAAAGAAAAAGTAGACCCCTATTTGCGCCCGTTGTATGATGCTTTGTATGAGATGTTGCCGGCAGAGCAAGTGGATAAGAAAATTGCATTAGGTGAGATAGAAATTGCGCCTCTGGCTTTCATGCGCGGCCGCACCCTCTCCAATGCTTTTGTCATTTTGGATGAGGCCCAAAACACCACCCCGATGCAAATGAAGATGTTTTTAACCCGTTTGGGCGAAAATTCCCGCATGGTTGTCAACGGTGACTTGAGCCAAGTAGATTTACCTCGCGGCACCATCTCAGGCTTAAGAGATGCCTTGAGCATTTTGCAGGGCGTGCCCAATATCGGCTCGGTCCGTTTCAGTGCGGCAGATGTTGTTCGTCATGGCTTGGTAGCTAAAATCGTAAAAGCCTACGAAGAACGAAGCAAGAAAGAATACGGAGATGAATAAACCGGAACTAAATATTGTCATAAATGATTCGAGATGGAACGACAAACTTGCCACTATCGATGATTTGTGCCGCCGTGTTTTTACAACAACTTTTGCCTTTATGGCTAAAGAAGAGCCCTCCGAGTTGTTCACCACAAAAGCAACTTTGGTTGTGAACCTTTCTTTGAGCAATGATGAGGAAGTACACCGCTTAAACAAAGAATTCAGAAACATGGATAAACCAACCAATGTTTTATCCTTTGCCAATGTTGATGACCCTGATTTTGAAGAAGAGCTCGCAAATGCCGATGACTTTTTAGAATTAGGAGACATTATTATTGCTCTAGAAACCCTGGAAAGAGAAGCTCAGGAGCAAAGCATTTCTTTGCAAGCTCACCTAAGCCATCTTTTGGTGCACGGTCTCTTGCATCTTTTGGGCTATGACCACCAAGAAGATGAAGAGGCTGAGCACATGGAAGGCCTTGAAATAAAAATTTTGCAGCACCTAAACATCAAAAATCCTTATGAGGAGTAAAAACACAAATGTCAGAAGACTCTAAAAACGAACCTTCTTTTTGCCGTTTTGTAACCAAGTTTTTTCACCGTCGTCAGCCTGAAACCGTACGCGAAACGATTGAGGACTTGATAGAAGAGGCCTCCTCAAATGGAGAAGATCAGCTTTCCGAGCATGAGCAATTATTGCTCAACAATATTCTGTGTCTAAGCAACAAGAAATGCGCAGAGGCCATGATTCCGAGAGCCGATATCATCGCTTTTCCGCAAACGGGAACCGTAAAAGATTTGGCCGAGCTCATGGTCACCAAAGGGCACTCCAGAATTCCGATTTACGGAGAATCTCTTGACGATATTGTCGGCATTCTCCACGTAATAGATTTGGTCAAATGCTTACTAAAAGGCAAAAAAGATTGCCAAGTTGCAGATATCGTAACCCCAAATGTTAAGTTTGTATCACCCTCAATGAGGGTTTTGGATTTGCTAAGAGAGATGCAAATTCAAAAGGTTCACATGGCCATGGTGGTGGATGAATATGGCGGCATAGACGGCCTTGTAACGATAGAAGATTTGCTAGAAGAAATCGTTGGCGATATTGAAGATGAATATGATTTAGAAGAAGATCCTCTGATTGCCGTGCAAGATTCAGGAGAAATTATCGCCGATGCCAAAGCCGAGTTAGATGAGATAAAAGAAATTTCAAACCTTGACCTGGCCCAATATCTTTCCGAAGATGCTGCCTCTGAAATTGAAACCTTGGGCGGATTTGTGTTCAACCTAATTCAAAGGATTCCTTCCAGAGGAGAAGTGATTGAAGGCCCAGACGGATTAAAGTTCCAGATTATGGATGTAGACCCGAGAAGGATAAAGAAGGTCATGATTATCCGCCCCAAGGAATCAGAAACAAATGAAGGCCAACCTGATTAAACATTATCGGCTACTGTCTTTTTTAAGCGGTTGGCTGGCTACCGCCGCCCTACCGCCGTGGTATGCGTTTCCGGTTTTGTTTGTCAGCTTTTCACTGCTCTTGTGGCTGGTTGACAACTGTGCCACAAAAGGCATGGCATTCAAAAGCGGCTATTATTTCGGTTTTGCTTTTTTTGCCTTTGGTCTGGCCTGGATAAACAATGCACTATTGCTGGATGCAAACGCCTTTGGGTGGTTGGTGCCGATAACCTTTTTGGCCTCGGGATTTTTCTTTGGCTTATTTATTGCCATCCCGGCGTGGTTAAGTTGGTATGCCAAAAAAGATTGGGCCAGGTATTTGGCTTTTACCGCTCTTTTTGTAATTTTTGAGTGGATAAGGAGCTTCTTTCTGACAGGGTTTCCGTGGAATTTGCTTGGCTCAACTCTTGCTTTCAGCGATATTTTGATTCAAGCAGCTGGTTTGGGAGGCACTTATTTCTTAAGTTTGCTGGTGTTGCTCGCAGCCGGAGCGCCGTTTTTATATTTCAACAGCAAGAGCAAAAAAAGATTAAAAATTTCAGCATCGATTATTGTTGTGATTCTGGTGTTTTTAAGTAGTTTTGGGTATTTTAAGATAAAAGCGCACCCCTACCAAGCCTCCTCCACAATTATCCGGCTGGTTCAACCGGCCATTCCGCAAAGTCTGAAATGGAATGCGGCAGCCCTGTCAGACAATTTGGAGCAATATATAAAACTCTCCCAACTTCCGGGCTTTGAGAATGTGGACTTCATCATTTGGGGAGAAACAGCTTTTCCCTATGCCCTTGAGCAAGATGTTTATCATCGACAAATGCTGCAATATGCCATTCCGCCGCAAGGATACCTTATTACCGGAGCTCTGCGTTACGAAGATATTCAAGACGCCTCATACAAGGTATACAACTCTCTGTTTGTTTTGAATAAGAGCAATCAAATCATCGCCACATACGACAAATTTCACTTGGTCCCGTTTGGAGAGTATATACCTTTGCGAAAATATCTGCCGGAATGGATAAGGCCCGTTGCCAACGCCATTGGCAGCTTTCAAGCCGGAAAAGGACCAGAAATTATCACCATTCCCGAGCAACCCTCTCTGAGTGGTTTAATTTGCTATGAAGTAATCTTCCCACACCAAATTTTAGATAAAAACAATCGCCCACAATGGATTGTAAACCTCACCAATGACGGCTGGTACGGCGATTCTGCAGGGCCCTACCAACACTTGGTGGCAGCCAGACTTCGTGCGGTAGAAGAAGGAATAACCATTGCCCGAGTTGCCGGCAGCGGCATCTCCGCGCTTATTTCTCCCTTAGGAACTATTTTGGGACAAATACCTCTTCACAAACAGGGCATTTTAGATATTTCCCTGCCCAAGGAACCACAGTTTTCCACAACTTATAGTAGATTAGGCAACAGCCTTATCCTGCTCATATGTTCTCTCCTGCTGGGTGTTGCATTTGTTCAAAAAAACGCAAACGACTAAAACTATTGTCTATATACAATGTTCTGTCTTCGCTTCATTATGATTTTATAATATAATATGTTATATAAAAAATCTGTTGACGATTTGATTGCAAAATCCTATTTTATAAGTAACGAACTATACACTCACCTAAGGGACTTGAACTATGATCAAACAACTAACAAAGAAATCCAACCGTGGCCGTACACCGCAGGGGGAGCCAAATCCGGTCGACGTTCACGTCGGTAATCGCATTCGCCTCAGACGCACACTTTTAGGTCTGAGCCAAGAAAAATTGGCCAGCATGTTGGGTCTGACATTTCAGCAGGTTCAGAAATATGAAAGAGGCATGAACCGCGTTGGTGCCAGCCGTCTGTGGGACATCAGCAAAGTGTTGGAAGTTCCAATCAACTTTTTTTACGAAGACATGGACAAGTCGGTTGCCAACCAGTCTCCGAGGATGTTTTCTCTTCCGGAGGGAGATATAGATTTCTTGGAAGAAGAAGAGGAGATCTACAATGATGACCCCATGCAGCGGCAAGAAACCATAGAGTTGGTGAAGGCCTATTACAAAATTCCCAACCGCACGGCGGCTCATCATTTGTATGACCTTATTATATCGATGTCCAAAACAAACTATAATAATCAGTCAGAAGACGAAGAATAAAAATCTTGCGATATTAGGAAAAAAAGCTGGTAATTTACCAGCTTTTTTTTATTATAAAAACAGCAAAAAGAACTGAGGTAAAAATGTCTGTTTTATTCACGAGCGAATCTGTTTCAGCCGGCCACCCTGACAAGGTCTGCGATGCCATATCCGATGCCCTTTTGGACTTGCACTTACAAAAAGATACAAAAGCACGTACAGCCATAGAAACACTCGCCACCACGGACCAAGTTATCATTGCCGGAGAAACATCTTCATCCTCCCTCCCCCCAGATGAGGAAATAGAGTTGGCGATTCGCCAAGTTGTCAAAAACATCGGCTACGAGCAAGTTGGCTTTAGCTGGAAGACGTTGAAGATAAACAACTTACTTCACCGCCAGTCAGCAGATATAGCATTAGGAGTAGACCGCTTCGGCGCCGGAGACCAAGGCATTATGTTTGGTTATGCCAAAAAAGAAAAAGGATTTGAAACGGAATATATGCCGCTGCCGATATTTCTGGCACACCGAATTTTGCAGGAACTCTCGGGAATTCGCCTGCAAGATTTACAAAATCACCTTGGTCCTGATGCCAAAAGCCAGGTCACGGTAGAATACAACGAACAGGGAGAAGCTGTTACTTTACCTAAAATTGTTGTTTCCAGCCAACACGACAAGGATGTAGAAATAGAAGAGGTCAGAGAACTTGTCAAACAAGCCTTAAAAAAAGCAATTCCTGAAAGCTTAATGCCATCAGAACAAGCTCTATTGATAAACCCAACCGGCCGTTTTGTCATTGGCGGCCCCGATGGTGATACCGGGCTCACCGGCCGCAAAATAATTGTGGACACCTATGGCGGCGCGGCCCCGCACGGCGGCGGGGCATTTTCCGGCAAAGACCCGACCAAAGTAGACCGCTCTGCGGCTTATATGCTTCGCTGGCTGGCAAAAAATGTGGTGGCCGCAGGTTTGGCAGATGAATGTTTGTTGCAAATATCTTATGCCATCGGCGTTGCTGAACCTTTGTCTTTATACATAGACACCAAAGGAACAAGCAAACTACCGCAAGAACAGATATTAAGCTGGATAAAAGAAAACGTTGAGTTAACCCCGGAGGCCATTATTTCAAGGCTAGACCTGCGCCGCCCGATTTATTCTGGGACCAGCGCTTATGGACATTTTGGACGCAAGCCCAAAAGCGATGGCTCTTTTTCCTGGGAAAAATTAGATTTAGTAAAGGATCTTCAAAATGCTCTACTCTGATAAACACCCGCACGACCCGTCAGAGCCAAAATTTTTTGGCCGCCGTCAAGGTCGCCGCATCAGAAAAGCAAAAACCTCTTTGTTGGAAAGCTTTTTACCTAAGCTACAAATAAATCAGAACACTGTATTTAAAAAAGAAACATTGTTCGGTGTGCCTGTCAAATCCGTTTGTTTGGAGATTGGCTTTGGCAATGGTGAACATCTGGCCGGCCAAGCCCTAAAAAATCCCGATACCGGTTATATCGGAGCAGAGGTTTTCAAAAACGGCGTAGCCAACCTCTTAACTTTACTAACCGGAATAAAAGAAGGCAATGACCTGCCTGAGCAGATTACGCTCTTACCCGAAAGAGTAGACAACGTCAGAATTTATGATGATGACATCCGCCTTCTTTTTTCACGCCTGCCGGATGGCTTTTTAGACAAAGTTTTTCTGCTGTTTCCGGACCCATGGCCCAAGAAACGCCACGCCTCGCGCCGTTTTGTAAACCCTGACAACCTAAAAGAAATTGCCCGCATCCTAAAGCCAGGCGGACTGTTTAGAATAGCCACCGACCACCCGATATACAAGACCTGGAGCTTGCGGCAAATGCACGAAGATAAAAACTTTCGCTGGGCAGCAACCTGTGGCAAAGACTGGAAAAACCCGCCCTCAGATTGGGTTGAAACCAAATACCAAAGAAAAGCCATAAGAGAAGGCCGCCGGCCAATCTTTTTAGACTTCATCCGTCTTTAAGTTAAAGAAAATATGATTATATGAAAAACAAAAAGGAGATATCAATGACCAAACAGAAACAAAAAAAGCACCTTTGGCTATACATAATAGCCGCGGTAGCCTCGCTTGGGGGCTTGCTTTCCGGTTTTGACATGGGCGTCATATCCGGAGCTCTGCTATTCATCAACGAAACCTGGACAATGACGCCTCTGGAGCAAGGCTGGCTGGTAAGCTCGGCCATTGCCGGTTCAGTCGTTGGTGCTGCAGCCAATGGTTTCTTAGCCGATATGTATGGGCGCAAAAAAATAATCATTGCCACCGCTTTGATTTTTGTTGTTGGTTCTTTGATGTGCGGTTTTGCCCAAACCATTTCTCAACTGATTATCTCACGTATCATTATCGGCATTGCGGTTGGTATGGTCAGTTTTGCGGTGCCGCTGTATTTGTCAGAGATTTCTCCGCAAAAAATTCGCGGAATGTTGATTTCTCTTTTCCAACTGGCTATCACTGCCGGCATTTTGCTTTCCTACCTCATCAACCGCGTATTTGCAAACTTTGACCACAACTGGCGTTGGATGCTCGGCTCCGGTGTAATCCCTGCCGCTATTTTGCTGATTGGCATCAGCTTCTTAGGTGACACCCCTCGTTGGTTGATAAGCAAACACCGTGATGAAGAGGCCAAAGACATCTTCAAAAAGATAGAGCCCGAAGGAGATGTTGAGGCTCACATTAAAGAGATAAAAGAGACTTTAACCCCAAAGAAAAAAGAGAGCAAAACGAGCTTCAAACGCTGGATGTTTATGCCTGTTTTTGTTGGCGTAGGCATCATGTTTGTACAAATTTGCACGGGCATTAATACCATTATTTATTACACGCCCACCATTTTCCAAATTGCCGGTTTTGACTCTCAGATTGGAGCTTTGTACGCCACCATCGGCATAGGCTTTGTCAACTTTGGTATGACTCTTGTAGCCATTGCCACCATAGACAGACTGGGGCGCAAACCTTTGCTATATATTGGCCTTTGGGGAATGCTGATAAGCCTCATCACCTTGGGCAGCTCGTTTGCTTTTGCCCAAGAGCTTGGCGATGCCCGCAAATGGATAGCCGTTGCCTCGGTAGTAGTTTATATTGCCTCATTTGCCATGAGCTTAGGCCCTGTTGGCTGGATTATGATATCAGAGGTTATGCCGCTGCAAATCAGAGGCCTGGCCATGAGTGCCGCCACGGTAGCCAACTTTGGTTTCAATTTTGTGGTTGTTTTGAGTTTTCTGCCGCTGTTGGATCTCATCGGCAGAGCGGCCACATTCTGGATGTTTGGCGGCATCACGATAATTTCCATGCTTTTTGTATATTTCTTTATTCCCGAGACCAAGGGAATTTCCCTAGAAAAGATAGAAAAGAACTGGAAAGAAGGCAGATCGGCCCGCAAATTTCAGTAAAGAAGCGGCACAAAATCCCCGGAAGTTTCCGGGGATTTTTTTATTTGATAAAAAAATAAAATAGATATAATAAGGCTGATAAAGAAACAACCTAGAAAGAAAAAAAGATGAAAGTTCTGGTAGGAATGAGCGGCGGCGTAGATTCTTCAGTGGCCGCATTGTTGCTAAAAAGAAAAGGCTATGAGGTAATCGGCGCCACCATGACCATATGGGACCAAAAGGTGCGCGCACTTGCCCCCAACGGCAAAGAAGCCTGCTTTGGCCCCAAAGAAAAGAAAGATATTGAATCCGCCCGAGATATTTGCAAAAAATTAGACATCCCCTACTATGTCTTTGATTGCCGAGAACAGTATAAAAAACTTGTTTTATCCAATTTCAGGCAAGAATACCTAAACGGCCGCACACCTAACCCCTGCATTTGGTGCAATGCCACCATCAAGTTTGAGGCTCTGCCCCGCACCGCCAAAGAACAGGGGCTGGAGTTTGATAAGTTTGCGACCGGACATTATGCTTGTTTGGACTTCAATAAGGCAAGTAATCGCTATTTTCTGCGAACGGCTAAAGATTTAAGCAAAGACCAGTCTTATTTTCTCTACCGCTTGCAGCAAGAGCAATTAAGCAAAATCTTGTTACCTCTGGGAGAATATAGCAAGCCGGAAATCAGAGAACTGGCCCGGGAGGCCGGGTTAAAGGTTTTTGATAAGCCTGATAGCCAAGACTTTTATTCCGGAAGTTATAGTGATCTGCTGGAGGTTAAAGACAACCCCGGTAACTTTGTCTCTCCTGATGGAAAGATTTTGGGCCGCCACAACGGTATTTGGAACTATACCATCGGCCAACGCCGCGGCCTCGGCGTGTCATCTGACCGCCCGCTATATGTTGTTGGTTTTAACAAAGAGAGAAACGAGGTTATTTTGGCTCACGAGGAAGAAAGTTTGAGAACAACTCTCACGGCAGATAATTGCACTTGGATGGATTTTGCACTGCCGGATACCTCATTTGAGGCAGGGGCAAAAGTCCGCTCTTCTCAAATCCCGACAAAAGTTATAGTCACAAAAACCGATAACGGAATAAAGGTTGAGTTTGCCACCCCGCAAAAAGCCCTCACCCCCGGCCAATCAATAGTTTTATACAACAAAGATATTGTTTTGGGCGGCGGAATTATAGATGAGGTTTTGAGCTAAATTTTAGAGATTAAGGAACGTCAACAAAGCTCCAACCACCAAGGGAATGGAGAAGTTGTCATCAATATCCAGTTTATCCTCAAACATTTCGGCAAAAGTTGCCGCCAAACAGGCAATCACACTGGCGACATTAAAGGGAAACATCGGCGCCAAAATCATATTAACAAACAGCGCGCTCATAAAAAAGGCTGTTGTTCCTTCCAAAGATTTATTTTTATAGAGCTTGCGGCTGCCATATGCCTTGCCAAACAACGCCGCTGCGGTGTCAGACACCAACATAACAGACAAAGCAATAACCGCTACCGGCCTTGAAAAAAGGATGGTGCAAAGGATGGCTGCAGCCAACACATACATAGACCCCGTGGCCTGAAATCTGGCATGAACGGTTTCTTTATTGCGCAACGTTTTAGCAAAGAGCTTGCCGAATATCTGCCTGGCCCACGGATATTTTTTATAGTTAGCATACTCAAGCCCGATATCTCCGAGCAAAAGAAGCGCAAATAAAGAGACGCTAAACCCCGGATGCATAAAGTAGATAACCAAGGGAATCCACAAAGAGCTAAGATGAATACTTTTGCGATAAAACTCTTTTTTAAGAGATTTATCGATTTGGATTCGCATAAAAGCTTCTGGATTAAAACGATAGTTTTTCAGAAAACTTAATCGGTTTTTCCACTTAACGTTCCGGTTAAATTTCAGCATCCGCAGGGCTTTCTAAGAGAAAATATTATTTATTTTTTTTATTGCAGCAGCAACCTTCTTTTTTGGCGCCTTGCTCCTTTTTACCTTCGCTGCATTGATGGTTTTCGTCACAAGTGCAATTTTCGCCGCAAGTGCAGTTGGGGTTGTGGCATTTTGGATTTGTGCATTTAGACATGATTTTTCTCCTCATAAATTATACTTTGTTTATACAACAACAATATTGATAAGCAAGTATTTTTCCATAAAACTTTGTTTTTATTCCTCGGCCAATTCCTTAACAGGCTCACCATAGGCGTCTTTAAGCAGGCGCTTTTCGGCAAACAGCTTTTTCCATTTGGCAAAAGTCCCAAACAAGACAAGAATCATCAGGAACATCACCAGTAAGCCGAGCACCGCGAGCAGATATTGTTTTTGCGGCCAATACTGTTCAAAGACCTGCAAATATCCGGCCCAGAAAGTAACTCCGACCATAAAGATTCCGGGAATTGCTACCGCCAAAGCATAAAACCCTCTATTAAGCCGCAGCAACATGGTGGTGCAAACAATCAAAGCGCAAGCCGCCAGCAACTGGTTGCTCAACCCAAACAACGGCCATATACTGCTGATATTTCCGGTATAAACCAGATAGCCCCACAAGAAAGTGAACACGGCACTGCTTAAGATGATGCCTGGCCACCATTCTTTGTCATTAAATTTAGGATAAACAAGTCCCATCATCTCCTGCAAAAAGAAACGTCCCACTCTAGTTCCGGCATCAATGGCGGTCAAGATAAAGACAGCTTCAAACATCACGGCAAAATTATACCAATAAGCCATCAAGTGATCCATGTAGGGAAGATTGCGAAAGATATGCGCCATTCCCACCGCCAAAGAGACAGCCCCGCCGGTACGCCCATGGAGGTCAATTCCGATATGTTCTTCAAAAAACGGCAAATCTACCGCGGCCAGATTTGGATGATTCTGCACAAGGGAGGCATAAACATCATGCGGAGAGTTGATGGCAAAATAATCTCCGGGCATCAGAGTGCAAGCGGCAATCAAAGCCATCATTGCCACAAACCCTTCTGTTAACATTGCGCCATAGCCGACAAAGAGGATTTCTCGCTCATTCCCGAGCATTTTGGGTGTTGTTCCGGTACCGATAATGGCATGAAAACCGGATATTGCACCACAAGCAATGGTAATAAAGATAAACGGCAGCACCGGCCCGTTAATAACCGGCCCGCCACCGTTGATAAACGGAGTGAAGGCAGGCATCAATATTTCCGGCCGCACCAAGATGATTCCAACCGCCAGCATGAGGATAGTGCCGATTTTAAGATAGGTTGATAAATAATCCCGCGGCACCAACAAAAGCCAGATTGGCAAAACAGAAGCTATAAAACCATAAGCAGGGATGGCCAAGGAAACCGTAGACTTATCCCAATCAAACAAAGGGCCGAAAGCCTCCGGCTGCATCAATGCATGGCCCGAGACGATTCCGATAAGCAACAAAGAAATGCCAATGACGCTTGCCAAGCTGACACTATTTTGGCGCAACTTCATAATCACGCCCATAAGAACAGCAATCGGCATGGTAATCACCACAATAAAGAGCGACCACGGAGCATTGTGCATTGCGCTGACACAAGCCAAAGAAAGACCGGCCAAGGTCAAAATTAAGATAAACAAGACGGCAAACCCGGCAACCGTACCGGTTAGAGGGCCCACTTCTCTGCGGGTTATGGTAGCCAGGCTCTGCCCCTTATGGCGCACAGAAGCAAACAAAACCACCATATCATGAACTCCGCCCGCCAGCACACAGCCGATCAATATCCACAAAGCCCC
Organism: uncultured Alphaproteobacteria bacterium; assembly: GCA_944392205.1. GTDB lineage: Bacteria > Pseudomonadota > Alphaproteobacteria > RF32 > CAG-239 > CAZU01. Next base: position 112,396 of record CALXVV010000002.1, on the reverse strand, counting down.
CGGCAAATACCCGAATTGTGCGGCCAACACCGGTCCAACCAAGGGCCCGGCAGCGGCAATAGCAGCAAAATGGTGGCCAAACAAAACCGTTTTATTGGTGCTGACATAGTCATGCCCGTCGGCATATTTCACCGCCGGAGTTTCGCGTCTGGCATCCAGGCGCAACACCTTATTTGCCATAAACAAACCATAGAACCTGTACGCAATGGCAAACACACACAAGCTGGCAAAGACTAAAGTAATGGCATTCATATGTTCAAGCATTTAGGCCTCCATCAAGCAAATATTGATAACATGACTATCACGAAAAGATTAAATAAAGGTAATAAGAAGAGCAAATTAAACATTTTTTAAAGTTTTCATAAAAAAATAATATCAGTATTGTTGTCCAGAAAAGTTTTTCCATAAGAAGTATGAAAAGCGGACTTTGGTAGAAGCCGAATTTTTAACTGAAAATACTTTTATAAGGAAAAGCAGATGGAATCAGAAAACAACTCTCCCTCAGAAGAAGCCATTGATGAAACGGCCGCCACGGTTGTAGAAGATAATTCTCCCAACATGTTGGAAGGAGTTCTGAACAATCGGCTTTCTCCGCTTACGATACAGAGTCTTTTGCAAATTAAACAAAGGGAGATATAGGATGAGCAGTACCATATCAAGCGTTACCAACAAAGATGAAAACGGTGTTTACAGCTGGGAAAAGAGCGTAACCGATGTAAACAACATAGATGAGAGTTTGGCCAATGCCAGAGACTTAGGCTACACGCGTCTAAACTATGCCCGTGTTACGGCTGTGGCGGAGCTCGGCAAATATAACGAGAGGGATATCTACAAGATTCAAGTTCAATCCAACGGGGCCTTGAGCATCAGTCTTCGAAATAGCGGCAGCGATGATAAGGTGTTGGACTTAAGCGCCTACGATAGTTATTTGGAAGACCTAAAAAAAACAACTAGACCCAGAAGGCTATGCGGAAGAACAAGCTAAAAAGGCTGAAGAACAAGCCAATGCCGGGCTTTTAGATGCGACTGCCCCGGCATGACCATAAAAGTCTATACAATAAAAAACAACAAAGAAATTTTAATCGGCGATAGCACAGCTGACAAAGATTCTGATGAATATCAAAACATAAAGGCTATTTTAAGTGGAGAATATAAAGCTACTGCCGGCGAATATTATATTGAAGTTGGCCGTGCAGAAGATGCCGACCAAAGCGAGGACTATCCCTATGCAATGCAGATTATGCAGGGAACATCTTATAAACATGACTACGTAATGACTCAAGCAGCCTCGGAAGACACCACCAACAAAGAAATTTCAACCTCCAAGGACCAATCTTTGAGTTCATCGACTACCGCAACAGGCACCAGCACCATATCAGCGGCTTATGCAGCACAGATTCAAGCCGTCAGCGATGAAGGCGCCGCCAATATGCTGGCGGCAGGCTACAGCAACATAGCATCGATGAGCTCTAAAGATAACTCAAGCAATGCCACAGCTCTTTTCTCGGCTTTGCTTTCAAATTAGTGGTTTGAGATAAAAGCCTCTATACAAATTAGAGGCTTTTATTTTAAAGAATTTTCGGCTTCAGAGATAATATCTTTTATATCAACACCAACACAAGAGGCAACCATCATCAGCGTTCGCAATGTTGGACTGTTTTTATTTTTCACCATCAGAGTAATGGCCGTACGGCTAATACCGGTTTCCTTGGAAATCTGCAACTTTGTAACCTTGCGTTCAATTCGCTTTTTTTCAAGGATCTCAACCACTTTCCGAGATAATATTTCAGCATCTTCTCTTTTCATATAAATAGATTAGATGTTGACTTTTTACATTTAAATGTAATTATAATTACATCATTAAAATAATGCTACCAAAAGCGTAAACATAAATGCTGATATTAACCAAATTCATAGGCCACGGAGCCACGAGAATATGTTTTGAGCACCCACAAGATGTAAACAAATGTGTAAAAATAGCTACTTCACCAAAAAACACTAAATTACTCCTAAAAGAAATAGAAACTTACTTTAGCATACAATCCTACCTCTCAGAATATATTCTCAAATATGAAAATAAGCTAATTGACACCAATCAAGGCAAAGGCCTTGTTTGTGAATTGCTGAGAGACGAGGATGGTTCTTATTCAAAATCGCTGGATTATTGGTTATTTAGAAACAAAATTGATGAAGAGCTAATTTCACAGCTTTGGCATTTTAGTTATTGTTTAATAGAGCACGATATTTTCTTCTATGATTTCAACTTAAAAAATTTCATTATTCAACAGAGAAACGGTCATAAATTTTTATACTACACAGATCTCAAAAGTTTTGAAACCTACAAATCTTGGACATTTCTGAAACTAGAGAAAATAATTCCACCGCTTGCGCGTTTTCTAATGATAAAAAGATTAAGAAAATTATTTAAAACACTAAAAATTCAGCCGCTTATGGTACAAAAAAACACTCACTAAAGGAGTGTTTTTTCTGTGGCGTACCCGGAGCCGGGATAGGGGCAAAAAGCTGACCAACGTCAGGTTTTTGACACGTATCCCTAGCTTTTATTGTTAAGCAAGGAAAGCGACAGCAACCGAAGCGAAACTATAAAAGTTCGGATCCCTCCTCGTGAAAACGAGCCTGAAGGCGATGTTTGAACGATAGGGTCGCCAACAAAAAAAGCCACCCGCTAAAGGGGTGGTTTTTTTCTGTGGCGTACTAGGGAGGGATTACTCTGCGCTAACGCTTGAGTTGCACAGGCGCTCATTCGCCAAAGCTCACCGGCGCGCTTCCGCTCGCCTTTCGCTGGTAGTCGAACCCACTTTCCCGTGGGTTCAAATCCCTGGGTTCTCATCACACAAAAAAGCCACCCGCTAAAGGGGTGGTTTTTTTCTGTGGCGTACCCGGAGGGATTCGAACCCACGACCCTCAGCGTCGGAGGCTGATACTCTATCCAACTGAGCTACGGGTACAAAATTCTGCTTAGTTTCATATACCAAATAAAACAAAAATACCAGCAAAAACTTTCAAAATCAGCATTTAAATCGATTTTTCCCTTGACTAATGTCAAAATAATATGTATTAAGAGGCAACTAGTTTTGATAAAGGATTAAAAAAATGGCAAAAAAATGTGATATTTCGGGCACTGGCGTTCAGAGCGGCAACAATGTCAGCCACGCCAACAACAAGACCCGTCGTCGTTTCCTGCCTAACTTGCAGGTTGTTTCTTTGTTGAGCGACACTTTGGGCAAAATTTTCAAGTTGAAAGTTTGCTCCAAAACTTTGCGCAGCATTGAGCACAACGGTGGTTTGGATGCTTATCTCGAGTCTACATCCAACAACAAGTTGACAGATGAAGCTAAAAAAATCAAAAAATCAATCGCTAAAAAGAAAGCTTCTAAATAATAACAATTAACCATCCAAGGTTAAGGTCTTAAAAAAACCCTCGTCATTAGCGAGGGTTTTTTTAGTTATCCCCATTATCCACACAATCCACAGGGCTGAAAATATCAAACAAGAAATATAGTTGGTGTTTTAAATTTTTGTTGCTATAAACAAAAGCAAATTAAACAACATCTATAAAAAGTTTAGAACTATGGAAGCACCAGATATCAGCACCCTCCCGCAAAACATTGAAGCCGAACAAGCCTTGCTTGGCGCCATTTTGGCCAACAACAAAGCATTTGAAAAAGTTTCTGAATTTTTGAAACCACAACATTTTGCCGATTCCACTCACGCAAAAATATTCGAGGTTATCTCCAAGCTTATCACCCGCGGACACGTGGCCGATGTCATTACCTTAAAGAACTATTTTGAGCAAGACGGCACCCTAAATGATGTCGGCGGTACCAAATACTTGGTAAAACTGGCCGATTCTGCCACACCGCTGACCAACGCCGAATACTATGCCCAATTTATTTATGATAAATATCTACGGCGTGAGTTGATAGCCACAGGCTTTGATATTGTCAACAACGCCACCAAAGAAGATATTGATTCTGATGCCTCCGAACAAATAGAAGAAGCCGAAAAACGCTTATTTGAGCTTTCCAACCAAGGAGATATCAACGGTGGTTTTGTAGATTTTTCTGAAGCACTGACTTCTTCTTTGACTCACATTGAACAAGCCTATCAAAAAGATGGTAAAATCTCCGGCCTTCCGACAGGGCTTGATGCGCTTGACAACAAAACCGGCGGCCTAAATAACTCTGACTTAATCATCATTGCCGGCCGTCCGGCCATGGGAAAAACGGCTCTTGCCACCAACATTGCCTATAATGTTGCCGAATATATGCTGCATGCCAAAGATCTGGATGAAAAATCCAGAGGTGTTGCTTTCTTCTCACTGGAAATGTCGGCAGACCAATTGGCCTCTCGTATTCTTTCAACCGTAACCCAAACCAATGGCCACAAGATGCGTACTGGAGAGCTGGATAACGCTGAATTCACCCGCATTGCCGCCGCTGTTAGAGAGTTAGAGAAGATTCCGCTCTATATTGATGACACACCGGGCCTAAACATCAACACCATTCGCACCCGCGCCAGAAGACTAAAAAGAAATAAGGGCTTGGGTTGCATTGTTATTGACTATATCCAACTGATTTCAGGTACCGGCTCCAAACGCTCTGAGGGCAACCGTGTTCAAGAACTTTCTGAGATCTCTCGTGGATTGAAAATTTTAGCCAAAGAATTAAATCTTCCGGTAATTGCCCTGTCTCAATTAAACCGCGGTGTTGAACAAAGAGATGATAAGCGCCCCGTTATGTCAGACCTGCGTGAATCAGGTTCTATTGAGCAAGACGCCGATATTGTTATGTTTGTTTATCGTGAAAACTACTACCTCCAAAACGAAGAGCCTCAACAAAAAGCCTCTGAAACACCGGAGCATTTGCAGAAACGTATGGAAGAATGGGAGGCCAGAAAACGCGCCACCCAAAATGTTGCCGAGGTCATCATCGGCAAACAGCGTCACGGCCCGACTGGAACAGTTCAACTGTTTTGGAATGGGGATTACGCGCAATTTGGTAATTTGGCAAAAGAAGAATATTTGCCTGACAGAATAGGAGATTAGAATGCCTGTCAATTTTATGAGTGTTTTACTATATGTTTTAGCTGCCGCCCTGGGTATTGCCGCGGTTGTGACCTTAATTGCGTTGGGCGCCACCATTTTTGCGGTTGTGTTTACCTACGTGTTCATTCCGCTTTTTCTCATTGCGGGAATCCGTTGGTTGTGGCTGAAATACCAACTCTCTAAAAGAGGAAAGATAGAATATTTCAGAGATGATGAATAGTTTGCCCATCATCTGGCGCGTCAGAATCCTTTTCGATTTCTTCGTCAATATTTTCACCGACGATTTCTTTTCGCATTTCCTCCAAACGTCGTCTATGTCCTTCACAACAAGCACAACCGGATGGCCCAACAGGTGTCTTCATAAGCATTTTAACCAGCCAGCCAAACATATTTATATCTCCTTAATAAATTTAATATAGCATAACTAAAGACTACCAACAATCGGATAAAAAACAAGATGGCTCAAAAACCCTTCTGGAAAACAAAAAAACTAAACGAATATACGCCTGAAGAATGGGAATCCATTTGCACCCATTGCGGCAGATGTTGCCTCATCAAACTGCAAGATGAGGATTCGGATGAAGTTTATGAAACCGATGTTATTTGCCGGTATCACGATTGCCAAACACACCTCTGCACAGAATATGCCAACCGTTGCAAGCTCGTACCCACCTGCCTAAAACTCACTTCTGAAAATATTGGCAAGATTTCATGGATTCCGGAAACCTGCGCCTACTATATTTTAGCCCGCACCGGAGATCTGCCGGCCTGGCACCCGCTAAAAACAAAGAAACCTTTGCCTGAAGAACTCAAAGTCTCAAACTCTGTTGTGAGCGAGCTTTTGGTGCCGGAAGAAGAGCTTGAAGACCATATTATAGAGGATGCAGACGATGACTGATAATTGGCTGGATTCTCCCTTTGATCCCGAGCAACGCTATAAACACCTGGAAGATATTGAACCAGAATTTTGGAAGAAGAAAAAACTGGAAGAAATGTCCCAAAGAGAATGGGAGCTTTTATGCGACGGCTGTGGAAAGTGCTGCCTAAACAAACTTGAAATCCGCGGCCGCATCAAGTTCACTCGCACAGTCTGCCGATTTTTAGATTGCCAGACCTGCCTCTGCAAAATATATGAACACCGTTTTAAAAAAGTACCTGACTGCCGCAATATAGACTTAGCCGCCGTGAGAGAAAAGCCACGATGGCTGCCCAAGACTTGCGCCTATTGGCTTTTAGACAACGGCCAAGATTTGCCCGATTGGCACCCCTTAAAGACAAAAAGAGCCGCCTCTGTCCATGAGGCAGGAATGTCTTTGCAAAACCGAGAAGTTGTATCAGAAACCGGAGTAAATGACTATGAAGATTACATTGTTGACTGGCCGGACCTCTGATATTGCAGAAGCTTTAGGGATGGAAATAAAGATTATAAAATCTCCCTTGGCCAAACGCCTAACCCTAAGGATTGATGACAAAAATCATCTTCCGGTACTAACCATTCCCAAGTATTGCACATCTCGCAAAGCTATCAACTTTGTGGAAGAGCATCGCGACTGGATTCGCAATATGCTGGCCCGTTTACCCACAGCCGAAAAATTTGAAAACGGAGAAAGCATCTCCATAATGGGAGAAAAAGTTATCATCACCCACCACCGCGGCCAAAGAGGAATAGCTCTCAAAGATGGCTTTTTGGTTGTTGGCGGCGAACCGGAATTTTTACACCGTCGTGTAAGCGATTTTTTAAAAAAACTTGCCGCCAAAGAACTGTCAAAACTTTCAATTGCCAAAGCCAAACAACTAGGCAAAACCGTTCATCACATAAGCATTAAAGACACCAAATCCCGCTGGGGCAGCTGCTCCAGCAAAAACAATATCAACTATAATTGGCGGATAATTTTGGCCCCCAAACACGTCATTGATTATCTCGTCTGCCACGAGGTTTCTCACCTCTTACACCAAGATCATTCTGCAAACTTTTGGAATTGCGTTGCCACCCTTTGTCCTAATTACCAAGATGGACGCCGCTGGTTAAAAATAAAAGGCAAAGAGCTTTACCGCTACATTTAATTTGCAAGTTGATTTTTCAAACTTCATACCCTATATTTATCTTAGTACAACGTAACATAAAAAGGAAAACTGAATGGAAAACAAATCATATTCACAAACAGCAGCCTCTGCCTCAATTAGTGAAGGTTTGCGCCAATATATGATAAAAGTTTATAACTTTATGGCGGCAGGATTGTGCCTCACCGCTTTGAGTGCCTATATTATTGGCAACACCTCTTTACTGGGATTGTTCTTTAACGTTAATCAGCTCGGCCAAGTTACCGGTATGTCCGGATTCGGATGGTTGATGTTTATTGCTCCGTTGGTAATGGTTTTTGCCTTTGGCTGGGTACTAAATAGAGGAACATCTGCTCAGGTTCAAGGCTTATTTTGGGCCTATGCAGCAGTTATGGGCGCATCTCTGACACCGATTCTCTTAGCTTATACCGGTGCCAGTGTTGCTAGGGTTTTCTTGATCACGGCCGGCACTTTTGGCGCCATGAGCCTCTACGGCTACACCACCAAAAAAGACCTAAGCGGTATGGGCTCGTTTTTAATGATGGGCTTGTTTGGCATCATCATCGCCATGATTGTTAACATCTTCATGAAAAGCCCCGGTGTTGACTATGCTATTTCAATTTTAGCCGTTGGTATCTTTGTTGGCTTAACTGCTTATGATACCCAAAGAATCCGGGATATGTATTATGAAGGAGATAGTAGCGAGATAGCCACCAAAAAAGCTATTTCCGGTGCTTTGTCACTGTATCTTGACTTCATTAACATGTTCATTTACCTGTTGCGCTTCTTTGGAGACCGCAGATAAACAATCATTACAAAAAATCCCGCCGATTTGGCGGGATTTTTTATTTCTGAAACATCACCAAAGAGCTTCCTTCTTGTTCTTGAGATTGCTTTAGAGCCTCTATGGCTTGTTCAATCAGTTTTTTTGCCGACCGCGCCGGATTAGGAAAGACGCTGGCGCCGACGCTAACGGTTAAGTCGTGGGTCGTAAAATTATCGCTCACACCTTCTTTAAGCAGAGCCATAAGCTTTTTTATCTCCATATCAAGATCATAACCACTCATCAAATCAGGCATCAATATCCAAAAATGATATTTCAACCCTCTGGCCACGGTATAATTTTTTTTCAAACTCAAAACCAAAGTGTTGGCAAGTTTTTTGATAACAAATTCTTCCAAGTGAAGCTTTCTGAAAGATTCAATATTGTCAACATTAACCCCAACAACGGCAATCAAGTCTTTCGGCAACCTGGAATCCTTATAATTTTCATTATTAACAGACATTTGCACCCTGTCTTCAAACAAGAAGAAGTTAGGCAACCCGGTCAAATCATCATACAAGTTGTTAAAGAACGGCTTGTTGCTTTTATTTTGGTGGTTTCCGACCAAAATAAAAGAAAAATGCTTAGTATCTGGCAAATAGATGGCCTGGAATTCAACCGGAATAACCTTCCCCTTGAGAGAGCGCAATCTAATTTTTTGCTTTTGAGCAGAGGTCAGCATCTCGCCAATACTGGAGGTCATAAGATTCCAATCTTGCTTATCAACAAACGAAAGGAAAGGCTCCCCCAAAGAAGACTTCACATCTTTGATGTCCAGCATTTGCATTGCTGTAAAGTTAAAATAAACGGCCTTATCATCACTAACCATAACAATCGGCCGCTCAGAACTATTCATAACCAAATTAACAATATCACCAAGATTAACATCCAAATCTTGCCAAAAATACTTTTCCTTAATTTTTTTCTTTTGTTGTTTTGGCAACTCTGTTTGAGGAGGTTGAGCATTAAAATTTTCAAGATCATTAAGGGCAACGCCATATTGGCTGGCATTTTTCAACAAAGACAAATCAACCCCTGTGGCCGAGGCAAGTTTTGCATCACCGTCTAAATTTTCAATATTTAAAGAACTATTTTCACTCATCTTATTTATCTGTTTTTTCGTAGTTTAGAATCTATTTATCAAAAACACAATGCCAAAATCTTTGTATTTTTTTAATAATATTAGAATATACTTCGTTCATCTATGCAAAAAAAGAAAGAATTCAACCATGGCGGAAGAAGAAAACACCAAAGAAATCTCAAAAGAAACCTCATCTCCAGAGGAGAACCTCGTTTTGGCACCAGAAGAGGTTTCCAACCAAGATCGGCAAGAAGGGGGCGTTTCTGACAATACTTACCTTGTAAAAGAACGTTTTGAAATTGACTATAGTCATCCTTTGCCGGAATTAAACGCCAACGGGGCCAAGGCCTATGTCGTAAAAGACAAAATAAATCCACAGCGTGAACTTTTTGCCCTCCTGTGCGACAACAACTTTCCGCCCAGACTTTCAATGTTGCCCTACTTAAAATCAATAGAACACCCGAATTTGCTGAAACTTATAGATTATAGCGTTGTTGATTATAAGCCTGAAAAGACCATGAACATGGCATTAATCTACAACCGCCCGACCGGCCCGAAGGTTTCTCAGGCCATCTCAAAAGAAAGGCCAAGTTTTGAAAAATTTAAATCCTTGGTATTGTCATTGGTTTCCGGTTGTGAAGCTCTAAAAAACTACAATCTGACTCACAGAGCCATTCGCATGGACAACATCTTTTTTAAGGACGAAGAAGGCTCTGAACTCGTCTTAGGAGATTGCGCGGCATCTTTTCCGGCCCTATACCAACCCAACGCTTACGAAACTCAAGAAAGCCTCTTGTGCATACCCCAGGGCCGTGGGCAAGGCAGCAGCAGCGATGACATCTATGCCGCCGGTGTAACCCTTTTAGGGATTGTACTAGAACACGAGATTTCACCAAACTGCTCCGGTCCGGAATTACAAAGATTAAAGCTCAAAAAAGGCTCTCTGGCAGTTCTTTCCAACGGCGAAAAAATACCCAATCAATTTATGCCGCTTCTAAAAGGAATGCTGGAAGACAGCATTGAAAGCCGCTGGAATAGTTCACAAATTTATAACTATCTGGATGGTAAGAATCCAACCTTTTCCTCCGAACCAGGAGATCGCTCCATGAGAGCCTTAAACATAGGCGGAGAAAAATACTACACGGCAAAATCCGTTGCCTTGGCGATGCTGGAAAATCCGGCAGACGGACTGGCCGTAATTAAAAGCGGAAAACTTCTGGAATGGATAAAAAACGGACTTGAGAATGAAAAACTTCATAACAAGATTGAACGTTTGATATCTGCAGATAAAGAAGGCGAAACGAACCGTTTGCTGTTACCGCAAATCTGTATTTACTTGGACTACAGCTTGCCAATTAAATGTGACACCATGTATGTCTTTCCAAGCGGCCTCCCCAAGGCCATCTTCCATGGATTAAAAAGCGGCAGGTCCCTGGAGCCTTTTTACCAAATTTTATCAGGAGATTTAATCAAGATTTGGTATCAAGAACAGCCTTATTTACACGCCCCGGCCAACAGCAATGAATTTAGGGTTTATCTAAACCGCAACGATTATGGTTACGGCATTGATCGCATTATTTATGACTTTGATGATGATCTCCCTTGCACCAGTCCGCTGATAGGCAAGGAGTTCGTAAACACTCCGTCAAAATTATTAAAAGCTCTGGATTCGAACTATTCAGAAAACAAAGAAGATAAACCCTATGATAAAAACATCGTAGCCTACCTGCGTTGCAAAATGGGTAAGAAGATAGACGGAATATTAACCGACATCAATTCCAATCAAGATGCGTTGCAAATATCCGCAATTATGCGGTTATACGCCAATATTCAAAACAAGACCGGCCCGGTTCAATTGTTAAACTTAACCCAATGGCTGGTAAAAGCGGCCAAACCGATTATAATGAATTACCACAACACAAAATATCGCAAGTTCTTAGAGCAAGAAGCCTTAAAAATTTCTAGAAGCGGAAAAATAATAGAGCTTTATGATATCTTAGAAAACGACGAGGCCAAGAAAAAAGATCGCACGGAATACTCCTCCATTCTAAAGAAAGTAAATATTCTGGTAACCGAGCGCAATCGTATTTTGCAAGGAAGCCCGAAACTAGATGAAGAATCCAGGGAGCTGGCCATAAAATTTGGCTCGATTCTTTCAATTTTAACCATGTTGAGTTCCTTTGTTCTCAGCATCATTTATTGGGTGTTTAAATGATAAAACCATTAAGAACGCGCCAACCGGCCAAAGCAAAAATAAAATTCAACCTTCTACAAAAGATACTGCTTCTTTTGGCACTAGTGGTTTTGGTAATAACCGCCTTACCGGCAGTTGTTATTCTGATTATCGGACTGTTGCCGACAATCACGATTATCTTGATAGATTCCAAAAATACCAACAAACTAACAATGGTAGGCTGTTTTAATTTGGCAGGAGTCTTCGTCTGCCTGATGAATATCTTTAATCAATTTAACCTCAATCATGCCATCACGATACTCGGCAACGTATTTAACATAATCATCATGCTGGGAGCAGCCGCTTTGGGAATGGTGCTATATTATGAATTACCAAATCTTTTTCTGTTCATTTCCAAGGCGTCAGCTCAAAGACGTCTCCGCAGCATAGACAATAAGCTTGAAAAAATAGCCGATGAGTGGGGGCAAGAATGCATCACAGAAATCGATCAAAAGTAAAAAAAGCCGCATTTTAAAATGCGGCTTTTTCAATTAAGACTTCATGCTTTCAATTGTTTTGGCAATCTTTTTAATTGAGTTCAATTCTATTTGCCGCACACGCTCTTTAGAAATATTATAAAGTTTGCTCAAATCATCAAGTGTTACGGCTTTCTCAAACAATCTGCGTTTAAACAAGATATCTCTTTCGCGTTTATTTAGGCATACAAGTGCTTTATTAAACAACTCCCGACGATATTTCATTGTTTCGGAATAAGCAAGGATTTCCTCCTGATTTGGCTTTGTATCGGCAATAAAATCCATCCACTCGCTGCCACTGTCAGAAGAAGAATCAATCAGAGTATTAAGCGAGCCGTCATGAGATTTCAGGCGCATATTCATATCCGTCACATCTTGCACGCTGACATCCAAAGAATTGGCTATTCCATTTAACACCTTTGGAGAAAGCTCTCTGTCATCGGTAACATTGAGTTTATTTTTTATTTTTCGCAAATTAAAAAACAATTTTTTCTGTGCAGCGGTCGTCCCTATTTTAACTAACGACCACGAGTTCAAAATATATTTTTGGATAGAAGCTTTAATCCACCACAGAGCATAAGTTGAAAATCTAAATCCCTTATCCGGTTCAAATTTTTCAATAGCATAAAGAAGACCGATGTTTCCCTCGGAAATCATCTCTGCTGCAGATAGGCCATAACCTCTGTATTTGGCAACAACTTTTACCACCAAGCGCAAATGAGAGGTAACCAAAACTTTAGCTATCTCGGGATTTTTTGTTTTCTGATATTGGACGGCCAGGTTGTATTCTTCATCCTGAGCCAAGATAGGATATTGCCTGATTTTTTGCAAATATCTGACCATGTTAAACTCTGGAGAAAAGTCCGCTCCACCAAGATTTTGGACATCATCCATGTTCGTTTCACTCCTGTTTAAGTATTCAGTCGTTCAACGTACGAGTTCTGGTCTCAAAAAAAATCGACGCTTATAGGGTTGCGCTAAATTAGCAAAAGCGCAACCTATCCTTTAGTATGATAGGGGTTGAAAAATTCCATTTTAAGTTGCTGTTTAGATATTTTCCAAAACACCCATCAATTGTTTGAAATCTGTTGGAAAATCAGATTCAAAAAACATTTGCTTTTGAGTTTTTGGATGAATAAAACCGAGGCTTTTAGCGTGCAAGGCTTGCCGTGGAAAATTATTAATAAAATCTCTTTTATCTGATGGAATGGTCTTATCCGTAATTTTTTTTGCTTTAACATAAAGCTGGTCACCCACAAGATTACAACCGATTCTGCTCATATGCACCCTGATTTGGTGGGTTCGTCCGGTCTCAAGATTGCATTTAACAAGAGAAGCAACATTCTTGTAATTTTTGATGGTTTGATAGTGCGTCACGGCATGTTTGCCATTTTTTTGCACGACGGCCATTTTCTTGCGATCATAAGGACTACGGCCTATATCGGCATCAATTATACCATTAAGCGGGTTAGGCACGCCAAAAACAATGGCAAAATAGGTCCTTTCAATGGAATGCTCGGCAAACTGAGCGCATAAATGTTGGTGTGCGGCATCATTTTTTGCCACCACCAGCAGGCCTGAGGTATCCTTATCAATCCGATGCACAATTCCCGGGCGTTTCACTCCGCCGATGCCCGAAAGGTCCTTACAGTGATACAACAAAGCATTGACCAAGGTTTTATCTGGAGCACCCGGAGCCGGATGCACGGTCATCCCGGCTGGTTTATTCACTACGATAATATCTTCATCTTCATAAACGATATCAAGCGGAATGTCCTGAGGTTGGGGTTCGGCCTCAACCGCGGGAGGAATAAGAATTTGATAAATATCCCCTTCTTTTACCTTAAAAGAATTGTCACCAATAGTGTCTTCATCACAAGTAACATTACCCAAGGCAATAAGGCGCTGCACTTGGGAGCGGGAAACATCAGGAAAACAATCGGTTAAAAACTTATCGATTCTTTTTCCCTTATAATCTTTATTAACCATTGGTGTGGTATAAATAACCGCATCAGACATTTTTAAGGCCCAAAAAGTTAAAAACTTAAGGCTTATAATAGAGACAAAAAACAAACTTGCAAGCGAGATTTAGGCATGGATAAATTGAAAATAATCAAAAGCGTAGTTGTTGTTTTAACTTTTTTGCTGGTTTTTGGTATTTTGACGGCATTAGGTAGCATCTACAAAAAAGTATCAGCACCCGCAAAAGAAATTGAGGATGTCAATTTACAACAACCAACCGGCAGCAGCATAGAAGATTTTAAGATAGAAAACGGCAAGCTTTATCTTTTGGTCAAATATGGCGGCGAAAACGACCGTATTTTAATCATAGAACCCGGCAAAAAAGCGGCAGAAATAAAAATTAATTAAAAGGAGACTGAAATGGCAGAAACAGATTCTCAAGATGAATTTGACCGGCTTTTAGACGACTTCATTTCTCAGCAATTGGCTGATGCGGAAGACAACCTCACGGATCTCGCTGAGCTGAAAGAAACAGGCAAACCGGCACCTCAATATCCCGAAGACGAGGCTGAAACCATTCAAAAACTCTATAAAGAAGAGAGGCAGCTATATGATGCCTACCACAATTTTCGCAATGCGGTAATCGCTGTCGCCAAAAATGCCAACATGGAACCGCCGCATTTTGAATTTGGCGCAAGATATATTTATCCGCGCTTTCGCCCTTCTAGAACCAAACAACTCAACCAAGATATTTTCAGTGGTTGGGAGCTCTTGGCCACGGCGCAACCGGTCAGACTGTCATCTCTGCCAGCCAATGCCTCAGATGAACAGATTTTGAGTTTTGCCGAAAAAACAACCGATGAGAACTTGCAAAGCGCTCTGATTTCTTACGTTGAAATCTTAATAGAGCTGGATGGTTGCGAAATTGCCTACAATATGCGCAAGGCCAAAGCCGAAAAACGCAAGATTGAAAAAGAGATTTTTGAGGAACACCAACGCCGCAAAGAGCGAATGAAAAAGTATATTGAAGCCATTGAGGCTCAGCATTTTCCCATAGATGCGGAAAGACTGGTTAACAACTTTTTCAAAAGCGTGCGTAAAGACCCCGAAGGCGCACAAAAGATATTGGAAACGAATCCGGCCACCTTTGCGCCCATTCAGGTAGAAAAGATTCCGCCACGCTTTTTTGGCTTTATAAAACCTAAACCCGAAGATGGAATCAGGGTAAATAAAGAAATCGGAAAATTTTTGAAGAATTTGAAGGTCTAAATGGTACAAAAATATAGACAAAATTCAAATTTATGATAAGATATAAATAATATACTTTCACAAAGAAAGGGATTAACCATGGCAAAAGAATCCACCTCTCCCCGCAAAGAAGCAGAAACAGCCGCCAGAGGCGGAAGAAAAAGCGGAGAAGAAAACACAAGAAGGACAAGAGCAGAAGCCAACAGAACCTCTGCTCCTACACCAACGTCCGGCGCAGGAAGTACACCTGCCGGTAGTGGAGAAAGCGGCGCAAGCGGCAGCTCCACCCCCCAGCAAAATGATGGAAATTCTGGGCAAAAACCCGTCACGGTTAATCAAGCAACTCCTCAACCCGATAAATCCACAGACCGAGAATTTACCGCTGACGATCTCTCCGACTATCTTGCCTCACTTGCCAAAAAAGACCCTAAAGAATTATCGGTTGAAGAATTAAATGTCCTTAAAGAAAATGCAACAGATCCCGAAGAAAGACAAAAATATGAGGATATGATAAATCAACGCAATTTGCCCGGAGATGGAAAAGCGCCTGAAGCCGGAAAGATTGAAAAAACAGATGATCCTGATGCGCCCAAAGAAGACGACGATAAATTTGACATCCAACAAGGGGATTTCATTGAATTTTTAATGAAAGATGTTGTTTTGGCTTCTGCCGCCTGGGCCGGCAAAAAAGTTTCCGGCCAGGTCGGGCTTTTGACATATCGCGGCCTTTCCTGGATGTATCACACTGCAGATGATAAACTATTCACGCCTGCGGGAAAAGAAATCTCAGAAGCCTGGGATAACCTAAAGAAAAACACCAAAGAGGCCTTTAGGACAGTAGAGCAATACCAAATAAAAGACACCTTAAGCAGTAAAGACGATACCACCAACTTTGCTCACGAGCTAATAAAAGGACATAACAAAGTTATAGATGATGCCTTAAAAAGCCCCAAGAGGATTGAAGCCTTTGGGCGTTTTGCCGCAGCTGTTGTCAATGGTAAGCTAAAAGAGGGAACCTACAATCAAAACGGCCATGCTGTTTGGTTTGATAAAGAAACCCGCACCACTATCCCGCTTGAAGGCAAATCAATGCAGGATCTCATTAAAATGGTGCAAGAAACATCTCAAGCCATAGATGCCTCAGACAGACCTGCCGGAGAAAAGGCCGCTCTAAAAGACTTGGCTGCCAAAGACTTTTCCGTTATAGTCGGCACCTACACTCTGCTTGAAAGCCAAAAAGACATCTTCGTTTCCAACATGACCACCGCAGCTCTTCTGCAGGCAAAAGCCGAAGACAAAGGTTATCAACATTCAAAAGAAGAACTTGAAGCGATGAAAAACGAGGCTGCCATTTCATTCTTTCTTGAGCTGAGAAAAATAAAAAATGGCCAAAGCCAATTCAAAACAGTTGAAGAGTTCTTGGATGCCAGTGGCAAAGCTGTCCAAACCTCATATGAAAACTTAGATAAAGGCCGCTACATGGAAAAAGGTAAAATGCCGCCCGTTAATAAAGATCTGGTGTTGCTTAAAAACCTCAACACAAATACGGCCAACCAAGATCTTCAAAGCTTGAGAGATGAAGCCCTTTCCTCTTGTAACGACATGGCAAAACTAGAAGAACGTCACCGTATCGCAACAGCTTCAGCAAACGCAGCTGAGGCGGCCCAAAGAGCCCATGAGCAAAGCCGAAGATCCAGAGACCAACGCGGAACAAACGGAAACAACGGCCAAGAAAATAGCGGCCAAAGAACCCCAACCAAGCCAAAATTAAATGAAGGGGCTTCTCGATGAAAAAAATCTACAAAATCTTTAAAACAAGCTTAATTGGAATACTTTGGACGTACCTTTTCCTGATTATCGCCAATTATGCGATGTATCAGTTATGGAGTTTCAATTTCATGTCTGCCCGCAGCTGGCAGACAATTTCTCGTTTTTGGGAAAGCGGCGGCGTTATAAATACAACAGCAGACTATATCTTTTTGCTAATGCTTTTTGCTCTGCCTTTTTTATGGATTTGGGGCTGGATAAAAGCGCTAAAAATAGATTATTTGAGCATTTTTCTCTATCCAATTAATGCTTATAACCACTACATCATCAATAAATATGGTCACGATTCCTCAAGAATAGTTTTGAAGAATCTGAAATCCAGCCAAAAGATGATAGAAGAAATAAAAAGTCAGCTGGAATCCATAAAGCCGGCAAAGACCAAAGAAGTTGGCAACATTCGTGCCGAAGTGCAAAAACAACTAGAAAAATTAAATACCCCAAAACACTAAACAGTTATTAACCAATTTTGTGCTAGGATACAAAATAAAAACGTTGGAGAGCCGAGTATTTGAAACCGCTTTTAATTTTAATACGAATAGCCTTTGTAGGTATCTTCTGGAGCATTTTGTTTCTAGAAGGTATTCGTGTTATTATGCTTACCAACTGGCATTTTGATATTTTGCGCATAGACCATTGGCTGTATGCCTGGAATTTATGGCTTTCTGGCTGGGTCATTGATGATCCTAAAGAATGGGCCTTTATTTTGATAATCTTGACTTTTGTCCCTGTTTGGTTGACGGGCTGGACCGCCTTAAGCCTGATTCATTGGGGCAAAATTATAGCAAACGTACTTGAGCTGCCAATCAAATTGTTCAATAAGCTATTTGAAAAACAAGTCAAAAAAATTGCCAATACAGCCAGTGTCAAGGTTGTAAAGAAAAAGAGGTCCTACAAAGAGATTCGCCCACGCAGCATTCGTCCGCCTTTGGAAGAGAGTGCCTACACCTTGCCGGCAGACAAAAAGGCGGCTCTTTCCGGGATAGCTCCCAAGAGCAAACCCATTTCCAAACCAGCAAACAACATCACCAAAGAGGTTGATGCACCTGTTGAGTTTAGCCACTCTCTGTTTAAGTTTGATGACGACGACAACAGCGGATTTGATTTTGATTTATTTGATGAAACCCCAAAAGAAGAGGCTGCAAAACAAGAACCAACGCCGACAAAAGAATCCACTAAACAAGAATCCAAAGCTCCTGCCACAAAAGCACAAAGGAATGACAATAAGGGCAAAGGTGGTCAAAAGAACACCTCCTCCCCCACACCTCATGGCAGCACCAATTCAACTTTAGAGGTCCTAAAACAAAAAGGATATGAAGTCATCACGGGAGCCACCATAAAGAGTACGCTTATAGATTTTATAGGCGTTTCCGGGACCCAGATTTGTCTTTGCTTAAACGATAAAGAACCGGGAGATTGGTTGGCTGATGAAGAGCGTTTTAACGATGAGGAGCCTTTGTGGTTTTCTGAAAGTTCACACAGAATTTCTCCTGTTAGGAAAATAGATATTGCTCGTTTAATTTTAACGGATAAACTAACTGAAGCCGAGATGTCCTTCAAAGTAGATGCCTATGTTATTGAACAAATCGGCAATATCATCAACGCAGAGGATATGTTTGATATTTGGGATAATATGAACATCCATGTTACCAGAATTGACAGAGGAACCCCCAAAGAAATAAAATTATTTAATAAAACACTGGAAGAAGCCGAAGGTAAGATTGATAAGGCAGATTTTGACAAAGTTAGAAAACTGATTCGCAGTATTGCATAAAAAGAGGAATAAATGGCAGTAGAGAAAAAAGGAGAAGAATGGGAAGAATATAACAGTGCTGTCCGCTGGATGGTAATAACTGTTATTATCTCCACTCTCATAACCATATTTTTGGCTTTGGTTTCAATGCCTTTAGGATACCTTATCGGCACGGGTATTTCAAAAGAAAGCCTTGGAGATGTCTCTCGTTTTTTTGATCTTGTATTCAACAAACCAGGCTATCTTTATTCTCGCTATTGGAACTGGTTAAAACAAGTATTTAATTACCACGGTCCTTTTTCTGTAAGCCTGTGGATTCCTATTTTGCCCTTTATCAGCCTCCCGGTTGGTTTAATTTTCGGCGTCATCACCAATCCTTACAGATTCCAGTCAAATATTCACGGTTCTGCCCGTCTGGCGACAGAAAAAGATATCAAAAAGATGGAGCTTCTGGGGTTCGATGGCTTTTGCCAAGTTGTTGGCAAATTCAACAACAAGCTCTTGCTGCTCAAAGAAACTCTTTCCACGCTTTGTTGCGCACCTCCGGGAACCGGTAAAACTGCAGGTGTTGTTATTCCGACAATCTTTCACTCACCAACCCTGAGCATTATTGTTAACGACCCCAAACCGGAATTGTGCTTCCAAACCTCCGGAGCCAGAGCAAAAGTCGGCCCGGTGTTTATCATCAACTGGGGTATGGAAGATAATCCTGCCGAAGGTGTCTATTACCCGAGTTGGAATCCGCTTTCTCCCGGTGCGGTACCGGCGCCCGGACCTTCCAGAGATATGTATGTAGATTCCATGTGTAAGGTTTTGGTAGAAGACCCCAAAGGAGGAGCAGACCCCCACTGGTCCACCACCGGTCGTGCGGCCCTAACAGGATTTATTCATTTCATTGTTTCCAAGTGTGAAAAAGCAAGGGCCAATGATTACTTTATCGGTCGCGTTTATGAAGGAAAACTAGACGAAGAGGATAAAAAGGTTCTGGAAGGCTACTATTTGGAAATGAATGATCCTGCAGCCGCCAGAGCTCTTCAAAATTTGAGAAACAACACCCTAAATATAGACAACTATTTGCCCATTGGCACTTGGGCTTTGTTGCCGGAGAAATGGATTGGGCGAGAAGCCTGCATAGCCATGATTTTGGAGTGGATTACAGAGGCACAAATCAAACAATCTCAGGATATCAAACGCCGTATGGATGAAGGCGACCAAATGGCGGCCATGGCAGACCCCATGAGAGATTTGTTGGAGGAAGCCATTGAAGAAGCTCGTAAATTTGGCTACACACAACGCTGTATCGTTGAGTTGAGCCAATTAAGCTCCATGCCGGATAAAGAAAGAGGTTCTGTTCTTTCAACCGCTTTTGCCGGCATCAATATCTTCAAGAACTCAGCTGTAGTGGCCCGCACAAGCTTCAGCGATTTAGCCTTCAAAGACTTGCGAGGACTTAAAGACCCCATTACCGGAGAATTTAAGCCTATCTCCGTTTATCTTTCGGTAAACCAGGTAGATGCCAGAGCATTGAGCGTAATTTCGGGAACATTCATTGACCTGATGTCTTCTTATCTGATAGCAAATCCGCCCAAATTTAAGAATCCGACCGACGGTCAGATGGGACCCTACTCCTGCCTATTTGTACTGGACGAGTTTCCGACCATGCCCAAACTACGAGCCGTTATCGATGGCCCGGCGGTTGGACGTGGCCAAAAAGTGTCATACTTGCTGATTGGCCAAGATTTGGGCCAAATATCTGGTAAATATGGAAAAGATGACCTTGAAACGGTTATCTCCACAACAGCTTGTAAAGTTATCTTGTCCCAAAACAACGAACAAACCGCCCAACGTTTTTCAAAAATGATTGGCAACAAAACGGTTCAAACGACGTCTTATTCAAAGAACGAAGGTGGTTTTGGAAAAGGAGTAAATCCATTTTCCAAAAACGTAAGCTACCAATTACAAGGTGTTTCGGTTATATCAACGACTCAACTATTAAGCTTGCCTATGCTCAAGCAAGTTGTCTTGATGCAAAGCTACATTGACAGACCCATCATGGCAGATTCTCCCCGTTGGTATCTGGATAAAAAGATGAAGGCCCTACGAAACATTCCGCCGGCACCAAACGTTCCGGACTGGATTGTCGCCCAAAGAGAAGATATTAATGATGATATGCTGGCCAAATTAGGTATAGATTATGATCCAAACGAAGATTTTGATGATTCCGAGTTTGCAGAAGATGATGAATATGATGAATCTTCAGAGGAAACTGAAGATACGCCAACCGAACAAGCCCCTCAATAGGTTAAAAGATGTGGGAGTGGTCTAAATCACGCAAAAAAAATATTCCGGAGAGGTCCTTAAAAAACCGCTTTGGAGACCTTCTTTCTCCACCGCCAACAGCCGCAGGTTCTGACCTCGAAATACCCTCCCCTGAGCGAATGAAAGAAATCATTTTGGCAGAAATAAGAAGAGAAAATCTCCTCAACATTGAGCTAAAAAAATGCACCTATCATCCGCAAACCTGGAATGAAATGACCAAAAGCTCAACACAATACCTAAGAATGAGAAAAACATTTCTTAAACTAATAGGATATTCTGCACAAGAAGATTGCAGAAAAATAGGATTTGATGAAGAGGATATAGAATTACTAAAGGAAAAAATATCACCGGAAAACTACAACACACACATAAAGATTCCTTTGGAATTTGGCGGCAAATTAGATATGAACAACCTTTGCCTGATAAAAACCCATCCCCTACACGACCAAATTCACCATTTGATAGATATTCAAATCAGTTGTGGTTTCTTGCAAAAATATAAATTTATTTATATTCCTTGGTTTGAAGGAAAAATCTACCATGATTAATTCTTTGTTATCCAAAGCTCAAAAGACAAAACATTTTATCAGTTTTTCACCTATGGGGGCAGATTCCATAGAACAAACAAACCAAGAGCTCATAAGCTCGGGCAATCCGCCTCTCCCGTCTGATTTTTGCGATTTTTTAAGCTTGTGCGACGGAATTTACTATGACGGATTAGAGCTTTTCGGTACCAAAGAACACCCTCGCCCGACCAAACAATACATTTTTACCAACCTGATAAAAGCCAATGCACCTTTTGAAGAATACAGTTTTTTCTCACAAAAAATTATCATTGGGAGTATGTCTGAAAACTTTATTATATACGATTCCCAAAACAAGCTGTTTGCTGTCATAGACAGAATAAACCTATGCTCCCAGATAGAATTTTCCTCTTTTGAGGAGCTGTTATCTTATCTTCTGCAGCATTGCGAAATAGAACTTTAATCAGAAGACGAATCCTCTTGATCTTCAAGTTGTTTCAAATCTTCCTCATCAACTTCCGTTGCCTCAAACCGATATTTCTCATTAAACCAATTACCAAGATCTATATCGGCACACCTTTTGCTGCAAAACGGACGATATTTCATGTCTGTCACTTCTTTTTTACAAATCGGGCATTTCATTTTTCAACTCTTCCATACCCCTTACAAGTTGGGCATTCCACACTCAAAACATCAAGCAGCGACGGCCGTCTTCTGGCCCGCGAAACCTCAACCAAGCCGGCACGGCTTAATCCGTAAACAAATACCCTTGTTGTGTCGTGATGTAAGTTCTCTTCCAAAACCTCAATTGCATTTTTAAGATATTTGTATTCAGAAAATCCGGCAAAATCGATAACAATCTTGCCAGACAAATTACGAAGGATAATTTGTCTGGCAATTTCTTCCGCAGCCTCAATATTTAAGCGACCAAGGCTACCCTGCCCGTCATCGTCACCACTATCAACATCTATTGCCACACAGGCTCTGGTTTCTTCAATTGTAATTCTGCCGCCGTTTTTAAGCTTTATTTCTTTTTGCAAAGCCTCTAAAATTGCATCTTCCAAACCATATTCTTCAAAAGGATTGGCGCTGTACTTAACATCAAAATCCTCCCCCAGAATTTTCTCGAGATTATGGTCATTTACCACAATGGTTTTAAGGGTTTCAACATGATGATTAATTGTTTCCATCAAAATATTGTTGCGTTCCAACAACAAAGTTGGCGCTTTTGATGTCTTTGCTTTCTGGCGAACGGCATCAAACTTATTGCGCAAGACTTCCATTTCTTCGACAATACTATCCTGCTCCGCATAAACTGCCGATGTCCTGACAATCCATCCCTCCTGACCGGTTGTATTGTCTTGTACTATCTTTTTCAGTTCTTCAGCCTTCAGTTTATCACTAATTTTGGAAGAAACCTCTATATTCATTCGGTAGGGGCAATAGACCAAATTATGGCCGACAAACTGCAAAGAGCGCACCAGTCTTGCGCCTTTTTCAGCTCTTTGTTCTTGAGCTACTTGCACCACAACTTCTTGCCCTTCGTTTGCATTCAGGTCATCTCTGCCATATTCTTCTGCATTAATAAAAGCTTCTCTTGTATCTCCAATATTTACGAAATACCCTGTTTTACCGTTTGCAAGCTCTATTTTTTTGGTAATTCTACCCAAGTAAATATTTCCCTCCAAGGCCTTACTAAGGTCAACAATTTCAAGCTTTTGCAAAATACCGTCAGCCAACCCGGCCACCCGAACAAAATTATTTTTATTTTCATAAATCAGAGTATCAATCATCATATTTTTTCTCCCAAACTATTTTATACCTGCGCCCAAAAGCAAGTTGCGGGTTTCAAACAAAGGTAATCCTACAACACCAGAATAAGAACCTATCATTTTGCGCACCAAAGCCGCCAATCTTCCTTCTATCTTATAGCCTGCGGCGCCAACCCATTCCTTACTTTTCACATAGTCCTCAATTTCCTTTTCAGACATTTTCTTCATTAATATCCTGGTAGAACTAAGGCGTATGGAGGCCTTGCCTTGAGAATCAATAACACAAACAGCGCTCAACACCTTATGAGCTTTTCCGGAAATAAGCCGCATAACCTTTGTTTGTTCCTCATCGCTATAGGCCTTTTGAATGATTTGAGACCCCGCAACGATAGTGGTATCACAAGCCAAAACAACTTTCCCGGGATACTTTTTTGCAACATTTTGAGCTTTTTCCAAAGCCATTCTTTTAACATAAGCCGTTGGCTTTTCATCTTTTTTAGGAGTTTCATCAATATCTGCCGGCTCGATCAAAGAAGGCACCATTTCTATCTGTTCAAGCAAAAGTTTACGTTGCGGCGAACCGGAAGCCAAAATAAAATTCTTAGCCATTCCACTAACCTCAATTTAGGAATCTTAAAAAGTAAAAAAGCGCTTAAAAGGCAAGCGCTTTAGTGTTTATTTTACATCATCATCGTAGGTTTTTTCCATGCGCTCATGGCGTTCCTGAGCTTCAACCGACAAAGTTGCCACCGGACGAACTTCCAAACGTTCGATTCCGATGGGATCTCCGGTTTCTTCACAATAGCCATAGACACCATCTTCGATTCTCTTTAAGGCTTCATCAATTTTAGAGATAAGCTTACGAGCTCTATCACGAGTGCGAAGTTCCAAAGCCTTATCAGCCTCCAAAGAAGCGCGATCGATCTGATCTGGCTGATTAAGACCGCCTTCTTTTAAGTCATTAAGAGTGTCTGTAGCCTGCCCGATTAAAGATTTCTTCCAGTTAAGAAGCTTTTGGCGGAAATACTCCAACTGCATTTCATTCATATACTCTTCATCGGCAGAGGGTTTATAATCCGGGGGAAGAATGACTGTGTTTTCCATAAATTTAACTCCTTAACATCAGAACATTTTTTAATTGCAATACATATAGCAGGTAAAATATAAAATTCCGTAAAAAAAGCAAGTAAAATTCACGTTTTATCACCTATTAGAGCTAAGATGTGAGTTTAGCGAGTTCCACCTCCACCCTAAGTTCTATTTCGGCCATAATTTCTTGCAGTTTTGGGTCACTCGATTCTGCCTGATGTTCCTTAACCAATCTGGCGGTTTCGATTAGTTTATCCTTAGACATATATCCGAGCAACAAAGCATCTCTGATTTCTTCTAGTTTCTCCAAAAGAGAATAGCCTCTTTTAATGAGTTTTTTTCTGATTTCCCTTTCTTCTTCACTGCCCACCATTTGAGTGGCAAAAATGGCATCCGTCACTGATATACCTGATGTTCCATTAACCTGTTGAGCCTTTTTACTCATCGTTTCATTAAGATAAGCAGAAAAACTCTCTCCGCCGGATGCTTTTTTAATATTTTTTCCGGGGCTGATATCATTAGTTTTGTTTACGTCATTGACTTTAATCAAAATACCTCTCCCTCATTGGAAAGTCCAAGTAATAACATTTTTTTCATCATCAGTACAGCTTTCAGATGCTTTAACAGGAGAAATGGGTAAAGCATTATCGTCCCCGAACTGAACACCATTAATAGGCAGTTTAAATATTTTATTGTTTATTTTAATTTGAAATATATCTGCTCCGTCTGTTCCACTCCAATTTATTTGGCTCAAATTCAAACAAGTGCGCAAAGAAAGTTTATTAAAAGTAACATCAAAATAGTCATCACCTAAAGAAGACGGTTTTATGGTTACTTCCCCATTAAGCCTATGAACAATCTCGTCATTAACCAGCATTTGAGAAGGTATAAGCTGCTCATCTTTCATTTTCTGGGGTGTCATATCAGACAACCCAGCATAATTTCCTTCCAGACGGTACCTTGTTGCAATATTTTTTTGAACTTCTCTGATCTCGTTTGCCACCATATTTTGCCTAAACATCTCATACATATTGCCAATAAGTTTAACGGCAGCCACTGTCAGTACCGTCACAACAGATATTGCGGCAATAGCCTCCATCATAGTTGTTCCCTTTTGATCAGACTTAAGCATCTTATCTCCTAACATCTCTTTTTATAAAGGATATCATTAAAAGTTTCAGTAAACAATAATTTTGTAATATTAATTTACTTCCTTTTTCTAAAAAATAGGTTATAGTGGTTGCTGTCATAGATACTTGAAAGCAAGTATCTTGAAACAGTTAAACTTTATAAAGGAATTTCTAATATGAAGAATACTATTGCTTTGATGGCTGCTGCTTCTGCATTTGCTTTTGCTGCCAATGCCAGCGCCATGGAATTCACCCCTTATGTAGCTGCTGATTACACCTACACAGACGCTCAAAACGCTGCCGAAGTACATGGTGGTAAAGTTTCTGTAGGTACCGATTACAACAAATATTTCGGCACTGAAGTTTTCTATCAACGCACCGGTTCTGACCGTGTTCATTCAGCAGACGGCACTGATGAATATTCTCTCCAAAGCTATGGCTTGGATGTAAACGGCTACCTGCCTTTGGGTTGTGACCAAACATTTGCTTTGGTTGGAACAGCCGGTATTGCCAATATTGACGTTAAATACACCAACCCTGGTGAAACCCGCAAAACCGAAAATGGTTTGGGTTACCGTTTGGGTGCCGGTTTTGAGTATGACCTCACCAGCAACGTAGCTGTTAGAGCAATGTATCGCTACACATTCACCGACAAACTCGGTGGCTTAGACCACATGAACGAATACTCTTTGGGTGTTAAATACTCTTTCTAATAGACAGTATTTGTTTATAAAAAAAGGAAGGGATGTTTCCCTTCCTTTTTTCTTGCAAAAAAGATATGGAAAAAAATTTCAAACCATTTATATTATATTCAGAAAATATAAATGATAAGGTACCGCAAAATGAAAAAAATCTTATATCTTTGCCTTCTGCTGTTAAGCTTGAGCGCCTGCTCCAAAACAGATGAGCAAAATCAAAACACACCTGCCAAACCAGAGGCTTCTGCCGGGATAGACAGTGAAACGGTTTTTTCCTTTGATATTAATACTCTAAAACCGGGCTGTGATAATGAAAGCCAGATTGTTTGTGCTATCAATGCCAGTATTAAATGCACCATCAATCCATCTTTTGCCGAATGTGCAGAAATGAAAGCCTATATGCCAAATTTCATATTTATGGATGATGAAAGTCTGCAACGCCCTACATCTCAGTCATACAAGATAACCAAAATAAAACCTCTCTCTGATGGAACTGTAGAAGTTTACACTCAAAGCACCTGCAACGGCAATTGGTTTGGTCTATGCAACGGCAACATCATCTATGTAATGGACTATCAAAACAACCGCTGGGTTGTAAAAGATTTATATGCCGTAGAAATCTAATTTTCGGCTATAGATTTATTAAGAATATTCATAAAGGCTCGGCTGACCTGAGTTTCAGGACCGAGCTCTTTTTTTTGTACTTCAAACAGCTCATTTGAATTCATTTGATCAAGATCTGCCTTGAGAGAATAATTAACGGGAATTTCCCCGCTACGGTTGATATAACTGATATCGCGATTATAATCATCAAACTTTTTTTGATAATCGGGAACAGCGATTTTTTCTGTTTTTTCCTCTATAAATTCCGATTTATCAACAGTGGCAATCGCATTTTCCGACTTAGCATTAAGTACCTCTTTTTTTGGCAAAGGCGGTAACTTTTCAGGTTGATTAAATTGGACCTCCTTAGGCATAAAAAAATCAGGTTGAAGCTGTTTTCTGATATAGCGGCCATAAGCTGTGACACTCATCCCGAAAGAAACTATCAACAAAATGGCCCAAAGTGTAAATTTTTTATGCATAAAATAAACTCCATCAACCATAATTTAACTAATCAATCCTATAGTAAAATACATGAAAAAGATTTTTTTTATATTAACATTCCTGATTTTTCCGACTTTGGCTTTCGGAGCCTGCCCGGAAATTACTTCTGCACCCAAAATAGAGTTATACACTTCTTACGGAAAATTGAAGTATGATTTCAGCCAAAACAATCAACAGATAACAAAATTAGCAGAAAAACAAGGAATTATAGAAAAAGGTCTTTTTGCCTCTGGGCTTTCCACAATCAATGTAAACATGGATATTACCCTAAAAACCGTAGGCGATATTATCGGCAAATATGACTTTTGCGTTTACCCCACAACCATAAAACTTTCTGTTTATTTCAGTGATCCCACCATTTATATCTCCAAACAACTTATTCCCAACAGTTGCGAATATAATGTTGTCTTGAGGCATGAACAAACCCACCAACAAATAAATAAAGCAGCCTTAGACTATTTTCTTCCATTATTTGATGAAGCTGCAAAAAAAATTGCACTCTCTATAAAACCGATAAACGTCAAATCTCTCTCAGAGATAGACAAAGCATCTGCAGAGTTAACGGAAGAATATAACAAAAAATTCTCACCCTTGCTTGAATTTTTCAAACAAGAATTACTAAAAGAGCAATTAAAATTAGATAATCAAGCTAACTATCAACATGAAAACATTCTATGCAGATAACTTTTTGGCATCTTTCAAAACAAAATCCAAAAAGCTCATCAAGCCTTTATAGGCATAATCAATGTAAGTTTTATCTTTGGCAGAATTATTATGATAATAGATTCTAACCGTTGTCATACCGGCTTCTTTAGCATACTCAAGGTTAGAATAACTGTCATCAACAAATACGCAATCCTGGGGCTTAACTCCAATCTTCTGACAATAGCGAATATAAACATCAGCGCTTTCATTTTTCTTATAAACGCCAAAGTCCTCAACGGAATAATAGCGATCTTTAAAAAATTCCCATAAACCCAAATGCTTGAGAATTTTCTCAGAAGCATATCTGTCGCTGGCGGTAAACACATATTGTTCAGCGGGAATTTTTTTCAACTTTTCCAAAAGATTCTTATAAGGAACTATTTTTTCAACAGGTTTACGCCTATGATAAGCAATGAATAAGTCTCTGGGATTAATACCATAGTCTCTAAAGAAGATTTCACCACCGTCACGATAAATTTTAAAGGATTCTGTCACTAATTTCTTAGTAGTATCAAAATCAAGCTTAAGCCCCAAATCTTCTATCAAAGCCTGGGCCATTGTAGCATCCAATAAATCGGCAAATTCTTCGGTTTTATTATAAAGTGTGTCATCCAAATCATAAATGATGACATTTTTACCAAAGACCACGATAATCTCCTTTTTTCATTTTACTTACAACCTTGGTAATATTACCCAAATAGATAAATTCGTCAACAAAATACTTGAATAGCCGATATTCCTAAATATATCAAAAAAGTTCCAACAACCAACAGAGAGGAAGAAATGATAAAGAATATTTTCACATTAGCACTGGCGACAACATTTTTGAGTTGTTTTGAAGCTGCTGCACAAGATCAAACCCAAGCTGAAATCGGCAATCCAGGCTCTGCTAATATGATGATGGTAGAAGAAGGATACGTTGTGCAGACTGCCGCACCGCAAGAAAATTCGGACAATCAAACATCTCCTAACATGCCAGATGATTCGGCAACTGTTATGGAACAAATTACCGGCACAGAAACTCCCGATAGTCTGGATATAGAAGAAGATGAAACAGTTATTCAGAACAACTAAAAACTGAGTAATAAAGAGGCCGTTAGCTGTTCCAAACGGCCTCTTTTATTTTACTTTGCAAAAAAGCATTATGAGCATTTATTTCATCTTCACTCAAAGAAAAATTTCTGGCCGGCCGCAAAGTTTTTTGTTGTTGAGTTGTCTCCACGTTTTTTTCAACTTTTGTTTTTTTAGAATCAAGCAACAAGCTTGGTTCTTTTCCACCCAAAAGCTCCAAATATACCTCAGACAGCAGCTGAGCATCAAGTAATGCTCCGTGAAAAGTACGACTGCTGTTATCAACCTCAAACCTCTTACACAAGGCATCCAAACTGCACCTGGCACCTGGAAATAGTAATCTGGCAATTTCCAAGGTATCAACCACCCTGCTCCATTCAAATTCCGGCTTTCCTATTTGTTTCAGCTCATAATTCACAAAATTAATATCAAAAGAGGCATTATGAGCAACCAAAGTAGCATCACCCACAAAATCGAGCCAATCATCGGCAATTTTTTCAAAGGTAGGAAAATCTTTCAAAAAATCATAAGTTAATCCGTGAACTTTAACAACCTCTTCAGGCACATCTCTTTCCGGATTAATATATTGATGAAAAGTCACGCCGGTCGGCATATGATTAATAAGCTCAACAGCGCCAATTTCAACCAATCTGTCGCCCTTAGCATAGTCAAAACCTGTTGTTTCGGTATCAAATACAATTTCTCTTGTCATAAATTAGCTTCCAATCCTCTAATAATGTTAATAAGCTCAACCTTGAGCAAATTTTTAGGCTTATCGGTATTAATCACCACATCAGCCAACATTTTTTTATGTTCATTACTCATTTGCACATTATTTATCTTGTCAAAATCCTCGGCAGAAATATTATCTCTTTTCATGACACGTTGTTTTTGGATATTATAATCAACATCTGCCACCAAAATCAAATCGCAATATTTATCCCATCCCATTTCAAACAACAAAGCCACGTCAATAAAAAATATATCAGAATAACAAGCGTTTTCTCTAATGACTTTTTTTAAATTTTCACGCAAAAAAGGATGAATAAGACTTTCTAAGAGTTTGAGTTTACCTTTATCATTAAAGACTAAGTTGCGCAAAGCTCTTTTATCAGCCACTCCATTATGAACAGTTCCGGGAAAAGATTTTTCCAGTGTTTTTAAAAAATCCCGAGAAAAGTAGAGTCTCCTCACCCAACCATCAATATCAAAAACGGTATATCCCAAAGAATTGGCAATTTTAGCCAAAGTAGTCTTTCCGCACCCGATAGAACCGGTAATAGCCACAAGCAACATAAAAAACATCCTTTTATCAGAAGGTTAAACAAGTTATAAACAGAAGTCTCATTTTCTGTGCATAACTCACCCCTACCCTACCTTTTATAACTTTTTATCACCGTAAAGTAAAATTTAATCTCACAACTTACACACAGGCTTAAATTTGATTCACAAGATGTGGATAACAAAACTTACTAACAACCAACAAAAAATAAGCTTCACAACATTAGTCAATTGAAAAGACTAAAATATTAATAAACTATTAACAAATTTCCTCAATTTTATTAACAAAGAGTTAAAATCTGAATAACTCAAAGATAAAAAAATAATCAACAACTCTCACAGGGATTCACAAACAACAAAAACATTTTAAAAATATATTATTGGCCCTGCGGGGCTGTTCATAAAAGTGCCTTATAATATTAATTGACAGAAGGTAAAAAAACTCTTATAAAAAAATCACAAATATCCCTCCTATTTAATCATTTCCAAAAAGGTTTCCATGAATTTAAAAGATTTAAAACAAAAGTCTCCGACTGAGTTGTTAACTCAGGCAGAGGATCTCGGCATAGAAGACGCTTCTTCCATGCGTGTACAAGACTTAATGTTTGCTATTTTGAAAAAAGTAGCAGGCGAAGATCAAACCATCAGCGGCGAAGGAACCATAGAGGTCATGCAAGATGGCTTTGGTTTTTTGCGTTCGGCTCAATCAAATTACCTGGCCGGCCCGGATGATATATATGTATCTCCCGCCCAAGTAAAGAAATTTGGTCTAAGAACTGGAGACACGGTAGAAGGAGAGATAAGAGCGCCGAAAGACAATGAGCGCTACTTTGCTCTGGTAAAAGTAAATAAGATTAATTTTGAAGATCCCGAAAAATCAAAATTGAGAGTAAATTTCGATAACTTAACACCTTTGTACCCGACGGAAAAACTCAATTTTGACATTATATGCGGAGAGAAAGATTACACCACAAGAGTCATTGACTTGATTGCTCCGCAGGGAAAAGGACAGAGAGGCTTGATTGTGGCTCCTCCTCGCACCGGTAAAACCGTAATGTTGCAAAACATTGCCCATGCCATAGCCACCAATCATCCTGAATGCTATTTGATGGTGTTGCTGATAGATGAGCGCCCGGAAGAGGTAACGGATATGACCCGCTCTGTTAAAGGAGAGGTTATATCATCGACATTTGATGAGCCGGCAAGCCGCCATGTTCAGGTTGCAGAAATGGTGATAGAAAAAGCCAAACGTTTGGTAGAAACCAAAAAAGATGTTGTTATTTTACTGGATTCCATTACTCGTTTGGGCAGAGCCTATAATACCGTGATTCCTTCATCAGGAAAGGTTTTAACCGGTGGTGTAGATGCCAATGCTCTGCAAAGACCAAAACGCCTGCTTGGTGCTGCCAGAAATGTTGAAGAAGGCGGGTCCTTAACTATCATTGCCACGGCGTTGATAGATACCGGTTCTCGCATGGATGAGGTTATTTTTGAAGAGTTTAAGGGAACGGGTAACTCAGAAATTATTCTTGATAGAAAACTAACTGATAAACGTTTATTCCCGACCATAGATATCACACGTTCCGGCACCAGAAAAGAAGAACTTTTGGTGGATAAAGAACGCTTAACCAAGATGTGGGTTTTGCGCCGCGTCTTGATGCAAATGGGCATGACGGACGGCATGGAGTTCTTGCTTGATAAATTAAGAGTAAGTAAGGATAATAATGACTTCTTTGCCAATATGAATTCCTAAAATAAACCCCTTTGAATAAAATCAAAGGGGTTTATTATTACAGTACGTAAGAAGCATCCCAAACTATAGGAATTAAGACCATCATTACTAACAAAACAACAAAGAATGTTCCGAACCAGCCATTGCAAATTGAGTCCTTATCCATTCCTATAACTTCTCCTTCATCAGTGATTGTTCCGCTCCAATAAACAGCAACATCATATTCTTTAAACCCTAAGAAATAGCTGATGGGCGGAGCCAACTTTTGAATAAGTATCATCACACAGCCGGCCAACAGGAACCAATAGATACTCTTAAAAGCCGAAAGGATGAAAAGAGCAGCGGCAAACAAGCCCCACATAGTTCTCAATAAGGCAGACTGAATAGGAACTCTTCCTCTTTTAAGATTAAAGAAGAAATAAACTCCCCAGAGCAAGCCGGTAATTTTGATAGCCAGATGTTTGGGAGACACAAGGCCGACAATGGTTGCAATTGCAAACAATATAACAAAAGCAATTAACAAATAATAAGATTTTCTTTTCATAATGGTAAGAATTATAGGGTTTTGATAGCTATATAGATACAACTAACCAACTAAATTTTCAATAAAATTTTTTACATCTGACATTTTATCAAAAATATTATTTATACCCATATTTTTAATGCGAGAGGTATAATCAGCTTTGTCATACAAGTCACTGCCGATAAAAGCAACGGGGATCATTTTGGCTTTTTGAGCCGCGGTGAGGCCGGCAATAGAATCTTCAACCACAATACAATTTTGCGGTTCAAACCCCATAGATTCGGCAGCTAGCAAAAATAAATCGGGTTCTGGTTTGCCGTAAGCAACCATATCAGCAGTAAACACCTTTTGTGGCGGAAAATAATTTTCAATTCCGACCATTTTAATTTTTTGCTCAGTTTTAGAAGCTATTCCGCCGGTAGCTATGCACTGCTCAATATAGGAGAGGTCAAAAATATCTTTAATTCCTTCGGTCAAAGCAAAGCCTTTGAGCATTTTTTCCATATCAAGGCGCAAAGCTTCTTTCCAAAATTCCTCATCTGTTTCAATACCGAGTTTAAGAAGAACATCTTGTTTGGTTTTATCGCTCATACCGCCCAAAAAATTATTGACGGTATCCATGTCCCAGTTAAGACCATAAACTTTGTTTAGGAGTTCCATTCTGGTTTGCAGCCACAATTTTTCGGTATCGGCAATAACGCCGTCAAAATCCCAAACAACAAGAAAATTAGATTTTTTACTCATATATCAACTTTCGGTTTAAAAAAAGTGAGTCCGTTAAAAGCCCACAGAAAAGAATTTCAATAAGTTTATGATGAATTTATTAAGAAAGATTGAAAAACCTCTCCAGAGTCAAAAAAACGGCTTTTTGCTCTTGTCAGGGAGAAATAATGATTTTATAAACACAAAAGAGAGGTAAATTATGGATAATCAAACAATATATGCTTTATCGACGGTTTTTGGTAAATCCGGTGTGGCGGTGATACGTATATCCGGAGATAAGGCTTTAGAAGCTGTTAAGGCAATGACCAATTTGGATGTTGAAAATATAAAACCAAGATATGCTTATTTTGCATCTTTGCATCATGCAAAAGATAAGAGGAAGTTAGATAAAGCCCTTTTATTGTATTTTAAGGCACCAAATTCTTTTAGCGGTGAAGATATCGTCGAATTTCAAACTCACGGTTCCAGAGCCGTTATATCGTCAATCATGGATAGTTTATCTTGTATAGATGGTTTTAGGTTAGCAGAGCCCGGAGAATTTTCCAAGAGAGCCTTCTATAACGGCAAAATGGATTTAACAGAGGCTGAAGGACTTGCAGATTTGATAGATGCCGAAACCTCCGAGCAGCAGAAATACGCCATAAGACAGATGGAAGGAGGCTTAAAGAATTTATATGAGGGCTGGAGAGAAGGTTTATTAAAAATCCTTGCCCATTTAGAAGCTTATATAGATTTTCCTGAAGAAGAAATTCCTCAAGATATAATTTCTGATATGGAAAACAGTGTATTTAAACTAAAACAAGACATCAAAGCACACTTGTCTGACAATTCAGCAGGGGAGAGGCTTAGAGAAGGTTTCAGGGTAGTTATTGTAGGCCCGCCAAACGCAGGAAAATCAAGCTTAATTAATACGATAGTCAAAAGAGAGGCTGTTATCGTATCAGATATTGCCGGCACCACCAGAGATGCCATAGATATTTATCTGGATTTAGGTGGATATCCTGTTATTTTCACAGATACCGCCGGTTTGAGAGAAACGGAGGAAATAATAGAGAAAAAAGGCATAGAGATAACCCAAAGCAAAATAGCAGAAGCAGATTTGGTAATATGTTTGTTTGATGGGTGTAAAGACTCTGTTCAACTGTTTGATAATATTAAAAAATCATTTAAAGACAAAATGTTATTTGTAGCAAATAAAAGTGATAAATTAACATCTGAACAATGTTCAAAGATTAAAAAAGAAGGATGTTTGATTATCTCTGCCAAAGATTATGAAAGTGTCAAAACGCTTCTTAACGCCATAGAAGATCGTATAAAATCTGTTTTCAGCTCAAGTTCCGGAGCCCTGATAACGCGCCGACGCTATAGAGAGGCCTTGCAAAAAACAGTAGAAAATTTGGAGCAGTTTAGTTTTGACAAAGAAATAGAACTAACAGCGGAAGATATTCGTCTGGCAGCCAGAGAGCTTGGCAAAATCACCGGCAGAATAGAAGTAGAAGAAATATTAGATAAGATATTCGGCTCTTTTTGTATTGGAAAATAATTTGACATTTAAGTGTTATATGGTTAGCTTTAGTCAAAACACTTAAGTATTATGCCTATGAAAAATGAATTATTGGAACAATTTCTTGCTGGTCAACCACAATATAATGTGGCAGAACTTCAAGAGCAATTAAGCCGCTTTTATGACAATAAAAAGATAGATGTATCTGACCTAAAAGAGGTTCTTGATTTTTTGGCCTCAGACCATAACGACAGAAGTTATATCATGAAGATATATGACATAACCGGTAATTTTGAGCGCCAGGCTTATTTGTTAGATAAAGAGCGTCACGAGGGCAGATGGAGCTTTGAGCATATTGTTATTTTTAACATTCTTGCCCATTGTGCACGCATAGAGCCGAGGCTGATTGTTGAAAAACTATCATATTTTCGTAAAATGCTTGAATATCTGATAGGTAAGAAATAGCAAAGAAAAATCCGTTTCTCAAAAAAAAGAGAGGCGGATTTTTTTATTGCAAAAAAGGAAAGGCTGTATTATAGCTTAGGCAATTGAAAAGAGGCAAAATTCTATGACTAAAACAGAATATGACGTAATTGTTGTCGGCGGCGGCCATGCCGGATGTGAGGCCTGCGCAGCAGCAGCCCGGATAGGAGCTGATACAGCCTTGGTAACTCACAAGATTTCAACTATTGGCGAGATGTCTTGCAACCCGGCCATAGGGGGTCTGGGTAAAGGACATTTGGTAAGAGAGATTGATGCGCTAGATGGATTGATGGGGCGCGTTATAGATAAAGCCGGCATACAGTTTAGAATGCTCAATGCCTCAAAAGGTCCGGCAGTAAGGGGTCCAAGAGCTCAAGCAGACAGAGAGCTTTATAAAAAATATATGCTAGAGGCGCTAAGGGAGCAAAAAAATTTAGAGTTAGTAGAAGCCTCAGCAGAAGGTTTTATTGTTGAGAAAGGAAAAGTTTGCGGTGTAAAACTTGCAGACGGAAGAGAACTGAGGGCCAAAGCGGTAGTATTGACCTCAGGTACTTTTTTGAACGGAATAATGTTTATTGGCCACCAAACATATGTTGGGGGCAGGGTAAATGACATCAGCTGTACAGGTATAACACCGTATTTAAAGGATATGGGGCTAAAAGTAGGGCGCCTGAAGACAGGCACCCCCGCCAGGTTGAATGGTAAAACAATTAACTGGGATATTTTGGAATCCCAAGAAGGAGATAAAAATCCGCAACCTTTTTCTTTTTTGACTGAGAAGTTGGAAAATCCGCAGATAAAATGCTACATCACGCACACAAATGAGAGAACGCACAAGATAATAAGAGATAATTTTTCGAAATGTGCACTGTTTTCTGGGCTTATAACTGGCATCGGGCCAAGATATTGTCCTAGCATAGAAGATAAGCTGGTCAAATTTGCAGACCGCACCAGTCACCAAATATTTTTGGAGCCAGAAGGGTTAAATACGGATGTTGTTTACCCAAACGGAATATCGACATCACTGCCGGCGGATGTTCAAGATCAGTTTATTCATACTATGGCGGGGTTGGAAAATGTAGAGATTTTGCGCCCGGCCTATGCCATAGAATATGACTATGTAGATCCGCAAGAATTAGATAGCAGATTGGCTGTAAAAAAGGTTCCGGGTCTATTTTTGGCTGGTCAGATTAATGGAACAACGGGCTATGAGGAGGCCGCGGCACAAGGTCTTTTGGCTGGAGTGAATGCCGCTTTATCAGCTTTAGGAAGAGATGATATTTTCACTGTAGACAGAGCAGAGGGCTATATGGGTGTGATGGTTGATGACTTGATCACCAAGGGAGTTGATGAACCATATAGAATGTTCACATCTCGTTCTGAATATAGATTGTTTTTGAGAGCCGATAACGCAGACCAGCGTTTGACAGAGAAAGGCTATAAAATAGGCTGTGTCGGAGAATATAGATACAGTGTATTTAAAGCCAAAAAGAAGGCAATAAACGACTTTAGAAAAGCAGCAGAGGCTGAAAATATTCTTCCTATTGAATTAGAAAAAAGAGGAATAAACATCAAACAAGACGGTGTCAGAAGAAGTGCTTTTAATGTTATGTCTTATCACGATGTTTCACGTGAAACCATCAATAGCATCTGGCCACAATTTGAGAATGTTGCAGATGATATTTACGAGCAGGTGGAGATAGAGGCACGGTATTCTGGCTATATCAAACGTCAAATGGCAGATATAGAAGTTTTCAAAAAAGATGAAAATCTGCGCTTAAAAGAAGATATAGATTATAGCAAGATAGGAGGTTTGTCGCGCGAAATGGTGACAAAGCTTTCTAAGGTTCGTCCGTCAACTATAGGAGAGGCCTCAAGAATTCCGGGTGTTACACCTGCAGCAATCACAGCCATTTTGGGATATGTAAAAAAATGATACCTTCTCTGCAAAAAGCCAAACAGCTATGGCAAGAGGGAATAGATTTTAGATTAAAACAACCTTACGATTGGCCCATTTATAAGGAATATGTTTTTCACACTACCGGTGTGGCAGAGGCAGCTCAAAAAATAGCGGAAAAAACACCGTATTTAAACTCTGAAAAGGCATATATTGTCGGTTTATTACATGACTATGGCAAGAAATACGATGAAAAATTGACTGGCAAATTTCACGCCCAAACAGGCTATGAAGAATTGCTAAAGTTGGGCTATGATGAATGTGCGCGTATCTGTCTGACTCATAGCTTTCCAAATAAAAAATTTAACGACAAGTATTATGCTTCATATCGGCCGGAATGGTTGCACTGGGCTCATCAAAAGTTGGATGAAATAGAAGAATATGATGATTATGATCGCTTAATACAGCTATGCGATATGTTTTTTGAGGGAATGTCCAAAGTCGGTTTTGAAGAGCGCCTTGCCGGCATAAGAAAACGTTATGGTTTGGACAAAGAACAAACGAAAGAACAAGAGAAATATACAAAAAGAAACAAAACATATTTTGATGCTCTTTGCGGAATGGATGTTTACAAAATATTAAATATATAGATGCTAGAATAGCCCCCTAAAAAAGGGGGCCATAGATGTTACCGGATAAAAAAGCAGTCAAAAATCTTTTTGATTTTGTTTGTGAAAAAACAAAAGAGCCAAATATTGCAAGAGGGTGTGCAGCAGATGAATCTGTTCACCACTATATAGATGTTTCTCGCTGTGCAGAAAAGATAGCCTCACATTGTGGTTTAGATAGTCATAAGGCCAAAATTTTAGGGCTTTTTCATGACTATGGTGAATATATAGAAAGAACCGTTCCCGGCACCTTTCACGGCACAGCTGGCTATGATGAGATGATGAAGCTAGGTTATGATGAAATTGCTAGGGTATGCTTAACTCACAGCTTTTGGAAAGGAACATTTGCCCCGGAGCACTTTGTCTATGATAAAAAGGAAATAGAGCGAGCAAAAGAACTTATATCAAAAATGGAGTTGGATGACTACGATTATTTAATCCAGCTGAGTGACATGCTTTGCTGTCACAGAAAGTTTGTAAGACTGGAAGAACGGATTGACTATATAATCAAAAAATATAATAGAGATCCAAAAGAGTCGGAAGGCATGAAAAAAGCTGCAGAGAAGTTAAAAAAGCGATTTGATAAGCTCTGCGGACAAGATATTTATGAGTTGTTGGGGATAAAGTAATGCAAGATTTTACCTATCACTCACATAATTCCAGCCAAGGAATAGCAGATGGGCACAACACTTGTGATGAGATGTTGTCAAGAGCAGAGGAAATAGGTTTTTCAGAGATTGGTGTTAGCAACCATTTTGTTTACCATCCCAATATTTCTGAAGAACATTCTATGTTTTTTAGTAACCTCACAAAGGCTCTGGACTATGCCAAAAAGGATATTGAGCAGACAAGGGAAGCTGCCAGTCGCCACAAGATAAAAGTTTATGCAGGGTTTGAGGTTGACTTTTTCCCATCAAAAATATGGAGAGATGCCTTTGAAAAGATGTTAAAAGAGGTAAAGCCGGACTATGTTATCGGATCTAATCACAACGCCTTTAGCAAAGATGAGCAAAATATTTACAATATTTGGCGGCTAGGCGGAAAGCCGATAAAAGACGAAAGCATGAAAGAATATCTTAGAAACCATTGGCAAAACATCATAGATTGCATAAATAGCGGCTATTTTGCTTTTATAGCTCATTTTGACCTAGCATCAAATTTAGGTCTCTGCACAGAATCGGAGTGGGATGATTGGAAGTGGAAAGTGATAGAGGCCTTTAAGCAAACAAAAACCCCATTTGAAATAAACACCAACGGCATCAGACGCTGTGGAATTCCAAGCCCTGATTGGTGGATTGTAAAGGAGCTGGTGAGGGCAGGGGTTCCGACCCTCATCAGTGACGATGCACACAATACTGATTGTTTAGGACAATATTTTGCCGAGGCAGAATCCAAACTTGCAGAACTTGGCTGTAAAAAGAGATTTAAATTTTGATAATTTGATTCAAAGAACGGTGTCTAAGTGGTTGAAATAAGAGTCTATTTTATGAGTGTCAGAATAAGGTGTTTATAACTTGATTTTTTGTGTTTTAAATTTTTCATAAAAATTATAAAAATATCTTATGAAAAATTTCTGCGAAAAATACAATGTTTCACGTGAAACATTTGACAAGTTAAAAACCTACCAAGAGCTTCTTTTGTCTTGGCAGCAAAAATTTAATTTGGTTAGTTCAGCCACGCTGGAAGATGCCTGGAACCGTCATTTTTTGGACTCTGTTCAGTTGTTTTCTTTGATACCGGAAAGTGCCAAAGTTTTGTATGATTTTGGCTCTGGAGCTGGGTTTCCGGGAATGGTACTGGCAATTATAGCCAATGAAAAATTGCCGGATTTAAAAGTTAATTTAGTTGAGAGCACAGGAAAGAAAACACTGTATTTAAACGAGGTTAAGGCGCAGACCAACACAAAAGTAAATATCATAAATGACAGAATCGAAAAAATTCCCGCCCAAAAGGCTGATGTCATTACCTCAAGAGCTATGGCTTCATTGAATGATTTGTTGGGGTATGCTCTTCGCTTTTGTAAAGAAGAAACAATTTGTATTTTTCCAAAGGGTAAAAAATATGTCGAGGAATTGGCAGAAGCTCACCGCCACTGGAAATTTAAGTGCCAAATTTTGCCCAGTGAGCAAAGCCAAGAGGGAAGAATTTTAGTTATAACCAAGTTAAGCAAAATTAAAGGAGAAAAGTAGATGCCGAGAATTTTAGCTGTTGCCAACCGCAAGGGAGGAGTCGGAAAAACCACGACAACGGTCAATGTTGCCACGGCCATGGCCGCTGCCGGTAAAAAAGTTTTGGTGGTAGATTTGGATCCTCAAGGCAACGCTTCAACTTCAATGGGAATAAACAAAAAAGGGCGCATGGCCTCAAGTTATGAAGTCTTGTTGGGCGAAAAAAGATTAACGGATGCCGTTGTCTGGACAGAGATTCCCAATTTCTCGCTGGTTCCTTCTTCTCCTGACTTGGCCGGTGCGGAGGTTGAGCTGGTTGATATGGAAAACAGAGAGTTTGCTCTCAAAAAAGCTCTGAAAAGAGATGCGGTTAACTACGACTATATTTTGATAGATTGCCCCCCTTCATTGAGCTTGGTAACAATTAATGCACTCGTTGCCGCTGATGCTGTTATCGTACCACTGCAATGTGAGTTTTTGGCATTAGAGGGCGTGACGGACTTAATTCGCAACATAAATCAAATAAAGAAGAAATTTAACCCGTCTTTGGCTTTGCATGGCGTTGTGCTGACAATGTATGACAAACGCAACAATCTAAGCCAGATGGTAGAAGATGATGTCCGCCATTTCTTTGGTAAAAAGGTTTACAATACGGTTATTCCGCGGAATGTCAGAATTTCTGAAGCCCCCTCACACGGCAAGCCGGTATTGTTGTATGATTTCAAATGTCCGGGGTCTCAGGCCTATATCAGCCTCACCGGAGAAGTATTGAAGAGAGAAAAGGAATTAATTGCATGTTAGATAATGATTTAGATGAGCTGTTGAACGATGATTCTGTTCACACCAACCAGGCCTCTCACAAAAGAAAAAGTTTGGGAAGAGGGCTGGGCGCCCTGCTGGGGGATGATTTGGAAAATGAAATCAACACAGAAATAAAACCAACTGACAGCATAAGTGTTGATGATATTATTCCCGGAAAATATCAGCCGCGCACGGAGTTTGATAAGGAAGCTCTGCAATCCTTGGCAGATTCAATCAAAGAAAAGGGCGTTTTACAACCTCTTTTGGTACGCCACCAAGGAGATAAATATGAACTGATCGCCGGAGAACGCCGTTGGCGGGCGGCAAAAATAGCCGGGTTACAAGAGGTTCCGGTTGTTATCAAAGATTTGAATGATCAAGAGGTTTTAGAGGCTGCTCTGGTTGAAAACATCTTGCGTGAGAATTTATCAGCCATAGAAGAGGCAGAAGGTTACCAGCGGCTCATAAATGAGTTTGCCCATACCCAAGAGGCGTTGTCTCAGATTGTAGGCAAATCTCGCAGCCATATAGCTAATACTTTGCGCCTGTTGTTTTTACCGGCAGATGTTCAGGAGCTTGTAAAAGAAGGCAAACTCTCCGCCGGCCATGCCAGAGCTCTTGTTGGGCTAGAAAACGCGAGTTCTTTAGCCAAGCAGATAATAGCCAAAGATCTAAATGTTCGCCAGGTAGAAGATTTGGTTTCTCGCCAAAAAACTCCTAAACCGGCTAAAGAAAAAACAGAAAGAAATTCTGATATTGCCGACATAGAAAGACAACTTGTAAAAAGCTTGGGCCTAAGAATTAAGATTAGCCCCAACAAACAAGGCGGCGGCAAAGTAGTTCTGCAGTATTCATCGGTAGCAGAGTTAGATATGATTATAGAGACATTGGAGCAAAAACGCCGCGGAGAAACTTCTCAGAACACTGTATTTAAAGCTGAGGAGCCTGTAGCATCAAACGATAAATTTTCAATAAAAATTGTAGACTAAGGACAAACTAAAATGACTATACTAGATAAGATGTTGGAAAACTGTGAAAAAGCAGGCTACGCCACAACCAAAAACGTAAAAAAAATAGCTAATGCTAAACAGGTTATGTTTGGCGAGGCCGAGTGGCAGCGTTGCCCTTGTGACGGTAACAACCCGGCACGTTACTGCATATCAGAGACCTGTCGTCAGGATATAGAAAGAGACGGTGAGTGCCATTGCCACTGTTATTGCAAAAAAGACATAGCCTAAGAAAAAGAAAGCCCTAAAGTAGGGGCTTTTCTTTTATTAAAACCTATATTGCAAATCAAGATTAAAGGATGTGTCCTCATAATCAGAGTTAAAGGTATGGGAAGCAGACGCTCCGACAGACCACCGAGTATCAAGCTGGAAATCAGCTCCAATTTCTACCCTACCTAAAGTCTGATCATCAAGAGTGTTGGTTGCATCATTGGCTAGGACTAAGTCTCCGCCGCTGTTAAATGTTTGAACAAGGCTCGGCTTAACATAAATAGCCGCTTTAGCTTCATCAAGTTGCCAAGACTTTTTGATCTTTACACCAGCGTCAATTTCAACTCGATGTGCAGTATCAAATTTAACATTCTTTCCGGCATTATCCTTAATATCGTCATATTTAAGCATTGTATAAGAGGCTTGAAGTTCTGGTTCTAAAGTAACTCCCTTGACGGCTTCATAGATATAAGCGACATCAAGAGTTACACCGGCTTCAACAGCATCAGTGTCTGCCTTTACACCGTCATCAGATTGAATGTCAGCAGACTGAACACCTGCAAAAGCAGCAGCCAAGGCCTTGAGGTGTCCTTTATCGTGTCTGGCATAGATACCCAATAGATAACTATCAATATCAATATCGGCACCGCCGTAAGACATAAAATCATCACTTTTGCCGCTAAAATCATAAGAACCATCTCGATAAGAAACCAAGATTCCAAGTTTGTTTATTCCATCAGCAACCAAATCAAATCCGGCATCAAGCCCACTGATATCGGCTTCATAGTCGTAAGGAGCCTTAACTTTTACGTTTGAATAAACAGGAACCGCCCAGGCCGTATGCAAGGGTTCAATTTTGCGACAATATCCGTCACGGCAACCAGAGCCAAGCAAACCATTTTTACCGCTGTTTGAGGCAATAGCTCTGGCCAAAGAACGGGTTTGTTCAAATCCGGCGTCATAAAGGCCGGCATAAGCCACCATCTCCGGAACAAAAACAGGTTTGTTATCTCCGGGCTCTTCGTCATCATCAGCGGCAACGCCGGAAACATAAGTATACCAGTTGTTATCCTCAAACTTTGATGACCATTTATAAGGACTTCCCTCTACACGCCATATATCAAAAGAAGATTCCGTATCAGGATTGTCATTAGGAACTTGAGCAAAGAGAATATCTCCATCTGCCGAGTTTTCAGAAGATGTTTTAAGGAAGACATTGGTGTTTCCGACAACATCGCCATCAATAACCAGTTTATCGGCAGTTAGAGTATCCGGATCAACATTAAGTGCAATGGTTGCTCCGTTTTGAGCCGTATAATTGCCGGTAATAGTGGTGGTATCATCAGCTTCTCCTTGGGTGTCATTAACAGTAAAATCCATCAATCCTTTGTTGATAACATTACCGTCAATAGTCACATCAAGAGGAGAATGTCCGGAGAGGTCCAAAACGGCATTTTCACCGACAACAAAGTTTTTATTAGACCCCTGCAAAGAAATATCAGATTCTAATTTAACAGTTGTCTTTTTTGCATCCTCAGAAGTGTCTGCTTCGATATTGATAACATCCCAACCGGTGACCTTGGTAGCTCCGTCTTTTTCAGTATTAGCAATAACATAATCGCCCTGGGCAAGGGTCAAAGATTTATTTTCATCAACATCTTCGTTGATTAATTTATCGGCAAAGGAATCATGAACACCACCGGTCAGAGTCAAAGAGGTTGTATCCTTATTCATTGCGGCAAACAGAGCTGAGAAGTCATAGTCTGAAAAAGAAGTATCAGCT
This sequence comes from uncultured Alphaproteobacteria bacterium, assembly GCA_944392205.1. Classification (GTDB taxonomy): domain Bacteria; phylum Pseudomonadota; class Alphaproteobacteria; order RF32; family CAG-239; genus CAZU01. Next base: position 68,672 of record CALXVV010000002.1, on the reverse strand, counting down.
TGTTTATCAATGACTATATCGCCGGATAAGATAGCTTCGGCATCAATATTCAAAATAGCACCGCCATGAGCGACCAAGTTGTTTATCTGAGCTGTCTTTTTAGCAATTAAGGTTCCGCCATCTTCAACCAAAGTATTTTTCGCTGTACCATCACTTTTTACGGTGAGTACACTACCGTCATTGATGGTCAGTCCATCAGCAACTTTATCTTTAATAGAGACCTCTTTACCTTCTTGAGTAGAGTTTGTCATTGTAACATCGGTATGCAGGTCAAAAAGGGCACCCTCGTTCAAAACAATGTTATCTAGTTCAGCATTTCCGTCAGTATAATAATAGTCAAAGGCAGCCATAATCAGACCGCCATCATTAACGGTAATATTTTTTGCCTTATCACCATTGCTGACAACCAGCATACTATTTTTATTTACAGAAAAACCATCAGCGACATGGTCAATAATAGAAACCTCCTTACCCTCTTGTGTAGAGTTTATAACCGTAGAGGCAGTATCAAGAAAGAAAGTGCTTCCTTCATTAAAGCGGACATTATCAAGCAAAACCTCATGGCCAGAAGGACCGTTCAACTGCGTTAATCCAACAACAAAAGAGCCATCATTAAGATCAACATTTTCCATCCTTACAAGGTTACTTATTATTCCCCAATCAGAAAGAGAGCTATTGGTTAATTTTATATTTCCAATAACATTAGGTCCGGCAATATTTTGTTCTTTCATTTCTGAGGCCAGGGTATAAAGACCAATAAAATAGTCCAACATTCCAGCATTAACGGGGGAATCTCCTTTGTCAGTAACCAAGGAATCATAAAATTTTGCCGAAACCTGAAAATAATCCCTAAGCATATTCAGAGGAATAGTATTATCGAGCGGTATTGCATTTATTGTTAAATTATTTGCGCTTGTAGCTGAAAAAGAGGCATATGACAATAAGTTAGTCAGTACATTTGTGGAATCATTAAGAGCAGTTTCCATGTCAGCAAATTGCTCCATGGCAGTTGAGAATTCTTCTTTAGTTATTTCTCCATCCGCATATTTTTGCTCAAGATCCAGATAGTCCTTTACTCGTAGTCTTAAATCATCAGTTTTCAGGCTTGTATCAAAGGTAGAATAATCAATAATATTCTGATCTATAGCATTAACAACAACGCCATCAGCCATTTCTAAGTCAACAGTTCCGCCATTAACAACAATATTGCTGGCGTTATAAAGCTTTAAGTTTCCACCATCTTCAACAGTGATGTTTTCACCCTTTTTCACATCTAAAGAGCTACCGTTGTTTACAACAAAGCCTTTGGCAAGATCATCTTGGATAGAGACCTCATTTCCGTTTTGGGTGGCATTAGAAATAACCGGAGAATTTTCGCCGCGAGAGCCAGCAAAGTCAAAAACAGAACCATTTTCAAGAGTAAGTCCATCAATTGTTACCTTGTATCCTGCAGAGATTTTTCCACCATCACTAACAACTATATTTGTAGCGGAACTGTTGTCTTCTAGAGATAATTCTCCGTTATTCACAACGGTGGCATTATTCACAGTTTCTTGAGAAGGTACATTATAGACATCGTCCATCACCAAACCATCACAATTACCACCAGAGCAAACAGTTTCGGCCATTGCCTTTGCTGTGCAACCACAAACCAAAAGCAAGGCCAAACAAAATCCGGATAGAACGTGAAGCGGCTTCATGCTATACCCCATTAATAATTATGATAAACTAACCTTTAGTATACCATAAAAAACAAGTACAATCAATGTGGTTATATAATCAGATTTTAGTAAAGAATGTTTTAACAAAAATTCCAGGAAAACAAACGATTCGCGGCAAACAAAGGCTCAGATTCGATTTCGGCAAATAAAAAATATTATCAAACACATAAAAAAAATATTTTCTTTTTGTTCCGAATCGCAGACTTAAGGGAATATTTACCAAAAGCCAATATTGTAACAAAAAAAGATTTGATTAAATAAGCACATATATGCTTTAATTGTAACAACTAAAATAACCGAAGGGGTCTGCCATGATTTTCTTAAAGAGAGTGTTGTTAGGTTTGGGCGCTTTATTTCTTATCTTGCTTGGGGGCGCAGGAACCAGAAGCAACAGTGTTCTGATGCAAGGCGGTGGTTTTTTAGGCCTCATCATCGGGTTGGTTGTGTTATACATTTTTGCCAAGATGGCTTGGCGGGCCATGGGGTGTCTGCCTTCATTATTTTTAATTGCCGCAATAATTGTCTTTATTCTTTACGCCATAGGGGCCTTTAGTGACGGCTTGGGTGGTGTCGGCAAGAATGTAAAAAGCTTTTTAGGGCAGGGTATGGCATCATCTCAAAGCAGCATGGCTTCTGCAAAGATCAACTTGCTGGATGAGGAGGAGTTTGATGTGCCGATTTCAGAAAGTTTCTCTCCGGCAGCTGAAGAAGAAATAGTGATTGAAGAACAGGTAGCACAGCCGCAACAACCGCAACAGGTTCAAGAGGAAAGCTTTTTTGATAAATTGTTTGGAGGCTCTTCATCAAACAATCAGGCAGCAACATTCAACCCAAAAAATTATCCGGCCATTTACTCAACCGCTAAAGTTATAAGCGGTGATACCCTAGTTATAAGCGGTCATTACTTTCGGCTTTTCGGTATAGATGCGCCTGAAAGTAACCAAACCTGCGCGGATGGAAACGGTCGTCCATACCATTGTGGACAGCAAGCCGCGGCATGGCTGAAGAGTTGGTTGCAAGATAATGAATTAGAGTGCCGGGTTATTCAAAGAGATACAAATGGCAACATGGTAGGGGTTTGTTCATTGGGAGCATATGATATAGGAGCTGCTTTGGTTAATGCCGGTTGGGCTGTTGTTTACAGCAAACACACGGATATCTATACACCCTATCAGACCCAGGCTCAAAATAACGGACGAGGTTTGTGGCAAGGAGAATTTTATATGCCCTGGGATTGGCGCAAAATTCAGGCCCGCAAACCCAAAATAAAAGTGATAAACCAAAAACCCAAACGCAAAAGAACTTTAATTAATCCGTTAGGATAAAATGGACCATAAAATAGAAATAAATCTGGCAACGGAAAACGAAACAAAAAAAATAGGAATAAAGCTTGCACATATTGCTCGCAAAGGAGACGTATTCGCGCTTTACGGCACACTGGGTATGGGGAAAAGCGTGTTAGCCAGAGCCTTTGTGCAGGAATTATGCGGCCAAGGAGAGGTTCCGAGTCCGACATTTACGCTGTTGCAAACTTACGAGGCGCCGGATTTTGAAATTTATCATTTTGATTTATATCGCCTCAAATCGGCGGAAGAGATATTTGAAATAGGGGTTGAGGAGGCCTTGTATTCCGGAGTGAGTTTAATTGAGTGGCCGGAAAAAATGGCCGGCTATCTGCCAAGAGATATCTTCAGACTTGAAATAACCCCGCAAGGAGAGGGGCGCAAACTTACCATAGAAACACGCTCAAAAGAAAAACATTCTCGTTTATCCGCACTGGAGCTAAAAAATGAGGGCTAATGTACATGCCTCCTGTGTGGAATATAAGAAAAAAGGGATTCTGATATATGGGCCTTCCGGCAGAGGAAAGTCAGACCTTGCTTTACGCTTAATTATGGAGCAGGGCGCCAAACTTGTCGCTGATGACAGAGTAAATTTACAGGTGTTAAAAGGCAAGATAAAGGCAACTGCGCCAACAATCCTCAAGGATTTGTTAGAAGTAAGAGGGGTCGGAATAGTAAATTTTCCTTCTGTTGACGCTGATTTGTTTTTAGCTGTTCGGCTGGTGGAAAAAAGAGAAATGGTTGATCGTTTTCCTGAAGGAGAGGTTTACGAATTTAGTGGAATAAAAATTCCGCAAATCAGCCTTTATGCGTTTGACGCCTCAACCCCGTCAAAAATTTTGGCCGCTCTGACAATGCTGTGAGGAACAATCTCTTAGCGGTTGATTCTTTACAATCTTAGTTCTAAAATAAGGCAAATTTAATTCTGATTAGAGAGAAAAGATATGTGTCTGAAATCAATAGAAAATTTTTTGCGGCGGCAAGGACAGCCGCTGGTTAAGTTTTTCTCCGGCTTAGGTGAGTTCTCACTGTTTGTAGCTCAAGCGGTTTATAACTGTTTTACGTTTCCCATATATTGGCGAAATTTGTGGCGCCAGATTGTTGACATGGGCTTTTATTCCTTGCCTGTTGTAGGGTTGACCACAATCTTTGCCGGAATGGTTATAGCTCTGCAGAGTTATTCGGGCTTTATGCGTTTTGGCGCCGAGGGAGCGGTTGCCTCGGTTGTGCTGATTTCTGTAACCAGAGAGTTGGCGCCGGTGTTGTCGGCCCTGATGGTTGCCGGTCGTATAGGTGCGGCAATGGCGGCAGAGATCGGCACCATGCGTGTAACCGAGCAGATAGATGCCTTGGTAACGTTGTCAACCAATCCGTTCAAGTATTTGGTAGCTCCGCGCGTTTGGGCCGGGCTGATAGTTATGCCGTTGCTGGTGTTGTTGGGCGATGTTATCGGTATTTTTGGTGGTTATGTGGTTGGTGTATATAAATTAGGGTTTAACCCGGCCAACTATGTCAACTCAACTTTACAGAATTTGCAGGCCATAGATATTACCACCGGTGTGGTAAAAGCGGCGGTTTTTGGTTTTATCATTTCCATCATGGGCTGCTATAACGGTTATAAATCAAAAGGCGGCGCTCAGGGCGTTGGTGCGGCCACCACCAATGCGGTGGTTTCCGCTTCTATTTTGATTTTGATTTTCAACTATGTAATTACCGAGCTATTTTTCTCAAAATAGTTTTATGGAGAATAAAAGATGACAGAAACAAAAATAAAGATAAGCAATCTTCATAAAGCTTTCGGAAAAAAAATTGTTCTTGCCGGCGTTGATTTGGAAATAGCCAAAGGAGAGTCTCTGGTTGTAATCGGCGGTTCCGGTACCGGAAAATCGGTTCTGATTAAGTGTATACAAGGATTATTGGTGCCAGATGAAGGATCAATCTTGGTAGATGATCAAGAGGTTGTCGGGATAGACGAGGATGAGAAAGAGGCACTGCACTCCAAAATGGGCATGCTGTTTCAAGGCGGCGCTTTGTTTGATAGTTTAAGCGTGTGGGAAAACGTAGCTTTTGACTTGCTTGAAAATCGGGGCATGAACAAAAAAGACGCCAAGAACGAGGCTATTAGGGTTTTGCGCTCGGTAGGTTTAGCACCGGATGTTGCAGAATTGTCTCCTTCAGAGCTTTCCGGCGGTATGCAAAAACGCGTGGGCTTGGCCAGAGCCATAGCCTCCAAACCGGAGATAATCTTTTTTGATGAGCCGACCACGGGATTGGACCCGATAATGTCAGACGTTATTAATGACCTGATTATAGAGTCTGTAAAAGGTTTGGGTGCAACAGCCTTGACAATTACGCACGATATGACCTCGGCTCGCAAAATTGCCGATAGAATAGCGATGCTGTATCAGGGCAAGATTGTATGGCAAGGCACGGTCAAAGAGATGGATAAAACCGATAATCCGTATGTTCGCCAGTTTATCAACGGTAGTTCTCAAGGACCGATAAAAGTGGAGGTTTAGGCTTTGGCAAAGAAAGACAATAAGCAATATGTTTGCCAGAATTGTGGCTCGGTTTATCCGAAGTGGCAGGGCAAATGCGATGCGTGTGGGGAGTGGAACTGTATAGAAGAGGAGGTTCTTGGCGGAGAAGGTTTTTCAAACTTTAATCCGAAGAAGTCAAAAGGGCACATGATAGAGTTTGTGCCCTTAAGCGGTGCGCAAGAGCATTTGAGCAGGCTCAGCACCGGGATTAAAGAGTTAGACCGTGTTTCTGGCGGCGGCTTAGTGGCAGGTTCTGTCATTTTGGTTGGCGGCGACCCCGGCATTGGTAAATCCACGCTCTTGCTGCAGGCTTGTGCCAAAATAGCGGATTCTCCGAATGGGAAAGAGGTTTATTACATATCCGGAGAAGAGGCGATAGACCAGGTCAGGTTAAGAGCTAAGAGATTGGGATTGGAGCAATCACCGGTAAAATTAGCCAGTTCGACCGAAATAAAAGATATTGTCACCACGCTTGAGAAATCAAATGCAGCGGTAGTGGTGATAGATTCGATTCAAACCATGTATTTAGACGAGGTTGAATCAACCCCCGGCAGTGTTACTCAAGTCAGGGCCTGCAGCTATGAGCTGATAAAATTGGCCAAAAGAAAAGGTTTTACATTGTTTTTGGTTGGCCACGTCACCAAACAGGGAGCCATAGCCGGCCCCAGGGTGCTTGAGCATATGGTTGATACGGTTTTATATTTTGAGGGCGAGAGAGGTCATCACTTCAGAATTCTGCGAGCGGTAAAGAACCGCTACGGCGCCACAGATGAGATTGGCGTTTTTGAGATGCAGGATCAAGGCCTGGTAGAGGTTGAAAACCCGTCAGCTTTGTTTTTGGCAGAGAGGCAAGGGAACATATCTGGCTCATGCGTTTTTGCCGGCGTAGAAGGATCCAGACCGGTTTTGGTAGAGATTCAGGCGCTTGTCAGCCCCACCAGCTATGCCAGCCCCAAAAGAGCGGTTGTTGGCTGGGATTCTAACAGATTATCCATGGTTTTGGCGGTACTGGAAGCGCGTTGCGGCATGAACTTGAGCTCGCAGGATATATATCTGAATATTGCCGGAGGTTTGAGGATATCAGAGCCGGCGGCAGACTTAGCGGTAGCGATGGCCGTTATTTCATCACTCACCAACAAACCCTTGCCGGCAGATATGGTGATTTTTGGAGAGATAGGTCTTTCCGGTGAGATAAGGGCTGTTTCGCAACCGTCATTGCGCTTAAAAGAGGCCAATAAGTTGGGCTTTGCCAGCGCCATTACCCCGCCGACCCATGCCAAAGAAAAAAAATCAAGAGTGGATATTAACATTTATGAGATCGGCAACGTTCAGCGGCTGATAAACTGGTTTAATTAAAAGGAAAAAGGAAATGTCTTCATTAAATAATCTGGACATTATCATATTGATTGTTGTTGCCATTTCGGCGCTGATAGCCTTATCCAGAGGATTGGTAAAAGAGGTTTTATCCATCATCGGGTGGGTTTTAGCGACTTTTGCCATCATATATGTTTTGCCAATGGTAATGCCTTTTGCCAAAAATTACATTTCCAATGGCTATATTGCCGGGGCGGTATCGGCTTTATGCATATTGATATTGTTTTTCATTATTTGGATATATGCAACGGCCGGAGTTGTTGGCAAGATTCGTTCAAGCAAGTTAAACGGCATGGACAGAATGTTGGGCCTGTTTTTCGGCATCGCCAGAGCGTGTTTGCTGGTAATATTATTTTATATTTTGGTAAGTTGGATGATTCCGCCCGAGAAACAATCAGAAACCCTAACGGAATCAAAGTATTTTCAATTAGCCGGTAAATTTGCGGCACCATTAGAGGAGATGATCCCTGAAGAAACCTTAAAGCTGATAAAAGAGAAGACTCAAGGTATGAGTGATGAAGAAACGGTTGAAGAAGAACCGGAAACTGTTGAGGAAGAGGCAAGCGATTCAGATACCGAAGAGTTGTTTGAAAAATTAGCGCAACCGCAAATCAAAAAAGCCCTAAAGAAGAAAAAGAATTTGGTTGGCATAAAAGAAGGATTTGAAGGCTACAAGGAATCAGAAAGAGACAACCTTGATAGGCTGATTGAGAATGTGGAATAAGCCAAGCGCCGAATAATTTTAATTGTAATTTAAGCAAAATGTTTTAATATTGGCTCTGCAGGTGCGAGTTGCGCCTGCGGAGTGTCACAGCTCCTCTCAAGAAAAAGAACAACTCCTTTTATGGGGAGCCGGGGGAATAAGGCTATGCTCGAAGAACCCGGACTGTTCTTGAGCAGTTGTGAACTCCCCGCCTTTTTTTCTTAAAAAGGCGGTTTTGTTTTAAGTAACAAAATAAAGGAGTTTCAAAATGAGAAATAAGGAAATAAAAGAGTTAATAGGTTTGCAGGGCAGTCTTGCCCAGCAGCTTCATCAGATACGTAGCTCCAAGCAGCTGAGCATGGAAAGAGTCTGTGCCGAAACCGGTGTCCCGATGTATATTTTAGATAATTTGGAGCTGGGCCGCGGCGGCATAAACATGGGCGCAGTCTACGCCCTGGCCAAATACTACGGCAAAAAAGTCCGGATTTTATTGCAGGATTAAAAAGAGTTTTCCGAACCCTGATAAAATTCTCAGGGTTCGGAATTACAAAGCTTTTCTAGAATTAAGCGCCAGTTGTAAGGTGCCTTCATCCATGTAGTCCAGCTCGGCTCCCATGGGGATTCCTTGCGCAAGGGTTGTTATCTTAACATTAAAGTCCTTGAGGCGAGAAGAAAGGTAGTGAGCGGTAATTTGCCCATCCACAGTTGCCGGCAGAGCCAAAATAACCTCCTGCACGCCCTCAGAAGCGATTCTTTTAAGAAGAGGTTCAATGTTCAAGTCTTCAGGCACAACCCCCTCCAGAGCCGATAAAACGCCTCCCAGCACATGATATTTTCCCTTAAATTGGGATACACGCTCCATTGCCCACAAATCAGCCACATCTTGCACTACGCAAAGAATTTTAGAATCTCTGGTTGTTGATGTGCAAACCGAGCAGGGCAAAACCGTATCAAAGTTGCCGCAGATTTCACAGGTTTGAATATTTGTTGCCACCTCGTTTAGGGCCTCAATCAACGGCAAAAGAGATGTTTCTTTTTTCTTAAGCAGATGCAGGACAATTCTTCTGGCCGAGCGCGTACCTAAAGAGGGCAGTTTGGCAATTTGCTTAACCAGTTTTTCAATTTCGTTTCCGGCCATTATCTTTCTCTTTTTTACCAGAAATAAAACGCTAGAACGGAAGTTTCAAACCGCCGAGGTTAAGCCCGCCGCTCAAGGCATTCATGCTGTCTTGCATTTTGGCATCAACCTTGTTTTTGGCATCATTATAGGCAGCCACAATCAAATCTTCCAAAACTTCCACATCCTGAGGATCTACAAGGCTGTTGTCCAGAGAGAGTTTTTTCATCTCAAATTTGCCGTTTAAGGTAACCTTAACCATACCGCCGCCGGAAGATCCTTCAACTTCTTCCTGCGCAAGTTTGGCTTGCTCTTCTTCCATTTTCTTTTGCATCATTTGTGCTTGTTTCATAATGCCTTGAATATTCATCATTTTTATAAATCCTCATCAAAATAGTTATCATTGTCATCATAGCTGTTAAACGAGCTTGTTGCTTCTTCAGGCTCTTCTTCATCGGTTGAGCTGATTTTGCGTGTTAGGGTCTCAATTTTAGAACCCTTAAATTCAGCCAAAATAGCCTTGACCAGCGGTAGGTCGGAGACACTTTTTTTGTTGGCGTTTTCGGCGGCTTCTTCTTTGTCGGCAATCGTTTCGCCCAGGTGCCCTCGCAAAACCTCAATATCCCACTTGCTTCCGGTTGCCTCAATAAGAATATTTTGTAAATTCAGCAAGAAATCATTATTGATTTTATCAGAGGCGGTGATTTTCATCTTTCCCGGAGCAAATTCGCTAAAAGAGATATCGTGCTTAAAAGTATAAGCCAGCAAAACTTTTTTAGAGCATTCCAAATAAGCGGCAAGTTCCTCTGGCGAACTAAAAACCAAACCTTTTCCTTCAGGAGCAACCTCCGCCGGTGCAAGAGAAGTCTCTGCGGCAGGCTGAACCTGTACCGGCTTAGGCGCCACACCGATAGTTGGGGCTAATTCAGATTTTTTTTTTACGTCGTTGAGAATCTCAAGCGGCGTTGGCAAGCTGGCAGAATATGCAATCCTGATGAGTATCATCTCAAGCGCGTCTATCTGGACCGGGGCCAAAGAGAGTTCGGACAAACCCTTAATCATCATCTGCCAGATTTTAGAAAGAATGGCAATCGGAGCATTTGGCGCCACTTTGGCACAAAACTCTTTTTCGCTTTCCGAGAGGCTGTCATCATTGGCAAAGGCCGGAATAATCTTAACCTTAGCCAACAAATGGGTAATGTTAATCAGATCTTGCAAAACGGTTAAAGGAGTGGCACCGTTTTTATACATTTCCGCCAAGCTCTGCACCACGGCATCAACTTTACCGGCCAAAAGTTTTTCAAACAAATCAAAAGTTTGAGTACGATCAGCAAGACCGATCATGTTTTTAACGACATCGGTCTTAACCACGCCGCCGCCCAAAGATATAGCCTGGTCCAAAAGAGACAAGCCATCACGGCAAGAGCCGTCGGCAGCTTTGGCAATCAGGCGCAAAGCCTCATCTTCGGCGCTCAAGCCTTCTTTGGCAATAATATTTTTGAAATGGTTAAACAAGGTATCAATGGTCAACCGCTGCAAGTCAAACCTTTGGCACCGAGATAAAACAGTAACGGGCACTTTGCGAATTTCGGTTGTGGCAAAGATAAATATAACATGAGAAGGCGGCTCTTCCAAAGTCTTAAGCAAGGCATTAAACGCGCTTTTTGAAAGCATGTGCACTTCGTCGATGATGTATATTTTGTAGCGGGCATTAGTTGGTTTATAGCGCACACCGTCTAAGATTTCGCGCATATCATCAACACCTGTTCTGGATGCAGCATCAAGCTCCAAAACATCAATATGTCTGGACTCAGAGATGGCGCGGCAGTTTTCGCAAATACCGCAGGGGTTGATTGTCGGCCCGCCATGACCGTCTTTGCCTGTGCAGTTAAGCGCTTTGGCAATAATTCTAGCGGTGGTGGTTTTACCCACACCTCTGATTCCGGTCAGGATATATGCATGGTGAAGCCGATTGTTTTTTATGGCGTTGGTAAGGGTTTGCACCAGAGCATCTTGCCCCAGAAGCTCGTTAAAATTCTGGGGGCGATACTTGCGGGCCAAAACCACATAATCTTGTTTATTTTGAGTATCTTCAGCCATAAAAACTTCAATCAAGAAAGAGTTCAAAAAGTGGAGAGCAAGCGACCTCAACCGGATTCGTTACGGCTGCTTCCTTCCGGACCTGACCGGGTTGGCGAAAGGTCAACCCGCCGCTCTCCTTTGGTATAGTTAGCAGATTGGCGCTAATTTTCAAGTAAAATTTAGCTTTATTCTCCGCTTAAAGCAGCATTTTCTTGGGGCAACAAAGAGCCATAGATGGCAATCTGGGCGGCCTGCGGGTCTTTACCGAAAATCTTTGGTGCGCTGAAGTTATAAGAGGTATCAACGGGAGCCAAATGCTGCGAAGATCCATCGTCGTCAAAGCGTCTTGGCCCGACATCAACCACCACATCGCCGTCAGAGCGAATTTCCACAATATCAAGACTGTGTTGGTTGGTTCCATCCTCAAAAAATCTAAAAGCTCCGTTAATTCCGCTGTAGCCATCAACACTGGTAATTACCTGGTTGATGTTTTCGGAGCCTTTGCGAGAGATTTCATTGGCCAAAGCAACAGCATCATAAGCAAAGGAATAAAGACTGCTGGGACGCTCGTTGAATATTTGGTAATACTTGCCGGCAAAATAGTTTGAATGAGCTCTTGAAATGACAGGATACCAACTTTTTTGCATTACGCTTTCTTTGTTAAAGCGTCCGTTTTCCCAAACAGAAGTACCAAGGAATTGGACATCCGGATAAGCTGCATCATAGTAAGCAAACATAGAGATGGCAGAAGTTAGCTTAGCTCCGCTTTCAGGAATCAAGAGCGTGTCAAACCCAAGATCCCCGATACCTTCTGTGGTCTTTAGGGTTGCAAGCTCGCGGGCCGCTTGAGCATCACCGGCATCAGCTCTCGCCTTTAAGCTTGCCTTAAGGCGCACTACCTGAGCATGTCTTTCGCCATAGTTGGTCATGTCTTTGGCAATGGCAGAAAAATCGGAATTTTGTGGTTGATAGTATCCGATAACGGTAACAGCCATACCGTTTTTCTGGGCGGATTTAACCGCGGCTTTTGCCACCGCATTTCCGGTTGAGTTGTCCGGGATAAGCAGCGCAAGGCGTTTGCGCCCCTGAGCGGCGGCGTAAGAAACCACGCGGTTAACCTGTTCTTCAATCAACAAGCCCATGGTATAAACGGTTGGCTGCAAAACCTCTTGAGCGGTAGAGAAAGCAATAACCGGGATTCCCTGGTAAATTGTCTCACCGGCAATAGCTTGTACCTCAGAGCTCATCAAGGGGCCGATAATCAAATTTGAGCGTTGGCGGATGGCGTTTTCGGCAGCAATTCTGGCACCGCTCGGTGTGCTTTGGGTATCATAATATTGCAAGATAAGGTTGGGGTTATTGATATCTTCCAAAGCAATCATGGAAGCATTTTTAAGCCCTTGCCCATGTGTGGCGGCTTTCCCGCTCAAAGGCAGCAACACACCGACCCTAAAACTTGCGGCGTCAGTGATGTTTATCTCAGAAATATCAGTATTAAAATCATCGATTCCACTGCGCTCCAAGACCGGGGCTTTAGGAGTGGTAGAGCAGGCAACCAGACCTAAGCAGAGCAGAATTAAATTAAGTTTTTTTAGCACTTGCAATTTATCCCAAAATATAAAACAATCTTTCATAAGTTGTAACGGATATTTTACTTAATGTAAAGAGAGGTCTTTTGAAAAACGGCATATACATTGTTGCCACACCCATAGGCAATCTCAAAGATATCTCCGAGCGCGCCAAAGAGGTGTTGAGTGCGGCGGATATCATTGCCTGTGAAGATACAAGAGTGGCAAGAAAATTGTTTTCACTTTTAGGGTTGCCGGCTCACAAAGAGTTTATCCGACTAGAGGATCACAATGAGGCCGAGCAAACAGAGATGTTGGTATCAGAGGCGCAAAAAGGCAAGATTATTGCTCAAATCAGCGATGCCGGCAGTCCGCTGATTTCAGATCCCGGCTACAAACTTATCCACCGTTGCCGAGAGGTGGGGGTAGATGTTTTCGCGATTCCCGGAGCTTGCGCGCTAATCTGTGCTTTGCAATTATCCGGCCTGCCTACCAACAGTTTTATGTTTGCCGGTTTTATTCCCAACAAAGAAAAAGCCCGCAAAGATTTGTTTAATAAGCTGAAAGAGATAGACACCACGCTTATTTTTTACGAAACCGCCAACCGCATAGTCAAAACTTTGGAGGTGGCCGCAGAGGTTTTTGGTGACAGAGAATTAGCGGTGGCAAGAGAGATTACCAAGGTCTATGAGGAATGTGTTAACGGTACCGCTCGAGAGTTGCTTGCTCACTTTGCAGCCAAAGAGCCTAAAGGAGAAATGGTGCTGATGGTTTCTCCACCGCCGGAAGATATAAAAACAGCAGGTTTGGATATTGAAGAGTTGCTGAAAGAACAAATGAAAAAAGAAACCCTGAAAACCGCGGTAAAGAACATTGTCGAGGCCTATGGGTTAAATAAGAATGAAGTTTACAACCTTGCGCTGAAATTAAAAAACAATGAATAACTACTATTTCGGACATTTTGCGGAAGACGTTGCTTTATGGTACTTGCGCCTAAAAGGCTACCGTAAGGTCGCCAAAAACTATGTTACCGGCCGCGGCACCGGCGCCGGGGAAGTGGATTTGATTGTAAAAAGAGGTAAAACCATCGTTTTTGTGGAGGTCAAAAAAAGAACCTCAATAGAAAATGCCGCCTATGCTATTGAAGCGCGCCAACAAAAGCGGATTCGCCAGGCCGCAAAAGCTTTTTTGGCGGCTAATGAAAAATACAGAGGATATGATATCCGCTTTGATGCGGTTTTAGTCACATGGCCTTTTTCTGTTTGCCATCTTGAAAACGCGTTTTAGTTTTTAAGATTTTTTAGATTTAAGCTGTCCGCAGGCGGCCAAAATATCTTGCCCTCTGGCCACGCGGATAGGAGCCTCGTAGCCGGCATCTTCAAGGATTTTAGAAAAAGCCTTAACCTTGTTTCCGGAGCTTGGTTGAAAGTCACAACCCGGCCATGGATTAAAGGGAATGAGATTAAATTTGGCACCGAGCTTAAATTTTTTCATGAGTGCAATTAAGGCTCTGGCATCTTCAGGTGAGTCATTAAAATCTTTAAGCATCAGGTATTCAAACGTCACATAGCGCCCGGGACTCATGAGGCGTTGATATTCGACACAGCCGGCCAAAACCTCTTCAATCGGGTAGCGGTCGTTAATCGGCATAATCTGTGAGCGTTTTTCGTTGTTTGGCGCATGGAGGCTGATGGCCAATTTGCAGCCAAGTTCGGTTGCCACCAACGGAATTTTGGGTGCAATTCCGGACGTTGAAAGGGTGATTTTGCGTTTAGAGATGGCAATTCCGTCCCCGTCGGAAAGAATTTTTAAGGCCTTAAAAACATTTTCCGGATTATGCAAAGGCTCTCCCATTCCCATTACCACGATATTTGAAAGATAACGAGTTTCATTAACCGGAGAAGGCCACTCACCATAAGCATCACGGGCGACCATAAACTGGGAGACAATTTCCCCAGCGGTTAGGTTTCGGGTAATTTTTTGGCTCCCGGTATGGCAAAATTTGCACCCAACAGCGCAGCCAACTTGAGTGGATATACAAACGGCACCGCGGTCATCTTCAGGAATATAAACAGTCTCGATTCTCTGACCATCGGCAAATTCCAACAGCCATTTGTGGGTTTTGTCTTTAGAAATTTGTTCGGTAACGATTTTAGGACGAGAAATGGAAAAGCAAGAGGCAAGCTTTTGGCGCAAATCCTTAGAAAGATTGGTCATCTTTTCAAAGTCAGTTTCGCCGCGAAAATAAATCCATTGCCAAAGTTGCTTAGCGCGGAAAGGTTTTTCCCCGATTTTGGCAATTTGCTCGGCCAATTCCTCTTTAGAGAGGCCGACAAGCTCAATTTTTTCCATGTCTACTTAACCTTGCACTTATTGGAGATTGCTCGGTAGGCGCTGGAGAAACCAGAAAGAGAGTATGTGTCTTTTGTTTTTGTCCCTCTGGAAGATGTTCCATGCACAACCATACGGCTGCCTCTCTTCATGGCGGCCACAATCTCTTTGTCTGTTTTTTCGCTGGTGGCCCAAGCTTTATCTCCGCTGGTGAAAAGGTTTTCAAATGTTTTCGCGCCGATTTTCACGGTAACTTTGGCCCCGCTTTTGTAGGTATATCCAGCATTAAAGTTAACCACGTCAAAGCTTTTCTCATTGGGGCGGTGGGTAACCACGGCATAGATATCGCCGCGTTTGGTATATTTACCCTCATCTTTTTTGGGTGTTGATGCCATATAGCAAACGGGTCCGGCACTATCGCGGTAGTAATAAGCGACCCAATCTCCATATTCTCCCAAGACTTGCGGAGCTGCAGCCTGAGCAGAAGAAATATTAAAAACAAGAGCTAATGCAATAAAAAATAAAAACTTTTTCATCCTAAACTACCCACAATTTTCGTTAAAATTAACATAATAATAATTGAAAAATATATAAAAACTGTTAATTTCAAGAAAAATTTTAGGAAAGATGCATGATACGCGATAATTACCTTGATATAAATAAACTTGTAAAAAACAAAAAAATCTTCCGGTTGTTTAAGGTTGTTGAAAAACACGGAGGCGTTGTCCGCTTTGTTGGCGGCGCCGTGCGCGATGCCCTAAAGGGGATAGAAGGCTCAGACTTGGATTTTGCCACCAACCTTTCGCCTGATGAGTTGGTAGAGGCCTGCACAGAAGAAGGACTAAAGACCGTTGCCATCGGAATAAAATACGGAACCGTCGGAGTAATGATAGACGATTCTCTGGTAGAGGTGACTTCTCTGCGCAAGGATATAAAAACAGATGGTCGTCATGCAGAAGTTGAGTTTACGGATAATTGGGAGGAAGATGCCTCTCGCCGTGACTTGACCATAAACGCCGTTTACGCCGATGAGAAAGGTAATGTTTTTGACTACTACAACGGCATAGATGATTTGGAAAAAGGGGTGGTTCGCTTTATCGGCTCAGCCACTCAAAGAGTAAAAGAAGACTATTTACGTATTTTGCGTTTTTTCCGATTCTATTCAATGTTTGGTGTTGGCGAGCCCGATAAAAAGGCGGTTGAGGCCTGCGCGGAAAACGCCGAAAACTTAAAAAATCTGCCAATGGAGCGGATAAAAGACGAGATGTTGAAAATCTTGCTGACCAAGAATGCGGTAAAAACCATAGAGATAATGCAAGAAAACAACATCATGAGTTATATCATGCCGCAGGCCAAATACCTAGACAGTCTTGATTTTATAAAAAAACTGGTAAACGGAAGAACCTTAGCCAACAAGGCTTTGCTTTACTTGTTCACGATGTACCAGCCAGATGTTCCCTTTGCGGAGAATTTGGCACAAAGGCTGAAGTTTAGTAAGAAAGAACGCCAAAAATTTGTAAGCTGGGCAGAAGAAGACGTTACTCTAAATCAGCTTTTGGATGATAAAAGCAGACTGCATTTGGCTTATGAATATGGCAAAGAGTTTTGCCTAGAGAAGCTACTTTTAATAACGGCGCGCAACAAAGAACCTCTGCCTAATTTTTGGGGGCTGTATGATGCAATAGAGCATATGGAGGTTCCCACATTTCCTCTGCGAGGCCAAGATTTGGTGGATAGGGGCGTAGAAACAGCTCAAATCGGTAGAATTCTGAAAGAAAGGGAGCAAGCCTGGATAAACAGCGGCTTCAGATTAAGCAAAGAAGAGCTTCTGGAACCAAAATACAATAAGGTTTCTTAAAAAAAGAAAAGCCGCTCTTTGGTGAGCGGCTTTTTTGTATGCAAAACAGATTAGAAAATGTACTTTTTGCAAATTTCATAATCTTCCGGCGTATTGATGTCCGCCGGAGCGTTTTTGTTGAGACGGATATCTCCAACCAATTTTGCTCTGATTTCCATACCGTTTTCAAGCGCGCGCAGTTGCTCCAAGGATTCGCGTTGTTCCAACACACTAGGCGGCAATGCAACCATTTTGTGCAAAGATGCAGCCTTAAAGACATAAATTCCGATATGATGATAAAGATCTTGGTTAGGACATTTTTCCGGGTTGCGAGTGAAGGGAGCCGTTGCTCTGGTAAAATAAAGACAACGAGCCTCATCCTCACCGGGCTTTAATCCCATGATGATTTTAACTACGGCAGGGTTGGTTTTGTCCTCTTCATTTTTAATAACCATACCACAGGTGGCAATATCACAGCCCGTACGTTCAACCATTTCGATTAAAGGTAGGTTGACTTTTGGGTCAACATTGAGGTTGTCGCCCTGAAAATCGACCACGATATCATATTTGCTGCCATCAGGATCAAGAACTTTAAGCGCAGCGGCGATTCTGTCGGTGCCGGAAGGCAAATTGGGATCTGTCAAAACCGCAGTTACACCGATTTTTTTGCATTCATCAACAATAGCCTGGTCGCCAGCCGCAACGGCAATATCTGTATCAATGGCAGCCTTAACGTTTTCGCAAACACGTTGAATAATAGATTTTCCGTTTACATCCAAAAGGGGCTTGTTAGGCAAACGAGTGGCCGCCATACGCACCGGCATCAAGGTAATTACTCTACTCATGTTTTTTCATCCTTTATTGGTTAAATTCAGGGTTGTTTTTGTTTTGTAAAAAAGCGTTTTTAATTTTTAAGATGACATCCTCTTTCTGCTGAGGAGAATAGGGTTTTGAGGCATTGTTCCAAACAGTTCCGGGCCAGTCTGGGTCGCCTTCTTTGCGGCACAAAACATGGACATGGAGCTGCGGCGTCATATTGCCGATCATAGCCACATTGGTTTGGTCAGGAGAAAAAAGGTCATTCATAACTTTTTCCGCCAAAGCAATTTCTCTCATCAATTGCAAGCGCTCATCCATGGTAAGGTTTAGCATGTTTTTAACATTTGCTTTGCGGGGAACAAGGAATATCCAGGGATAATATTGATTATCCTCAAACAAGACCGAGCAAAGCTTGAGGTCAAGGACAAAATCCTTTTGCGCTAAGGCCGGAACCAATTTAAATTCATCACTCATCAAGTTATCCTTGTGTTGTATTTTCAAGCAGCCAGTCCTTGACTTGCGGAACAGTTTTAACTTCCGGAATCCAAGAAAGTTCCGGCGGCAAATCAGTGGTAAAAGGGCAGCGCATCCGCAAAGGGTGAGCCCCGACATTAATAGCTGCATATTGATTATAAATGCGGTCATCCACGAGCAGCGTTTCTTCTGCCGCAAGACCGTATTTTTCAAAACATTTTTTGAGCATATCCTCTTTAGCGGTATCATGCATAAATTTTCCGTGCTGCACACATTCAATGGTCAGAAAATCGGTTACTTCGGCAAGCAGAGTGTTTAAGAGTTTTTTCTTTGTTTCCACATCAAAAGTGGCAGACATGGTAAATTGGCGATATCCAAGTTGGTTAAGTTCTTTTAAGGTGTCAACCACGCCGTCATAAAGCGGCCGATCGCTAAAAAAGCTAAAGTCCGCACAAAAATCTTTATCCATTTGCACGCCAAGAGTTGGGTGAGTTTTGAGTTCTAAAGCTCCATATTTAGGGTCGATAGGCAAAACTTTAGGAAGATCCTCCCATTTGAGGTTTTTGTAAGATTCTGCATATTTCGGGTGCTTGGTCAGAAAGTTAAAATAGGCAAAGTTGAGGTTAGCCAAAACGCCGTCCACGTCCCAAAAGATATTTTTTATAATCAGCTTAGTCATCAAAATCTCCAAGTGCTCTCAGGGTGTCACAAAAACAAATTAATGTCAATCACGGAAGAAGATAGGAGAACAACAAAAAACCGCGTCCCGAAAACGGGCTGCGGTCTTGTTGTTTTATTGGTGGAGGCTGGAGGAAGAAAAACAACCGTTGCTCCGGTTGTTTTTCAACGACAGGCGACAGTTTGTTAGCGAGCCAAGCAAGCGTGAGCGCCCCTTGGCAAGCGTTACAAACCGAGTGACCGACGCGCACTTAGCGAACGAGAGGGAGCTTAGTAAGCTAGAGGAGGATTTTCCTCCCAAAAGGTAAACAAAAAACCGCGTCCCGAAAACAGGCTGCGGTCTTGTTGTTTTATTGGTGGAGGTAAGGAGGATCGAACTCCTGACCTAATGATTGCGAACCATTCGCTCTCCCAACTGAGCTATACCCCCATTAGAAACAAAGCCCACTTTTTTAGTGGTCTTTTGAAATTGGTGGAGCTAAGGAGGATCGAACTCCTGACCTCTTGAATGCCATTCAAGCGCTCTCCCAGCTGAGCTATAACCCCATGTTGCAACAAAATAATAGGTCGAGCGCTCATTCAAGCGCCTTGGGTGCCTATCCTCGCTGCGGTTGCTGTCGCTTCCCTGGCTTGGCAAGGCAGCCAAGATGTTGCAGACGAAAAGCACCCGTTGGGGTTCTTTTCGCTTAGCCATCCCAGCTGAGCTATAACCCCAAGGTCAAGGCGACTATATGAAAACAAAAATAAAATGTCAATCTTTTTTTAGATTAAATATTGCGTGTTGTAAAAAAATGTGGTAACACGCCAACATCTTAACTTAAAAATTAATACTATTACTATGACAAACAAAAAGATTATTTTAGCCATATTTGGCAAACCCGGAAGTGGTAAAAGCATTTTATCTGAAGCTCTGAAATGGGAGTTGATTGATTGGTTCGGTATAGCGGAAAAAGATATCAAAATGATATCTGTTGGCGAGCTCCTCAAGAAAGAAGTTGAGAATCAAACGCCGCTCGGAATAAAGATTAAGGAACCGTTTGAAAAAGATGAATTGGTTCCTCAGGAACTGATAGATCCCTTTATTCACGACTACCTGAGGAGACATCCGGCAGAAATCACAATTATTGATGGCTATCCGCGGAGTGTCGGTAGTGTTCTCTATATGCAGGAGAAGATGTCAGAGGAATATTCTCTGGCTTTCATCAAGTCTTCGGTGCCTGATGACGTGGCCGCCGCTAGGCTGAAGGCTCGCAAAGAGAACAAGATTCACGAGAAGTTGCAGGAGTATCATGATGTTGTTTCTCCTGCATGGAGTGAGATTATGTCCATCGCGCCCAACAACAGCTACGTTGTCAATGGCCCGGATGATTTTGACCGAGTGATCCGCCGCGTTTTGCGTCACATTCTGGTGAACGCAAAGCAATAAACAAAAAAAACCGCCCCACAAGGCGGTTTTTTTAGGTTTAAGAATCACCGTAATATCTTTTTCTGAAGCCGCTTTTGCAGCCCAAGCCCCAACTCATATGCAACTGCTGTTCTTTAGTTGAGGGATCCGTTTGCTCGGCAATGATTTTAAAGTTGTTTTGCTGATAGAATGCAATGGCCGACGGATTTTTGGTAAACACATTAAGGCTCAAAAGCGGATATCTGCGCTGAGTAAAGCGCAACAATTTTGAGCCGATTTTTTTGTTTTGAAATTTAGGAGCAACAAACAAAGCACCAATATGTTTCTTATCTAAGATACTGATAAAACCTTTGATTTTGTGCTTGTCTTCAAACACAAAAGTATCGGCATAAGGCAGATAGTTATCTCTGACAGAGGGAAGCATTTTTTGCCAGTAATCAGCCTCGACAAAACCATGAGAAATCAGAGATGCCTCAAGCCAAATATCCAAAACTTTGGTTATGTCAGTGTCTTTTATTTTTCGAATCATCAGATATCCAAATCATCGACAAATTTCGCACGTTCAATAATGAATTTGAAACGAGTTTCAGGATTTTTACCCATTAATCGCTCAACCAAACGCCTGGTTTCAAAAGCCTCTTCTTTGCCTTCTTCTGTGTTGGTTGAAGGTATCTTAACCTGCAAAAGCAGGCGGTTTTTCTTGTCCATGGTTGTTTCTTTGAGTTGCTGAGCACTCATTTCGCCAAGACCTTTAAAGCGGCTGATTTCGGGCTTTTGGTTGCCTTTAACAACCTTGGCAAGGATTTTATCTTTATCATCATCATCCAAAGCATAGTAATTTTTGCCACCGACAGCAATCTTATACAAAGGTGGTGTGGCGATAAACAGATGCCCATTTTCAATAAGCTTTGGCATTTGCTGATAGAAAAACGTCATCAACAGTGAGGCAATGTGGGCGCCGTCCACATCGGCATCGGTCATGATGATGATTTTTTCATATCTTAAATTTTCTTCTTTGTAATTTTCCTTAACGCCGCACCCAAGAGCCTCACACATATCTTTGATTTCTTGGTTTTGCAAAATTTTATCCAAAGAGGCGCTGGCCACATTGAGAATTTTTCCGCGCAAGGGGAGGATAGCTTGAGTAAAACGGTCGCGTCCCTGTTTTGCAGAACCACCGGCGGAATCTCCCTCAACGATAAATATCTCGGTTCCCTCCGCAGCTGCCTGAGAGCAATCGGCCAGCTTGCCAGGGAGCCGTAGGCGCTTGGTAGGGGTTTTTCTGGCCTGAGCTTTTTCTTCTTTTTTCTTTTTTCTAGCCTCGGCTCTGTCAATCACATATTCCAAAAGGGCCGTTGCGTTTTCAGGGTCAGAAGAAAGCCAATGGTCAAAAGTGTCCTTTACCGCCGATTCCACTAGGCGGATAGCTTTGGTAGAGGTCAGTTTATCCTTAGTTTGGCCTTGAAATTGCGGGTCACGGATAAAGACCGAGAGCATAATGCAGGCATCACTCAAGAAATCTTCTGCCGTGACAGAGGCTGCTTTTTTGATGTTAGCCATTTCGGCATATTCTTTGAGGCCGCGGATAAGAGCGGTTTTAAAGCCGATTTCATGTGTTCCGCCCTGGGGAGTAATAACGGTGTTGCAATAGGAGTTGCAAAAGCCATTTTCGTCTTCCGGCCAGGTTATAGCCCATTCAACTTTTCCCTCATCATTTGCAAGCTCAGCCTCACCAAAGAAAGGTTTGCGGTTAATGGTCCCTTTAGAGCCGATTTGGTAGTTTAAGAAATCGAGAACACCGTTAGGAAAACAAAGTTCTGCCTCAAGCGGGGTTGCTTCTCCTTCACCCAAAACCTCAGGCGCGCATTTCCAATTGATGTGGATTCCCTTAAACAAAAAAGCCTTTGAACGAGCCATTCGATAAATTCGATTTGGCGAAAGATTGGAGTTGACGCCAAAAATTTCCGGATCCGGCTTGAAGGTGATGGATGTACCTCTGCGGTTAGGTGCATTGCCGACCAACTCCAACGGTCCCATCGGATAGCCTCTGGAATATTCTTGCCGATAAAGTTTTTTGTCTCTGGCAATTTCAACAGTAAGCTTTTCAGACAAGGCATTAACAACAGAAAGTCCCACGCCGTGCAAACCGCCTGATACTTTATAGGCATTGCCGCCAAATTTTCCTCCTGAGTGCAATACGGTCATAATCACTTCAAGGGCCGATTTACCTGGGTATTTGGGGTGTGGGTCAACAGGGATACCACGTCCGTTATCAACGATAGTGACGGAGTAATCGGCATTCATAGTCACATCAATTCTGTTGGCAAAACCGGCCACGGCCTCGTCCATGGAGTTATCTAAAATTTCAGCTACCAAGTGATGAAGGGCGGTTTCATCGGTTCCACCGATATACATACCCGGGCGGTGGCGTACCGGTTCCAGGCCTTCCAAAACCTCAATACTGCTGGCGCTGTAATCACTGGCCACCGGGGCGGTTGCTTCAAACAAATCAGGCATTATCATCCTCAAAACAAAAAATCACAATTTATGCCAAAGTATACCAAATTTTGGCTCAAAACAAGCACAATTTCAAGGCTTTTAACAAGAAAGAGCAGATGTTGACAAATACAAAAAAGCAAGATAGCTTGCCCTTATTAAAAACTATTACTTAAAACTTATTTTAACATGAAAAGGAAATCTCAAATTTCTCGCAACAATCTGTTGTGGATGCTCCTTAACGCTTTTGTGGCGTTTTCTGTTTTGCTGGTTGTCTATTGGGATTGTGGATTCGCCAACCCGAATTATGGTGCGGCGGTTTTGACCGTGGTGCTTTATTTTGGCCTGTTAGGGTCACACCTTTCAATTAATTGGCTGGGAAACACGCGGCTGATATCTTTTTGCAGCGCGCTGTTGGTTGCCATAATGGCTGCCTTTAGTATAGATGCATGGGTTTGGGCTGTTGCCGGCGCAATAGTGTGCATTTACGAGTTTGGGGTTGTTAAAAACGTTTGGATACTGGCGGTGTTGGACTTGCTCTTCACGGCTGTTATTGCAGGCGTTTTGTGTGGCTTGTTCCACCTGCTTTTCTGGCTTTTTTAGCTAGAAAAATTATTAAGGCTTAAAAGCGTCGAGAATATCGACGCTTTTTTTGTGCGGTTTAGGCAAAAAAATACTTGCCAAAATAATAATTTAAGTATAGAAATGCACACGAATTGGCAATGGTGCCGATTCATAATTCACACGCAGATTTTGGCGGGATGTTTTTTTGATGTTTCGCTCCGGTGCCTTGGAAAGAAGGCTCAAGAGGATCTGCGGAGGTTTAACCGGAAAAGGATAAGAAATAATGACCCTTCCTACATTTACAATGCGTCAGATGATTGAAGCTGGCGTTCACTTCGGTCACCACGCTCGTCGTTGGAACCCGAAGATGGCTCCGTATATTTACGGCAAAAAAGACAATATTCACATTATTGACTTGCAAAAGACTTACCCGATGCTGTACACAGCTTTGGCCACCACTCGTGAGATTGCTGCCAACGGCGGTAAGGTATTGTTTGTAGCCACCAAACGTCAGGCTCAAGACATCATCAAAGAAAATGCCGAGAGATGCGGCCAATACTATGTTAACCAACGTTGGTTGGGCGGAATGCTGACCAACTGGAAAACCGTTCATAAATCAATTTCTCGCCTTGTTAAATTAAACGAGATGGCCGAGAAGAATGAATATGAAGGCTACACCAAGAAAGAGCAACTGAATCTCAAAAAAGAGCAAGAGAAACTCAACAAAGAGCTTGGTGGAATCATGAACATGGGTGGCCAGCCGGATTTGGTATTTGTAATTGATACCTGCAAAGAATCTTTGGCTATCAAAGAAGCCAAGAAGCTCGGTATTCCTGTCATTGGCATTTGCGATACTAACGCAGATCCGGAGGCAGTAGATTTACCGGTTCCCGGTAATGATGATGCCATTCGCGCCATTCAGTTTTATTCTGAATTGGTTTCTGCAGCTGTATTGGACGGTATGTCCGCTCAAATTGCAGCTCAGGGCGTAAAGGTTGATGAGATGGTTGAGAAAGAGGAAGCTGAGGCCAAAAAGCCTGCTCGCAAGAGAGCTTCCAAGAAGGCCGCTGCTGAGGCAAGTGCCGAATAATTCTAAACCAGATTAGAAATATTATCACACAAGCGGCGGTATTGGCATTTGATAAAGATGCGAATATCGCCGCAAATTAATCACAAAAGAAGGAACAAAAGATGACAGAAATTACAGCCGCAAAAGTAAAAGAGCTGAGAGAGAGCACCGGTGCCGGTATGCTGGACTGCAAAAAGGCTTTGGTAGAAGCCAACGGAAACATGGATGAAGCTGTTGATTGGCTGCGCAAAAAAGGATTGGCTACTGCCGCCAAAAAAGCAAGCCGTATTGCAGCCGAAGGTTTGGTTTCTGTTTATGTTGAAGGAAACAGAGGAGCTATCGCCGAGGTAAACTCAGAAACAGACTTTGTTGCCAAGAATGATATCTTCCAAGAATATGTTACCGATGCCGCAATTGTTGCTTTGAAGAGCGCTGGCGAGATTTGCGATATGAAGGCGTTCCACTGCCCGAAATGCGGTAAAACTTTTGAAGAACGTTTAACAGATATGATCGCCAAAATTGGCGAGAACATGACCTTGCGCCGTGCCGCCGTATTGGATGTAAACGAAGGCGTTGTTGCCTCCTATATCCACAATGCTGCCGGTAGCAATATTGGTAAAATCGGTGTTTTGGTAGCCCTAGAGTCCAAGGCAGACAAAGCCAAATTGCAAGAATTGGGCAAGCATATTGCTATGCACATTGCTGCATCTGCACCTCTGTTCTTAAACATTGAGAGTGTTGACCCGGCAGCTGTTGCTCACGAGAAGGAAATTTTCACCGAGCAAGCCAAAGCATCAGGCAAACCGGATAATATCATTGAGAAGATGGTAGAAGGCCGGATTCGCAAGTACTATGAGGAAGTTGTTCTTGAGGAGCAGGCTTATATCATGGATCCCGATAAGAAAGTAAAACAGGTTGTTGCCGATGCAGCCAAAGAGCTTGGCGCAGACATCAAGATAACCGGCTTTGTTCGCTTTAAGTTGGGTGAAGGCTTGCAGAAAAAAGAAGAAGACTTTGCCGCAGAGGTTGCTTCTCAGCTGAAGAAGTAATTTTCTGGAATAGATATAACAAGAAAGGCACCATTTCGGTGCCTTTTTTATTATCGTTCATAAGAGTCTCTGGAACGCAAATGTCCTTCCATCATTCTCTGTCGCTGCTGTTGCAGTTCATATTCTTTGCGGTGCTGTTCTCTTTTTTTCTCTTCCTCGGGCGTTTCGCGGTAATTAGCCTTAACTTCTCGCAGGGCAAGTAAACGCTTTAATATCTGGCTTTGAGAAAGGCCTTGAGTATTGCTCTTAAGAAAAGCATTAATTGTCTCAGGAGTCAAAACCTCTTCAAGGTTTTTAAGGTCCAGAAGAGCTTTGTCGGCCATGATTTTATTGAGTTCAACATTTAAGGCCTCATCAAAATCTGTATCATCATCGTCATCAAGGCTTTCTTTAATGATTTTGACCAAAAATCCCTTAAAAAGCTTGTTTACCAGCTTAATAAAATTGCGATTAGTCACGGTTTCATTGCCGGAAGCATTCATCAAAGCAAAGAGGAGCAGATTTTTAACATATTTTTTTTGAGCAGAAGAGAGGTGAAGATTTCCCTTGATTCCTTGTTTGGCGGCACTTAAGACCAAGCTTCGTTCTTTTGCAAATTTCTCTGCCATGGTTTTATCTTTCTTGGTAATTTTGGATATATGGGGCAAAGGCTTGAGCCACTTTTGAATAAACATCTTTTTTGAAGCTGATGATTTTCAGCGGAGCTTCGGAAATATCACCCCATTCAAAGGCCTTAAATTCAATTTCCTGAGGATGGGTAAGAAAGTCAATCTCCTTATCGTCACCATAAAAATAAAACAAGAACCAATACTGTTCCTGCCCGACAAAAGGAGAGCCCCTTCTTTGTTGTCTGGCTAAAATATCTGGCGGAAAGTCATAACGTAAAGGCTGTGGCAGCTTTGCCACAAGTTTGACCGAAGATAAATTTGTCTCCTCCTTGAGCTCTCTAAAAGCAGCAGCAAGAGGAGTTTCATTTGCATCAATTCCGCCTTGAGGAAATTGCCATTGCAAATCAAAGCAGTCAGCTCTGGCACACATTAAGACTTTTTTAGCAGCATTGAAAACAACAATACCGACATTTGGGCGATATTTTGACATCATTCCATCACCAAATTAGATATAGGAACCAAGGCAAAAGGCTTGGTTAATTCCATGTTTTTTGCTTCTTCATAAGACACTTGCGGAGAAAAGCTCTTAATCCACTTATAAGCCTCAATAATTGCAATGGGTTTAGGGTCAATCACGACGACAACTTGCCCTTTGCTGAAAGCAATTTCTTCAGCCTTTTTGAAAGCCTTATCAATGGAGTTTCTCCTAAAATCAGAGTCAATAACAATATCAGCCTTTCTTCTGGCCAGGCCTTCAATCTTAATCTGCTCCACTCCATCACCATGAGTGGCATCAATCAGCATCAGGCCTCGGTTTTTGAGCTCCGTAAAAAGTTTAGTTAAGAGCTCTTGGTTGCTCTCGTCGGCCACACCATCGTTGACAACCACTCCGCCAATGGGAGCATTAACGGAAAGTGAACGTTTTAGACGCTGGAGAGCTTCATCTTGGCTAATTGTCAGGCTCATAGACATTGGCCCGCTGTCAGATTTCAAGAAATCTTTTGATGACAAAAGCAAGTCAATATAAGTTTCATGACCAAACTGCCGTGCAGAAGTAATTTTTTTCTCTGCATCTGCTGCATAGGGAGATAAAGATATAGAAACCTCCGAATTTAATCCTTTAGCAACTTTGTCCAATGAAAGGGGGTCAAAACCAAGCCCCTTAATGATTAGGGCGACTTTTTTAAAATTCGGCAAAGTGTTGACACTTTCGCCATATTCATTCCAAGGCTTACGTCCGTCAACAGCAATTTTTGGTAAAACAAACGCCCCATCCTTTTCGATCATTTCCTCATCTTGTGTAATATATCTAAGGGTTTGAGTCGGCTGTTGATCTGTCAATTGGTTAAGGTTAGGTATTTGAGCTATAATTTCATTCAATGTTTCCAAAACCGGTCCCAGAGCATCATTTTTAGGCGTTTGCGGCAAAGGGAGAATATCCGGAGATGCAGAAATAATTGGAGTTCCACCGCTTTGTTGATGTTTTCCGGGTTCCGGCAGAGTTAAAACGAACTTTGGTGCTTTATTATCTTTGTCAAACATCAGCTTGTCGATTTTAGAAAGATAAACAGGTTCACTCTTTTCATCGGCAAACCAGTAGCCGACAATGGCCAATGTGATTACCGCCGCAACGGCGACAGCCGCCAAGATTTTATAAGAAGTAACTTTTTGCACCAAGAGTTGGTCCTCCTATTCGGCAGGTTTATAGATAGCAAGAGCCTTAACCAAATCGACAGCTCGAGACAACTGATAATCGGCACGCCAATCATCATTTTGCGCTTTTTCTTTTTTATCTTTTGCCTCGCTGTCAGCCTTTTCATTTTTCAGAGCATTTCCATACTCAGCTTCGCTAAAGTTGTAAGCACTCTCAATTTCTTCTACTTTTGCCGGATGAACCTCAACATCTGGCTCGATTCCTTTTGCCTGAATAGAGCGCCCGGACGGGGTATAGTAACGAGCCGTCGTCAACCTCATTGCTCCATATTTTCCGAGCGGAATAACGGTTTGCACAGATCCTTTTCCAAAAGATTTTTCACCTAGCAACACAGCACGTTTATGGTCTTGCAAAGCTCCTGCCACAATCTCAGAGGCAGAAGCAGACCCGTCATTAATCAGAACAACGATAGGCAGTCCGTTGATAATATCGCCGTCTTGCGCAGAGTAGCGGATAGTGTCTTCGGCATTGCGTGAACGGGTAGAAACAATTTCTCCCTGATTTAGGAATAAATCGGAAACAGCCACCGCCTGTTCCAGCAAACCTCCGGGATTGTTGCGAACATCCAAAACCACTCCGGCCAATTTGCCGTCAGCTTTCTTCTGAAGTTTTTTGAGAGCCTTTTCAATGTTCTTATCAACATCTTCACTGAAAGACGTTACGCGGATATAAGCCACATCATCAGCCTTGAGGTCGCTTTTGACAGATTGGATTTTAATTTCCTCACGTTTGAGAGTAACATCAAAAGGTTTTTCATTAACGCGACGGATGGTGAGTTTAACCTTTGAGCCGGGTTTGCCGCGCATCTTGTCAACAGCGTCATTAAGGCTCATGCCGACAACGTTTTCGCCATCAATGTTGGTGATATAATCGCCGGGTTTCAGGCCGGCTCTTGAGGCCGGAGTGTCATCGATTGGGGACACGACCTTAACCACACCTTGTTCCATGGTAACTTCGATTCCCAGGCCTCCGAATTTGCCTTTGGTTTGCTCATTCATATATTTGAAACTTTTTTCATCCAGATAGCTTGAGTGAGGGTCTAAAGAAACGAGCATTCCGTTAATGGCGGATTCGATAAGTTTTTTATCATCAACTTCTTCCACATAAGACGCTTTGGCGCGTTCCATAACTTCGCCGAATAAGTTCAGCAGTTCATAAGTATCTTCATTCTCAGAGGTCTTTGTTTCTTTTTTGGCCCAAGCATCAGAGCCTGCAGCCAACAATAGTCCAAAACAAATAAAGAAGATGATAGATAATTTTTTTGCCATGGTGTTTTTCCTATTTTATAAAGAATTAAACTTTTATCCACGCTAGTGGATCAATGGGTTGGTTATCTTTGCGAATTTCCATATAGAGCTTAGCGTCTCCATCCTCCGGCATTTGTCCGACAGGTTCTCCTGCCAAAAGCATTTGCCCCAACTCGACATCCATATTTTCAAGTCCGGCAAGCAAAGATAAATACCCGTCACCGTGTTCAATAATAATAAGATTTCCATACCCCCTAAAAGGTCCTGAGAATATAACGGAGCCATCAAAAGGAGCAATAACCTGAGCACCGTTTCTGGTCCTAATGGTAATTCCTTTGGCAGAAACACCTTTAACCACTTGCTCGCCATAAGCAGTGATGATTTTGCCTCTGGCCGGCATCGGTAACGTTCCTTTTGCCTGTCTGAAACCAGTACTCATACCAGTTATAACTGGCGGATGAGATTTAATCAAGTCGGCAGTTTTCGTTTCTGCACGATTCTTTTCTGCCAACTTGCGTTCTTCTTCGGCTTTTTTCTCGGCTAAGCGGCGTTTTTCCTCCTCTTGGCGTTGTTTTTCAAGCCGTTGTTTTTCGAGCTTGTTCAAGAGATCGCGCAAGTCATTTGCTTGAGCGGCAAGCTTTTCAACATTTTTCTTGGCTTTTTCGCTTTTGATTTCGACCATGTTGCGCATCTTGGACTTTTTCTGCACCAGAGCCTTCATCCGATTATGTTCCTGCTCCAAAACTTTCTTTTGTTTTGAAATCTGCGCAAACTGTTTTTCAACCAAGTCTTTTTTCTTGGCGATGGTCTCAAGTTCTTTACGGATTCTCTCCGCGTTTTCTTCCAGATAGGGAACCGTTTCTCTGAGCAACATGGCGCTGCGGATAATTTCAACCGGAGTTAAAGGCTGCACCAAAAGAGCCTCTGTTGGTTTAAGGGCCAAGTTTTGGAGAGCGGCCAAAGTTTTGATGAGGTTGTCGTCTTCTTTAGTAAAGCCGGCCTCAGCTTCTGCCAAATCAGCTTTTAATTTTTCGAGTTGGCGCTCCATTTGCGAGAGCTTTTCCTCGTTATTTTGAATTTGCTTAGCTGCCTTAACCATCTCTCGGCTAACGGCAGTGAGCTCAAGATTGATCTGCGTGGCCTGTGCCTGGAGCTTTTTATGTTCCATACTTTGTTGCTGGACTTTTTGCTCCATTTTTTCAAGATCGGAGCTTGAAACCGCCTTTACCGTTTGCGCGGAACCAAGAAAAGCTCCGGCAACAAAAAAGATATAGGTAAAGGCAGTTTTCAGTTCCATAGTGTTTTACTTCACCAACAAAGAATGTCCGGTCATTTCGAGAGGTTGCTTGATTTCCATCAGCTCCAGCATGGTTGGAGCAATATCGCACAAAGCACCGTCCTTCAAGCGTTTGACATTGCTTTGGTCATTGACCAAAATAGCGGCCACTTTGCCAACAGTGTGAGCCGTGTAGGGTTGGCCGGTTTTTTCATCAACCATTTTTTCGGCATTACCGTGGTCAGCAGTCACAATCATAACGCCTCCGACATCTTTGATGGCTTTTTCAACTTTGCCCAAGCATTCATCAACGGCGGCCACAGCCTTGAGGGCTGCTTCCATAATTCCGGTGTGTCCAACCATATCGCCGTTGGCAAAATTGCAAATAATCATATCAAAGCGTTTGTCTTCAATAGCTTTAACCAGTTGCTCGGTTACTTCATAGACACTCATTTCGGGCTTGAGGTCATAAGTTGCCACTTTGGGGCTGGCAATCAGGATTCGCTCTTCACCCTTGAACTCGCGTTCCTCACCACCGTTAAAGAAGAAAGTAACGTGGGCATATTTTTCGGTCTCGGCAATACGCAGTTGGGTCAATCCATGGTCTGCCACAACTTCTCCCAAGATGTTGGTTAAAGTCTCGGGCGGAAACATGGTGTGCATAAAGCGGTTATGATCAACCGAGTATTCAGTCATGCCGACATGGTCGGAAAAATGAACAATCTTTTTGCGGGCAAAGCCGGAGAATTCAGCATCGGCCAAGGCATAGAGAATTTCTCTTGCACGGTCTGCACGGAAGTTTGCCATCAAAATGGCATCACCGTCCTGCATACCCTTATAGTCACCGACAACACAAGGAATTACGAATTCATCGGTAACTTTGTCGGCATAAGAGGCTTTGATAGCTTCTTCGCAGGAAGCAAAGTGTTTGCCGTCAGCCAAAACCATGTTGTTATAAGCAGCCTCCACACGGTCCCAGCGTTTGTCACGATCCATGGCATAAAAACGGCCTTCAATGGTGGCGACTTTAACATTAAGTCCATCCACGGCTTTTTCAAAATCAGCGAGATATTGGGCAGCAGAAGCCGGCGGGGTATCACGCCCGTCCAAAAAAGCATGAACCCAAACTTTGATGCCGGCCTGGGCCAAGATTTTGCAAACAGCCACAATATGGTCTTGGGAAGAGTGCACGCCGCCCGGCGACATCAATCCCATCACATGAGCGGCCTTACCGTTGGCTTTGAGGGTTTCAATCATCTTAACCAAAACCGGATTCTTAGCCAAAGAGCCGTCTTTTACGGCCTGGTCGATTTTGGGCAGATCTTGCATAACCACACGTCCGGCACCAAGATTGGTGTGTCCGACCTCTGAGTTGCCCATCTGTCCCTCAGGCAAACCAACGGCCAAGCCATAAGTTTCAATCAAGCAATGCGGGTTGTCGGCATACATTCTATGCCAATTTGGTGTGTGTCCCATCTCAATGGCGTTATCCGGGGTTTTGGGTTCACGATATCCCCAGCCGTCCAAAATCATCAGCAATACAGGTTTTTGTCTCATTTTTTCCTCTTTTAATTTACAATTTAATTTACCGACAAGATTCGCCGGCAAAAAGCCTAAAACTTCTTCGTATTATATATAATAAAACTTATTAGAAAAGCACTATTTTTGAGTTTTCTATTGCATAATTTTTTTCCAGATTTGGGCGGGCAGGCCGGAGCCGTAAACGCCTTTCATCGGAGAGTTATCATCATTTCCGAGCCAAACCGCACCGACCAAGCTATCGGTAAAGCCGACAAACCAGGCATCACGGTTGTCTTGACTGGTGCCGGTTTTTCCGGCGGCAAAACCATTTATTTGGGCACGGTGCCCGGTGCCGGATTGCACAACTTTCTCAAGCATCTGGGTTAGCTCCAAAACCGCCACAGGGTCAAGAATTTGGGTCTTGTCAGTGGATTCGCGCTGGTAGAGCTGGAAGCCGTCGCGATTATAGATTTCCTCAATGGCATATGGCCACACGGCGTACCCGCCGTTGGCAATAGAGGCATAGGCGGTTGTCAGATCCAAAACAGTCACTTCAAAAGTTCCGAGCGGCAGAGAAGGGGTGTCCTGAATGGGTGTGTTGATGCCCATTTTGCGAGCATTGCGGATGATTTCTGCTCCCGAGAGCTGTTGAGCTAGATTGATGGTGGCAAGGTTGAGCGATTTTGCCAAAGCATATTTTAAGGTTACGGTTCCGTAATATTTACGGTCATCATTTTGCGGTTGCCATCCTTTAATGGAGATGGGGCGGTCTTCAATGGTGTCTTCTGGCTTAAAACCTTCTTGCAAAGCGGTTAGGTATACAAAAGGTTTGAAAGCGGATCCCGGCTGTCTGAGGGCGGAAACCGCACGGTTAAACTGGCTTTTGTTGTAGTCAACTCCTCCAACCATGGCCTTTACGGCGCCATTGTAGTCCATGATGACGATTGCGCCTTGGGTCACGTTGCGGTGGGCGTTGGCGGCAATGGTCTCTCGCAAAATGGCAGAGGCCTTTTCTTGCAGATTCTGGTCCAAGGTGGTCGAGACATAGATATCATCATTGCGCTCGCCGACATAGGCATTAACCTCATTGTAGACCCAGTCGGCAAAATAAGCGGCGCCGACAACTTTGGCACTTTTTTCTCTTCCCAAAGGCATCTTTAGGATTCTCTCTTTGTCGGCGGCGGTAATCAGATTATTTTCTTCCATGATACCAAGCACCACTTTAGCCCGTTCTAAAGCTCTTTCTTTTGAGGCAATGGGGTTATAACGAGAGGGGGCTTTGAGCATACCGGCAATAACGGCCGCTTCCAACATATTGAGATCGCGAGAAGTCTTCTGAAAATACTTTTGACTGGCGGCCTCAATACCATAGGCGCCTGAGCCGAGGTAAACACGATTAAGGTAGAGAGTTAGAATTTGCTCTTTGGTGAATTTATATTCCAGCCAAAAGGCCAAGAGAAGCTCTTGAGCTTTGCGCCGCACACTTTTTTCAGAGGTCAGAAAGAGGTTTTTTGCCACTTGCTGGGTGATGGTGCTGCCGCCTTGAGCGTATCTTCCGGCAAAAATATTGGCAATCATGGCTCTGGTAAAGGAGATGATATCAAAGCCAAAATGGCTGTAAAAACGACGGTCTTCGGTATAAACAATGGCGTCAACAACATATTGGGGAAGTTCTTCGGAGCGGATAATTTCCGAATAAACCGTGCCAAAAGTTTGCACCTCATTGCCATTGTCGGCAATAATGGTGGTAAAAGGTTGCCTGGTGCGGTTGATGGCTTCACTCATGTTTGGCAAAGTGATTAAACAATAAGCAACATAAGTTAATAAAGTTATCACCAACACGGCAAAAATTTTTAACAGCCGCATCCGATTCTTAAAGCGTTGTTTTGACTCTCTTTTTCGAGTCTTTTTCTTTTTTTTCTGAGCTTTTGCCACGAGTCCCGCCTTTTTAAGTCTTGTCTTGAAAAGCAAAATAAATTAAAACAATAGGTATTAAATATCACAAATAAGTTAAGGAAGATTTTAAGATGCGCAAGATTTCAGTCATGGTTAACGATGATCTTCAAAACAAGATTGAAAAGATTGCCCAAAAAAGCGGCCGCAGTGTGGATGATTGTGTTGCCTTGGCCTTGCGTGATTATATTGAAAACTACGAGGATATTTATAAAACAGATTTGTGCGCGGTAGATAATTTGGAGCGCAGTTTTTTCCTCTCTATTGGTGAATAACTTTTTATCTGTTGGCGCTAGCCGTTTTATTGTATATATTTGAGGATATAACCACCACCCTGTAGATAAACGGGAGAATGATTAATGCCCAAAAAAGTTTGCTTAATTGACGGTTCTGGCTACATATTCAGAGCTTTTTACGGGCTTCCGCCCTTGACTGCGCCCGATGGCACACCGGTCAACGCCGTTTATGGCTTCACCAATATGTTTTTGCGCCTCACCACCAAGATAGGTTGTGACTATTGTTTGGTTCTGTTTGATGCCAAAAGGCAAAATTTTCGCAACGAAATTTTCCCGGATTATAAGGGGACCAGAAAAGAAATTCCCGAGGATTTGATTCCGCAGTTTTCAATCATCCACGAGGCGGTAGAAGCCCTAAATTTGAATCATTTGGAAATGGAGGGCTATGAGGCAGATGATTTGATAGCCACCTACGCCGCACAGGCCTTATCTGAGGGGTTGGAGGTCACCATCGTTTCCGGGGACAAAGACTTGATGCAGTTGATACGCCCCGGTGTGGAATTTTATGACCCCATGAAAGATAAGTTTTTCTCGCCCGAAGATGTTAAGGAAAAATTCGGCGTTTATCCGGACAAGGTGGTGGATGTTCAGGCACTTTCTGGGGATAGTACCGATAATGTTCCCGGTGTTCCGGGAATTGGCCCCAAAACGGCAGCTCAGTTGGTTAATGACTATGGCTCGCTGGAAGGGGTTCTGGCTCATGCCGGCGAGATAAAACAAGAAAAACGCCGCCAGGTTTTGCTTGAGAATATGGAAAACGCCAGAATATCGCTGCAGTTAGTGACACTAAAGAGTGATGTGCCGGTGGAACATGCGCTAAAGGAATATATTTGCCGTGCGCCTGAGGCTGCAAAATTGAGCAAATTTGTAGATACTTATGGCTTCAATTCTCTAAAACCACGCCTGGAAAAATGGATGTCTGAACGCTGTTCGGATATTGCAGACCGTGGGCTGAACAATGTATTTAAAAATATCGAAAAGCACTATGAACTGTTGGACAGTGAGGCTAGTCTTAAAAAGTTTGTAAATAAGATAAAAGAGAAAAGGGCCTTCAGTGTAGATGTTATTGGCGAGGGGAATAATCCGACATTTGATAAAATCTGTGGTGTGTCTCTGGCTGTTGCGCCCGGAGAGGCCTGCTATATTCCCATAAATCTTGAGCCCGGAAAAGGTGAGAATTTAGACCTGTTTTCTTTGTCTCCGCAAAAGGCAGGCATTTCAGCGCAAAACTTAGTAAGCCACTTGCAGCCGCTGTTGGCAGATGCGGCGATTTTAAAAATCGGCTGTAACTTAAAAACCGCCTGGCACTTTTTAGAGCAGATAATGCCGGGGGTGGAGATAGCATCATATGATGATATTTCAATAATTTCTTATGATTTGGATAGCTCTGAGCATGGGCATGGCCTGGCAGATTTGGTGAGAAATTATCAAGATGAGCCGTTGCAAAATCTTGATGATTTGTTGGGCAGCGGCAAAAATAAAATTTCTTTCGGGCAGCTGGACCAGCAAACGGCAATGGGCTATCTGGCAGAAAGGGCTGATTATATTTTAAGGGTCCACAGTGTTTTGAAACCAAGATTGCTAAGCGAGAGCAAAGTTGCCGTTTATGAGAATTTTGACCGCCCTCTGCTTGGCACACTCTATGAAATGGAAAAAAACGGTATCATGATAGATGCTGTTGCCCTAAAAGAATTGAGTGAATATTTGGATTCCAAGCTTAAGGTTTTGGAGCAGGATTTATACCAAATTGCCGGCGAGGAATTTAATGTCGGCTCGCCCAAGCAAATTGGCGAGATTCTGTTTGAGAAACAAGGATTAAAAGGCAAAAAGACCCCAACCGGCGCTTGGCAAACCGGGGCCGAAATCCTGGAGGAAATTGCCGCTGAGGGCAACCAGTTTGCACAAAAGGTTTTAGATTGGCGAGAGTTGAGTAAGCTAAAATCGACTTATACGGATTCTTTGTTTGCCCTGTTGGATAAAAATTCGCGTATTCACACTACCTATTTGCAAACGGTTGTAAACACCGGGCGTTTGTCATCGGTCAGCCCCAATTTGCAAAACATTCCCATCCGCAGTGAGGAAGGCAAGAAGATTCGCTCCTGCTTTATCGCCAAGCCCGGATGCAAGCTTATTTCTTGTGACTATTCGCAGGTTGAATTGCGGTTGCTTGCGGCGGTGGCAGATGTTAAGAACCTAAAGAAAGCTTTTGCCGCCGGCATAGATGTTCACACCGCCACGGCCTCACATGTTTTTGGGGTTCCGCCCGAAAATGTGGATGCCAATTTGCGTCGCCATGCCAAGGCCATCAATTTTGGCATTGTCTATGGTATTTCGGCTTATGGTCTGGCGCGAAATATTGGGGTTGAGGCGGCAGATGCCAAAGCCTACATAGATGCCTATTTCCGCCAAATGCCGGAGATTAAAGTTTATATGGAGCAAACAATAGCTTTTGCCCACAAACACGGCTATGTCGTCACCCCGTTTGGGCGCAAATGCTCGGTTATGGGGATTAATGACAAAAATAAACGCTTAGTAGCCAATGCCGAGCGCGCGGCGATAAACGCGCCGATTCAAGGCGGGGCGGCAGATATCATCAAATTAGCCATGAACAAGCTGGGAAGATTGTTAAAAGAGCAAGGGCTAAAGACAAAGATGTTGTTGCAAGTGCACGATGAACTAGTTTTTGAGGTGCCGGAAGATGAGTTGGCGGCGGCCTCAAAACTCATCAAAGAAACAATGGAAAAAGTGGTAGATTTTGATGTTCCATTCAATGCTGAATTGGGCATCGGCAACACCTGGACGGAAGCCCACTGATTTTATGCACAAAAATGGGGGTAACAAGCACTTTTTTGCTTGGTAATTTTGAGAAAATGTTCTATATTTTCTCATAGAAAAATCGTTGAAAATGTAAGGAAAAATAAGATATGAGTTCAGAGATGACCGCAGCAGAAATTGCTAAGGAAGAAAAAGAATATAGTGCAGATTCGATTAAGGTTCTAAAAGGCCTGGATGCAGTGCGCAAACGCCCCGGAATGTACATCGGTGATACCGATGACGGCTCCGGCCTTCACCACATGATTTATGAAGTTTTGGATAACGCCATTGATGAGGCTTTAGCCGGCTATTGTGACAAAACCGAGGTTATTTTAAATCCGGACGGATCTGCCACCATTCGCGACAACGGACGTGGTATTCCGGTCGGTTTGCACAAGGAAGAGGGTATCTCTGCCGCAGAGGTCATCATGACGGAGCTCCACTCCGGCGGTAAGTTTGATAATAATTCCTATAAAGTTTCCGGCGGTTTGCACGGTGTGGGTGTTTCGGTTGTAAACGCTCTGTCCACATGGCTCAAACTGCGCATTTGGCGTGAGGGTAAGGAGCATTTTGCCTCTTTTGCCAACGGCAATGTTACCGAGCATTTGAGAGTTGTTGCAGATGCCCCCGGCCGCCACGGAACCGAGGTGACATTCCTCCCTTCGTCTGAGACATTTACAATGACGGAGTTTAATTTTGAGACTTTGGAACGTGCCATTCGTGAAAAAGCTTTCTTAAATTCCGGTGTTTATTTGAAGTTGATAGACAATCGCGGTGCTGAGCCGAGAGAGGTGGACTTCCACTATGAAGGCGGCTTACAGGCATTTGTTAAACATCTCAACAAATCAAAAGCTCCCTTGCATGAAGAAATTATCGCTTTCAGTGGTGAGAAGAATGATATACAGGTCGATTGCGCCATGCAGTGGACCAATGCTTATAACGAAAGTATGCTTTGCTTCACCAACAACATTCCGCAAAAAGACGGCGGCACACACTTGGCGGG
Source organism: uncultured Alphaproteobacteria bacterium (assembly GCA_944392205.1). GTDB lineage: Bacteria > Pseudomonadota > Alphaproteobacteria > RF32 > CAG-239 > CAZU01. Next base: position 31,070 of record CALXVV010000002.1, on the reverse strand, counting down.
CTTCCGCGGAGCTTTGACCCGTTGCATCAACAACTACATCAGCGAAAACGGCCTTTTGAAGAAAGAGAAAGTTGAGCTTTCAGGAGATGATATGCGAGAGGGCTTAAGCTGCGTGTTGTCGGTTAAAGTGCCGGATCCGAAATTTTCATCGCAAACCAAAGACAAATTGGTTTCCTCAGAGGTTCGCCCGGTTGTAGAAAGCGTGGTTAATGATAAACTCAAAGAGTGGTTGGATGAGCATCCCAATGAGGCTAAAATCATCGTTGGCAAGATTGTGGAAGCAGCCACCGCGCGTGAGGCCGCCCGCAAGGCCAGAGAGCTCACTCGCCGCAAAGGTGTCTTGGATGTGGCCTCTCTGCCCGGCAAATTGGCAGATTGCCAGGAAAAAGACCCTGCTTTGTCAGAAGTTTTCATCGTTGAGGGAGATTCCGCCGGTGGTTCAGCTAAACAAGGCCGTCACCGCCGCAACCAGGCAATCATGCCTTTGCGTGGTAAGATTTTGAATGTTGAGCGTGCCCGTTTTGACAAGATGTTGAACTCGGCCGAGATTGGCACCATCATTACCGCGCTTGGTACTGGCATTGGGCGCGATGACTTCAATGCCGATAAATGCCGTTATCACAAAATCATCATCATGGCCGATGCCGATGTGGACGGAAGCCACATTCGTACATTATTGCTGACGTTTTTCTATCGTCAAATGCCGGAGTTGATTGAAAGGGGATACGTTTATATTGCGCAGCCACCGTTGTATAAGGTCAAAAAAGGCAACTCGATTCTCTATATCAAGAACGAGAGAGAGATGGATGACTACCTCATCCGCGGTGGTTGTGATGATGCCACCTTAACCTTGGCAGACGGCGAGCAAATAGCCGGACAGGATTTGATCGGCCTTGTGGAACAAAACCGCAAAGCACGCAGCCTGATTGGAACATTAAGCAAAAACGTGCCGGAAAAGATTATTGAGCAAATGGCCATTTGCGGCTTGTTTGACCAAGAGCTTTTGCATGACAAAGCCAAACTGCAGGGTGAGTTAGACAAGCTTGTTGCCCGCCTTGATAATTTGGAGGCTGAGTATGATCGCGGCTGGAAAGCTTCTGTTGAAGAAGACGGTTCTTTGCTGTTTTCAAGAACCCTAAGAGGTGTAACCGAGAAGCACATTGTCGGCGCCAATATCTTAGACAGCCAAGAGGCTCCGGTTTTAAACGGCCTAAGAGATGTCTTGAGAGAAAACTTTGCCAACCCGAGCACTTTGGTTTCCAAGCAAGGGCTTGAAAAGAAGATACATGGACCGGTAAGTTTTGTAGATGCGGTAATTGCCGCCGGCAAGAAAGGCATCACCATCCAGCGCTATAAAGGACTGGGCGAGATGAACCCCGAGCAGTTGTGGGAAACCACACTTGACCCGGAGGCTCGTTCTCTTCTGCAGGTCAAGATAGACCGCATGGAAGAGGCAGATGAAACCTTTGCTACCCTGATGGGAGATGTGGTTGAGCCCCGCAAAGAGTTCATCCAAGAAAATGCCTTAAATGTGGTCAACTTGGATATCTAAAACCAGAGAAACTAAAAACCCCCGCAGGAAAAAATCCAGCGGGGGTTTTGTTAGTATTTGAGAAGAGGAGGCAGCTGGAGGCGCTTAAAGGCTTGAGATTGATAGCGCTTAATAATCCAACCAACGGTTTTTTGTTCAAATCCGGCGGCGCAAATTTCTTCTTCTGATTTGCCCTCATCCAGATACAGATGCAAAACCTTGTCCAAGAGGGCATAAGGCGGCAAGGTATCCTCATCTTTTTGGCCATCTGCCAGCTCGGCACTGGGCGCGCGAGAAATAACTTCTTCCGGCAAAGCGGGAGAGAGCGTGTTGCGCCACCGCGCCAGCTCAAAAATTTCTGATTTATAAAGATTGCCGATTGGCGCCAAACCGCCGCAAGTGTCACCATAAAGCGTGCAATAACCCATGGCGATTTCAGACTTATTCCCACAGGCTAAAACCAAGTAGTTAAATTGGTTTGAAAAAGCCATCAAGATTTTTCCTCTGGCGCGTGCCTGCAAATTTTCAAGCACGATTTGCTTTGGGGCTTGGCCAAAAGCTTGAGTTAAAAACAAGGTTTCTTCATCAATCAGCGAATTAATATCAAGTTCTTTGAATGCGAGATTGTTTCTTTTTGCAATCTTGTGGGCGATTTTGAGGCTCAAATCAGAGGTATGTTTAGTTTTCATCATCAAAGCCTGAACATTTTCCCCGCCCAAGGCATCAGCCGCCAACGTAGCACAAATGGCTGAATCCAAACCACCCGAGAGGCCCAGACATACTTTTGAAAAACCATTTCGGGCACAAAAATCTTTTAAGCCATCGGTTAGGCTGTTCCAAATTTCTTTCATCAGCAAACTCCTTTTTTGGAAGGGATTAGTTCTTCAATCATTTTGTGAATTTCTTCCGGTACAAAATCGTGCCAGCGTTTATCCCCGATTTTAATCATATCGCGCACCATGGAGCCAGAGACGTAAGGAAAATCATAATCCACACGGTTTTCAATCTGAATATTGGTAAAGATATCTCTAAACCACTGGGCATCATATTCGCTGCCGGCATAGTAAACCTCAGGCAGAGGCTCACCCGGGCAGGCTTCTTTCAAAAAATCCATGACAAAAGCACCCCATTGGGTAGGGTTGTTGATGTCAAACATGCCAAGAATTTTTAATCTTTTGGCCTCGGGTTTGCCGGCAAAGATTTTTTGCAGCATTTCCTTTCTTTGAATATAGCTATAAGGGTTGCGCTCGGTTCCCTGCTCCTGAACAGAGCCCAAGATGATGACAGCATTTTTACATTCTCTAAGCATCCGTTTAATGAGCTTGATATGCCCGATATGCGGCGGCTGCGCTCGCATGATTGCCAGTCCGGTTTGAAACATTTTTTTGCCCTCCTTTTTGCATGAAAAATATTATAAATAAAGGACAAAAGAATGCAAATATAATCTGTTGACGGCGGGGATTCCTGGGGCTAAACTAAAGCATCGCAAATGCCGGAGAAACAATGAAGAAGATATATATAATCGCATTGCTGGGACTGCTGCCTTTTTCTGCCAAAGCCGGAGAATGGGAGTTTGACGTCTCAGGCCAAGCAAAAGGGCTCTATGGCTATACGGATGTTGCCGAGAGGTTTGAAAAAAAAGACCAAAACAACCACGGCGTCGGTATTGGTGAGATAAACACCTCTGCCGTTTATACTTCAGAAGATGAAGAATATAACTTAGGCTTTTACTTGGACCTGATGGGGGGGATTGATAGAGAACTCCAAAACTACAATCAAGGCCGTTGGGGCGAAGAGGCCTATGCTATTGCCGATAGTCTTTATGGGCGGATTCTTTTGGGCCAAACATTCAATGTTGCCGCCCAGTTTCATGACGGAGCACCCTCGGTAGGGGCTTTGAGCAATAACAGTGATGTCGTAGATTTTATCTCTAACCCAAACTGGCAGAGAGATTCTAAAGAAACCCGCTTTGCTACCTTAAATAGCACCTATATCAACACCGACGGCGTTGCCCCCAAGATTAGCTATGTTTCACCGGAAGTTTATGGCACAGCAATAGGTCTTACCTATGTGCCGGATGCCTACAACCGCCGAGGGCTGATAAATAAACACGCCTCTTATTCCAGAAAAGACGGTTATATTGGCGCGCTTTATACCACTCAGGAGCTTGGCAGCTTGAATATGGATGCCTCCTTTGCCGCTGCCCGTTATCATGATAATGATACCGAATTTTCGGCTTCGCTGAAATTTGGTTATGGCAATTGGAGCTTAGGCGGAGGCTGGCGTAAAACTTATATAGACGGTCAAGACAAACAAGATTCTCAAGATTCAAGGCTTTCCTATTTGTTTGATAACTACCGTGAGGGTGAGGCCTGGGACATAGGGCTTGGCTATGAGATAGGTCCCTTTGAGGCAGCCTTGTCTTATTTTGAATCAAAAGCTTCTCGCACGGAAAATAAAGATAAGATATGGATTCTTTCCAACCAATATCAGCTGAATAAATACATAGATGTTTATCTGGCCGCCGCGCATGTGGATTTTGAAGGTGATTCTTCTGCGCTTGCGGATAATAATCAGGGCTGGGCTTTTGTGAGCGGTCTAGGAATTAATTTTTAAGGAATTTGCTAATGCCAAACATTTTGCTGTTATCAGAAGATGATGTTTTTGCCGCTGATTTGTCAGACCAAATCAGCCACTATGCCAAAGATTATAACATCATAGAAAAAGATAGTTCCCTTCTGCCGGATATTATTGTTGTTGATGAAAAAGGAGAGCTCTTAAAAAACTGCTCCGAGCATGATTTGAAAGTGCCTCTGTTTTTCCTAACCTCACACGCAGAGGAGATAGGGGCAGACTGTCCGGCCACCCACATCATCATCAAGCCGTTTAGCTTGTCGGCATTTTTAGATGAGCTCCATTCCTGCATTAATATCTTTGAAAACAGCGAAAACGGCTATGTTGTGTTTAATCGCTATATTGTGCGCCCGATAAAAAAAGATATTTTCAACCAGCGCAACGGTGAGGTTGTCAAATTAACCGAGAAAGAAGTCGCAATTTTGAAGTATCTTTACAAAAACCGTAACCGCATAGTCAGCAAGAACGAGTTGTTGCAAGAAGTCTGGGGCTATGCACCCGATGTCACCACCCACACGATAGAAACACACATTTACCGTCTGCGCCAAAAGGTTGAGCATGACAACGCAGAGGCGCAACTGATAACAACGGTTGAAGGTGGTTATCAGTTAAAGATATAAGACATAATTAAATCTTGATTTCCGCCACCACCGGCACATGGTCAGATGGCCGGGCACAAAGCCGCATTTCTTTGACAATAAGAGTGCTTAAGATTCTGTCCTGCAAATTTGGCGTAACCCAGATATGGTCAAGCCGCCGTCCTTTGTCATTGGTCTGCCAGTTGGGGTTGCGGTAGCTCCACCAAGAAAATATCTTTTGCGGCTCAGGGTGAAATTTTCGCACCGCATCAACAAAATCAAGAGAGTTAAATAGGCGTGTCAAACGTTCTACCTCCACCGGAGTATGAGAAACAATCTTAAGCAATTGTTTATGGTTCCACACATCGTTTTCTGACGGTGCAACGTTAAAATCCCCGCACAAGAGCATTTTGCGCTGAGAAAGAGAGGCCTTATGCTGCTCATAATATTCGGCCACATCATCCATAAAACAAAGTTTATGCGCAAAGGCCAAGTTTTCAATCGGGTCAGGAATGTCGCCGCCGGCCGGTATATAGATGTTGTTGATTTCAATATCATCAAATACGCAAGCCGAAATATGCCTGGCATCATGCTTGCCGACCCAGTCATGTTGAGCAATTTCTTTTAAGGGAAATTGGGAGAGAATAGCCACGCCGTTGTAGCCCGGCTGTCCATAAAGAGCAATATGTTCAAAGCCGAGCTTTTTTACTTCATCATAAGGAAAATCTTCAGCTTTAGCCTTAACTTCCTGCAAACAGATAATGTCAGGATGCACCAGTTGGCAAAAAAGCCTCAGCGGGTCAAGCCGAATACGAATAGAGTTAACGTTCCAAGTCGCAAGTTTAAAAGAGTTCATGAGCACCTATTTCTTTTTATAACCTTTTTTGGGAGATTTTTTTTCTTTGAATTTAAATATTTTATCATCCAAAGGCACATCTTTTTTTGCATCATACAAAGAAACGGCCACCTCAACACTTTGCGGGTCAACAATCTTCCATTGTTTAAGCTCCATCGGGCTGTTTGAAAATACCAGGGTGATGGGCCCCAGATCGCCGCTGTCGGCATATTCTAAAGTAATGGAGGTTGAGCCTGAATCCTGGTAGAAATCAACAACTTTGATTTTTTTGCCATCAATTTTAATGTCATTAGCCAAGATAAGAGAGGCCGGAATGTCCTCATAATCAATATGGGTAACTTGATCAAGCTCGGTGTCGTTATAAACAATGAAGTTGCCATCGCCCACAATCAAAACATTAACCGGGTCAGCATATTCCATGCGAATTTTGTTTGGTTTTTTAATAAACAACCGCCCTTCGGCAGTAGCGCCGTTGCTGGCCATTTGCACAAAGGTAGCCTCCAAGCTTTTGATATTGTTTAGGTAGGCCTCAATTCTCTTAATGTTTTCTGCGCTTTGAGCTCGAGCCTGAGTTGCCATAAGAATCCCGACCAAAGCCAACAACCATTTTTTCATTATTTCAGATTCCTCACAATCATCACATCGGAGCTATTATATAATCAATAAAACAAATTAGTAAATACGAAAGAATACCCCCTGTCAGCAAAAGCGGCAGGAGGTATTTTTAATAGTTTTAAACAGGAATGAGTAAATAAAAATAATTAACGATTAGAGCCGCAACCGCATCCGCCCTTGGATGTTTTTTTAGTTTGCGCATTTTCGTTTTCAGATGATTTGGCTGTCTTTGAGTTCTCAGAGGCAGACATTTTATTTGAGTTATTTTTTGTATTGTTACAAGACATTGTATTATTCTCCTAAAAAAAAGAAAACCGTGATGATTATCATCACGGAATCAAAATAAAAATCAAAAAGATAAAAACAATAGAACCTATCCAAAAGAGATATCAGCACTCACTGTTGCGAGGTTTAAAAATGCCGTTTTCAAAGCCCTGGATTTGCGGCGCGGATTCGGCAATTTCAAGGCGCTTGAGAGAGAGTGCGACATATTCCTTTTCTTGCTCAATTCCGATAAAGTGGCGGTTTAATTTTTTGGCGGTGACAGCGGTGGTACCGGAGCCGACAAAAGGGTCAAACACCAGATCGCCCTGGTTGCTGGAGGCCAAAATAAGTTTAGCAATAAGTTTTTCCGGTTTTTGGGTTGGGTGACAGGTGTTTTCAGGCATTGACCAAAACGGCACCGAGATATCGGTCCAGATATTGGAAGGAGAGGTCAAACGTTGGCGCAGGCCTTCTTGCTCTTTCCAATCTTTAGGGTTTCCCTTTTTGTCACGGTAGGGAGCCAGCACCGGCCGCAAAATCTTAACAGCATCGAGGTTAAAAGTATATTTTTTGCTTTTGGTAAAAAACCAAATATCCTCAAGACAATTTTTCCAGTTATTAGCGGCGCTGCGACCTTTTTCGCGCTCCCAAGATATGCGGTTTTGTAAAATAAAATATTTTCCGACTACTTCGGGAATAAATAAAGACGTTTTCCAGTCAGAGCAGATGTAGACAGAGGCGTTATCTTTGAGAATGCGCACGGTTTTTTTAAGCCAAGAATCAAGCCAGCTCATATATTCTGTTGCATCCATTTGCTTGAAGATGTTTTTGCCGAAATTTTTTGTGAGATTGTAAGGCGGGTCAACAATCATCAAATCCACGCAAGCATCAGGAAGCAGGTCCATGGCCTTTAGACAGTCACCAAATATGATTTGATCTTTAGCATCTTCAAGGGAGAGTTTCTGCTTAGGCAGCAAAGCCTGAGAAACATATAAAGCCGTCTCGATTCGGGACAGCTCTATCGTTTTGTTTCTGGGTGCTTTGGCTTTTTTTGCGGCCACCTTATTCTTCTCCAAACTTATTATCAAGGAGTTTTTCAATAGCCTCCATAGCCTCTTTAGCTTGGTTACCGGAGCAGGTGACTTTGATGAAAGTGCCTTTAGAGGCTGCCAACATCATCAGCCCCATGATAGAAGATCCGCTAACATTTTGCCCGATACGCTCAACCGAAACTTCTGCATCAAAAGGCTCAACCGTTTTAACAAAAGCGGCAGCGGCGCGGGCATGCAGTCCTTTTTTATTTTTAATTTCCAAATCTTTTGAGTAAGACTGTGCCATCTTAAGCCCCCAATAGCTGCGAGGCAACATTAATATATTTTTTGCCTGCTTCTTGTGCGCCTTCGACAGCCTCTTTCAAGCTCTTATCCTTGCGCAAAGAGGCAAGTTTAATAAGCATCGGCAAATTAACGCCGGCAATAATCTCAACTTTTGCTCTGTCCATGATGGAGATGGCAAGGTTTGAAGGTGTTCCGCCAAACATATCGGTCAAGACCACGACACCGCTTCCGTCATTAACATCTTCAACTTTTTTCAAGATTTCGGCGCGGCGCATTTCCATATCATCTTCCGGGCCGATACAAACGGGAGCCACTTGTTCTTGTTTTCCAACCACATGCTGCATGGCAGAAATAAATTCATTAGCCAAATTGCCATGGGTTACCAGTACCAAACCAATCATTTCCTATCACCTTAACAGTTTTATTTTGCAGAGCCGCTGGTCCAAACCTTAACAGCCCCGAATTCTTTGAGAAGTTCTTCACGGCTTTTTGCCTTAACGAGTTCATCAGCGCGGGTGGCCTTACCCTCAAACACAACTTCCTCCACATTATCAACCGGCACGCCATAAACTCTTTCAACCATTTTGCCTTTGAGTTCCACGATCATGACAAATTCAGATTCAGCCAAAGGTTCAACCGTTTCTTCATTGATGTTGTCTAACCTAACAGCCAAGTGAGGATCACGTTTTAAAAGGGCAGTTCTTTTGCCGTCAAATTCCAACACGGGATTTTCGGGAGCACCATCACGAGCATCAATAAATATAGCCAATTCTCCATATTTATTTTCGATGATTTCATAAAAATCCTGTTTTTCAATCAGAGTGTAATATTGTGTTTCCATCAATTTCATCCCAACGGTTGCATAAAAACTTTAGATATAGTATAACAATAAACCAAAAGTGTCAATTTAGTGTTAAAGAGTTTCAAAGATATGGAAAAAACTGCAGCTCGTTTTATCTGGCACTATGCCAAAATTTTCAAATGGCCGCTTCTTATCATGTTGGTTTTGTTGGTTGTTGGCCAAACATGTCGGCAGTTTGTGCCATATTATTTGGCGCAATTGTATGATGCGGTAGCTAATTTTTCTACCAAGCCGCAGCCTTGGCAAGATATTTTACTGATAATATTTTTTGCCTTTGTTTTGCAGCTTTCCGGTCAGGTTGTTCCAAATGTAGGCTTCATCATGGTGTCACGTGTTGCACCTTTGTTGCGCACGGTTGTCATCAGAGATGTTTTTGACTATGTCAACCAACACTCAATAGCCTTTTTCACCGAGGAAATGGCCGGCAATGTTTCCAACAAGGTTCAACAGCTGCAGAGCAACACGCATGATTTGTTCCGCCACATCATAGACAGTAGCTGGACATTTTTTTATGTAATTATCGGGCTTATTATATTGAGCTCTGTTAGTCTGTGGCTGACACCGGTTTTTATTTTGTGGGCCTTTTTGATGGCGCTTTTGGGATTAAAGCTTGGCAAAAAACTCCATGTTTTATCCAAAGATTCCGGCAGCCGCCAGAGCTATGCCAACGGCATGATTGTAGATTCGATAGCCAACTATAGCGAGATAAAAAGCTTTGCTAATTTTCATTTTGAGAGATTGAATTTACTTAAAGCTCTGCGCATGCTTCGCAAGGCAGAAACCAAAGAGCAGATTGGGCAAGCTGTAGTAATATTAGTTCAACACACGGCTGTAGTATTTTCTTTTCTGGCATTTTTGCTTTATACAATTTGGCTTTTTTCAAAACAGTGTTTAAGCGCCACCGATTTTATCTTTGTAAACACGTTGTTTATGACCATGAGCGGAGCATTGTTTAACATTACCTGGATGTATAACAATTTTCTGCAAGTTTTCGGCCGCCTCAATGCAGCGCTGGAAACTTTGGCCGTAACTCCGGATATTGTCGATGCCAAGGACGCAAAAAAATTAAATATTAAAAGAGCCGCAATTTCATTTAAAAATGTTGGTTTTGCATATAAAAGCAGCCGCCAAATTTTTGATAACTTAAATGTTGAGATTAAGGCCGGAGAAAAAGTCGGATTGGTGGGATCTTCCGGCGCCGGCAAGTCAACCTTTATTAAATTGCTTTCAAGGTACTTTGATGTCACCTCAGGAGAGATAGACATAAACGGTATAGATATCAGAAAAGTCACCCAAGATTCTCTGCACAAAAACATTGCCACGATTCCCCAAGATGTTTGCTTATTCAACCGTAGTCTGTTTGATAATATTCGCTATGGCAAAACCTCAGCCACCAGAGAAGAGGTTATTAAGGCGGCCAAGTCTGCCTCAGCCGATGAGTTTATCAAACAATTTCCGGCAGGATATGATACCAAGGTCGGAGACAGAGGCGTCATTTTATCCGGCGGTGAAAGGCAGAGAGTCGCCATTGCCAGAGCGGTTCTGAAAAACGCACCGATTCTGATCTTTGATGAGGCCACTTCCGCGCTAGACAGCGAGAATGAAAAACATATCCAAAAATCCCTCTCCAAGTTGATGAAAGGCAAAACGGTAATAGCCGTTGCACACCGCCTTTCAACTTTAAGGGAAATGGATAGAATTTTGGTTTTTGATAAGGGAAAAATAGTTGAAGAAGGCAGCCATGAAGAGCTGTTAAAAAAGAACGGCAAATATGCCAAATTGTTTAAGATGCAATCAGACGGATTCGTTAAGTGATGTATGTATATGAGTTTGATGAAGAAGACTATGAAGTAGATGCAAATGCGGCCGTTCTCGCCGCAGAAAATTTGGCGGAATTATCCGGCTGTTCCAAAGCGGAAATAAAAAAAGCAGGAAAGACTGCGCGTGGCAAGCATCTGTTGACTTTTTTAGAGCAAATAAAACAATACCTTGGAGAGATGAACAATCAAGGAATAGCCAAGCTCTTGCTGTTGCTGATAGAACAGGGATTGGCAATAGAGGACGAGGAACAGTTGCAAGCTTGGTTAAATTTTTTGGAACATTTAGCCACTCAACGTCTGGCAGAATATTTTGCAATTCGCAACGGTCAAAAGCTGATAGATAAACCACTGGATATCCGTCTGACACCGGAAGAATTGGTGACAAATCTTAAGAATTATTCGCCCAAAGATATAAAAGGTTTGGGGGGAATTGCAGCAGTTTTAAGCTTTTGGGCAGAATCTTGCGGTAGCTTCAAGGATTCAAGATTTTGGAGCAATCTGCAAAAAATCATCGACAAAGATATAGTATTCAGAGAACAAAGTTTTGTTGATGATTTAAGTGTGGATATTGCCAACGCGGAAGATATTCAAGAACTCAACAGGAAACAAAAAGAGAACGAGCAATTTTCGAAACAACAAGAAGAAGCCCAAAAACAACGCCAACAAGAACAGGCGCAGGAACAAGAACGTCAAAGGCAATTGCAAAATCAAAAAGACAAAGAAAATAAAAGGCTTCAACAAATGGAGCTGATTCGCAAGAAGAATAAAGAGCGCATCAACCAAGCCTTTTCCAACCGCAAAAACAGAAAAGTCGTCACCAAGATAGCCGAGAAGGTAGCAGAGAAAAAAGGCAGAGAATTAAGCGAAGAAGATATCAAAAAAATAAAGATTAAAATCATTTCAGGCAGAGGCAGCAGATAAAAGCTAAATTGCCACAGATGCTCCATCTGATGACTTGTCTGTTTGATGAAATTGAGCTTTCCCTTTGAGAGAAGAAAAAAGTTCGGGGTCCGTTGTTGTAATCCAGGCCTGCACGCCGAGGTCTTTAATCTTATCAATCAATGCCTCTTTTTTCAGCTCATCAAGATGTGCGGCAACCTCATCCAAAAGAAGCACCGGAGCAAAACCTTTGTGCAGGGTTTGGCATTTTGTCTGCGCCAAGATAATGCTGATAAGCAAAGACTTCTGCTCTCCTGTAGAGCAGAGTTCCGCGGGCATCTTTTTCTTGCGATAAAAGACTTTGAAGTCGGTGCGGTTAACGCCGTCCACACTGTCATTATATAAAACTTTTTTGCGTTGACGGCAAAGGAGCTCTCGATATTTGTCTTCAGCCTCAATGGCCGGCATGGAATCAAGCATCTTTTCTACTATGCCATCAAGCTCCAAACGCACGCTGGGAAAGATATCGTCCGGTTCGCTTTCAATAAATGTGTTAAGGCGGGCGATTTGCTCTCTTCTGGCAGCGGCAATGGCAACACCGGCCGCAGCCATATTCTCTTCCAGGCTAGAAAGCCAATGGTGGTCAGCCCTTCCTTCTTTAAGTAGGCGATACCACTCTTTATAAAGGTGGTCAAAATTGGCGGTGCGCTTGGCGTGCTCCATATCAAAAGCATAAACCAAGCGGTCAAGAAAACTTCTTCTGGGCTGGCTTCCGCCTCTAAACAAGCGATCCATCTGTGGTGTCAACCAAATGGCGGATATATATTTTCCAAGCTCTGCCTGAGATGATATTTTGTTGCCGTCGATTCTCACGATTCTCCGCTCAAAAGAACGCAAATCATCTTCCTCTTCATCCGCAGATTCTTTAAAACTTTGTTCTACCGCCGTGCCGATATTGAAGATATCGTCTCCGCGCAAAACTTCAGCGGCGATAGCCCAGTTGAGGGGCGAAATAACCTCCGGACGATATTCATCATTTTCAGAAATAATGATTCTCTTAACATCGGCCAACCTTGCTCCACGCAAACCTCTTCCCGGGGTAAGAAAAGATATGGCTTCCAGTATATTGGTTTTACCGCTGCCGTTCTCACCATGAATAATGATAATACCTGGCTCGGCGTTTATACGCAAGAACTGATAGTTTCTAAAGTCAGTTAAAGTCAGGCGCAAGACGCCTGACTTTTCACGGTTAAAATCGCTAAATTTATAAACCGAACCGTCCATTTTATACACGCATCGGCATCAGCACATAAATAGCGCTGGCATCACTGGTATCATGAATAACGGAAGGCGATGATGCGTCATTAAAGGAGATACGAACAGTATCGCCCTTAACCTCTGCCAAGATATCCAGAAGATAGCGGAAGTTGTAACCAATCTCCAAAGGCTCGCTTTCATATTTGGCATCCAAATCTTCAGAAGCGTTGCCCAAATCCGGGCTGGAGGTGACGATTGTAACTTTGTTTTCATGGGTGAGGAGCTTAATGGCTCTGGTTCTTTCTGCCACAACCGAAACACGGTCAACGGCGGCCGCCAAGTCCTTAACATTCAGCTCCAGATTTTTGTCATTGTCGGTCGGAATAACTCGCTCATAGTCAGGATAAGTTCCATCAATCAGCTTAGATGTGAGAGTAATGTCTGCCAAAGAGAAACGTACCTTGTTTTCAGAAACCTCTACGGTAACATTTTCAACCGAATTATCATCCAAAAGTTTGCGAATTTCAGTAACGGTCTTGCGCGGAATAATAACGCCTTTCAGATTTTCAGCGCCTTGCGGCAGGGGCGATTCGACACAAGCCAAACGGTGTCCGTCAGTGGCAACAACACGCAAAACGCTGTTGGCTCCTTCTTTTTTGGCATGAACATACAAGCCGTTGAGATAATATCTGGTTTCTTCGGTAGATACGGCAAATTGAGTTCTGTCAATAACGTCCTTGAGCTCATCTTTAAGCATAACAAAACTGGTAGGCAGCTTGTCACCGGAGATAACCGGAAAGTCCTCGACACCGATAGTTGAAAGGGAGAATTTAGAGCGTCCGGAAGCTATTGTGAGTTGGCCTTTTTCATCGGGGAATGTGAGCTCGACCTGGGAGCCGTCAGAGAGCTTGCGAACGATGTCATAAAGCATATGGGCAGGAGCCGTAGTGGCACCTGTTTCACTGATTTTGGCATCAACAATTTCGGTAATCTCGGTGTCCATATCGGTAGCCTTGAAGCTGATACCATCGCCCAAAGCCTCGATTCTAACATTGGATAAAACCGGAATGGTATTTCTCTTCTCAACAATGCTCTGAACATGGCTGAGAGTTTTCAAAAGATTAGCGCGTTCTATAACAAATTTCATTTTTTATGACCCGGAATATTAAGTTATTATTGGCTGTAATTCTAGCACAAACTCTGCAAATCAGAAGTCAAAACAATGAGTCGTCAACAACTTTTTAAATCACCTGGCAAGCAAGGCGTCCACAAAAAATCCCGGCCGCAAATTTTTTGGGCCGGGATGGTGTAAGAAAGCTTTGTTTTAAGCTTCAAGCGTCCTCTTCAGAGCCTCAATGCTTTCAGCTAAAGATGCATCTTCAACAATCAATTCTTCCACTTTGCGGACGGCGTGCATAACCGTAGTGTGGTCACGGTCAAACTTGCGGCCGATTTCGGGCAAAGAGCGAGAAGTCAGCTGTTTAGCCAAGTACATTGCAATCTGGCGAGGTCTGGCCACAGTGCGGGCTCTTCTGGAAGACTGCATTTCCTTAACCGAGATGTTGAAATGCTCAGCTACCTTTTTCTGAATTTCATCAATAGTGGTGCGCTTGTCGTAAGAGCGCAGCATATCTTTCAAGACATCTTGGGTCATTTCCAAAGTAATTTCTTTGTCGGCCAAGAGCTGAGAGTGAGCCACAACTCTGCGCAAAGCTCCTTCAAGTTCACGAATATTAGAAGTGATTTTTTGAGCCAAAAACTCAGCTACTTTTGTCGGCAATTCAACACCGAGTTGTTGAGCCTTGTTGTTCAAAATACCTATTCTCAAATCAAAGTCTGTCGGGTGGATATCAGCCACCAAACCGCATCCCAAACGAGATTTTAATCTGGTTTCGATTCCTTCCAAATCAGCCGGAGATTTATCGGCAGAAATAATGATCTGACGGCCTTCCTCAATGAGGGAGTTAAAGGTGTAGAAAAACTCCTCCTGAGTTGTGTCTTTGCCGCCCATAAATTGAACATCATCAACCATCAAAACATCAACTGAGCGAAACTGCTCTTTGAAAGCTGTGGTGTCTTTGTAGCGCAAAGCGCGAACAAATTTGTACATAAATTTTTCAGCAGACAGATAGACGATATTGCGTGTCGGGTCTTGCTGTTTAATGTGCCAGGCAATAGCGTGCATAAGGTGGGTTTTGCCAAGGCCGACACCGGAATACAAGAACAAGGGGTTAAAGGAAATATTGCGAGATTCTGCAACTTTTCTGGCGGCGGCATAAGCAAACTCATTTGTTTTGCCAACCACGAAATTTTCAAAAGTATATTGTGGGTTCAGCGGCACGGACAAAGAGTCGTTAAGGGCGCCGTCATTGTTATTGGCAATTATGGAGTTGATGCCGGACTGGTAAATATTTTGCGGCGCCGGTGTGGAGGTTATTTTCTTAAGCAGAGAACGGCAAGTCGGGTTATAAAGGCTTGGAGTTTCCTCTCTGGTGGCTTGCACGATAAAATTAATGTTTTTGATAGCAGGGTTTTTCTTTTCCCAAATTTTGTGGATGCGATCACTGTAGTGAGTAATAACCCAGTTCCGCATAAAGCGTGTCGGAACACAAATATTCATAACGCCGTCAGAGAAAGAACCGAGGCTCAAAGGCTTCAACCAGCTCTCAAAAGCGGTATCGCCGACCTCATTTTTTAACTGGCTGCAAATCTGCCCCCATTGATCTTGAACAGAATTGTCGTTTATCATTGCTTCTTCAGCCATTTTCGCTCCCCAATTAAATCAAAAATTAGACCCCGCGTTAACATAATATGTTATGCTTCAGAAGCTTGCCCCAACGTGCACACACATCGTTTGGCTGCAAGCAAGCCAACATAATATGTCATGTACATTTTTAAGCCGGATGTGATAAAAGTTAATTTCTTCCCAACTTAAATAAGATAATCCCCATATCTCTGTTTTCAAGTGTACGTAACATATTTTTTTGTTAACAGATTCGCTTTTTGTTATTTGTCAGAGGGATCTTAACCTTACTGGTTGGACGGTATCTTTTGATAAAAGTTCTTATCTTTTTTTTGATAAAATTCTTATCGGTATCCGTGATAAAAGTTCTTATCTGATTTCTTAACAAACTCTTAAAAAGTGATTAGGATGTTACCGACATTATTTTCAAATTACAACACAAAAACAGCAGAACATTTGCCGAACATTGCAATTAATTTTCTTGACATAGATTCTTTGCAGAGTCGCTGTAAACATAGCTTTTTCAGCACAAAAAAGCGCAAACCTTACACCTTCGTTTGCATTAAACGAAGTAGGTTTGCGCTGGTAATTCTTATGCTAAAAGTAAAGCTTAGAGAGCCTTAACTTTTTTAGACAAGCGAGATGTGGTGCGAGCAGCGGTATTCATTTTGTAAACACCTTTGCGAACAGCACGCATCAATTCAGATTCTGCAACTCTAACAGCAGCAGCGGCTTGCTCTTTGTTTCCGCTCAAGATAGCAGCTTCAGCCTTTTTAACAAAAGTGCGAACGCGACTTCTGCGAGCACCGTTGATGATGCTTCTTTTGTTGTTGCGAATAATTCTTGTTTTTGCCGATTTATGATTGGCCATTTTTCTTCTTCCATTATATTAAAAAGGTTACGAACAAATTTTTAAATGTAATGCTTTATAAACTCTAAGTGTCTTACAAGTCAACAATAATTTTCACCCTACGGGCGGATTCTCTAAATTTTTTGCGCCAATTGACTAATCATTTGCCGAAATTCTTCGGTATTGATGGAAAGTCGGCAGCTTTTTGCCTCCAATTCGATTCCATTTTGCAGGTTCATGTTTTCAACCTGGCAGATGGTTTCTTTGGCCTGCATAACCGCTTGGTAGGGCAGAGAGGCGATTCTTTCTGCCACTTTGAGTGCCTCGTCAGACAAATCAGCCAGAGAAACAACGCGGCTGATGAGCCCGGCCAGAGAAGCCTCCTCGGCAGAAATGGCTTTTCCAGTCAGAATAGCTTCCATGGTTTTTGCCTTACCGATTCTTTTGACCAGCTTTGAGCAACTGCCAAAAGCGGGCACCATTCCGATACTCACTTCCGGGTATCCGAATTGGGCGGAGTCTGATGCCAAAATGATATCGCAAGTCAAAGCGATATCGCAGCCGATTCCCAAGGCATACCCGGATACGGCGGCAATAAGAGGCTTGGAGCAGTTGGCAATTTTTGCAAATTCATCTTGCCAGGCTTTTAAGGCCAAACTTTGCTGAGAAATCTCTTGACTGAGTTCCGGAATATCGATTCCCGCTGCAAAGAAATTATCATTTCCTTTCAAAATAATTGCTCTGATATTGTCATCATATTCCCAAGTTTGGATTTGATAAGAGGTGTCGTTTAGCATTTCCAAATTAACGGCATTTGAAACATCCGGACGGTTGAATGTGATAATGCCGACACTTCCTTCCACTTCTGCGATGATGGTATTTGTCTGTTCCATAAATTTTCTTCCCTACATTTTGCTCTTAACGGTAATGCGAACTTTGAGAGGCTTGGTGGATTCCTGAGAAATTTCGATAACTTCTCCTTCACGCTCAAACACCAGAGTGGATTCTCTTTTGCCCTGATAAATCCAGCCCATTTGCGGCAGAGTTGATTTATAAAATTCCTGCACTTTTTTGAAAGAGAGGGTGTCACTTTCCAAAATAGCCTCAACCAAACGGCTTTCCTCGTTGCCGAAAGATATGGCATCATTTGGCAATTGGGTTAAGCCTTCCATTACCGGCACATCTTCAAGCCCCTCAATAAAGGCGGCTTGCGCCTGAATGCAGAATAAAAAGCTACATAAAAACAAAATCACATATCTCATTTTCTTCACACCCTATTTTTGTTTGGTCTGGCAATAAAAGGTTGATCGTCCGTCGATGATAATCTTTTTTATGCCGCCGGTTTTGCCGATATCACAAGAGCAGCCCGGACAGCGTTGCCCTGTTTTGTTGTAAACACAATGTTGGTTTTGAAAGTATCCCAAACTGCCGTCCGGCTTTTCATAGTCTTTGAGGGTAGAGCCTCCGGCGGCAATGGCTTTTTCCAAAACGCAATGCGTTGCCTTAATAATTTTTGCACACTCGGCCTTAGATATCATATCAGCGGTTCTCAGAGGAGAAATCTTGGCCTCAAACAAAATTTCCGAGGCATAGATATTTCCGATTCCCACCACCAAAGATTGGTCAAGCAAAGCGGCTTTAACAGGAATTTTCTTCTTTTGCAGTTTGTCAAAAAGAAACTTAGGTGTCAATGCCTTATCAAAAGGCTCAAGCCCAAGTTTTGCAAAAAACGGAAGTTTGTTTAGATTCTCTGTTGGTGTTGCGGTGAGCAAGCCAAATCTTCTGGGGTCATTATAGACTAAAAAGCCGTTTTCGGTGCTAAAAATGATATGGTCATGTTTGCCTAATGGATTCGGGAGAGTGTCGGTGATCAAGACCTTGCCGCTCATGCCCATATGCCAAACAAGGGTGTATCGATTCTCCAGATGAATAAGGATGTATTTTGCCCGTCTGCCATAGCCGATGATTTTGGTGCCGCGGCAGATGCCTGGCAGATTCTCCGGCACTTTGATTCGCAAATTCGGCTGCCTTATGCTAAGGTCCAAGATTCGGCAATTGCCAATGGCTTTTTCGATTCCGTTTTTTATCGTTTCCACTTCCGGTAGTTCTGGCATTTTATCCTCGGTAAAAAGATTTGCTGATATTATAAATAAAAATTAAGACATTACAATTTATAAAAACGAGTTTAGCAAGGGCCGGAACATATTTTTAACATTGCCCTTGAAGGCAAAAGAGGCTATACTGCAAAGAATGTCTAAATGATATTGGAACAAAAATGATAAAAGGGCGCAAAAGACAAAGCAAATATTTTGCTCCGCAGAACGAGCATCAGGCTCATTGCTGCGATCATCCCGGCTGCAAAGAGGCGGGAGAATACCGCGCGCCCAAAGACCGCAGCCTAAAGAGTTACTACTGGTTTTGCCTAAAACACGTGCAGGAATATAATGCCAAATGGAACTACTATGACGGGCTGGACCCGGAGGAAGAAGAAAAACAAAATGCGCGCCGCCGCCGATTCCGTTTTGGCTCAAAAGTAAAATATAATTTTGGTTTTGATATCAATGGCAATTTTGAATTTTTTGATGACTACAGTCCTGATTATTCCATCATCAACGAGGCTAGGTTCAGCAAAGATGAAAGAACCTGTTTGGAGATAATGGAGTTAAGCATAGAGGATTTGAGTGTTGAAAGCCTAAAAAAACAATATAAGAAGATGGTCAAAAAATATCACCCAGATGTTAACCCCGGCAACACGGAAGCCGAGGAAAAATTCAAGATTCTCTCCACGGCGTATAAGAGTTTGCTTGCAAAACTAGGCGCCTGATTCATGTGGAAAAGTCCTCTGTTTTTCTGGCAAAGGCAATTTAAAAAACATATAATCAAAAGCAGTAATCGAAACCTAAACAGAGCTAGAGAAAGCTCGGAGAATGGTGCAGATAAAGGGATTTTAAGAGCGAGAAAAATTCCAATGTACAAAGGCGTACATGAATTTTGCGAGCCTCGTCAAAATGCCTTTAGGTGCGCCGTTATACGAGCTTTAGGGGAATTAAATGAGCGGAATTAGTTTAACTGCATCAATGCGGTCAAATTTGTTGAGCCTGCAAAATATCAGCGGGCAGGTTTCCTCTACTCAAAACAAATTAGCCACCGGTAATAAAGTAAATTCCGCGATAGACAATCCGAGCTCCTACTACACAGCACTTTCATTAAATAACCGCGCAGATGATTTGAATGCTTTGCTTGATTCCATGGGGCAAGCAGTGAGTACGATAAAAGCCGCCACCACGGCTTTGGAGAGCGCCACCGAGTTTTTGGAGCAAGCTAAAGCCGTTGAACAAAGCATGGTAATGGATGATTTTTATAGGGCTACAAAAGCTCACGTAAGCACCAAAGATGAATTATTGGCAGCAGCCCAAAATGCAGAGATCAAATATATCATTGTTGAAAACAATATAGATATGGGGGATACGCAAATCGTGCTTTCAGAGGGGCAGTCTCTGGTTGGCAGGTCTTATGCAGAAAACGATGCCTCATCAGTACAGATATCTTTCTCTAAAACAGATGGCAAATCCGGTATTGTTTGCAACAACAACACAAGTGTATCAAATCTCAAGATAAATTATCAAAATAATTCTGCCAGTCACGGCCAAGAAGCAGCCGCTATTTTTGGGCAAAATAAAACGGGAATAAAAATAAGCAATGTAGATATTTCTTTCTCCAGTACGGCCACGACAGTACTAAACCAGCCTTCAGCCATTGGCTTCTCAGGAGCATCTTCTGCAACTTTGTCAGGAAACATAAATGTTAATACAAGAGATGGTGTGATCATGAGTATTAATGCTCTTTATGGCGCTACGATTTTATTTGAAAATGCCAACGTTTACACCTCTTCAAATGTATGGATCCAAAGTGGTCATATGGTAGTTGATGAACAATCAAAAATTGCAACTGAAAGCAGAGTTGGCTTTCATGATGGCAGCCTAGATGTCTATGGAAAAATTAATTGCAAGAATTCTTTTTCAACTATTTTCAGTAATGTGCAATTTACTCTGCATAAGGGAGCAGAATTCAATGTTGAAGATAATATTTGGGGCCAACTGGTTGATGGAAACCAGATAGTTTTTGAGGCAGGATCATTAGTAGGAAGCCAGGATAAAGTATATCTAATCAACAAAGAGATTGCAATAGATGGAGCAAAAAAAATAGAACCAGACTATTTTATGGGCAATCAAGATTTTAGCCTGACAGACAAAAAATGGGATAAGGTAGTAGAAGGAGCCGCACTTGAAAAAGTTAATGCCGCAAAAGCGAGCCGTACAGAGGTCGCCACAACAAAGGAATACGCCAGCAATAAAAAACAAATAAGCAACATCCTAGGACAATATGATGATTTAATAAAAGACGCATCCTATAAGGGAGTAAATTTATTACAAAAAGAAGACCTAAACATAACATTCAATGAAGATAATACAGGTGCTCTACGAATAAAAGGGGTCGATGCAAGTGCAAAAGCCTTGGGGATAGATGCAAATGATATGTCTACTCTAGATCAGGCAATAAATCAAATTCGCTCAATATCTTCAGAGCTAGGAAGTTATTACAATATCGTTACCACCAGGCAGGACTTCACCGAGAGTTTGATTAATGTTTTGACCGAAGGGGCGGACAAATTAACGCTTGCGGATATGAACGAGGAAAGTGCAAATATGCTGGCTCTGCAAACCCGCCAACAATTAGCCATTAATTCCCTTTCTCTGGCCTCACAGGCGAGCCAGAGTATCCTCAAATTGTTCTAAGGCACTTGCGCCAGCACCCCGACCACCGGGAGCGGTGCGAGTTACAGCCTGATTATGCCTCCAGGCGCCTGCCTGGGCACCCAAGATTAGCAAGCCGTAAAAAGCCACCTCGATGGGTGGCTTTTTAGTCTTGCGGATTACAGCTTGCTAATCGCCCCGGGGCGTCCCCCGGTTAGTCGCGGAAGATGTCTTTAGCAGAGAGATTTAGCTTTTGTTTAGAGGTATCTTTTTCTTTGGGTTTTGGATTTTTGATTTTGATATCTTTTTGTTTTTTGCTTTTTTCGACGACCTTTTCAACATCTTTTTTGCTTTTGCGGCCAGATTTTTTAAGAATAAGCTCAGCCACTTGGCGGTCATCGGTAGATTTTTCTCCGGCGTTGATGATGTCTTCAACTTTCATTTTTTCAAGAGCTTTAAGCTGAGATTCATTGGCTGCCAAGGCCATTTTGCGGATTCGGGTAATACCGCGCAGCATGGTAACTGTCTCGCCTTTTGAGAGTTTGCGAACACCGGATTTTGTTTTTAGGGCAACTTCTTCACTCAAAACTTTTTCCAAAGAGCTGTTAATCAAGGTAACGTCAGACAGATTTTTGCCGGCGACCTTCTTGTCCAAACCTTTCAGTCCG
The DNA here is from genome assembly GCA_944392205.1 of uncultured Alphaproteobacteria bacterium. Taxonomy (GTDB): domain Bacteria; phylum Pseudomonadota; class Alphaproteobacteria; order RF32; family CAG-239; genus CAZU01. The sequence goes on along the minus strand of CALXVV010000002.1, from coordinate 9,422 downwards.
GATTCCCTGGCCAACTTATCTGCCACTGCCACAGCCTCAAGCCTCCCGGCAGTTTGCTGCATTTTTTGGTTATTAAGCGTCTCTTTTTGTTGGAGTTGCTTTTTTTCATCCTCATAAAGAGCGTTCATGAGCGAGTTGTTGAGATCATGAGGAACACCGTCATAAAAGTCCTCATCTTCATCCTCGTCATAGACTTCTTTAATTTTTTTGCGGATTTTTTTCAGGCCCTTAGGAAGCTCCGTAGGCTTTGCAGAAAACGTTGTGTTAACAGCCTTTTTTTCCGTAGCCTCAAAAGCGAGGGCTTTTTGCTTATCAATTTTGCGGGTTAATTTTTCGGTGGCGCCGAAGCCTTGATTTTTTTTCCATTCGATATTTAAGTTTGAAGACTCGTCTTCCATTCCAGACTCCATAATTTTGGGCGATTCTGCCGCAACTGCCCACAGTGTGACATAAAAAATTTTTTTTGTCAATTAGAGCGGCGTTTTTTTGTAAGTAATCATGAGCGAACCATCAGAGAGGTTGCTGCTGGCGACCTCGACATCGATTCCATCTTTTCGGTTCAAGATAAAAGTTTTGGTTGTCATGGACAAAAGATGCGCTGTCATTTCTTTCTTTAAGTTTTCCCAATCTTCTTTTGCGCTGAAGAAGTGGCGTTGACTATCAAGAATTTCTTCTAAGTTTGGTTCCTGGGCCAAAAACGTTTTTTGGGCATTCCAGAGCTTTAGGTAGGCATCATTATAAAAGTTCAGGCGGCCGTTAGAGCCAAAGATAAGAACGGCATCAAACAGATTTTCCAACATTTCTTTTTGCACGGAGAGCAAGGCATTATATGCGCTGGTTGTGGCCAAGCGATCGGTAATGTCCTCATAGGCAAAAATGAGGCCCCCGGTTGGGTAAGCGGCTCTTAGGCGGCGCAAAGTTTTGCCGTTTGGCAGGTGGAGCATATCTTTTTGCGGCTCGATGATTTGGGTGAATTTTTTTTGCTCATCATTTTTGAACATAACATAATCGGGCACTTCCGGCAGCAGTCTTTTTTCTCTGATGGTATCCAAAAACATAGCATAAGAAGGTTCTTGCTCAAACCAATCATCATCAAGCTGCCACAGTCTGGCAAAGGCCTGGTTGTGAAAAGCCAGTTTTAAGTGTTGGTTAAAGACGGCAAAGGCCGTTCCCAGAGTTCCCAAAATTTCCAACTGGGCATTTTGGTGCACCTTTAAATTTCTTTTTAGCTCATCGAGCTCGCTGACATCAATCAAGGTTCCGGCTGTAAAGATTTTATCCAAACTTTCCTCAGCATGGAATGGTGTTTCAAAAGCTTCCATCACCAAACGTTCACCATTTTTGATGAGGCTGACGGTGTTTTTTTTGCCGCGATTAATGGCGTGGGCCATCTTAGCCAAATCTTTGGAAATGCTTTCACCATTAATCCCGGTAATTTCGATTCCCTCGTTTAGGATATTTTCTTTTGATTGTCCGCCGCAAAGCTCAACAAACTTTTTATTACAATTGATGATTTTTAATTTGTCATTCCGCAACCAAACCGGAAAAGGGAGGTTGTCAAGCATATCCTGCAGTTGAGCAAGTTGGAAATAAGTGTTGTCCTTGTCGTTTTCCAGAGAGGATATTTTGTTAACCTCAAAAGACACATCCCTAAGCCAGATCATGTCGCAATAGATGTTACCATCAATACCGTTAATTCTGGTTCCCACCAGTCGCAGGTATTTGTTTGCGGTTTTTAGCATAAACTCATCATCAAAAGAGACACCTTCATCTTTAAGCATGCCCACATATTTTTGAATTTTCTTAACATCATCTTTATAGAAGTTTTTCAATATATCTTCAAAAGAAGATTTTGTTCCGTTGGGCAGGTTCATAATCACGGCTAGGCGCCTGGAGCACCGCTCCACAATGTTTCGCCTGGGATCATTGACCTTTTGGTCTGGGTAGATAAAGGCAAAATAGCCGTCTCTGGAAGCGTAAAGGGTTTCGGCATATCGTTCGCGGTCACGGTTAAGAAAGTAGTTTTTTTGCTTGAGTTTGAGGATTCTAAAGAGCTCAACCATGATAACGGCAAACAAGATAACAAAGATAGCAGCCAGCACATACCAAATTTCCGGTGCGGCATAATACATATCGCTCAAAAGGTTAAAATCTGTCATTTTTTATCTTGCCTGCAAAAACGGTTGTTTATTTGCAGATTTTAGTATATAAAAAGCAGTAATTAAACTTAAATTTTCAAACAAGTGGAAAAGATGTATATTTTAGCTTTTGATACAACGGCTGCAGCCTGCTCAATCCTTTTGCAACAAGATGACAAAGTATTATCACGTTTTCATGAAACGATGGACTTTGGCCAGGCAGAAGTGCTGATACCCAAGATAGCGGAGATGCTTTCACAAAATAACCTCAAGTTTACGGATTTGGGGTTGTTGCTGGTTTGTGTGGGCCCTGGCTCATTCACCGGAGTGCGGGCATCAATAGCCGCAGCAAGGACATTTCCTTTGGCATGCCCAAAGCTAGCTCTAGGTGGCGTTTCAGCCTTTGAGGCATATGTCTTGGGACTTGAGGAAAGTGAGCGGGCAGAGATAAATGCCGTTATCATAGAAACTAAGAGAGATGATTTTTATATCCAACTTTTTGATAAAGATTTGCAAAAGATAACTCCGCCGCAGGCTCTTGCATATGCAGATATTTTACCGCTATTGCGCGGCAAAAAAGTCTCGCTGACGGGCGATGGGGTTGAGAGATTTTTATCTCGCCCGAGCGGGTTGTCTTTGCACGTCATCCAGATGCCGGAGTCTTTGGATATAGAGTTGTTGTCCAAAGCGGGCATAAAGCAATATCAAGACAAACGTCTGGACTACCCAAAACCGCTTTATTTGCGTGCACCGGACGTTAGTGCTCCCAAAAAATAAATTCTAAGCAAAGTTAAAACCGCGGCCGCCGTCTCTACCCAAGATTCGCAAGATGGTAGACTGGAGCTCGTCTTGATGATGAGCTTCAATAATCTCAATAATTTCAATTTCCTGCTTATCCAACCGACGATTAATGCCCAAAGAGTCATAGTATTGTTTGCTGCTGTTATAAAGCTTGGCCGCCTGTAGGCTGTTGCCCTGAGCATAGAGATGCTGAGAAAGATTCTTGCTGGCATTAGCCACCTCACGGGCGTTGAGTTCCCCATCAGCAGATTTTAAGACATTTTGATAAGCCCAAATGGCTTTGCTGGTAGACTGAGCCTTAGAGTACATGTCTGCCAAACGGCTCCAAGCTGCAATATTGTTTGGAGCAAGCTCAATAGCCAGTTCAAAAGCACCCGTTGCCAGCATCACATCATTAACTGCAGCCAAGTTTCCGAAGATGCCGGCCTGTCGAGAAATTTCTTGATAGAGAATATCCTTTTTAGTCTCGGTTGCAAGCGAGCCGGCGCGATCGATTCCGGCATCCATCAAGGCCTCAATCATGGCCAAAGCCAAGGATGGGTCACCTTCGGCCAAATGGTAGAGAGCATCTTCCTCATGCGGTAAGGCTGCATAGTTTTCAAGCTTAGAAAATTCTTGGTTTTTGCATAATCCAATAAAATCTTTGACGGCATCGATGAGTTGCAAAACATCTTCTTCAGAGCTCATATATTGGTTTCTGAACATAATGGTCTGAGCAATTTTTAGGTCATCAACTCCGCGGCCGATCATGTCGATGATAAGGCCGATAAGCTCATTGAGTTGGCGGTTAGACTGGTGGTATGAGAGAATGTCAGGCTTGATCTCTACATTTTGTGCCAAGGCGTCCATCTCTTGGAGTTTTCCTTTTTTCCAATCCAAATCAATGGAAAACTCTTTTTCAACGGTTTTGGGCTGCTCTTGTTGTTTTTTTTCTTCTGCTAGTTTTCTTTGTACTTCCGCTTCTTTAATTTTGGAGGCTTCTTTTTGTTTTTCCTTTTCTGCTGAGGCCCTTTCGGCGTTGGCCATTTCCAACTCTTTTTGGAGCTCTTTTTCCAGCTCGCGCTCTCTTTCCTGGTCGTCAATGATTTGATTTAGGCGCAGCTGATCTTCTTCATCAAAAATTTCATTGTCGTCATTATCTTCTTCTTCAGCAAGTTCTGCTGGCTGGTCTTTATTATCATTACGTAAAAATGCAACAATGGTTTTGATATAAATGATGATGATAAGAAACAAAAACAACAGCAGAGCCAAAATCATCAAGATGATAGAGGCCATTCGCAAATTATCGATGCCGGCAAGATAGCTGTCAATAACATTTGCCAACACATCAAGCTGAGTTGATATGGAGGTCACGATTTCAGAAGATGACAAAGTATTGAGTAGTTTATCAAACATATTTTTTCAGACCATTTACAAAATACATTTTAAGCATTAGACTGTCAAGCACATAGTATAAACCGGCAATGGTTAAAAAAAGATAAGAGAAAAAACAAAATGGGTTATTTGGCTCAAAAGAAGAAAAATGCAAGGGAGAGCGCCTTTTTGAAGTGGGCGCTGATAATCTTTACGATTTTAACTTTACTGGTTCTTCTACCGCAAAAAGATTCTTTTTTAAGAAATTGGTTGTTTCAAATTTATATTCTCAATGTTTTGGTGCTGTTATATGCCCTATCCATTGGCAGATTTTTATACAGTTTTGGTTTGGCGGTCTTGGTTGTTATAAATTATTTTCAGATTGCCATGAATGCGAGGATTTTTACCAACTTTAGCAGTGGTGGCGAGCATCACATTTCCATCACCTATAATCCCAAGGCTTCCCTAGAGGTTGAGGCACACAATGCCATAATTTTGCGGCGCGGACATCTGGTTTTAGGAAAAGATGAGATAGCGCCATTTATGGCAATAGAGAAAAACGGCCATGTCTTCACGCTCATCAGGGTAGATCTGGCAAACAACACGGCCAAAGAGCGCGCCATAGCGCTTTTGCAACTGCGAAACTTTATCTCTGAGCAAGATGATCCTGTTGTGGTCTTTGGAGATTTTGGGCTTCCTGCCTGGTCAAAAGAAATGAGCGCATTTTTGGAAGACACCAATCTTGAGGTCAAAAATCGGATGCTTTTCACCAAAAGAGGCTCACGGCACAGCTATTTATCTGCGCCAAAGTTCTACATCTTGTCTTTTCAAAATGTCGGGGTAGAAGAGATTGACGTATCCGCCCCTCAAGACGGCAAGAGTTATCCGGAAATCAAAGCGCGTTTGAGTTTTTACTAAAATTTAGCTTCGCTTAGCAACTTTAACAGATTTTCAGCCCCGGCTTCTTTGGCGCATTGCAAGGCCATCTCCCTGTTTTTATCACCGATTTCTTTATGCCCGCGCCGGTAAGCCGTAAGCGCGATATTGGCATAATCTATGGCTGCTGCCCCGATTCTATCCGTTTGAAGCTCATTACTCAAAGATTGTTGAAACAACCCCTCGGCACGCTTTAGCTCGCCTTTTTGCAAATAAATCAAGCCAAGCATATTATAGACATTGGCAATATGAAAACAGGTCTTATTTTTAGAGGCCTCTGCAAGCAGTTTGCGCAAAATTTTTTCGCTTTCTGCCAGTTTTTCTTGAGCCAACAGAGCCTGAGCCTGCAAAAGCATCATTTCCTGACAAGCAGAAAGATTTTTTGTCTTTCGGTAAAGATTTTCAGCCTCTTTAGCGTTTTTGAAGGCCTTACTCCAAGACATCTGAAGAGCCCCTGCCTGTGCCAAAATATCCAAACTCAAAGCTTGTCCGCGAAGATCTTTGAGGTCGGTAAAATTTTTCCTTGCCGCTGAAGCCAGTTTTTCTGCGGTCTTGTATTGGTTTTGAATCAAGGCAGCAAGCGCTCTTTGGTTGGCAATTTCTGTTTCTCCGGTTTTATCTTGAGCAAGAAGAAAGAGTCTTTGGGCCTTGTCAAAAGCATCATCAGCTTCTTCAAAACGCTGTTGAGTGACCATCAGCATACCGAGCGTTCCCCAAGTTTCTGCCTCCTTGGCGGAGGCGTTGATAAAGCCAAAGAGCTGGGTGGCGGTTTTAAGCATAAAATCGGCGGTATCAAAGACGGCACTCACCCGATAAATGGTGCCTCCCAAAAGATAAGCCAAAGCTTCCTCATAGACAAAACCTGCTTTTTGAAATTGTTTGGCCGCGGCGGCAACTTTTTCAGAAGCGGTTAAGAGATCCCCTTCCTCAAGTGCGCACCAAGCCAAAAGATAGTCCGCCCTGGCCTTCTCAATTTTGTTTTTGGGCGTTAAGGATTCCACAATTTTTCTGGTTTGCTTGATGTTAAGGTCCAGCAACGCCTGTTCGGCCTTTTGCAAAAGATCTGCTTTTGGATTTTTTTTATGCTTACAGAGAGCATTAAACTCCTCAGAGACATCGAGGGTAAGATATTGTTGCAGAGGCAACCAATCTTTACTTTTTAAAGACAAAAAGACGAGGTGCAGCTTTTTCTTGGGCAGTTTATTAAGACGTTTGGCAATTTTTTTTGTTATTTCAGAGGAATACCAGGCGTTTTTAGGATGATATTTCAAGATGTTTCTCTCCAAGATTTGCCAAATAATCCGCTGCCTGATTTTCTTGAAATAAAAGAAAAAGAAGATCAAAGGGATAAATACAATCAAAAAAAGGATTAACAAATGCAGCATAAAATTTACTTTTCTTTACCCAATGTTAGCTTTTGATAATTTATGATACAGCATAACGTATCTGAAATTCAATGTATAGGAAATTTTTACGATGAGCATAACCCGCCTTAAATCAAAGGACCTTTACACCAAGTGTGATCCGCAAAAGTTCAAATTTTCTTCAACCGCCGAGTTGGAAGAACGCCTGTCTGCCTTGGGACAAGACAGAGCCTTGAGCGCGGTGGAGGTTGGTATTAATATCCAATCCAAGGGATACAACTTGTTCTGCTTAGGCCCTGAGGGGACGGGAAAGACCAGTCTGGTCAAAAGAGTTTTGGTGACTGAGGCCAAAAAGAGAGCCACGCCAGATGACTGGGCCTATGTTTATAATTTTGATGAACCCTATAAGCCCAAGGCCGTGAATTTTCCGGCCGGCACCGCAACGGAATTTGCCAAAGATGTAGACAAGTTGATAGAAACTTTCTCAACCGTTATTCCCACCATTATGGAGAGCGATGAATACAAGGCAAGCCTGAGCATTATTCATGAGAAATATAAACAGTACAAAGAAAAATATATCAAGACATTACAGAAAAAAGCCAAAGGCAAAAGTGTATCATTACTGCATATGCCGGTGGGGCTGGTTGTTGCACCGGTCAAAAACGGAGAGGTTTTGAGCCCCGAGGCATTTGATGAGCTGCCCGAAGAAGAAAAAAAGCAGTTGATGGAAGACCTCAATCAAATGCAGGAAGAGATTGAGAAGACAGCGCAAGACCTGCCGCAGTGGGAAGATAAACAAAGAAAAGAAAGTAATGATTTAAGAGAAAAATTCCTAAAAATTGCGGTCAAGAAGCCCATAGATGAGCTCCATGCCAAATACAAAGGCCATAAGGGTGCTAATGAATTTTTGAAGAGCATTCAAAAATATATCGTCACAAATATAGATGAATTTATGCCGGCAACAGATTCTCCGGCAGCCGCACCGGAGGCTAATTCCGATGACCCGCTGAGTGCGCTTTTTTCCAAATTTAAGCAACCGGAAGAAGACAAATATGCCAAATTCAAAGTAAACGTTATTGTTAAAAATGAGGCAGGTTCGGGAGCTCCCATAGTCCACCTTGACCACCCAACCCAAGGAAATTTGGTTGGTAAGGTAGAGAGAATACAGCAATATGGTGCGTTGTTGACAGACTTTACGTTAATTAAGGCCGGCGCTCTGCATCAAGCCAACGGAGGATTCCTCTTAATAGACGCCAGAAAGTTGTTGTTGCAACCTTACGCGTGGGATTCGCTCAAACGCGCGCTGGCTTCCAAAACCATCAAGATTGAGGCCCCGAGCGAGGATACAACATTTACCACCATTTCGCTGGATCCGGAGCCGATTCCATTGCAAGTTAAGGTTATTTTGACCGGCGATGAGGAATTGTATGATGTCCTATCGGAAAGGGACCCTGATTTCTCGGATTTCTTCAAGGTAGAGGCAGATTTTGGCGTTTTGATGGATAGAACACCTTATAATGAGATAGAATACGCAAAACTGATTGGCTCTTTGTCAAAAAAGAAACATTTGCGCTCGCTCAATAAACAAGCGGTGGCGAAAGTTATAGAATATTCTTCTCGCTTGGCTGAGAGCTCAGAGAAGTTGACGGCGCATATTGCCTCAATCGGTGACTTGCTGAGGGAGGCTGATTATTGGGCGCGCAAGTCCAAGGCTAACCAAATTGGCAAAAACCATATTGAGCAGGCCATAGAGGCCCAGATATACCGCTCTGACCGCATCAAACAGGCAATGCTTGAGCAGATAGAAAAAGGCACAATCTTGATAGATGTTGAAGGCTCAAAAGTCGGGCAAATAAACGGACTTGTGGTCTACAACTTCTCACGCACAAGCTTTGGCAAACCGGCCAGAATCACGGCGCAGGTCCGCATCGGCAAAGGCGAGTTTATCAATATTGAAAGAGAAGTGGAAATGAGCGGGCCGATTCACTCCAAAGGCGTTCTGATTTTGGAGAGCTTGCTTGCCAACCGTTTTGCCAAATATTCTCCGCTTTCGCTTTCTGCCTCAATTGTGTTTGAGCAGTCATACGGCGGCGTAGACGGAGACAGCGCATCTTCAACAGAGTATTACTGCTTGCTTTCTGCCATTTCGGGCTTGCCGATAAAACAGAGCATTGCCGTCACAGGTTCTATCAACCAATTTGGTGAGATTCAACCCATCGGCGGGGTTAATGAAAAGATAGAAGGATTCTTTGACGTCTGTGCTCACCATGGCCTAAACGGTGAGCACGGAGTAATTATTCCAAGAACCAACGTTAAAGACCTAATGCTAAGAGAAGATATCCTAAAAGCGGTGGATGATGGCCTGTTCCATGTTTGGGCTGTAGATACTGTAGATGATGGTATAGAAATCTTAACCGGTGTGAAAGCCGGCGCCATGGATAAGCACGGGCGCTTTCCCAAAGGCAGTGTAAATCGTCAAGTTCAGGAAAGTTTGGAGTATTTCTACAAGCAATACGCCAAATATGCCAGAGAGACACACGGCTGCATAGGCAAATAGAGTTTTAAGCTTTGGCCTCAAAATTTATTCTCGGGTCAATGAGAGAATAAACGATATCCGAGATAAGCTTTAAGACAAGACCAAGGAGCGCAAAGATATAGAGAGTGCCGAATATGACCGGGTAGTCCCTGGTCATAATCGCCTCATATCCGAGCAGCCCAAGACCGTTGAGAGAAAAGATAACCTCAATAAGCAAAGAGCCGGTAAACAGCATTTTGATAAGCAGAGTTGGGAACCCGGCAATCACAATCAGCATGGCGTTTCGAAAAACAT
>CALXVV010000001.1 GCA_944392205.1 uncultured Alphaproteobacteria bacterium | reverse complement strand
GCAAAGTGCAGGCCTCGACCACCAAGGTCATCGCCCCTCCGTACCAGCTGCCCGTCTCTATATTGCAATTGGAGCTTGTTTTTGCCACCTTCAGGATTCCAACCGTTCTCAATCATACGGCCTGTAAATTCTTTGAGTGCCAGAAACTTCTCTTTCAGCTCCGGATGATCTTTTAGATTTTTCTCCACCTCTCCATAAACTTGCAAAAAGTTCAAAGCTACTTCCGGGGCATCTGTCATTAAAAGAGCTTGCATATCTCCAGAAAAAATTTTATCCAGTTTCGCTTGGGCCTCCTTTTGAGCATTATCAAGCTGTTGGAACTCTGGATTGTTTTCGTAATCTTTTAACTCTAAGCCTTTTTTATCTTGCTCTTTTACCCAATCGTCGTAGCTTTTTCTAGCATCACCATATTCCGTGCTTAATTTTTTATATTCCTCTTGCTGGCTCTCCCATTTTGCGCGGTCAAAAGTGTAGCCGCCGTTGCCATCTGGTGTGCCTAGAAACTTGAGCAAATCCGCGCGCTTGTCTGCGTCTGTGTAGTACTCTTCAAGTTCGTTCTCGCCTTCCCAGCTGGCGTCTTTTTTGAATCTTAACGGAGTGATTTCTGCCATTGAAGTATTCCTTTGCTACCAAATTCTTTCTTTATGTTTATTTTAGCATAAATTAGTGAAAAATCAACTATTTTGTCTAAAAATTTATCCTTCCAGTTGCTTTCACTCTAACAGGTATTGGTTTATAAAGCTTTAACTCCAGCTCTTCCCTCAAAAAAAGAAAGAGCAAAGCCTTAAAGCCCTGCTCTTTCCCGATTCTTCCAACGAACAAATGAAATAAATTTTCTTTTGTTGTTTTCGCAAATCTTTTTGTTCTCTCATACCGGCAAAAGAAAATCTATTTCTACCTACCGACATCGGGAACATCTTTTATCTAATCTCTATCTTTTCTCTTTCAACCCCTTGAGATTTTTTTATAAAAAACGCCCCGATCACTCGAGGCGCTTTTGTTTTTATCCGATTATCGTCTTATTTCTTCAAGACAACAACTCCGGGAAGCTCCTTGCCTTCCATCCACTCAAGGAAAGCACCGCCGGCCGTTGAAATATAAGAGAACTTGTTCTCTACCCCAGCATTGGCCAAGGCAGAAACAGTATCTCCGCCACCGGCAACAGATGTCAGCTTACCGGCTGCTGTTAAGGCGGCTGCTTTCTCGGCTACTTTGTTGGTGGCGTTGTCAAAGGGTTTCATCTCAAATACGCCCAAGGGACCGTTCCATACCAAAGTCTTGCATTCCTCCAACTTGGCATTAATAGCGGCAATGGTCTTCTCTCCGACATCGAGCAAGCTCCAACCCTCGGCCGGGATGTGCTCCAAATCTACCGTCTTGTGCTCGGCCATCGGCTTAAATTCTTTGGCGACGACGACATCTTGCGGCAAGATAATCTCGCAGTTGTTGGCTTTGGCGGTGGCCATAATCTCTTTGGCGGTGTCTATCATATCCATCTGGACCAGAGAATTGGCCTCGTTGACAGTGTCTATTCCGTTGGCTTTCATGAATGTATGAGCCATACCGCCGGAAATTACCAGCTTGTTTACCTTCTTAACCAAATTGTTCAACAAATCCAACTTGGTGGAAACCTTGGAGCCACCGACAATGGCCATCAACGGACGCTCCGGATTGTTCAAACCTTTAGAGAGCGCGTTTACCTCCTCTTCCATCAGCAACCCAAAGGCTGACGGGCGTTCTTTTACCGCTGCAACCATGGAAGCATGAGCACGGTGAGCGGTTGAAAAAGCATCTGATACATAAACATCAGCCGGTTTTACCAACTCTTTGGCAAAAGCTTCATCACCTTTCTTCTCTTCATCATAAAAACGAAGATTCTCAAGCAACAAAACCTCATCGCTTTTCATGTTCTTAATGGCTTCTGCTACTTTGGGGCCAATGCAGTCATCTACAAACACAACATGTTTGCCCAAAGCCTTCTCCAGCTCGGGGGCTACGTGAGACAATGAGTTTTTCATATCCCCTTTGCCTTCCGGGCGACCAAAGTGCGAGATTACAACAACCTTGGCACCTTTGTCCATTAAGGTCTTGATGGTGGGAACCGTACGGGTAATGCGGGCGGTGTTGGTTACATGAAAATTCTCATCCATCGGAACATTTAAATCAGCACGCAGCATTGCTACTTTGCCTTTTAAATCTCCCAAGTCTTTTATGGTTCTGTATTCTGTCATTTATTTCTTCCTTTGCAAAAACAAAACCCCCTTGGCAGGCCAAGAGGGTTTGCTTATTTTGTGATTATCCGTTAACTTTTGCCATATGAGCAATGAGGTCCAATACCTTGTTGGAGTAACCCCACTCGTTGTCATACCAGCTTACAACTTTTACAAAAGTCGGAGTCAACTGGATACCAGCTTTAGCATCAAAGATTGATGTACGAGCATCACCCAAGAAATCTGAAGATACAACTTGATCCTCGGTATAGCCCAGAACACCTTTCAACTCGCCTTCTGATGCTTTCTTCATGGCTGCACAGATTTCTTCATAAGAAGTCGGTTTTGCCAAGTTAACAGTCAAGTCAACAACTGATACATCCAATGTCGGAACACGGAATGACATACCGGTCAATTTGCCGTTCAATGACGGAATAACCTTGCCAACAGCCTTGGCAGCACCGGTTGAAGACGGAATGATGTTGCCAGATGCTGCACGACCACCGCGCCAATCTTTCATGGACGGACCATCTACGGTCTTTTGGGTGGCTGTGGTGGAGTGAACGGTGGTCATCAAACCATCGGTGATGCCGAATGCATCATTCAAAACTTTGGCAATGGGTGCCAAGCAGTTGGTGGTGCAAGAGGCGTTGGATACAAACTTGGTGCCTTTTACATAAGAATCGGTGTTTACACCGCAAACAAACATCGGGGTGTCGTCCTTAGAAGGAGCAGACATTACAACATATTTTGCACCGGCATCAATGTGGCCCTGAGCCTTCTCTTTGGTGAGGAACAAACCGGTTGATTCTACAACATAGTCCGCACCAACCTCATTCCATTTCAAATCTGCAGGGTTTTTCTCGGCTGTTACGCGGATAGCTTTGCCGTTTACGACCAATTTGCCGTCTTTTACCTCAATGGTGCCATCAAATTGGCCATGCATGGTGTCATAACGCAGCATGTAAGCCATATAGTCAACATCAATCAAGTCGTTGATGCCTACAATTTCAATATCGTTTCTTTTCTGAGCGGCACGAAAAACCAAACGGCCAATACGCCCAAATCCGTTGATACCAACGCGAATCGTCATATTATTTTCCTTCCTTTAACTTTAGTGCGGAACGCCCCGCACAGGCATACGTATTTTAATCGCCAATAATTTACCATTAAATTAGATTTTTTCAAGCGATTTCTATTTTTATTACCATTTTTCCCAGTGAATCTTTTCCGGATGGTAGCGGTCATCAGGCTGCTTGGGTGTTTCTGCCGGATAGCCCATCGGCACGATGGCAAAGGGGCGAATGTTGGCCGGTAAATGCAAACGCGTTGATAACGCGTCTACCACTCTTTGCATGGGGGCCGCGCCACAATAGCAGCTGCCTATTCCTTTGGCCCAGGCCGCCAACATCAGGCTCTGAGTGGCAATGGCGCAGTCAACATCAATAAAGCTCCATTTCTCGTCTTCTTTGTTGCGGTTGAAGGATTTTTCAATATCTCCGCAAACAATAATTACACAAGCCGCATCTTTGGCAAAAGAGGTCCAGCGCTGAATGTGGCGCAGCTCTGCCAAAAATTCTTTGTCTTCAATCACCAAAAATTCCCATGGCTGGCGGTTGTGCGCGGTGGGAGAAAACTGCGCCGCTTTGATTATCTCTTCTATCGTTTCTTTATCTATCTTTTTATCTTGATAACGGCGAACCGAACGTCTGGTCAAAAGACCTTCCATTAACTCCATAAGACACTCCTTACAAAATTCAATCACTTGATTGAATGTGCATCTTATTTATTGAAATGTCAAGCTTTTATCTCTAATTAACCGTGCGTTTAAGGCTTTCTATCCTTGGCAGAACAGAGTTCTCAATGATAAAAGCGATAGCCTTTTCAACCATTGCATCAGCCGAGTGGAGCGCCTGCATAACCTCTTCTTTATTACTGCCCTTGGCTAATTTTTTGCCAAGGCTTGCATAAACTCCGGCCAGTTCCGAAAGAGAATCTATAACCTCTGCCAAAAAGGCCGGGATTTTCATATCCTCCTTGCCACCCCAAAAGCCTTCTACGTAGCCTTGCTCAACCTCGGCAAAACGGCGCTGGCAATAATAATCCAAATCACTGAAGGGAAGCTTATCTAATTTGATCTTATTGGCTTTTACTTTCTCAAAAACATTATCCCACAAGCCCATAAAAAACTTAAAAAACAAATCCGCCTCATCTTTGGTTTGCAACCTTGGTGTCTCTGACCTTGGCCAAAAAGAAGATATCACATCGCTCGGACGCAGCTCCAGATTAGGGCTGCAAATGGCGCCGGCAAACCGCATTTTGACAATTTCCAATGGAGTTGGGCACTTGTAGTGCTCAAGCAGTTTTTGCATTTTTTCATCGCCGATATATTTGTTTTCTTGCATTTTCTTCTTCTTCGTTTATAGTGTGATAAAATTTATTTTAATTTAGTGGAGTTTTTTTAATTGTCCAGATTAAAATTAATAAACATCATTCTCTTGGCGGCTTTTATATCTTCTTGCTCTCAGTTTAGGCCCTTTGTGGACCGCAGACGCGAGGCCGGTGCCAAGACACCACAGCGGCTTTATGTGGGTGCTTCTACCCCGCAAAACCCTGCTGTTTGCTACAACAGTCTTTATACTCCTTATGAAGATGTGAAAAAGCTTGCGGATGATGTTTGCAAATCTGAAAACACGGGAACGCACGCCGTGCCGGTTAAACAAACGTATTTTACCTGCCGCTTGCTGGTTCCCAACCACTTCTACTTCAAATGTGAAAAATAATTTATACTTTTAGAGAGAAAATCATGTCTTTGGAAAACATTCTTAATCAAAAAATGGTCAATATTTTTAATGCTTTGGGCCTTGATTCCAAATTTGCTTTTGTTAAGGTCTCTGACCGCCCGGATTTGAGCGATTTTCAGTGCAATGGTGCTCTGGCCTTGGCCAAAAGCGAACGCAAAAATCCTCGTGAGATTGCTTCCCAAATCGCAGCTGAACTTGAAAAAGACAAAGACTTTGCCAAAATCTCGGTTGATGGTCCCGGATTCCTCAACATATCCCTTGCCGATGGCTTTATTGCCAAAATCATGAATGAGGCTGCCTCTGATGAGCGTTTTGGAGTGGAAAAGACCAAAAATCCTCGCAAAATCGTGATGGACTTTGGCGGCCCCAATGTGGCAAAAGCTCTGCATGTGGGCCATTTACGCTCGGCCGTTATCGGTGAGTCTATCAGAAGGATTGAGCTTTTTGCCGGACATGATGTTGTCTCTGATGTGCATTTGGGCGACTGGGGAACCCCCATGGGCATGATTTTGGCTGAGATCATCAACCAAGACGGTGACCTCTCCAAGACCGAAAGTTATGACATCAACCAAATATCTGCCTTCTACAAAAAAGCAAATATCCGTTGCAAAGAAGATGAGGCGGCAAAAGAAAAAGCCCGCCAAATTACTGCCGAACTCCAAAACGGCAACCCGGAATATCAGAAAGCCTGGCGGCATTTGCGCAAAGTCTCGGTTGAAGCTATTAGGAAAAATTATGAGCTTTTAGATGCTCATTTTGACCTCTGGCTTGGCGAAAGCGATGCCCACGAAACCTGCGGCAAGATTGTTGAAATGGCCCGCAACCGCCACATTGCCGAGCTTGATGACAGTGCTACCATTATCCGCTTGAGTGATGACAAAAAGCCCCCTGTTATCTTGGTTAAAAGCGACGGCGGCTTTGGCTACCAGCTTACCGATATTGCAACCATTAAAATGCGCTATGATGACTTGCACGCACAAGAAATTTTATATGTCGTTGATAAGCGGCAATCCTTGCACTTTGAGCAGGTTTTTGAAGTGGCTGAGAAGCTCAATTTGGCTCCCGGAACAGTCCTGAAACATATTGGCTTTGGTACCGTAAACGGGGCTGACGGCAAGCCTTTCAAAACTCGTGACGGCGGCGTGATGAACCTTGAAGACCTCATCAACCTATCTATTGCCAAAGTTCGCGAATCTACCCCAACCGCTGATGAAGTTGAAGGTTTCTCCGCCCAAGATATTGAAAAAATGATAAGCCAAATTGCCATTGGCGCCATCAAGTTCCAAGACCTTAAAAACAACACCGCCTCGGGCTATGTTTTTGAGCTTGAAGATTTTGCCAAGTTTGACGGCAAAACCGGCCCATATATTCAATACGCCATTGCCCGTATCAACTCTATCTTGAGAAAGGCGCAAGATGCCGGCTTGAAATTCGGCGATATCATCATCACCAACAAGGAAGAGCGCGACCTTTGCCTTAAAATTGCTCAGCTCAATACCATTATTGCACGGGCAGAGGCAGAAAAAGAGCCCAGCATTATCTCTGATTATGTCTACAACTTGGCACAGCTCTTTTCCGGATTTTACAACACCTCTCCCATCATGAGCGAGGCAGACAAGGCCAAGGCCTCTTCTCGTCTCAAATTGGCAAAATTGGTTAGGGATATTTTAAAACTTAATCTGTATCTTTTGGGTATTGAAGCCCCGGAGGTTATGCTCAAAGCTGAGGCTAAAACTGCTGCCTAAGTTTTGCCCTAAGGGGATTGAAAGGATGGGATGACTTATGCCGGATTTTGTGGGTAAACTCAAAGCGGTGAAAAAACTTCTTTCCCCTTTGGCGGCCTTTTTTGTCGGCACTTTTATCATGTATATCGCCAACGGCCTGAATTCTTCTATTTTGGCCGTGCGTCTCAATGAGGCTCATACCCCGACTTTTTATACCGGCTTGGTTTTGTCTTGTTATTATCTGGCTTATATTGTCTCCTCACTTACATCATCTCATATCATCAACAAGGTTGGGCATGTGAGAGCCTTTGCCGGTTATATATCCATTTTATCTTCACTGGTTTTGTTGCACGCGCTTTACCTTGATCCTTGGTTTTGGGCGGTCTTACGCTTTGGCGAGGGATATTGTTTGGCTGCCGGCCTAATGTGCATTGAGAGCTGGCTTAATACCTGTTCTAATAACCAAAACCGCGGAACCATCATGTCTGTTTATATGGTGATGACCTATTGCGGCATGGCCTCCGGTCAACTATTGCTCAATATTCCTGATACTTCAGGTTTTCTTCTGTTTATTCTGATTTCCGTCTGCTATTCCTGGGCTTTGGTGCCTGTCAGCCTCACAGGGCAGCCAACTCCGGCAATGGCTCACCACAAACATATGTCTTTATTCAAGATTTATAAGATCGCTCCCATGAGCGTGGTTGGTTGCATTATCAGCGGTGTTTTGGTTAGCAATGTTTACACTCTGGGGCCTGTTTATGCCGAGCAAATAGGTCTTGATTTGTACGACACCTCCGTATTCTTATTTTTCTGCATTATGGGCGGAATGTTGGCACAAATTCCGGTCGGCAGGCTCTCTGATAAATTCGATCGGCGCTTTGTAATGATGTGGTTGTGCGGGGGGCTGTTCTTGATAGCTCCGTGGTTGCAATTTTTTATCGATGACGGCGGAATTATGCTCACACTTTGCGCTCTCTTGCTCGGCGCCGGAACTTTTGTTATCTACCCTATTTGCATCTCTCACCTTAATGATAAAATAACCGATGATGAGCGCGTGGAAGCCAGCGGAATGCTCATCTTACTGCAAAGTATCGGTATGATGAGCGGACCGATTATCATCTCCTATTTCATGCAGCTTTGGGGGCCGATTGTCTTTGTTTTGGCTTTTTCGTTCTTTAGTGGAATTTTTGTTTTATACGCCTTCAAACATATTGTCTTTCGTCCGCTGCCCGGATATCTGGAAGTCACTAAAACCGATCCGATGCCGGCATCACCAACCCGCATTTTTTCCAAACTGGCACAAAAAGATTCCATCATTGATAAAGCTAAAGAACTTTTCTCTGAAAAGAAACACTAGTCTATTTTGGTCGTCAGCACAGAAGACAGAATCGATAGGGTTTTTGTTATCTCACTCAAATAAAAGCGTTGTAAATTTACGGTAGCTTGCTCAGAATTTAATAATTTGAGGATTAGGTATTCAAAAATGCTCTGATATTGCTTGGATACTAGTCGATCATAATAGGCCGCAAATTTTCTTAGCTCACCTTCTCTTATATGCCCCTGCTGATCTCTGGAAATTTTTTTGATATATTGCCCTATCTGTTCTTTGCGCGCTACTGCTGTATCGTACAACTCTTGAGGGTTTATTCCGGCAACAAGATCTTGGCGTGGCATAATATACCAAGAGTTTTTCATTAGAGAATATACACCGTGCATCTTCTTTATCTTAGGAGTACAAACTTTTATATCCAAAAAAATATTACCTATACCGAACAGCTTTTTGTTGGTTACTCTGTCTACACTAATATAGCGATTTAAAAATGTTTTGCTCTTGCGTAAATTTTGAATAAAAAACTTGCTCTTATCGATGTCTACATCCAGCCAGATATCTATGTCTGAATCTTCTTTCCAAAAATAAGATGCACTGGAGCCACACAAATATGCTTCTCGCAAACTGATGCCGGGCAAATTTCCCAACGTCCTCTTAAACATGGCTTCCACTCGCAGGAGAATTTGTTGGCGAACGCTTTCTAGAATGTTGCCATTCAGATCAAAAATATTTAGGCTCAGACAGGGCTGAGGGCTTAGCAAGCGCTCAATATTTTTTACAAACTTTTCATCTATGTCTTTACTCATGTTTTTGTTCCTGGATGGCTGGCGATGTCACCGATAAGGCCCTGACAAATTCGGCCATAAAAAACCAATAAAACATGTCATTTAGTCCCTCATAGCGCAGTAGTTTTATTATCATGTGCCCCTTGGGATCTTTATATTGTTGTTTGACTATTCGCTTATGGTATTTTCTAATCTTTTTTAATTCTTCAATCGAAATTTTTCCCTCACTGTCTCTGGGGGCTGTTTTTAATCTCTCTTTTATTTTGGCCAGCCATTTTGTGACTATGGTGTACAACCCATCAGCATCTAAACCTGCGCATAAATCGGGAATTGGATTGCTTAACCATTTGTTTTGTAGCAAAGAGTAAACGCCGTATTTTTGCGGAAGTTCTTTTGTCTTTAAGATGACGTCTATTTTTTTTCCATTTAAGCGGTAACGATGATTATTATAACAACAAGTAAAATAACGGTTTAAAAAGTAATTAGCGGCTTTCTCCTGTTTGATGAAAAATCTTTTTCTATCTATTTTTACTCTTAACATAACATCAAAATCGCCTTCCGGGCGCCATAAATATGAGGTCGATGACCCGCATAGGCAAATATCCTCTAATATGACACCGGGAAAACAACTTAAAAATCTATCAAAAACATTTTGAACTTGCCATATCAAATGATAACGCATCTCCGGCAGCATAACATTTTGCTCATCAAAAATTTCCGGATTGAGCGTTTGATGTGGTGACTTTAGTCGAGTTATATTTTGCCTTAGCCTATCCATCTTTTCTCACACTGAAAGTGATTTTGCCAGCTCATTGTTGTAATAGTTCTTAAATTTCTTAAGATAGCCCGTATAACGCAGCAAGCGTCTTATTAGGCCACTATTTTCCGGTGAAATATCTTTTTTCATCAGTTTGAGGTATAATCGTTGCATGTCTCTGATATCTTTAAGTTTGTATTTGCCGTTTGGCATTTCAAACTGCTCATTGCATGTATACTCTATCTCTTTCATCAGATTTTCGGTGCGGCTAATAATTTCTTCAACATTTTTATGTTGGTTTTCATGAATACTTGGTTCTGCCAGCCAACAATCATGTAATAAGGAATATTGTTGCGGAGATTTTGATACAAAGGATGTTTTTATATCAACCATTCTCCTTTCAAACCAATATTTTCTGCCTTGCATGTAATATGTCCGCAAAACTTTATTTAGAAACCTTGAGGCTCGGTAATCATTTGAAAAAGGACTCTCAGTCTCTTTTCGGTGCAGAATAATACTTATTTCTATTTCTGATGCTGAATTATAATAGTAAGATGCTGATACACCGTACAAGATAATATCGTCAACCTCAAACCAGGGATACTGCTGCAAACAATTCTTTATTAAATCTTCTGCCTGCTTTAGCAAAAGCTCTTGGACTTGTGGGTGAAGTTTTCTGTGCTCATCAAATAAATAAGCGTCTAATGTCGGCTTGGCCTCGAGCTGCCATTGCAGATTTTCCTTTATCCTTATCTGATGTTCTTCCGCTATCATCAGAATTGTTCCAAAACATTGATATTATAATTGTACGAATCTGCTACGTAAGATGTAAAATATTTGACGCCTCCAACTTCTTTAAAAGTACGCCACAATAAATATTCCAAACTATATTCATGTTCAGCACTATATAACCAGGCCTCTTTAGCTTTTTGTTTTTGATTTTGCAAAAATTGTTCCAATTGGCGGCAGCTTTCTATGGTCAGGATATTATTTTCATGCTTTGGTAAAGAGCGTACATATTCATGAATATTTCTTTGGTAATCGGCAAAACTCCGACACAACTCTTCTCCGCTAAAAGGAAGTTCTCGGTGAACGGGGCGATTTATCCACTTTTGTTCCTGCAAAGAATAGGCTGGAATCCCTTCCGGTACAGACATCAAAAGACGACAGTGCATCGGACGATTTATAAATTTATAACGAACCTCGTTGGAGACCAATGTTTCGTTTATCTTGTCCAGATATTCCACCATTCTTTCAGGTATATCCGCAACCAGTCCTAATGAAACCTCACTGAACTGGTTATAGACGTAGCCCGCTAAATCGCCATAAAAGATGATATCGTGATATTCAAATTTATCAAAGAGCTTTTGAATATCCCCCCACCAAAAATCTACAACTCGAAGAAAACCACTGACAACTGTCTCAAAAATCTTATCTTCTGTTTCAAACACAACAGGACACAAGCCGTCATTCAGCCGAACGTGGTCGTATAAATTTATTTGTTCTGGCATCTATTATTTCTCTTATCTACTATGCCGGGGACGGAATTGGAATACCAAACTCATCACGCATACAAATCTCATCTAGTACGCAGCTTGATACCGTTTGGTCGGCGAATGTCTGACATCCAACATCTGTAATTGATGATGCGGGAATATAGTTTATTTCTTTTCCGCAAGTCTTGTAGTGTTCATCGTAGCAATATCTAAAATCATAAAGGCCAAAATCTGTTGAATATGCCGATGTGTATTTCTTAACACAATATTCCCAGAAAGAATCCTGTTCACATTTTGTATAGCATACACGTGTAGTGGTAGCTCCTGAAGATGTCTTTCCCGTGACACTGACTGTTTCGCAAGTTTGCCCACTAGGTTGTGCGCTTAGGTATCCGTTTTCCTCACAAGCATTTGCGTATCCATCCATCTTGCGTCCAGCAAAAATAAATATATTGGCCGGATAGTTGGCGGGAATAACTTTACTGGAGTTAACCACTGATGTTGTCTTATTTCCTTGTGCGTCAATATTTTGAATTCTTCCCTTGTAAACAGAACTACTTCTGGAGGCATCAAACATTAATCTGGTTGGGTTATTACCACGGCTCGACTGTGCGTCATATTTCCAACCTGGCTGGAGTTCATAAAAGGCTCCTGCTATAGGGGTAACATCTCTTGCATAGTCATCCAGCATTGGACCCGAGCCTGTAATATTAGGTAAACTGTCCAGCTGACCATATGCAAAACCTGCTACTTTCTCTATAGCCGCACCTTTTAAGAAAAACCCATCATAGTTCGGCCGCTTGGTTCCAAATGCTCCTCCTATGGCGGTGTATAACTCTGGATACTCTTTGGGATCATACGAATCTCCGTTACATAACAACCAACCATCATGATCTTTTGTTCTTAAAGAATACTTCAAATCGCCAGGCTTTGCATCAAATACGCAACGGACAGCATCTTCATTACCCGGACAAACAATAAAGTTGTTTGGGCAATATGCTCTTTTATCTGTGTACCCTTCTGCTGCACAATCGACTTCCTTGGTATCTTCACACGAATATTTACTGGTATCAAAAGGACAACGAGTGTACGTTTTGCCACTGCATTGGGCGGCCGTTTTGGTATAGCCTAAAGTGGCGCAATCCGGTGCTGCAGTACATGTTTGTGCTTGAGACGGCAACGCATATAGTAATGCCGGAGCTGCGGCCGATGCTAGTAATATTTTCCTCATTGTTTTTCTCCTTCTGATAATATTCCTTGTGTTACCATCTTAGTTTATACTCCATGTGCAAAGTTGTTTACCTTCACAAATAAACTTTTCTTTATCGTAGTAGCCCAAATTGCAGCTAACAAAGCGGTAATATTTGGTGTTGTTGCCACAGCCGGGTGAACATTCCTCATAAGAGGCGTTGGCCGGTGCCGCCATTAAATTGTATCCCTCTGCGGCACAATCTCTTGGCAAGCATGTTGTTCCGATCTCGCATTTTTCAGGACAGTCATTCCAATATTTCTGGCAACCATAATCAGTTTCGTTGTCCTCTCTATTCAGACAGTTATCCTCGTTGGGCTTTTCACATTTACTAGGACAATCTGCCCAATTTTGTTTGCAACCCCACTCTTCATTTATGATGTTGTCTTCTCGATTTCGGCAGTTGTCTTCATAAGGAATTTCACATTTTATAGAGCAGTCATCCCAATACTCTTGACAACCATAGCCGATATCATTGTCTTCCCGGACATGACAATTGTTCTCGTAGCATTTTTTACACTTGGAAGGACACTCACTGTAATATTCTTCACATCCATAGGCCTCACAGCTGTAATCTGTCAGCCCGGCGCAGGGGTCTACGCAGCCATAGTAACACACCCCGGCATTTGGAAAGTTCGCTCTGCCCTCACACTTCAAACCAGTGGCCTCAGACGCGCTTATCCAGCCCGTTGGGCATTTCTGGCCATTATAACGGTCTTTGTCATCAAATTTGTTAACTCTGTCTTGATTATCTTGCAAAAAATCGGGCAACCAATAAACTTTGGCTTCTGCGATATTGGCTCCAATTGCGTATATCAGCGCCAAAACAATGCAGACATACTTCTGCATGACACGAACTCCCATCAAAACCATTCCTTTTTTCAGGATAGCAAGAATCGGCCTATATGTCAATCCATAATTAAACATTTTGGACTACTCCTTTTTATCACAACACACTGTCATTGTTGACAAAATTTTCAAAATATGTTTTATTTTCCTCAAACTAAATATAATTAAGATATGAGAGGAGAAATATTATTTTCTGAGCCAATTTATGGCGCAATTTATGCCAACGGCGAGATTGATTGGGATATTATCAATAGCTTTCGGGAAGGTATTGATATCATCAAAAATCAGCTCAACCAAGTGGTTGGCATTGCCGTTAAAAATCAATATTATCTGAGCAACGGAACATTCAGACCGGCCAGGGGATTGAAGTGCTTTATCTCCGGCATGACGGTCAATCGCGAAACGGCACTTAATTTGTGTCAGAATCCAGATAATCGTCTTTGGATTTTGCAACAAAAAGAAGACACCATCTTCATTTATAATTTCAAAACCCAGATGGTGGCACAGATCAAAGGGAATTGTCACCAAATCCCTTAACAAAACGAAGGCCCTCTTCTTTTTATAGAAGAGGGTCTTCTCTTAGCTCTTTAGCCTTATAACTTGGCCAGGGCTGTATCTATTCTTCTTAGGCTTTCTTCTTTGCCCAAGATAACAGCCAGCTCAGTGGCACCGCCAGGTGTTGTTTCTTTGCCGCTTAGGGCAATGCGAGCCGGGTATAGAACCTGACCATTTTTAACTCCGAGCTTTTCTGCCAAGGCTTTCAAGCTCTCAAACAAGGCATCGTTGCTCCAATCTTGTTGGGCAGACAAGACCTCTTTAATTGCCGGCATAACCTCTTTGGCAATGTTGGCATCTGTTTTCATTTTTTTGTTGGTATATAAATCCAGACTATAATCCGGCAGTTGGCGGATGAAATCCGTCTGCTCGGTAATTTGGCCAAGCGTTTCCACACGAGGCTGCAAAGCGCGGCTTAATGCCTCTTGGTCAACACCTGAAGGCATTCCCTGATAATAAGGGCTTGCAAGCTCGTGAAATTTCTCCGGGCTTAAGGCTCGGATGTAACAACCGTTCATCCAAGTCAGTTTGGTGATGTCAAAAATTGCCGGAGAGCGGTTTAATCTCTCTACCGTGAAAATCTTTTTTAAATCATCAAGCGAGAAAATCTCTTCTTCCGTACCTGGGTTCCACCCAAGCAAAGCAATATAGTTAATAATGGCTTCCGGCAAGTAGCCTTTGGCAACAAGGTCTTGGAAAGAGGCATCGCCGTTGCGCTTTGAGAGCTTGTGCTGAGCATCTTTCATGACCGGGGGAACATGAACATAGTGCGGATGCTCCCAACCGAAGTCCTCATAAATCAAATTATACTTCGGGGTGGAAGAGATATATTCGTTGCCGCGAACAACGTGAGTAATTTCCATCAAATGATCATCAACAACATTGGCAAAGTTATATGTCGGGAAACCGTCTGATTTTAACAAAACGCCCTCGTCTAACTCATCATAGTCTATCTCTATATCGCCATAGACTTCATCGTGGTATTTGGACTTGCCTTTTTTGTTGATGTTTTGACGGATAACATAAGGTTCTCCGTCAGCCACACGTTTTTTGGCCTCTTCTAAAGGAATCAGCTTGCAGGGATCTTTGAACTTGATATTTAATTCCTCATTTTTTTCCTCATCAGCCTCAGATTTTGAGCAGAAGCAATAATGGGCGCCGCCGAGCTCTACCAATTTGTGAGCATACTCTGCATAAATCGGTTTGCGCTCTGATTGAACATAAGGGCCAAAATTGCCGCCGATATCCGGACCTTCGTCCCAGTTCATACCTACTGTTTTTAAGGTATTGTAGATAATCTCGGTTGCTCCTTCAACATAACGTTTTTGGTCAGTGTCTTCTATGCGTAGAATGAAATCTCCGCCGGCGGCTTTGGCTATCAAATATTCATATAGTGCCGTCCGCAAATTGCCGATATGCATATAACCGGTGGGAGACGGGGCAAAACGAGTTCTTACTTTCATTTTCTTCTTCCTTAACTTAAAAAAAACAATTGCTTTTTACATTAGCGCAAAAATTTTATTTTGCACTATTAAAATTTACTTATGCGCTCAATAGGGCATCCGCTGCCGCTCTGGCCTCTCCGGTGATGGTGGCGCCTGAGAGCATGCGCGCGATTTCTTCCCTGCGGGCGGCGTTGTCTAACTCAAACACCTTTGTGGTGGTGATATTATCTTGAGTGCTCTTTTCAACTTTATAATGCTGACGGCCCTGAGCTGCCACCTGCGGAGAGTGGGTGACAACCAAAACCTGAACATCTGCTCCCAAGCGGCTTAGGCGTTCTCCCACCGCTTGCGCAGTGGCTCCACCGATACCGGCATCAACCTCATCAAAAATCATGGTGCCAACCTTTGAACTCTGAGCCAAATTCACTTTCAAGGCTAGCATAAATCTTGCCAGCTCTCCGCCCGAGGCTATCTTGCCCAAGGGGCCTTGCGGGGAGTTCGGGTTGGTGGAAACCGTGAATGAAACACTATCGGTTCCGTGCTCTGACCAGCTGCTCTCCGGCAGTTTCTCCAACACGGTGACAAATCTTGCTTTTTCCATTTTAAGCGGCGGAAGCTCTTCCATAATCTTGGCATCAAGCTTTTGAGCAACATTCATTCGCTCATCATGCAAAAGGCCGGCTTCTTTCAAATACTTCAGTCTGCTTTCTTGCTCCTTTTGACGCAAGTTATTGATATGGTCCTCGCCAAGCTCAATGCTGTTGAGCCTATTTTTGAACTCTTGCAAAGTATCTGCCAGGTCATCTACCCCGACACCATGCTTGCGCGCCAAATCTTTGAGTGCAAACAAGCGCTCGTCTATATTCTCTTGCTCCGAGGTATTAAGGTTGATATCGGCAGAGGCGCTTTCTATCCTTTCCAAGGCATCGGCCACTTCAATCAAAGAGCTGTCTAGCGCCGCATAAATATCATCATATTTGCCGCCGACATATTGATTAGCCTTATCAACCGCGGACATGGCCTGCCGCAACATTGAGGATACATCCTTATCGCCGCTTAGGGCTTGGTAGGCATAGTTTAGGCTCTCTAATATCTTTTCTGCGTGCATTAGTTCTTGGCGGCGGTTGGCAAGCTCTGCCTCCTCCCCCTTTACCGGCGATATTTGTTCTAATTCTTTGACCCAATGGCGGAGGTTTTCCTCTTCGTCTTTGGCTTTGCTCAAGTCTTCTTCCGCCTTTGCACGCTCGGCTTTGGCACGGCGGTAGTCCTCCCACGCCACGGCCACCTTATTTAACAGTTCCGGGTATTGGCCGTAGGCATCCAAAATATCGCGATGGTTGGCCGGGTTTAACAGTCCTTGGTTATCAAATTGGCCGTGAATCTCCACCAACAGAGGGCCTATTTCTTTCAACAACCTTGCGCTTATCGGTTGGTCGTTTATAAATATTTTGCCCTTGCCACTTCTGTCCAGAGTTCTTTTGATGATGATTTCACTGCCGCCCTCAATCTCATTTTCAGACAAAAGATTTTGCAGCGGGGTGTTGCCCTCCTGCCCATCAAAAATGGCGGTAACGCTCAGTTTATCTTCTCCGCTCCTGATCAACCCCGTTTCTGCCCGGTTGCCCAAAACCAGTCCCAAGGAATCAAGCAAAATAGACTTGCCGGCACCGGTCTCTCCGGTCAGGACGCTCAAGCCGCCGCCAAAGTCCAAGTCCAGCTTGTCTATCAGCACAACATTGCGAATGTATAATGAGCGGAGCATTTTCTGTTCTTGTCCTTAAAGTTCTTGTGCGCGTTTATACCATTTGCTGTTGGGATAGTTGTGGCCCAAAACTTTCAGCGCATCTTCATACTCTTTGTTCAGCCCCAAAATCTTATAAATTTCAGCTTGGCGATATAGGGCCTCCTCGATATGGCCGGTGGTTTGGTAGTGGTTGACCACTACCGAAAACCTGTTTAAGGCCGAAAGGTAATTTTTTTGGCGCAAATAAAAACGTCCGACTTCCATTTCCTGGCCGGCCAAGTGATCATTAATCAAGTCTATTTTTAACCTGGCGTCCTTGGCATAGTCCGTATCCGGAAAACGGATGATAACCTGGTTAAACGCATCTAAAGCCTGGCGGGTTATACCTTGGTCTTTTTCAATGCCGACGATTTGCTCATAATAGCAAAGGCCTTTCATGTAATAGGCATAGGCAATATCCTTGTTGCCGGGGTGATATTTGATGAATCTGTCCAGACTTAAAATCGCATCATCGTATTTCTGGTCTTTGTAATAAGCATAGGCCCCCATCAGCTTGGCCTTTGTGGCCCATTTGGAATAAGGATGCTCAAGCTCAACTTTTTCAAAGCTCAAAGCTGCCTTTGCATATTGAGTCTTGTTTAGCTCCTTATAGCCACGGTTATACAGTCTCTCTGCCGAGAGCTGTTCTTCTGCCTCCGGGGTGGTGGAACAAGCAGTGATTGCCAAAAAACAACAAAAAAGCCAAGCAAGTTTTTTCATCTTTTACCCCTTAAATAATTTCATAATTAGCCGAATCGGCAAACAGTTTTTGCAAAATCATGTTATTGTGGTAGTGGCCGCTTTTTGAGGCCCTTAACTCTCCTTGCAAAGCAAAGCCCGCCGTATACATATCGCCGATGGCGTCTATCACCTTATGATTGACACATTCATTCTCAAGACGGAAACCGCCGGGGTTTAGAATACTCTCACCATCTAAGACAACGGCATTTTCCAGACTGCCGCCCTTGATTAGCCCTATGGATTTGAGGTAATCTACCTGATATTTCTCACAAAACGTGCGGCAGGGCGCAATTTGAGAGACAAAGACATCCTCACCGATTTTGCCTGAAAATTCTTGATGTCCAACAATTTTTGAAGGAAATTCGATCTCAAAAGAAACCTTGAAATCATCTGAGGGCAACAGTTCTACTTTGGCTCCTTTACCGTCTTCAAAACTCATGGGGTTTAGCACTTTCAAAACTTTTTTAGGCGCATTTTGGGCAACTGTGCCTGCTTTTTGCAAAGCCTCATAAAAAGGCAGTGCCGAGCCGTCCATAATCGGGAGCTCTGCATTGTTAACATCTATCAAAGCATTGTCTATGCCGCAAACATTTAAAGCCGCCATCAAGTGCTCTATGGTGGAGACTATGTTGCCTTCTTTGTCGCCCAAACAGGTGCAATTTCTGGTATCTACAACATTGGAATAGAGGGCCTTAATTCGCGGCAGTGATGCGATGTCGCTGCGCCTAAAGACAATGCCGCTTTCCGCCTCTGAGGGGTGCAAAACAAGCGTTGAATTGCAACCTGAGTGTAAGCCGATGCCTTCAATCTTTATTTCTTTTGCCAAAGTATGCTGTTGTTTCATAAATACTCCTCTTTTTAATCTGCACTTCAGATTAGCGCAAATTATAGATTTGACAAGTATTTTATGTGTCACGTTGATATTTATGTTAGGATAAAAAAGGCAGCCTATAAGCCGGGTTCTGTTCCCTGCAAGCAGGGAGATAGCTATTCATCTGGGCTGATTATCACTAAACAGCTCGTTGCGACCCACCTCTGGAGCGGGAGGAGAACGTCCCTTTATAGCACAGTTTGCAAAGCAAAAAAATGCTTGGCACTTGCACTCTCCTAACTTGGTCTTGCATCAGGCAGGGTTTTCCATGCCAGAGCTGTTACCAGCTCTGCGGTGGGCTCTTGCCCCACCTTTTCACCCTTACCAAAGATAAAACTTCGGCGGTATATTTTCTGCGGCACTTTCCCTTGGATCTCTCCAGCCAGACGTTATCTGGTACCATGTTCCCCCGATGCCCGGACTTTCCTCACTGCGGGCAAAACCACAGCGCAGCTATCCGGCTACCTTGGTTGAAGAGCATAACATTTTACCCAAAGATTGCAAGCCATTTCTTTGCTTGCAATTTTATTAAAAAAATATCCCCATTTTTTTATTTTTTGCTTGGGCCAGGGTTTGCGCCAGCTTGCGCCTTATAAATATATATTTTTATAGAACAAACATAGAACAGTTAATAAATTACTAAAAATTCCCATTGATTCCCATATTTTCCCATGTTATACCATAAACATGATGAGTTTTTAACCAGGAGCCCAAAAAAGTGCGCAAAACGTTTCTGTTTATGGATACTGTTTTGAACAAGGTAGACGCCAAAGGCCGCGTCTCCCTGCCCGCCGATTACCGCGCCATTGTTAAAGAAACCGGCTCCGAGATTGTGTGCTATCGCAGCCTTTCCTCCCCTTGCATTGAGGGTTGCCTGGAAGACTTGCTCGACAAGCTCGCCACCCAGATGGAAGATTCGCTTGATTTCTTCTCCGCCACTCAGGATGACCTCACCAACCTGGTCTTTGGCGATGCCAAGCGTTATCCTTTCGATTCCACGGGAAGAATTATGCTTTCAGAAAAGCTCTTAAAGCACGCTCAAATCACTGACAGCGCCGTGTTTGTCGGCAAAGGCCGCAAGTTCCAAATCTGGAACCCCGAAAACTGGGAAAAAGAAGAAAAAAGGATTCGTGAACAAGTGCTCAAAGTTCGCCCCTCGCTCAAGGAGGTCGGCCGTGAATCCTAACTACAAAAAACATTTTCCGGTTATGCTGCCCGAGGTTTTGAAAGCCTTGTCCCCTCAAAATGGCAAAACCTATGTTGATGCCACTTTCGGCAACGGCGGCTACAGCGAGGCCATTCTTAACGCGGCTGACTGCAAGGTTATCGCCCTTGACCGTGACCCTTTCGTTTGCCAGCGTGCGCAAGAGGTTGCTCAACTTTATCCCAACCGTTTTGAATTTCGCCAAGGCTGCTTTAGCCAATTTGCCCAACTTGTTCCCGAGGCTGTTGACGGCGCCGTTTTTGATATCGGCGTTTCCTCCATGCAGCTGGATGAAGCTCAGCGCGGTTTCTCTTTTGCCAAAGATGCCGCCTTGGATATGCGGATGTCTCAAAGCGGCACAACCGCGGCTGATTTGGTTAATTCTCTCTTGGAAGAAGATTTGGCTAACCTCATCTTTAACTATGGCGAAGAGAGAAAATCTCGCCAAATTGCCCGCAAAATCGTTGAGGCCAGAAAAAAAGCCCCCATCTCCACCACCAAAGAGTTGGCAGACATCATCTACACCGTTGTCCGCCGCACCCCCGGTGGTATTGACCCGGCTACCAGAACCTTTCAGGCGCTCAGAATTGCCGTCAATGATGAGTTGGGCGAGCTCCGCCTCGGCCTTGAGGCCGCCACCTCTCGCCTTGTTGCAGGCGGCAGGCTGGTGGTTGTGGACTTCCATTCTTTGGAAGACCGTATTGTTAAGACATTTTTTAAGGAAAACGCCCCTAAAGCGCGCCATGTTTCGCGTTATCGGGCACAAATCGAAACTCATGACGACCATATTTTTGCCGAATGCTCAAAGGCCATTACTCCTTCAGAAGAGGAGTTGCGGCTCAATGCTCGTTCTCGTTCGGCAAAGCTTAGATATGCCGTCAAAAACACCAATTTCCAGAAGGAGTTTTAAGATATGAACAGCACCAAATTAGCAACTCTGGCCTTGTGGATTGCCTTGCCCTGCCTTATCGGGTTTAGTTCCCTGGTCATGAAAAACATGGTTCAGGAGCTTGAAAATGAGCTTGATTCCATCAACCATAATATTCAAGACGACATCAAATCTATCCATGTTTTGAAGGCTGAGTGGTCTCACCTCAACAACCCCTCCAGATTGCGAAAGTTGGTGGCAAAACATATTTCTCTAAATCCGGTCCAAGCTGAACAAATTATTAACTATTCTGCGTTACCATTTTCTCATGAAGACGGCGAATCGCGCAAAGTCGCCGCCAGAAAAAATATTTCTAATTATGCTGAGCAGAATAAGGGCTTGAAAAGACTTACAAACGCTCAGAGATAGTTAACGCAAGTATGGGCAGAAGCAGAGAATGTTCGGAAAGTATTTTTCCAGAAAAAGCAAGGAAGATTTCTATCTTCCCGGCGAGGAGATTAAAGTAGATAGGACGATGTCTTTTAACAGCAGTCTTTCAACCGAGAAAGACCCGTTGTCTACTTGCAAAAGCCGTGTTGTCTTTGCTGTCTTGGGTTTTAGCGCCGTCTATCTCACCATTGCCTTGAGACTTTTTGATGTCTGCGTCATTCCCAATCTTCAATCTGATGAAGAAAACCATAAAGTGACTTTTGCTCAAAACCCGATTCGCAGAGCAGATATCATCGACCGTAACGGCTCCATTATTGCAACCTCTTTGCCAACGGTTAATCTCTATGCCAATCCGCGCAAGGTCCTAAACCCGGAAAAAGCTGCTCATGAACTGGCTATGGCTCTGCCTGATTTGGACTTTGAGCAGACCTTAAAAAAACTCAAGCAAAAGGGAAGCTTTGTCTACCTTAAACGCAATCTTACTCCTTCTCAGCAATACCAAATTAATTATCTCGGTATTCCGGGGCTTGAGTTTGAAAACGGCGAAAAGCGCGTCTATCCGCACAAAAATCTGTTGGCTCATATCATCGGATCCACCAATATCGACAATGAAGGAATATCCGGAATCGAAAAAGCCATGGATGAGCGTTTGACCCAGTCTGATATTCCCTTGCAGCTCTCCATTGATGTCGGCATCCAAGACACAATCCGCATGCTCTTAAAAGAAGGAATGGATAAATTCCACGCTAAGGGAGCCGCCGCCATCTTGATGGATGTTAATACTTCTGAGATTATCTCTATGGTTTCTCTGCCTGACTTTGACCCCAACACCAACAAGGTTAAAGATGAACGCGCCTTGTTTAACATGGCAACCAAAGGCGTTTATGAGCCTGGCTCCGTGCTTAAGATTTTTAACACCGCCATGTCTTTGGAAAGCGGAAAAGTTAAAGTAACTGATAGTTTTGATGCCACTCAACCTCTTAAGCTCAAATATAACGTCATCAAAGATTATCACGGTGAAAATCGTTGGCTCTCGGTGCCTGAGATTTTGGTTTATTCCTCAAATATCGGCTCGGCGCAAATGGCTTTGAAAGTCGGCGGCAGTGAACAACGCAATTTCTTGGAAAAAATCGGCTTCTTTGAGCCTTTAGACATCGAGGTGGCCGAGCGTGGATATCCTCTGGTTCCCAAGCGTTGGGGTGAAGGCACCATTGCCACCGTTGCTTATGGATATGGTATTGCGGTTTCGCCTTTGCACGTTATTACCGGATATTCTGCCGTGATCAACGGCGGCATTTATCACAGCCCCTCGCTCATCAAAGGCAGCGCCAAGGGAAAAGAGGGACATCGGGTTATTTCGTTTAATACCTCAAAAGCTATGCGCAAGTTAATGCGTCTGGTGGTTACCGAGGGTTCTGGCCGACGTGCAAATGTGCCTGGCTATGAGGTCGGCGGCAAGACCGGAACTGCTAACAAGCTCTCTGCCCAAGGAAAATATGTTGATAAAAAGGTCCGCACAACTTTTGTTTCGGCCTTTCCAATATCTAATCCTAAATATGCCCTCATCGTCATGATGGATGAGCCTCAGGCATTAAAGGAAACTTGGGGCTTTACCGCTGCCGGTTGGAACACCGTGCCCACAGCATCCAAAATCATTACCGCTGTCGCTCCGCAGCTCAATCTTAAGGCTAACTATGACCTGGATGAACTGCGTCATCAACGCATTATCGAAGCCTCTTACTAACCGGGGAACGCCCCGGGGCGATTAGCTAGCTGTAACTCGCGCGGCTCCCTTTGGTCGGCGCGCTAATCGGCGGTGCCATAAGCAAATAATCTTTGCCCCTCAAAACCTAACACAAACTCTGGCGCGCCCTACAAACTAAAACTCTGCAAAATATCTTGAGCGATATGCCTGATTTTTCCTATCCCTTCATCTTGCCATAATCTACCAGAAAAAACCCCGCTCATCGGCGGGGCTTTTATTACTTGCTTTTTTGTTTTTATTTCTTCTTAGCTACTGCCTTTTTCTTTGCAGGGGCTTTCTTGGCTGCTGCTTTCTTCGGAGCTGCTTTCTTAGCCGGAGCTTTCTTGACCGCTGCCTTTTTCGGAGCTGCTTTCTTGGCCGGGGCTTTCTTTTTGGCTACGGTTTTCTTGGCTGCAGGTTTCTTAGCCGCCGAGGCCTTTTTAGCCGCAGCCTTTTTGGGGGCGGCTTTCTTAGTAGCGGCTTTCTTCTTTGCAACCGGCTTCTTCTTGGCTGTAGCTTTCTTTGCTGCGGCCTTTTTGGCTGCCGGTTTCTTTTTGGCTTTTGCCTTTTTCTCTTTTACAGGTTTGGGCTGAGAGGCCATAAGTGCTTTCTCAATATCCTGCTCTGAGCATAACCCGATTGCAACCGGGTTCTTGGCCCTGATGTTGGCCATATCTTTATGGGTTCCGCTGCGAATTGCCTCAATCGTGCTCTTGGTGGTGCCAATCAGTTTGCAAATCTGCGTATCTTTCATCTGTGGATAATTCTTGATTACCCAGGCGATGGCATTGGGTTTGTCTTGCCTTTGTGACGGAGACAAGACCTTCTTGGCTTTCATGTTGCGGGCTTTGACATTTCTTTCCATCTCGCTTGCCTGCAAATCTGCCGCCTTATCTGCCTCACAACGGTGAATTTCTTCCCAGCTCAGCTGCCCGTTATCCACCGGTGAAAGACCGCGAATATTGCTTGAAACATCTCCATCGGCAATAGCCTGAATCTCCAACTCATGAATCTCGCAAAAACGTGAGATCTGACGAAATGTTAAGGTCGTGTTTTCTACCAGCCAAACAGCCGTGGCTCTGGGCATAAGAGGTGCTGTCATTATTAAATTCCTTTCAACTACTCTAAATAAAAAGAAAAACTACCCTTAGGATAGTTTTTCTTTGGTAATTATACAAGCTTTTTTTCTGCGGCTGTTTCTAACTCTTATCTGCCACTGTTGCGGTTGTATATGTTGGCCATGTTTAGGTACCCAATCTGCAGCATTTGCGCCGTGGCTTGGTAGCGTGTGGCTTGTATCTGCAACGCATTTACCGATGAAAGGGTTCCGCTTGCGCTCGTGGTTGAAGGCATCTTGCTGGTGGTTTTATTCTTGGTGTCTTCTGAAGACTGCTCAATGGCCACATAGTCGTTGGAAAAACCCTCACCCATGCTGACCTGAACAGCATAGCTGATTTCTTCCGAACTCGAGGTTTCCTCATCGCGGCTTACTTTAATGTAGTACACCCCTTGCGGACCCTCATACTCACCCTTCAGAAGAGAGCTCATTGCCTCATATTCTTTACTTTCTTTATCTGCTCCGCTATCTGCAACCAATTGTTGACGGCCGTATTTATCTTCATAATAAACCTCAACCCTCATTCCCGGAGCGGTGGTGGCCAACAAACCCTTCTCAGCCTCTAATTTAAGCTTTTCCTCTTGTTCTTTGGCGTAGCCTTCAGGGTCGTTTTGCTTTTTCAGCTCATTTAAGTAGGTTTCGTATTTTGAGAGGTCTAAAACTTTATCATCACCTTTGGTGTTGCGCAGGGACAATGCTATCTTGCCTCGCTGGCTGTCTACCGTGGTCTTGTAAATATCAACCGAATCATATTCCGCAAGTGTGCCTACCGCGGTGATGCGTGAGTAATTCAAACGTGTATGACCCAAGTCCCTTGCGTTGGCAAAGGTCTCGTCTATATCATTCATATCCGTTACATATTTTTCCCAAGCCTTGGCATTGCTGCCGTCTAGGGCCGAGCTCTTAAGGCTGTCTATGCTGGACATTTTCCTTACTCCTCTAACAATACCTTTTTATTATAGCAAAAATCACCCTAAATCACAATAGTTTTTTAACTTATTCAATCCACTATCTTGTATAGCTCTTCGGTTATGCCCAAAGTTTTAAAGTTTTTCTCTCCCAAATAGTCCAGATGATATTCTCCATCCTTTAATTCCTCGGCAACGGCCTTGGTCATCACTATCTCATTGCTGTAAATATGCTCGAACATATCTGAAAGAAAACTACTGAGGTTTACCTCTTCTTCCGGTTTATAATCGGTAATGGCACAGCAATTCCTCATTAGTAAACTCTCGTTGTCTAGCTCATCGTGATAGGTGTTTATATCTTTTATGCTCTCTATGGCAAATTTTACCGCATTATTTAATTTGCGGAAATGTACCGTGGTGATCCCATCGGCCTCTATCGGTGTCTCTCCTTGATATTTATTTACCAGGTTAAACAAAATATTGCGTATCTGAGAGCTGATATCTATGGCCTTTTGCTCCTTATCTGGCATTCCCTCGTCCACAAATTTCAGATCACTTTTGATGCTCACAGATGTCATCTTGATAATATCTTCCTCTTTTGGCTTTTCGGCCTCTTGTGGCGCTGAAAGTACCGGTTCTCTATCTATCTTGGGGTCACTGTCTTGTGCCTCCCACTTATTGAATGCAATGTTTAATAAATTTTCAGAGATTGGCATTCCCCCTATTACCTGCGACATCAGATGCGCGCCGACGCCTGTCAAAAATATGGCTATTTTGTTGTCTTTATAGGTTCTTTTTGCCTCATAAAACGCTTCCAGATCGGCCTTATCTCCATCGGTGATTTTGAAGGCGTCGTATAAAAGCGAATTTGCTTCTGACATCGTCAGCCCACAATAGCGTGCCAACTCCAAACATCCTCCATAAACCAGCAACTTAATCCCCAGTCTGGAAAAACTACTTTGCAGAGCACTCTGAGAATGTATGTGCGAAATCAAGTCACTTAAGTAGGAAATGATATATTGTTTATATTCCAGCGGGGCCTCCGGATAGGCTGTGGCTATTATCGGGTCTTTATCGTTCAGGTTATACGCTTTTATTAAATATTCGGCTTTGTCATAGAATTTTTCTTCTTTGACCTCTTTGTTGCGCCCACGAATAAAAACATACCACGGAATGCTTTTTAACAACAACGGCACCGACATGGCCAAAAAGACAATAAAGAATACACCAAACAAAACCGGACGGCTGTTTTCTTCCGGCACAAAAATCTCTAACAGGGGAAAGAGCAAACTTACAAATAAATTTGCAAAGACAAGGCTTATGGTTATCAATAAGACTAATTTTAGCAAAACTCCCGTCACGCTGTTGCGCGATAACAAGGTTTCAACTACCGGCAGAGGAGAACTCTCCTCTTCTTCGCTGACTTCTGACCAACTGCGGCCGGCATTGCCTTTTTTGCGGTTGAGGTTGCTGACGTATTCTACGCTCTCTTGGTAAGAATTGTCTTGGACATCAAATATCTCTTTGATTATCTTGACTTTGCGGTTCTCGGCCTCTTTCTCTTTGGCCAAATTAAACGCATCTTGGCGCTGCTCGGCCGCAAAACGGTCCTCCAACTGCCAGCCTTCTCCTTTGTCTGTGTAGACCTCATAATGCGTGATCTTTATCATCAGAATTTCCTATTCTTACCAAAACAAAAAACCTACGCCTGATTCTACCAGACGTAGGTTAATAAATCGTAAGCTCTAAATCGCTTAAATTAGTCTCCGGTCTTAAGGCCGAAAGCACCAAATTTGTTCTTGAACTTGGAGAGTTGTCCACCGGTATCTACCAAACGACGTACACCCGTCCAAGCCGGATGAGATTTCGGGTCAACTTCCAAATTGATGACGTCACCCTCTTTGCCCAAGGTGGAACGTACTTTTACTTTCTCTCCATCAGTCATTACGTATGTAATTTCGTGATAATCGGGATGAATTCCTTTTTTCATCTTATAAAAACTCCTAAAATTCGGTCAATCTTGCATAATTTTGATGACCTTATACATTAATCCCTCAAAGAACGCAAGCATTATTTAAATATTTTTTTAATTTTTTGTTTTTTTCTCAAAAATTTGAGATGAATTACTGCTCCAATTCCTCTATTTCTACCGTATCGGCCTTACCTGATGCGGCATCAACATTTATCACTTTGATGCTGAAATTCTTGTATCCCTTGGGCAAAAGATAGCTTCTGACCTCAACAGCTCGGTTCAGGCTCAGGCGTTTTCTCCTGAAAGCATCATCCCCTTCCTCCTGATTGTAGGCATAAATGGCTATCTTGTTGTTTTTGGCATCTTTAAATGAGGCTATGATTCCATCTATTTGTTTCTTTTGCTCATCATTTAACTCATCGGCATCAGCTGCAAAAGTCAATTTGTTGTTGACTGCCTGCGGTGAAGGCAATTGCACACTTGCCGGTGTATCCTCAACTAACAAAGCCGGAGCCTTTGCCTCCGCAGGAGCAACTTCAACCTTTGCCTCGGTTTGGATAGGATTTTCCTCGGCTTTCGGTGCTGTTTCCGCTGGCGCAGGAGCATTTTCAGCCATAGCCGGAGCGGCTGGCAAAGTTTGGGCAACGGACGGTTGCTGTTCCGGAGTTGCTGTCTCTTTAGGTTCAGATGTGGGTTCAACATCTACAACAACAACCGGCTCTGCACTTTCTACAAACGGTATTTGCTGGGGAATGGCAACCTTTTCTTCTGCCTTTGGCGTTTCCTCTTTGGCCACTGCTGTCTTGGTTTCCTTTACCTCAACTTTTACCACAGGTTTGCTTTTCTTGACCACCGGTTTGGAAACTTTTTTGGCTTTGGGGGCTTTTTTGACTATCGGAAATAAAGGCTCGGTTGCGGTCGGCGCATATGCAGCAGGAGCACTGTTCAAACCTTCCAAAACAGAAAGGTCTACCATTACAGATTCTTCTTGTGCTAAAGCGCAAACAGAACTGCCGCAGCCTAATATCATTGCCAATAAACCTACCTTGATCTTCCTCATTCTCAAAAGCCTCCCCTCTTTTTGTTTCCTATTTGTGCAATAATGCAAACAGTTTGGGACCGAGTTCCGGGTTGCCGGCAATTAAACTGCCGCTTGCCAAAACAGATGCCTCATCATCGGTTCTGATGTCTTTTTGGTTGTATTCATAGACATATCCACCGGCCTCTTTTACCAGCAAAAGCCCTGCGGCATATGTCTCCACCGGATTTTCGCTGCTGACCAATACATCTAATTTGCCTGATGCAACCGCGGCCAAATCCAAACTCAAGCAGCCACTCAAACGAACACCGGCAACCGAATCTGCCAAAGCAGAATTATTGGCGCCAAGCAAGGCCTCCGGCAAATCTTTACGGGCTGATACACGCAAGCGCTCATGGTTGCGATAGCCCTCTTTGAAGGCTCCGCTGCCTTTCTCGGCAAAATATAAATCAGACGTGGCCGGGTTGTAGATTACACCGGAAGTAACATGCTCGTTATTAATAACGGCAACAGAAACCGCAAAATACGGAATTCCGTGCATAAAATTCAAGCTGCCGTCCAATGGCGCAATCGCAAAACACGGGCCTGCCGGCAACGGCTCGCGGCCGCTGATGAAGGCATAGTCCGGATGCCCTTTTTGCAGTTCAACCTTGAGGGCTTTGCTCATCCGCTCAAAGGCCGCCTTGGCAAACTCCTTATGACCGCGAAGCGATGTCTGCAACTGCTCAATCTCGTTAAAATCACGGGTGAGCGAATTGCCGACTTTTTTGACCGCGCCAATTAAAAAATTTAAGTTAGTCGAAATATATGACATTATTTAGCTCTCTCTACATAAGATGCATCGGCCGTGGCGACGACGATTTTATCACCGGTGCCAACAAACGGCGGAACGGTGGTGCGAACGCCGTTGTCCAAAATGGCCGGTTTGTATGATGAAGATACGGTCTGGCCTTTGATAACCGGCTCGGTCTCAGTAACGGTGCAAATGACCTGCAACGGCAGTTCTATTGATATCGGTTTGCCGTCTATTACGCTGGCTTTGACCTGCATACCATCGGTTAGGAACGGACGAGAATCGCCCAAAATGTCCGAAGGCATTGAAAATTGCTCAAAGGTCTCATTCTCCATGAAGTTCAAACCGTTTGAATCTTCAAACAAAAACTGGCAGTCTTTGGTTTCAACCATCATTTTTTCAACCATGTCTTCTGTGCGGAAGCGCTCATTGGTTTTGGTGCCTTCCTCAACGGATTTCATCTCAACCTGCATAAAAGCGCCGCCTTTGCCGGGTTTTACAAAGTTGGTTTTGGTGACTGTCCAGGGTTTGTTTTTGTACTCAATAACCCAACCGATACGAATTGAACCTGCTTGTTGTTTCATTATTTTTCTCCTTATCTTTTCTTTTTAATTACTTGGCAAACTAATATAAACTTTGCCATTTAGCAACTAAAATCGTCATAGTCTGATGAATTTATTATCACAAAATCAACATCAAGGCCTTTGATATCTTGCAAACCACTGCTCAAATCAATGGCTGACTGAATCAAAAAAAGCTCGTTATACCACTTGATGACATCTGCCTCTTGGCCTCTATTTTCCAGGCGAAAAGCCACAAACTCCGGCTCGGCCTCGGAGGCAAGCATTGCCTCATGCCTGGTGGCGGCAATGACTACACCTAAGGCTTTTTTTGCTCCTATTTTTTCACGAAGAGGGCGAATCTGAGCTTTTATCGGCTTTTTAGAATCTGTCCAAACAACGACGCCATCGGCATCAAGCGGTTTTAACTTCTCTGCAGCCTTATCCCCGAAAAGTAACAACAACTTTCCGGAGTTTTTTATTTTTTGCAAAGAATTCTCCGGCAAAGAGGCATCTGCCAAATAGCAACAGATATTTTCTGAATCATAAATTTTATCGTTAACTGTGTTAATTTTGAGGATAATCTGAGGCATTTGCTTGTAAAACCTGCTTAGTTGTTTATTATATCCGTAAATATAAGAGAATATTTTGAATTTAGAAAGAGAAAATTTGCAATGGAGAGCAAAAATTTTGAATTGCCGATGACCGGCCAAGCCTTGGCAGACTTGAGTGCTACGGTTGCCAGCTTGCATGCAGCCCTCAAGGCCAAGCAAGAAGAGCTCAAAAATCGGCAGCAGTCCTTGGATGACCAACTCAAACAAAAAGAATCCGCTTTGGCTCAATTGCAAGCCAAATCAACCGATGTTCTCTCCCGCATGGATAACATTATTTCACAGATAGATAAAGTATTGGAAGAAAATGGCTCAGGTAACAATAACAATTAACTCTCGTGAATATGCCGTTGCCTGTGAAGACGGGCAAGAACTCCGCATTATTCAACTGGCAAACATTTTGGATGAAAAGGCTAAAATGTTGACCGGCGGCAGCCAACAAATTAATGAAAGCATGCTGCTTGCCATGGTGGGTTTGGTGCTGGCTGATGAACTCACCGAGCTCAAAAAAGGAAACCAGCCTCAGGTGGTGCAAAATATATCTCCTGAGCAAATCAAAGAAACCGACGAGTCTCTTGCAAAGCAGATAAATTCTTTAAATAATTCGTTGATTTTGCTTGCATCTCAATTAAATTTGTTGTAGCCTTGTGGCATAAAGAAACTGCGTAGTGCGTATTTCCGCAGATCTTCCGAGCCAACATTATTTTTTAGGGAGCTGTCTCTGAATAAATCGTGGTTTATTTATATGGCGCCCACTTGGTCATAAGCGGTTCGATAAGAATGTATCCATACGGCTAAACGGTTTCTGAAACTTTGGGAAAACTCCGTTGACTTCAACGGAGTTTTCTTTTAGAAAAAACTTAGTGTTCATCTTTAACAACAAAAGGAATCCGTTTTGCGAATCATCTATACCGGCGATATGGTCGGCCGCCCCGGCAGAGAAGCTGTCTTTAACAATATTGCCAAGCTGAAAGAACTTTATAACTTTGATATCTTGATTACCAACACCGACAATGCCGCCCATGGTTTTGGCGTGACGCCCGGCATTTGCCGCGATTTGTTGGAGAAAGGCGTCGGCGCGATTGTAACCGGTGACCATGTTTGGAACCAGCGCGAGATTATTCCTTTTTTGGACGAATGCAAAAAAATTGTCCGCCCGCTCAACTATCCTGAAAATCTTCCGGGAACCGGAGCCAGGGAGATTGAATTTGTAAACGGAAAAAAGATTTTGGTGGTTGAAGTGGTGGGACGTTTGTTTATGGAAGCGGTTGACTGCCCGGCGCAAGCTATGGACAAGCTCCTCAAAGCTTATACGCTTGGGCGCAATATCGATGCCATTTTTGTTGATATTCACGCCGAGGCCACGGCTGAAAAAATTTCTTTTGCGCATTATCTGGATGGCAGAGTATCTGCAGTTATTGGCTCTCATACTCATGTGCCGACCAGCGACACCATGATTTTGCCCAAAGGCACCGCTTATCAGACAGATGCCGGAATGTGCGGGGATTATAGCGGCGTTATCGGCTTTGAAACCCAAGCACCGATAGACAGGCTCTGCCGCCGCTACAGCGGAACCAAGCTGGTGCCGCTCAATGGCATGGGCGAATTGTGGGGAACGTTTATTGAAACGGATGACGCAACCGGACTGGCGGCAAAAATAGAACAAATTCATCTTTTGTAAAAAACAAAGAAGCACTCCTTTAAAGAGTGCTTCTTTGTTTCATACCCTATTCCTTATAACACCTTCAATACAGAGACATTGAAGGTGAAGGAAGTTTGACTCTGCCGCGAAATATGGTTTACACGGCAGATAACTTCCTCACCATCGGCGATGTGCTCTTGGCAGCGATCGTCGATGATGACGTTGAAGGTAAAGGCTGGGTAAGCCTTGTCCTCAAACGTAGGGACGTTATCCTCCATCTTCACCCGGTAGTTCGTCCCAAGCTTATACATTTGGTTGGGACCTGCAAACCACAGAGAGCCATTTTCCCGGGCTTTCTGTACGACCTCATCGTTGCGATAGCCGACGGCCGTTGGATCTTCTGCCTTGGCGACGAATGCCTTGGGGGCGGGTTTCTCAGGCTTGGGGTTATCCGCTTTCACGAATTCTACTTGAGGCTGCCCGTCCTGCGGAATAAACACCACGCGGACGAAGGCTCTTGCAATACCTCGCGGGAAATAGCCCTCTCGGAGCGTCACCATACCGCCCTTACTCATTTGCGCTGCTTTTGAGCCAGTCACATCGACGGTGATGACTTTACCAAGTTTTGCTTGGCCAAGCACCTTGCGCGAGCCTTGGGCAACAACATCGGTGATTTTTTTCTCATCCCAGGGAGCCATGGGGTCTTTCGGTTGAGGTTTCTCAGCCTCGGGAATCACATTAAGCGTCTGCGCCTCATAGGTGCCCTCGCTCGTTTTAGTAAGACCACGCACCTCAACCTCTCGACCTTCTTTGAGGGTTGCTTGCAGTTCTTCAGAAAGTCCTTGCGCTGGTTGGTAAACGGCGTAAACATTTTCCGCCAACTCAATGACGACACCTAAAGGTGTGGAGAATACCACACGCCCTTTTTGGGGTGTTCTGGTCATCAGCCATTCCTGAGTGGGCTCAAAAACGGGCCTCCAACCAACAATCTCCTTCACCGTCACAGTGATGAGGGTACCCACCGGAAATTCATATTCCGAAACCAAAGTGCCGAAACACCCGCCCAAAGTTTTTACGCGGATTTCATCACCAGATGATGGAATAACAGTTACCTGCATTTCCATACCAACAGTGAGCAGGTCCGGAAACCTCTGCAAAATCTCTTCAAACGGTCTGTTCATAGTCATCATAATTTTTTGTTTTTAAGTTATTTTTTAGTTTTTGATGTACAGCCCTGTGGATCAGGAAATTTTATAAAAACTCCACAATAATAGCTGTTTGTGTTCTGCCCTTATAGCATAAATTCTAACACAAATCAAGCACAAAATTTGACAAAAACACTAACACCCTATTTTATTGGCGGAAAATCTCGCTTCCGTAGGGAATCTCGGCCCCAATTCCTTGTTCCAGGACCTCGCCCCGTACAAAGCCCATCTCGCCGTTGTCTATCATCACCCGAGACCAGGCGTTGTCAGGCGTTTTGCCGGTTAGGCGCACCGTTGTTTGCGCCGGCAGCTCTTTTAAGACATCAAAGTCTTCGCCGGGGCCATACATTACCTTGGCTGCCGTTTGCAAATGGTATAGCTTTGAGATATCGCTCTTGTCTACCGGAATGCTCAAAATCTTGCCGACAACCACGTCATCAACACTTCTGCTCTCACCGCCGAAGCGAACCTCTTGGTAGTAATCTATCTCTTGTTTTTTGGAAAACCAATTCCAGAGCTCGCTCTCGCTCATATAGCCGCTGCCAAACGGAACCAAGGCCGCCGCCACAATCACCACCGGCACAATCAGCTGCACCGCTCTCAAGGCCGCCAAATTCCATGGCCGTGGGCGGCTTACGCGCAATTTTTGGCTGCGGATATAGCCCTGCAACAATCCTTTTAGCCTTTCTCCGGCGTAGTCCAAAGCCTGGATGGCTGAAGCAACCGCCAAATCAGGCTTGCCCTGCAGCTGATAGGCCACAACATTGTGCACCAATATTCTCAGACTTTCTTGCTCTGATAAAGGTGATTTCCAATCTTCTGCCAAAACTTTTATGTTTTTCAAAAAAGCTTTCGGGTGCCACCAACCCAACAACCAATTCTCCAAGCTGCCCAACATTCTCACCTGCAGAGCCTGCCGGAATCCGCAAATTTTTAACTCTCTTTCGGCTCTATATTTCCAAATCATTCCCCGAACCTTATTGAGCCATAGCGCCCTTATTCCCGTATTGCCCTCGTCATAGGCTCGGATATTTTCAAGCTCGGGATAATTATTTTCACTATAAACCTCTGAGAGCAAATCATAATACAAGCGGCTCTCTTCATCGCTCAAAACCTCGTATGCCTTGGCCAGAAGTTGAAATTTCTCTATGGCATCTTCGGCTGTGTTGTGGTCCGGGTGCCATTTTTTTGCCAAGTCGCGATAATTTTTCTTGATGATTTCCGCATTTGTATCCTCATAAACCTCTAATATGCGGTAATAGCCCAGTGCGTCAGACATACATTCCCTCTCTTGTGGCTTCTGCGCTCTCTACTTTAATGAAAGCCTCTCTCTGATTTATCTTAATGGTGCCATTATAATCAACATCGTGTAAAGATTTCTTAAACAAATTCATTATTGCCGCACAAAAATCTTCAGCTTGCGGCAAAGAGGTGCGGATAACCAAATCAAAACGCCTTTTTTCCGCAACCGAAAAACCATCAAACTGAAAAGCGCCCAATTTGGTAAACTCCGTATTAACCACAAACCTGATGCCTTGCGATTTTGCCTGCTTCTTCTTTTCTTCCTCGGGCTCCTTTTTCAGCGCTATTTGCAAGGGCTGCAACATCTGAGCGTCAAAAAACGGAAGCTCTATAATCCGCCACTGCGGCGTCTCCCGCACCAGTGACGAGACAAAGCTATCAAGCCTAGCTATCGTTTCCGCTCCTTTGGGGGTT
Organism: uncultured Alphaproteobacteria bacterium; assembly: GCA_944392205.1. Taxonomy (GTDB): domain Bacteria; phylum Pseudomonadota; class Alphaproteobacteria; order RF32; family CAG-239; genus CAZU01. The sequence continues at coordinate 19,323 of CALXVV010000001.1, read as the reverse complement.
TCTGTCGTTATCTGCTGGCTTAAGACATCTCCCAGCCATAGTTTGCTGTCTTTTTGCACTGCCGCCCGATAAAGCCCGTGCATATTTTGCAGTACATCCGCTTTCATGCCCGGAAGCTTTTGCAAAACAGCCGCTGCCGTTTGGTTACTTACCTCATTGCCTTTTGCTACCAGCGGCTCCAAAACCTTCAACAAGCCTTGAAACCTATCATTTTTTGTTTGCATGGCTTTGAGCAAAACCTCCGGCTCTATCCTTGCAAACTCTTTGGCCGGCAAGAGTTTTGCAATATCTTCCGCAAAACCTTTCAACCAAGACATCGGCTCAGATACTTGCGTATTTTTCACTTCCAGCTGCAAAATCGTATCTGCCGGCAGCTTTAGCGGCTGCTCGCTCCAAATTTTGCCCAAAGGAGATTCAAAAACCGTGGCGGTGCTTTGTTGTTGCTGCGTGGATATTTGGGCCTCAAAACTCTTGCCGCTCAAATTTTTGATGGTTTGGGCCAAATCCTGCACCAGGCCTTTTAGCTCTTGGGGTTTGGCGGCGGCCTCCGGCATTTGCCGCAATATCTCCTTCAATGGCTCCAAAATGCTCTTATCCAAGATATCTCCCTGCCCGAGGCCTTTTAGGGCTACCATAATCTCTGCCGGCGGCAGCTCTCTTATCACCGCCTCTTTTAAGGGCAATGGAAACTCAAGCTCAGACATCAGATTTTCAACCGCAGGCAAAACTTTTATCGGCTGAAACTCGGCTTGTGGCAATTTGTTGGTGATGTTATTTGTGATCAGATTTTGCGACCGGATTGTTTGCGTTGTCTGCTCTGTTTGTCCTGCTTGCGCCTTGGCCGGCAACAACTGCAAGCTTCCGTCTGCCATGACTTTGGCTGCCACTACCCGTGGTTCTCCCGCTTGGCCTTCCAGCTTTAGCGGGGTTTGCAGTTTGATGTTTATCAGGCTCTCCTCTTTTCCTTGTCCTTGCAACACCATCTCTACCAAATCGCCGCTTTTGAAAGTATCGGTTTGGCTCAATATCTCCAACATCAAAACATCACCGGGTTTCACCCCTTGCGGCAATTGCTCCGGCAGTGCCACACTCGGCTTCTCGCTTCCTGAAACAACTACTCCCGGCAATAAGGTTGAAGATATGATATTATCCATTCGCTAACAGCCTTTTGGCAATTTGTAGAACATCTTCCGCCGCCTCGGACGTCGGATAACGGTTGATTATTGAGCTCTGATTCCTTATCGAATCTCTTACTCTTGTATCTCTCCTGATGATACCTAATAGCGGCGGTGTGATTTTCAAGAAATTTGTGCAGGCTTTGAGCAAAATATCATATGTCCGCTCCCCTTCTCGCAGAGAATTAGCCTGGTTTACCACAATATTAATATCACTCTTGGGGTACTGCATGGTCATTATCTTGATAAATGCATAGGCATCTGTCAGCGAGGTCGGCTCATCGGTGCAGACAACGATTATCTTGCCTGCCATGCCAGATAAGATACGTATGGGCTTTTCTACCCCGGCTCCCATATCCAAAATAACTTTATCATACATACCGGCAACTGTGCTCAAATCCTCTCCCAGCACCTGCAGGCGCCCTATCGGCAGGCTTGCTAACCCTGCCGAGCCGGAGCGCCCGGCTATGACATCAAAATGCCCTTTATCATAGCTATGAATCACCTGATTTAAGGTCTTGCCCCCGGAAATGACACTGCCCAAATCATATTTCACCATCAGCCCCAGTTGAATATCTATATTGGCCAAACCTAAATCACCGTCAAACAGCAATGTCCGCTGCCGATACAAACTCAAAGCATGCGCCAAAGTGATTGAAAACCAGGTTTTGCCCACTCCCCCTTTGCCGGAGGCAACAGCTATCATGTTGCGGCCTTTTCTGGGTGGACGCGAAAGCGGTGAACGCGGAGCAGTTCTTAATTCTTCCTGATTTTCCATAGCTGACTTCTCCTTTATCTCTATCCCAAAATTAATCCGGCCACCGCTGAAGGGGTTACCTGAGCCAAACCATTGGCTATTGATGAACTGACGCTGGCTGCGCATAAAGCCAAATCCAAACTGCCGGCAATACTTAACATACTCCCGATACGCCTTGTTAAATCTAATCTGGTCGGCAACAACATTCCTGCCCCCAAATCTTTAAAAATCTCGGCAACTTCTATTGCCTCCAAGACGTTGCGGCCGGCATCGGAAGTTAATATCTTGTCCCCCTTAAACGTATCTGAAAAAGCCGCGACTTTGTCAACCTCCCTTGCGACAAAGGGGTTTATCCCCGGTGTGTCTATGAAAACACGCTCAAATTTCTCGCCTTCTTCTTGCAAAAACTTATACAACAACTGAGGCTCTTTATAAAAATAAAAATCAACATTCAATATCTCGGCAAAAGCCTTTAGCTGCAGATTGGCTCCGGCCCTGATATTATCGGTGCTAACAATGGCACTTTTTATTCCCTGCAATTTTGCCTGGGTGGCTGCCTTGGCTATGGCTGTGGATTTGCCAGACCCCGGCGTTCCCATAAACATCTGAAACTTATTCTTGCTCTTTAACAGCGGAGAAAAATAAAATGCTTTTTTTAAGGCCTCGGTCAAAATTTCTTTTTGATCCTTATTACCGTTTTTGCTTGCCTCTTCCCGGCAATAAGACAATATCCGCCATACAACCTCTTCTACCACTCCGTGATAGGCAAGAGCTCTTCTTAGCTCGCTCTCGTCAAAAAACTCTTTGGTCTTGACTTCTTTTATCTCTTCTTTTTCATCAAAGTCAAAATCTATCTTATCATCCAAAGCTGCCGTTATCTTTATGCCTTCTTCAACTTTTTCTTGCGACAGAATAATGGCATCACTGCCAAGCTCCAATTTGACCTGAAGCATGGCATCATTGATATCTGCCCCGATAAAATTTTTGACCTTCATACCTTAAATTTGTCCTACCGTTTTTATCTTGGCTTTGGGATGAATCTCATTTTGCGACATAACCACCGTTAAGGGTCTGAAACGCTCAATAATCGATCTTACAAACGGACGTATGGCCGGGCTGGTCAGCAATACCGCCGTCTCACCTTTGGCCGCCAGCTCCTCCAAAACAGTGCGAACCTTATTAATAAACGCCTGCAAACTCGATGGTGCCATCGCCAGTTGGCGGTCATCACCCTCGCCCACAATCGCCTCCGCAAAGGCTTGCTCCCACTCGGGTGAAAGCGTTACAAGCGGAATGACGCCAAACTCGTTGGCGTAGGCATTGGACAATTGTCTGCTCAGTCTTGCCCTTACGTGCTCGGTTATCATCATCAGACTGCGGGTTGAGGTAACCGCCTCTGAAATACCTTCCAAAATTGTCGGCAAATCTCTGATAGAAACTCTTTCTTGCAAAAGATTTTGTAAAACTCTTTGCAGTGCTCCAAGGCTGATTTTACCCGGTATGAGCTCTTTAACCAATTTTTGGTGCTCTTTATCCATTTCATCAAGCAGCTTTTGTGTCTCTGCATAAGACAAGAGCTCCGGCATATTATCTTTTACAAGTTCCGTAATATGCGTGGTCACAACTGTCGCCGGATCTACCACCGTGTAGCCCCTAAACATTGCCTCTTCTCTGTATGATGGGTCAACCCACATGGCCTTGAGCCCAAAAGTTGGCTCATAAGTATTCTCTCCGGGCAAGGTTATCGGCTCACCATGGGGATCCATAACCAAAAGCTGGGTTGGCCGCAATTCCCCTTTGCCGGATTTGACTTCCTTAATGTAAATATTGTATTCGTTGGCTTCCAACTGCATGTTGTCTTGAATGCGAATAGAGGGCATTACAAATCCCAACTCTGAGGCTAAAGCTCTTCTCAAGGCTTTTATTTGATCCGTTAACTTACGGTTGGTCTCCTCATTAATCAGGGGCAGCAAACCATAACCAATCTCCAGACGAATCAAATCTACCCGCAGGGCATTAGCTATCGGCTCGTCTGCCGCTTTGGCCAGTTTACCCTGCTTTTGCTCTTGCTCCATAATCGCTTGCGCCTGAGCCAGGGCCTCTTTTTGCCTCTTATCCAGATAATAGGCGGTGGCTCCGGTTAATATCGCCAACAAGAAAAACGGTATGGCCGGAGTCCCAGGTATCATGCCCAAAGCAACTGCCAAAAAGGCACTCATGCCCAAGGCTTTAGGGTAGCTTGCAACTTGCTCAAACAAAACCTTATCCGTGGAATCTGTCATACCCGCCTTGGAAACCAAAATACCGGCAGCAACAGACACAATCAAGGCCGGAACCTGACTCACCAAACCATCACCAACCGTCAGTCTGGTATAGGTCTCCCCCGCGGCAGCAAAGCTCATGCCGTTTTGCACCATACCAATGATAATACCGGCAACAATATTAATAAACGTTATCAGCAAACCGGCAATGGCATCTCCGCGCACGAACTTGGAAGCACCATCCATAGCTCCGTAAAATGAGCTTTCTTTTGATAAATCCTCACGGCGCTTTTTGGCTTCTTCTTCCGTAATCAAGCCCGATGAAAGGTCTGCGTCTATGGCCATTTGCTTTCCGGGCATGGCGTCCAACGCAAAACGAGCGGCAACTTCGGCAATACGCCCGGAACCTTTGGTAATAACAACAAAGTTTACCAATACCAAAATCGCAAACACAATCACGCCGATGACAAAGCTGTTGCCCATGATAAAGCCGCCAAAGGCCTTGATAACCTCACCGGCGGCATCAGGCCCCAAATATCCCCTTGATAAAATCAATCTGGTGGAGGCCAAGTTCAATGCCAAACGATACATGGTTGTTATCAAAAGTACCAGCGGAAATGCACTGAACTCTATCGGCTTTTCAATGAAAATCGCCATCATCAGAACCAAGCACGACATGGTGATTGAAAATGCCAGAGCAATATCCAACAACCAGGCCGGCATCGGCATAATCAAAATTACCAGCATTAAGATTATGGCCAGCGCAAAGAAGAGATCTCCTCGCTTGGTGGAGCCTATCAGCATGTCCTTGAAGGACTTCTTAAATAAATTTGAACTTGGTGCTGCCATAGCCTAATCTTTATCCCAGTGTTGCAGGGGGAACATCATAGCCCTCTTCCTGATATTGTTTTAATTTATTTCTCAATGTGCGAATCGAAATACCTAAAATATTGGCCGCCGTGGTACGATTGCCCAAAGTATGTTTTAGGGTGTCTATAATTAATCTTCTTTCCATGCCGGCAACAGTTTGCCCCACTACTGGCGCCTCCCCTGTCTCCTCGTGATGAGCGCTCTCGGGCAAAACAACCTCAACCTCATCCCCGGTGGACATCAAAACCGAGCGATGCATCGTGTTTTCCAATTCCCTCACATTGCCAGGCCAATCATAGGACATCAAAGCCTTTTCAGAAGCCGCAGACAAATCTTTCATCGGTAAATCATTTAGTTCCGAATACTTCTTGATAAAATGCTTGGCCAAAACGATGATATCTCCCGGACGGTCTTTTAAATCCGGAATATGCAAGCTTATCACGTTTAAGCGGTAGTATAAATCTTGGCGAAACGTCCCCTCTTTGACCGCGGCTTCCAAATCTCGGTTGGAGGTAGCAATAATCCTTGTGTTTACTTTTATCGGCGCTTTACCACCAATTCTATCAATTTCTTTTTCCTGAATGGCTCTCAGCAATTTCGCCTGGATACCAATATCCATTTCAGATATTTCATCTAAAAGAAGGGTGCCCTCCGAGGCTTCTTCAAATTTGCCGATACGTCTGGCAACTGCCCCCGTAAATGCTCCTTTTTCATAGCCGAAAAGCTCTGATTCCAACAAAGTCTCCGGTATTGCCGCGCAGTTGACCGCTACAAATTTTTTATTGGCGCGTTTAGAATTATCATGAATAAATCTTGAAAATATTTCTTTACCTGTTCCTGATGAGCCTGTCAGCAAAACACTGGCCTCCGAAGGAGCTATCTGCTTGGCTATTTTTAAGATATTTTCGGTTTTCTTATCACCATATATCAGAGCATGATTTTCTCTGGTGGCGGCGGCTAAAACCGCCCCTATCAATTCCGGGTCTGGAGGCAGAGGGATATACTCCTTGGCCCCGGCTTTTATGGCTTTGACCGCCAACGAGGTGTCATTGGCAACGCCACAGGCCACCACCAAAACATTAATGCGCTCTTTCTCTAATGAAGATATGAACTTGTATATGTCTAATTTGACATCTATCATCACCAGCTCTACGGTTTTGCCGCCGCGCAAAATTTCCAGCGCTTTCTCAACCGTATCTGCCAAAGAAACCTGGCCACCTTGAGCTATGGCAATCTTACTTGCTGCTCCGATCTGGCCTTCTAAGGTGCCGACAATCAATATCTCCATATCTTCGCCTTACCCTATTTATTGTTCGACTTTACAATCTCTGTCATGGTGATGCCCAATTTGTCATCTACCACAACAACTTCTCCTCTGGCCACCAAGTTGTTATTTACATAAATATCTATGGCCTCGCCAACCTTACGGTCAAGCTCAATGATGGCGCCTTTATTGAGTTTCATCAGCTGGCTTACCGTCATGTGTGTCTTGCCCAAAATGGCAGATACCTTGACCGGAATATTGTATACGGCTTCCAGGTCACTCGTTGAGGTCGGAATATCAAAATCTTCAACGCCGCTGTCTTTTCTCAAAATCGGTTCATCATCCAGATTTTGGGTCTCTTTCATTTCATCTAATTCTAAGTTATTGTCCATTGTCCCTCTCTCTTATTGATTTAATAAATTTTCTACTTTTCCCAAAATTTCCTCGGTGTTTCTCTCCACCCCGCCGTTTCTCCATTCTACCCGGCAATCACTCAAAGACATATTGATATCCTTATGAATGGAAATCTTGCCTTCAAAATCATTTTTCTCTGCCAATTTTGACAGCTGAGGCGCTATTTCTACCGCCATATCGGGGTGAAAACTAAATGATAAGTTTTTCTCCCCTCTGAACTTGGAGAAATTGTCGACCAAAAATGCTTCAACTTCTTCTTTGGCAACGCCTGCTTCCAAATTCGGCAATAATTTTCTAACTAATTCCACCGCAAATCTCAGGGCTGAAGCTTCTGCCTCTTTTTTGTTTTCACTCTCCCCGCTTAGCAGTGCTACCAAACGATTATTTATCTCATCTAAGGCCGTTTGCTCTGCCTTTTGAATATCTGTTGCGGCAGCGCTAAAGCCTTTCTCGTATCCTCTTTCTTCTGCCGATTTTACTGCTGCGTCCAGCTCTGCTTGCGAATAACTCGGCTCTTTAGGTTTTATAGGCTCTTCCTCCTTGGGCTCTGCAACATCTTCCGTCTTTTCTTTGCTAACCTCAGGCTCCTGGGCTTCTTGCTGCTCTTGCTCCTGAACTTCCGGCTCGGCTAAGGTTTCTTCTGTTTCTTCTTTTACGTCAAGAGGTTCTGCAACGCATTCCTCATCGTTGCAGGAAATGACAAAGTTATCAAACATAAATTTCTGATACTGTGCCACTAACTCTTTCCCCTATTAGTAAACAAGCTCGTCGCTGTCCTTGCCCTCGCTTACAACAATCTCTCCGGCATTGGCAAGATCTTTGGCCGAAGTAACAATGTATTGCTGAGCTTCTTCAACATCACGCAGGCGAACAGGCCCCATCGCATCCATGTCTTCTTTGATAATCTTACCGGCACGTGAAGACATATTGTTGAAGAACAGCTCTTTAATCGTTTCAGATGCCCCCTTCAAGGCAATTGCCAGTTTATCCTTATCAATATTGCGCAGCAATACCTGAATGCCCTGGTTATCAATTCTGATGAGGTCTTCAAATGTAAACATCAAAGACTTGACGCGCTCGGCGCTCTCACGGTTGCGCTCCTCCAACGCTTCCATAAACCTGGCTTCTGTGTTGCGATCCAATGAGTTGAAAATATCGGCTATCAGCTCGTGCGAATCGCGACGTGTCGATTTCGACAAGTTGCTCATAAATTCTTTACGCAAAGTTTTTTCCAACCCATCCAAAACTTCTTTCTGGACCGAATCCATCCTCAGCATACGCATAACAATTTCCATTGCAAAATTCTCAGGAAACAATGCGATCACCTTCGCTGCATGCTCGGCTTTAATCTTAGATAAGATAACAGCAATCGTTTGCGGGTATTCATTTTTCAGGTAATTGGCCAAAACATGTTCATTTACATTGCCTAGCTTATCCCACATCGTACGGCCTGCTGGACCCCTGATCTCTTCCATAATTACAGAGACTCTGTCCTTATCCAAAGCTTTGGCCAGCAATCTTTCCGTACTTTCATAGGTTCCTATCAGGTTACCCGTGTTGGAAATCTTTTCATTGAACTCGGCAACCAATTGCTCAACAACATTGGAGTTTACTTTGCCCAAACTTGCCATGATAACAGATAATTCTTTTATCTCTTCATCATCCATCATTGCAAACAACGAGGCTGAGCGCTCCTCATCCAGTGATAGCATTAATACTGCTGCTTTCTGTTGTCCGGAGAGGACATTATAATCATCTATAACATTTTGTTTCATCTTTTAGCCCTCTCTAGTTATCATTGTTATACAGCCATGAGCGGAGAACATTGACCGCCGCTTCCGGATTTTTCTCTACCAGGTTGTTGAGCTTCTTCAAAGAGGATACTTTGACTCGGCCATCGACTTTATTCAAGTTGATAAGCTCATCAACATTCTCATCTTCATCATTTAAGAAGTTTGACAACAACAAGTTATCATCCTCGCTGCCACTCAAAAGCTTGTCGGATGCAGTCGGTGATGACGGCTCGAAAGCATTGTTTATCAATGGGCGAATTACCAGTAAGATAACCAATATCGCCACAATTGCTACACCTAAGCCCTCGGCCATACGCATCAGCTCTGACTTGGTGAAGCCCATATACAAAACTTCTTCTGTCTCTTCTGTTTGCGGCATCAGGCTGGCAAAGCGCAGATTTTCTACCTCTACCATATCTCCACGATTGGCATCATAGCCAACAGCCGATTTTACCAGAGCCGTCAACTTATCCATTTCTTCGGCCGTCCGCGGGCGATAAACCAGCTCGCCTTTATCATTTTTTTCATAAACGCCATCAACCAAAACCGCTACTGTTAATCTCTTTAGTGTTCCCGTGTTTTTTACCTTGTTGCGAACAATCTTTGAAATCTCGTAGTTGATGGTCTCCTCAACTTTCGAATTTTGGTCATAGACACCGGAATTTGATGTTACCGTATCTCCGTTGGGAATGTTTTGAGCAACACTGACCGGAACCGCATTTTGCGTGCTGGCGCCTTGTTCACTTATGGTTGCCTGGGAACGAACAACCTGACCATCGGGATCATAAAGCTCCTCATTGGTAACAACTTCGTCAAAGTCCATTTCTATTGTAACCTGCGCCTGAGCTCTGCCGGGGCCAACACTCTTTTCTAATAAATTCTGAACCTTCTCGGCCAACTTGCGTTCTTGCTCCAAGCGCATCAATTCATTATTGGTATTTTTTTGCTTTTGCTGGGCAGTCTCATCGTCATTGGTCAGCAAATTTCCGGCTGTATCAACGATTGAAACATTTTTTACATCCAACTTTGGTACTGCCGCGGCCACCAAACGCTGAATCGATTTTACTGCTTCGGGATCAAGTTTTCCTTCCCGGGTTTTGATCACGACAGATGCTGTCGGTGTTTGCTCCTCTCTTGAGAACATCTCTCTCTTGGGCAATACCAAATGCACCCTTGCCGATTTAATATTATCCACCGAGCGAATCGTCCGTGCCAGTTCGCCTTCCAGCGCTCTGATTAAATTTACGTTTTGCACAAAATTGGTAGAACCTAAGGCATCTGTATTGTCAAAGACCTCATAGCCGACATTGGAGCCCTTGGATGCCAGTGCCAGCTCTGCAGTGTCTACGCGCATCCGGTTGACATCATCTACGGGAACCAAAACCTCCGTTCCGTTTTTGAGGAGTTTGTATTTTATATTTTGGCTTTCCAGTCTGGCCACGATTTGCTTGGCATCTTCCAGTTCCAAGTCCGTATATAAAACGCCATACTCGGTCGAGTGCATTTGGACGCCCAAATACACAAAAAAGCTTATCAAAAAGATAATGATTCCGGCAATAGAGGCTAAGCGCCCCGGTGACATATTCTTTAATGTTTGTAGTATATTATTCACTAGATTCCCCAATCTATTGTAATATCTTAGATAAATCAAAATACGCCCACAAGGTAGGCAAATTTTTCCCCATTTATTTATTCTTTAACTTAAAAATCTGATTTGTGAAACACATATTTCAACATATCCACTGCCTACACCGCTTTTGAATCATCAACCCCGGTCACATTCTTGGCCGGGGTTGTTTGTTTTAGGAAAAAATTTTACTTATTCTAAGCATTAGGCCTAGGTCATTCTGGTTAATTCATCCAGCATCTCATCTGCCGTCGTGATAATCTTGGTGGCGGCTGAATATGCACGCTGGGTGATAATCATGTTGGAGAACTCAGTGGCCAAATCTACCGTAGATTGCTCCAGTGAGTTTGAGGTAACCTCTCCGGCGCCGTTGGTATTGGCCATCTTCAACAAGGCTTGTCCGGAATAATCCGTTTCAATCCAAGCATTACCTGTCAAAGCGCTCATACCATTCGGGTTAGAGAAAGTTGCCAATGGCAGAATTGCTATCGGGCGGGTTTCACCATTATCATACAAGGCGGTAACAACGCCGCTTTCATCTACGCTTACTCCGGCATAGCTTCCGAATTTGGCTCCGTCTTGCTTAATGTAGTTGGTATTGAAATTGCCTGATAGGCTGGTTAGGCCATCATTGGTACCAACGTTACCCATGATTAAGCTTATCGGAGTTCCCTGGCCATATTCTCCGGTCATATTCTGCGCACCGTTGGCCCACTCAATATCCATCGAATCGACGAAGAAGTATTTCGGCGTACCATCGGCATTGAATTTTACTGCCGGAACAATTGAACCAGATTCAATCTCAGTGTTGTTGACCTTGAAACTGTTAGACAGTGTAATTGCTGTGGTGGTCAAATCTGCAAAAGTCGTATTGTCACCATTACGTCCGGTACCGGCAATAACATCAGCAGACTGGCGGAAATCTATTGATAAATCAGAACCAGTTGAAGTCGGGATAAATTGTACCGACGTACCACTGGCTGAAACACGACCAGGTTCGGTGATGTTGGCTTTGATTGCACTGGCAACCAAATTTGCCAACAATGTCGGGTTGACCGTGCCATCAGTGTTCAAGGCCTGGCGAATATCAATTTCGTATTGACCCGGATCAGCTTGAACAAAGCTGTATTCCTGACCGTTGATACTGAAAGTCGAATCCAGGTAGTCAGCCAAGGTGGTGCTGGTGAAGCTTACGGTGGCCGTATTCTTTAGCTCATCGTCAATAGCATCGATGGTGAATATACCAGATGCAACGCCCGTATCATCCGGATTTACGGCTGATTGGACGCAAGCTAAAGTCTTGCTGGCATTGATTGTTAATGAACCACCGCCAACGGATTGTTCAATGAACACAGCATTGGAATTAGCGCTGAATCTGTTGGCTCCGGGCATATTAGCCTGAATTACTTCAACAAATTTATCCGTTAAGTCACTGGTAGAAACGACTCCGGTTGAAATATCAACCTTGATGTTACCGGGTTGTGCCGCGCCTCCAGGAGTGCTGACGAACTCAAAATTAAAGGTCTGCCCAGTCTGATTATCCGTAATTGTGATAACAGAACCATTGTCAGGTATAGAACTAAATTCGAGTTGTCCTGCGGCGTAGTAAATATCTGATGCGGCATCTTTAGAGTTTTCTCTGGTTCCGCTCAGGCTTACTGTTGCTGCTCCGCTCGGCAGAGAAGCCGACATGCCCCAAGTGTTTGAACTTTCTTTGGTAAATGTCAAATTCATATTGCTGGCGTTGCCCAAACTGTCATAAATCAGCGCATTGACAGAGTGGCGACCACCGGCTGTCGGGTTGGAGGCGCTGAAAATCGGATCTCCTGACGGCAGGTTTGCTCCAAAGCTAATCTGCTGTGTCGGTGATGCCGATCCACCAATCGTTGACAGGTTGATCGGTTGAAGGTTGCGCGAATCCACAATGTTATCGTTAATATAAACGGTGTTGCCCTGAGAATCATAGTAGGCCTTCATATAGTTGATACCATTGATATTAACAACTGTGGCGTTGGCATTGCCATCCCACGGCAGTAGTGACCAACCTTGCAAATAAAAGCCTGAGGTGTTTTTCAGATAACCATTGTTATCAATATCAAAGTCACCGGCACGGGTATATGCCCAAACATCACCTTCACCGGGATTGGCCGCAGAGTTTACAACAAAGAAACCGTTGCCGCTGATGGCCAAAGCCGTGCTTGATGAACTAGACGCCAGCAAGCCTTGAACATTAATTCCCTGTTTGGAGGCCGGTTGAACACCGCCGGGGGAATAATGCGAGCTTGAGGTCTGCTTGGTTACCAAAGTTGAGAAGGCAACCGAAGTGTTTTTGTAACCAATAGTGTTTACGTTGGAAATGTTATCAGAAATGGCACCCATCGCGGTAGACTGAGCTGCCAAACCTGAAATTCCCGATTGCATTGCACCAAAAATACTCATTTTCTTTCTCCTAAAACTTTTATAATTATATTATTCTTGTTTCTTGGGTTCCTTCTGAACCTTCATTTTCTTCGGTATCTCCTCCCTCGCCTTCTGCTTCTGAGCCGGAGTTGCTACCGGTGTTGACTTTATCAAAATAATCATCATTGCGCATGGTAAGGATATCACCAAGGCTGGCGGTAACGGCATCACCGAGACCAATGTAAATTCCGTTTTCATCACTGGCCACACCGGTAACCTTACCAAATATCGTTGTCGTAACCGTGGCCTGAGCCTCTCCATTTGCAACTTTGGGGCTGACGATGATTTGGTAGGCTCCGTCTTCAAGCTGATTGCCGTTACTGTCTTTGCCATCCCAAGTAAACTCGTGGGTGCCGGAAGTGGTCTCACCTGTTGTTGTGTAAACAACATTACCGCTCATGTCTTTAATGGTGATGGTGGATGAGAGCACATCTTTGTTGAATGTGTAGGTCGCTTTGGCCTTGCCGCCTTCCAAGGGCATTACATCGCCCAAGACTTGAGCGGTTTTGCCAATATAAGAAACAGCCTGAGCACCAAGGTTTGACAAATTCAAACTCAACAATGTATCTAATTTGCTGTTGGTTTGAATGGCTTGTTCTACACTTGAATATTGTACCAATTGGTTGGTAAATTCAGCCGTATCCATCGGATCCATCGGATCTTGGTATTTTAACTGTGTGGTCAGCAGAGTTAAGAATGTATTCATGTCCGCAGATAAGGTCTGACTGCTTGAGTTGGTCGTGCTTACCCCGGTTTGAACTGTGTTGGTAATTGCGCTAATATCTGTTGCCATGGTCGTTCTCCCCAAAAATTAAACCCTGATATTCAGCCCCTGAGCCGGTGTCCATTCTAAATTATCGTTGCCGGCCAATTCACTCTCGGCATCGTGCTCCATGACACTGCCGATGAAGTTGCGAAGCTCAGAATTCTTATCTTGTCCGCTCTCGCTCCCCTCGCGAAAACTGAAGCTCAACGACCCGGAATCCATATCAAAACCAGCATCATTAAAAGCTTTTTCTAAATTTCCGGCTTCTCGTTGCAAAATTTCCATTGTTTCCGGACGGCTTGAGATTATGTGGGCATGCAGTTTGCCGTCTTTGGAAATTTGCATTTTTACTTCAATATGCCCCAGATCTTCAGGTTTTAGTTTTATCTCAATATTATCGACACCCTTAACGGCTGATTTGGTAATATTGACTTTAACTTGATCTATAACTTCTTTGCTCATCCCTTTATAGATATCGCGGAAAGAAGTCTCGCTTGTTTGCGCCCGACCTTCTGCCTTAGCATTGCCGGCCAAAGCCGCTGTTCCAAGTGCCGTGTTGTTTGTTCCGGCAGAGCTGATGCCTTCAACTGCAGAAACTTTTGCACTCTCTGCCCCGCTCACAACATCCGCTCCGGCACTTGCCACTGAGGCTGCCATAGGGTTAACCGCCTGAGGCATTTGAACCTGGGCATTATTAGCCGCTTGTGTGTGAGACGGCTGAGATGGAGACATTCCACTTACAATCTGTGTCTGCTTGTCGCTTGTTGTTTTTTCTTTAAGAGCGGATGCCACGATTTCATCTAAGGCTACTTTGTCTTGAACAATGGCCTTATCATTCAATGCGGAAATTTTTTCCTCTTTTACATCAACACTGACTTTTACTTTTTGAGCATCGCCCAGCTTGGCGTCCAATGCCTCTACCTGCTCCGCCAGTGCCTCGTCTGCAACCAAAACGCCCTCTCCTAAAGAAGCTGTATTTTTTGCAACCGTTCTGGAATTGCCTTTTTCATCAACTTCTACTTCTGCAGGAATCAGGCTTGCAAACTGCTCAACTTCCTGGCTGGGAAGCTCAAATAAATTTCCTTGCTCTGAGGCTTGCTGAATTTTTGCCACCAGTTCTGCACCGGTCATAGATACAGCCTCGCCGCTGTTTTGGTCAAAAACCGTTACTGTCGGCATTTTTGCCAATGTACTCAAGTCGACCTCTGCATCCGGCATCATCACAACCTCAGCATCATTGACTATTGCAATAGCGCCGGCTTCTGTCGCGGCAGGCAAAACCTCTGCTACTTGAGCGGCATTTTCTGCCGGCACCGGCGCAGCCTCAGCTGCAACAGTTGCAGCTGCTTCCACAGCCTCCGGCTTAGCAACTTCCGCTGTTTTTGCCATTGGGGCAGACTCTTGCGTTGGAACAGGAGCATCTTCTTTTACGCTTTTTTGCTTGCGACGATCCTGCGGTTTTTCTGCGACATCGACCTTTTCATTCTTCTCCGGACGGGCTTTATCCGGCTCTTTATTATCTTTTACATCGGGACGTTCAGCCTTCTCAGCGGGGCTATTATCCGCGACAACCGTATTTTCTTGAACATTTGCAGCATCTTTATTATTGGCAGAAACCATATCGCCGACCTGGCTGACCAAGCTGGCAAAACCAGACCCTAATGTTTGCCCAGAAGAAACTCCGGCTACCGCTTTGGCAAACAAAGCTTGAATTGTTGTTGCATTATTTATGTCTTTAATTTCCATGGCTTTCCACCTAAAAAAATTTTTCCTGTTTGTTTATATGCAAAATGCGTGCCAGTTTTACCCGAGAGCGACTAAAATAATGCCGGCAGTGATTAAGCCTATGCCGCTCCAGCTCAGTACAGAAACACTTTCGCCCAAAAATCCGGCCGCAATCACTGCCGCCAGCACGACACTCAGTTTGTCAACCGGTGCCACTTGCGATACCTTGCCGTATTTTAGCGCCATAAAATAAAATAACCAAGATGCCGCACCGGCAATACCGCTCACCACTATAAAAAACAAAGCTCGATGGTTAGCAAATATCTCGCCCAAATGGTCATAAGACCGACGCGCTAACATAACAATGATTAAAAAGAGTGCCATAATTACCGCACGCACTACCGTTGCCGCACCGGAATCTATTCCTTGCAGGCCTATTTTGCCAAAAACGCTAACCAATGCCGCCGCGACAGCAGAAAGCAACGCATAAAAAAGCCACAAATATTCTGTCATCTTCATCCCTTATTTAAATAAATTGCAGTTGATGTTGGTTTATGCATTTTTTATGCCATTCGCCGGTGCTTAGTTTCTTATCCACACCTTAGTAATACTTTTTGCAAAAAAGCGCATTTTTTGCTGTTTTTTTCGTGTTTTTGAGCAATTTTTGGTAAAAATTGAAGATTTTTGTTGTTTTTTTGCTCAAAAAGCGCTACCAATGAGAGGAATTTATTTTTTGTGTTATAAACTTAAAGAAAGTGAGAAAAAAACTCATGTCTACACCTTTAGATACCAAAGTTATCGGCAAATTGGCCGAAATTCTTGATAAAAACAACTTAACCGAAATCGAATACGAAGATGAAGGCTGCCGCATCAGCTTGAGCCGCAATGTTCAAGGTGCTGCTGCCCCTGTTCAGGTTATGGCTCCTGCTGCTCAGCCGGCTCCCGTTGCTACTCCTGCCGCTCCGGCTCCGGTAGCTGCGGCTGCTCCGGCACCGACTGCTGAGGAAGACTACTCCAAGAGCCCGAACGCAATAAAATCTCCGATGGTGGGCGTGGTTTATCTCTCCGCAGATCCTAACTCTCCTAACTATGTTAAGGTCGGAGATCAGGTCAAAGAAGGTGATATCGTTTGCTTGATTGAGGCAATGAAGACCTTTAACCCCGTCAAGTCCCACAAGAGCGGCACTGTCTCAAAAATCTTGGTTGAAGCCGGAGATCCTGTTGAATACGGCGAGCCTCTGGTTATTGTTGAATAATAATAGGATTTGCATATGTTTGAAAAAGTTTTGATTGCTAACCGTGGGGAAGTTGCTTTGCGCATCCACAGAGCATGTCGGGAAATGGGTATTAAAACCGTTGCCGTCCACTCTGAGGCTGATGCAAACGCCATGCATGTCCGCTTGGCCGATGAAGCCGTTTGTATCGGACCCGCTCGCTCTGCAGACTCTTATTTGAATAAATCTGCCATAATTTCTGCCGCGCTCATTACCGGTGCAGATGCTATTCACCCGGGATTTGGCTTTTTATCCGAAAACGCAGATTTCGCCGAGATGGTCGAATCTCACGGAATCACCTTTATCGGCCCTACCGCTGAACAAATGCGCCTGATGGGTGATAAAATCACCGCGCGTAAGGCTGCCGAAGAGGCCGGCCTGCCCGTAACCCCCGGTTCTCCGGCTTTGGAAAGTGTTGAACACGCCAAGGAATGGGCCAACAAAATCGGTTACCCAATTATCATTAAAGCCAAAGACGGCGGCGGCGGTAAGGGTATGAAGATTGCTTTCAACGATGATGAAATCGGTGAGGCTTTCACCATGGCCAAGGCTGAAGCCAAGGCTTCTTTCCCCAGCGATGTCGTCTATATGGAAAAATATCTGCAAAAACCCCGCCATATCGAAATGCAGGTGTTGGCTGATAAGTATGGCAATGTTGTTCATCTGGGTGAGCGTGATTGCTCTATCCAACGCAATAACCAAAAAGTTATTGAGGAAACCCCTTCTCCGGCTCTTAACCAACAGCAGCGCGAGGAAATTGGAAATATTGTTCGCAACGCTATTGCCAAAATCGGTTACACAAATGCCGGAACTTTGGAATTCTTGTTTGAAGATGGGCGTTTCTATTTTATGGAGATGAACACTCGTTTGCAAGTGGAGCACCCAATTACCGAGGCTGTTACCGGCATTGATATTGTCAGAGAGCAAATCAGAATCGCGAGCGGTGCTCAGCTTGGCTATACTCAAGATGACATTACCTTCAGCGGGCATGCCATTGAATGCCGTATCAACGCCGAAGATCCAGAAACCTTCGCTCCTTGCCCCGGCAAGATTACCGAGTGGCACGCTCCGGGGGGACTTGGGGTTCGCGTGGATTCTGAAATTTATTCAGGCTACACAATCCCGCCGTTTTATGACAGCATGATTGCCAAATTGATTGTCAGCGGCAAGACACGTAATGCTGCCTTGATGCGCTTGCGCAGAGCCTTGGAGGAATTTGTTATTGACGGTGTCAAAACAACTATTCCGTTGCAGCAAGAGATTATTTCTCAGGCCGAGTTTATTGATGGACAATACAATATTCACTGGCTGGAGAATTTTATGGCAAAAAAAGCTGCCGAAAAAGCTGCAGAGAAGAAATAAGTTAATCTTTCAAATACAAAAAAGCCTGCTTAAAAAGCAGGCTTTTTTTTATTTTGCCTCATCGATATAATATCTAACATTGGTTCCAAAAGTCTGACGAATATAGTTACTGAGCTCACTTGGCTTTGGATTATATCTTTCAGCCTCACTTTGGGCTTGCAAGATCTCGTCGATCTTCATTTTTTCTTCCAAGACACTGCGTCGGTCCGCCGCGCCGGGGACTCCTCTGACAGCCGCCAAGTTAAACATCACATGAGCAACGTATACATCTTTGGTGTATTGCTCACCAAGAGCCAAGATATTTCCTAGAGCCATCATAGCTTCCACGCTACCTTGCGCAACAGCTAATTTTAAATTCTTTACTGCATTTCCGTAGTTTTGCGGAAAGCCTAAACCATTTATGTACATTTGAGCTAAAGTGTATTGCGCCTCATCAAATCCTGCCGCTGCGGCATCTTTAATCAGTGGGGCGGCCTTATTATAATCTTGCGGACGCAATTTACCCGTGTAGTAAGCATATCCAAGCATAAACTCAGCCGTTGGGTTTTTGGCCGCAGCCGCTTTTTCAAAATAATCCATTGCCAATGATGGATTTTTCTTGGCTCCGTTGCCACTGATTAAAATAAAGCCGAGATTTACGGCTGCTTCCGCATTACCCAAATTGGCCGCTTTTTCAAATAAAATTGCTGCTTTGGCGGAACTCCGGCTAACCCCTATCCCACTATAATAAAGGCTACCAAGATTATTTAAGCCTACGCTATCATTTTGCATGGCGGCTTTGGCATAATATTCAAAAGATTTATCATAATTGACTTCTGCGCCGTTTTCTCCATATAAATATGAATAGCCAAGCAATAATTGTGCGTTTACATCGCCTTCATCGGCTAATTTTGTGGTTTGTTCCAGGGGAGAGAGCCTTTTTTCGTCTGCCACATTCAGTTTGGGCTCTTCTTTTTGAGGTTTCTTAAAGTTTAAAAAAGAAAAAATACCATCTTCTTTTTCTTCTGTAGATGTTGATGCCGTTTTTTCTGCCTCAGGCGTACCTTCAAATAACGACAGTAGGCCACTTTCGTCTGCTGCATGGGCATGAGAAGCCAGTACTGCACAAAAAATCAAACTCAGATATATCTTTTTCATTTGTTTTCCATAATAAACTTCTATCTTTTGATTATTATTAAACGACTGATTTTTTTTTGCAAGAAAAAAGGCAGTGCCTTTGTATGACACTGCCCTTTGATTACTTTTTTAGCCTTAAGCTTAGAACAACTGCAGTACTGACTGTGCTGCTTGTGAAGCCAAAGACAAAGAGTTAATAGCCAACTGCTGTCTGGTCTGCAGAGCCAACATATTGGCACTTTCCTCGTTCATATCGGCCAAGGTCAATTTATCGGCACCTTCGGTCAATACGTTAATCAGGTTCTCGGTAAAGCTCTCACGGCTTTGGACGATTGAGTAGTTGTTACCAAACTCAGATGCCCAGTTACGCAAGGTGCTAATAGCGCTATCTACTGCAGTCATTGCCTCTTCAATCTTGGCTGACTGAGCCTTAACATCGGCAGCTACAGCATCATCATA